>JAGWWM010000009.1 GCA_018970395.1 Bacteroidota bacterium
GACAGTCGGACTTTGCCTACAACCTACAACCTACAACCATCAACCTCCAACTCATCTCTCAAATCTCCAATCTCCTCTCTCCTGGTGTTGCTTTTTCTGACACTCGGCTATACGGGGTGGGGACAGCGAATAGCTTCTGTATCGGGCAATTGGAGCAGTACTGCAACTTGGGGTGGTGCAGCTGTTCCAACTTCCGCAGATGCTGTAACTATTAATTCTGGAATTACTGTAACGGTAGATATCCCCAATGCAGTTTGTAATTCTCTTCAAATTAATACAGGTAACGCTACTGCAATTCTTACATTCAGTTCCTCCGGGAATCCAAGTCTTACAGTTACTAATGCTGTTAATGTTGGCCAAAGTACAAATCCGAATAGAGAAGGTACAATAACATTTACAAATGGATCAACTTTAATAGCGGGAAGTTTATCACTAGGTACTGTAGCTACTCAGACAAGTTTAATAGATATGACTAACGGAGGATTACTAAAGGTAAATGGAGCAATAACTGCTTTCTCCGGATCTACATTTACTTCTGGAACAGGTACAGTCGAACTTACGGCAAATAACTCTTTGCCGTCAACTATATTTACTGCTTTCAATAATCTAATAATTTCGGGAGGAACTACAACTTTTGGTGTAAATACAACAATAAACGGTTTGCTGGATATTAAATCGGGAGCAACAGCCAATATTAATGCAACTACATCCTCATGTGGAAGCTTAACTGGTAGCGGAACACTTACAAATTCTGGGGCATCCAGAACTTTTACCATTGGCAGTGATAATAGTAGTTCTACGTTTTCAGGTTTATTAAGCGCAACAACTGCAGCTAACTTGAGTATTACAAAAATCGGTACTGGTACTTTGACTTTATCAGGTAATAATACTTATGGTGGTGCAACTACTATCAGTGGCGGTATTTTAAGATTGGGTGCAGCAGGATCCGGATCCAATACTCCTTTGGGAACAACTGCTGCCGGAACAACTGTTGCCAGTGGAGCTGTTTTGGATCTTAATGGATTTTCATTAGCTACTACAGAAGCATTAACTATTAATGGTACAGGAATATCCTCAGGAGCTGCATTGATTAACAGTTCGGCAACGCCTGTAACTTATCAAGGGGCAATTACTTTGGGTGCTGCCTCAAGTCTGGGTGGCAGCGGTAATATTACATTAAGCGGTGTTTTAACTGGTGCGTTTGAAGTAACTAAAGTTGGAGCCGGAACGGTTACGATTACTGCGAATAACTCATCCTCAACATTTACAGGTGTTACCATAGCAGAGGGGATTTTATCAATATCAAGTTTTACAAATAATACGAATCTAAAACCTATAACATTAGGTGCTACTGGGACTTCGGGAACGCTTTTATATTCAAGTGATGGAGCAGGAGGCTCTACTACAACAGTAATTAATACTGCTGGGAATGGGGGTAACTTAAATAATGCATCTGTCAATAATTTGACCTTTTCTTCTGCCGGTTCATTAGCCGGAAATTTGTCTTTAAATTGCAGTACATCCGGTAATATTACTTTTAGTAATACCCTTTCAGGTGCCGGTGGTGTTTCTGTAACTAGTTCAGGTTCGGGTATTGTTACTTTAAGTGGTGCTAATTCTTATACCGGAACGACAATAGTTTCGTCAGGTACCTTAACTCTAGGTGTAGCCAATGCCTTACCGATAACTAGTTCAGCAGGTCTTGTGCAATTTTCTGGAGGTACTCCTGTATTTAATTTGGGTTTATTTAATCTTGGTACTAGTACAGCTTCGGCTAACTCTGCCGGAGTTTTGGATTTCGATGTAAATACTACCATTAACTTAGGTAGTTCTGGTTCCAATGTATATTATTTTAAAGCATCTTCCGCACAAACTCGGAATGCTACTACAATCACAATCAATAACTGGACAGGTAATGCGGGTGCAACAGGCACAGGGCCTAAATTTTTCGTAGGTAACAGTGCATCAGGGCTTAGTGCAGCTCAATTAGCGAGCATTCAATTTGATGGTTTTAACAGAGGAGCACTACAATTATCAACTGGAGAAGTTGTTCCTGCTATAATGCAATATCGTTCAGCAAATGCTGTTGGTGGAAACTGGACTACTGCCGCAGACTGGCAAGTTAGTTCCGATGGTGTCAATTGGTCTGCTGCTTCTTTGGCTCCAACAACCAGCAATGCCGGAACCATTAATGTAAGAAGTGGTTTTGATATGACAATCTCCTCTAATGTTTCTGTTGATCAAGTTACAGTTGATGCTGGAGCGCAACTTACTGTTTCAGGAAATGCACAGTTAATTATTGCGAATGGAACCGGAGATGATTTAACAGTGAATGGTACATTAAACAGAACAACCTCTGCAGCATTTACAACAACTGGAAATCTAGTTTTTTCAGCAACGGGTAAGTATATATCAAATTTCAGTGGTGCATCCATACCGACAGCATCATGGGATGCTGCTTCTACTTTGCAAATTGATGCTAGTATTGCTTCGGATGAATTTACTGAGGTGTTTGGAAATGTTGTTGTAAATAATAATGCTGGATTTTTTATTTCAACATCATCTGTAACTAACTTCAGTGGAAGTATTGCCGGTAATTTTACGCATAACTCAAGTGGTACGGTTGCGTTGTGTAATAAATCTACAGATGCAACTTTAACTATAGGTGGTAATTTGTCATTACAAGGTTTAGGTACATTCAGAATAACCAATGATCTGGGAAATTCAAATACCAGAGCACATAGCGTTATCGTAAGTGGAAATTATATTCAGAATAGCGGTACTTTGAATTTGTCAGACGAATCAAGCAGCACAATAACATCAGGTGTTTCATCAATTTTAGAAGTAAGAGGTAGTTTTAGCCATACAGGAGGATCAATATCAGAAACGGCAACGGATCCTGATGTTATAACAAGAATCAGAATTGTTGGAACATCTGCGTCTTCATTTACTACTACCGGTCAAACAGGTCTTGTTGAGATACAGATAAATGAAACCGGTACGCCTAACGGAACGAATAACCTTGTTACGCTTTCAGCGAATACAAGAATTGATCATCAGTTGACACTCACCGCCGGCTTAGTATCTGTCCCTTCTTCTATGAATTTGACATTTGGAAGCAGTGCAGCAATTTCCGGTACGCCATCCGCTTCCAACATGATTGTAGCTACTGATGGTGAAGTAAGAAGAATACTAGGGCTTAATCCTTCATCTTCTTTATTTACATTCCCAATTGGAGATGCAACCAGTACTATTGAATATTCTCCCGTAACCGTTTCTTTTAGTGGAACAGGTGTAAGTGGTGGTTATGTAAGTGCCAAAGTTATCAATGCTAAACATCCAAATAATGTCAATACGACCAATCATATAACACGTTACTGGACGATTGGTCAGAGTGGATATACTTCAACTAATGCAATCGTGACCGCCACTTATCAGCAGGCTGATGTAGTGGGCACTGAAGCAAATATCTTAATGGGACGATGGACGGGTGCATTGCCTTGGACGCGTATTGCATCTTCCATCAATACATCAACGAATGTTTTAGCCTCAAATTCCGGAGCTATTGGTGATTTTACAGGTATCAATAATGCAAACCCTTCTGTATCTATAACTGGTGGAAATGTGACCGTATGTCAGAATGCAGCCACTACTTTAACTGCATCTCCTACCGGTGATGCACCTTTTACTTATAGTTGGACAGGTTCTATAAGTGGAAGTACAACTTCTTCTACTGCAACAGCCAACACATCCACAGCGGGAGGGCCTAACTCATATGCAGTTACTGTAACAGATGGTAATGGTTTAACGTCTTCTGCCAGCCCTTCTGTTACGGTCACTGTTACTGCTCCCCCCAATGCAGGAACACTGAGTGGCTCACAGGCAATCTGTGTGGGTGGATCAACAACATTTACTTCAAATGGAAATACAGGCGGCGCATGGACAACGAGTGATGCAGCGGTTGCTACTGTTAATAGTACAACTGGCACTATCTCCGGTGTAGCTGCAGGTACTACAACAATTACATATACCGTAACGGGTACAGGTGGTTGTGCAAATGCAACTGCTACAAGAACGGTTACTGTTACTGCTGCACCTAATGCAGGAACACTGAGTGGCACACAGGCAATCTGTGTGGGTGGCTCAACAACATTTACTTCAAATGGAAATACAGGTGGCGCATGGACAACGAGTGATGCAGCGGTTGCTACTGTTAATAGTACAACTGGCACTATCTCCGGTGTAGCTGCAGGTACTACAACAATTACATATACCGTAACGGGTACAGGAGGTTGTTCGAATGCGACTGCTACAAGAACGGTTACTGTTACTGCTCCCCCCAATGCAGGAACACTGAGTGGCTCACAGGCAATCTGTGTGGGTGGATCAACAACATTTACTTCAAATGGAAATACAGGCGGCGCATGGACAACGAGTAATGCAGCGGTTGCTACTGTTAATAGTACAACTGGCGCCATCTCCGGTGTAGCTGCGGGTACTGCAACAATTACATATACTGTAACCGGTACAGGTGGTTGTGCAAATGCAACTGCTACAAGAACGGTTACTGTTAATGCACTTCCTACGTTACCTACAGGGATCAATGGTTCACGTTGTGGAACAGGTACGGTAAGTATTTCAGCTACTGCTGGAGCCGGCGAAACCATCGATTGGTATGCGGCAGCTAGCGGAGGCATTGCTTTGTCAAACGGTTCAACCTCTTTTACTACGCCAAGTATTTCTACAACTACACTTTATTATGCTGAAGCACGAAACACAACAACCGGTTGCGTATCTGCTTCAAGAACAGCAGTGACTGCAACAATCAATACCCAACCCGCTATCAGTAATCAAACCGCCAGCTCAGAATACGGCACTGCTACAACCTACCAGATCGTAGCTACAAGTGCTGCTTCCTACGCTGCTACGGGATTACCTGCGGGGATTACATTGAATACAACTACCGGTGTGCTTAACATCGCTTCAACTTGTGCAGCCGGTACTTATACTATTTCAGTTACAGTAACAAGCACGGCTGGTTGTACTTCAAACTCCGCTACGGTTACTTATACAAGAACGCAAAAACCCCTCACCATCACTGGCGTCACAGTTAACAACAAAGTGTATGACAAAACAAATACGGCTACACTCAATACTGGATCTGCTGCTTTATCAGGTGTAGTTGTAGGTGATGCTGTAACCCTCAGCAGCGGTAGCGCTACGGGTACTTTCGCCAGCGTAAATGCAGGTGCAGGTATCGCCGTTACCGCTACAGGATTCAGTATCAGCGGAGCTGCTGCATCTAACTATTCTCTTACACAGCCAACCGGATTAACCGGCACCATCACGCCAAGACCAATAACTTTAAGCGGTACGCGTTCGTATGACGGGACCATCTTTGCCTCTGCAACCGATCTTTCTATCACTAATGTTGTATCGGGGGATAATCTTAGCCTTACGGGTAGTGGGCTTATTAATCTGAAAGATGTAGGTAGCAGAATTATAGCGAATACCTCATCTATTTCAAGAAGGCAGTTTGCCAACGGAAATACAGGAAATAATCCCAACACTTCATTTTCGGTTACTCTAGGTCAGGCTCCGCAGAACGGCAATACCTTAATAGCGGTGATTGCCACCAGAGGGAATGCTTCCAATACGATTTCGGGTATTTCACAGACAGGAACAACCTGGCAGCGTGCTACCCAATCTGTCAATGCTTCCGGCTCACTCACGGTGGAAATATGGTATGCTCAGGGAAGTGCGACTTCCGATGCTTCAATCACAGTGACCATGAATCAATCTAATGTGAAATCGTCCGCTACCGTTATTGAGTACAATGGGGTATTGTCATTAAATCCACTCGATGCTACTTCAGCCAATACGGGTTCGGGTACTGCTGCTTCCACCGGTAATATTACTACCACTCAGGCAAATGACCTTATTATCGCCGGTGTGGGATTGCAGGGTAGCTCTCCCGGCATGTCAACCATCGAGAATTCTTTTACTCAAGTTGATAATCCTACTACTCAGGGTAATCCCGGTACAAACACCAACCTGTTTGTGCTGGAAAGAATCGTAAGCTCCACCGGCACTTATGCTGCTGGGGGTACTTTAAATACATCAATTCCATGGGTCGCCGCCATTGCCGCTTTCAAAGGAACAATACCTTCCGGTACTCCATTTACCCTTAGTGGTGCAGCAGCGGGCAATTATACTTTAACCGGTATGACCGGTACATTGACGGTGACAGCTAAACCATTGAGTATTACAGCACCCACTGTTGCAAGTAAAGAATATGATGGTACTAATGCCTCTGGCGCAGTGACTGCAGGCACTTTATCAGGCCTGGTAAGTCCGGAAACACTGGGCGTAACTGCTACAGGTACTTATGCCGATGCCAATGTGGGTACGGGTAAAACAGCCACCATCGTTTATACGCTGTCTGATGGTGCGAATGGCGGTTTGGCAACTAACTACTCGCTGGCAAATGGTACTGCTGCGGGCAATATTACCCCCAGGCCACTGACGATTACAGCCAATAACCAATCAAAATGTCAAGGCAGTGCCTTCAATTTTGCCGGTACTGAATTTGGCAGCAGCGGACTGATAAGCGGTCAAAGTATTACCGGAGTTACCCTCACCAGTACAGGGGCTGCATCCGGCGCGGCAGATGGCACTTATGCAATCATACCAGCCGCAGCTACTGGAGCGACTATTTCGAATTATAATATCACTTATGTGAATGGTACTTTGACTGTAAATCCAACTAATCCGGCTTCTGTAACTATTGCCTCAAATGATGCGGATAACAGCATTTGTCCGGGTACCAGTGTAACCTTTACTGCTACGCCGGTTAATGGAGGGGCTTCTCCTTCTTATCAGTGGAAACTGAACGGCACCAATGTAGGTGCTAACAGTACTACGTATAATACTTCTTCTCTTGTAAATGGCGATCAGGTAATGGTAGTAATGTCCTATGCAGCTACGGCCTGTCTGGCTGCCGCCAACACCAATTCAAATACAATTAGCACCACGGTAACTCCTGTTCCCACAGCTTTCATAATAACAGGCGGCGGGGGTTATTGTACCGGCGGTTCAGGTGTGAGCATTGGTCTGAGCGGGTCACAAAGCGGTGTCAGCTATCAGCTGGTACGGGGTGGTTCCACCAATGTGGGATCTCCTGTATCCGGTACGGGCGCTGCTATCAGCTTTGGCTTGCAAACAACGGCAGGTACGTACACGGTATCGGCTACCAATACTACAACAGGTTGTTTCAATACTATGACAGGATCAGCCACTGTTGTGATCAATGCCATTCCTTCTACTCCTCAAATAGGTGTGATTATTCAACCATCCTGTACTGTAACAACAGGAAGTGTTACCTTAAATTCTTTACCTTCATCTGGTACTTGGACAGTTGCCATCAATCCTGCCGGCACCACTTCTACCGGCTCCGGTACCAGCGGCACTTTCAGCGGATTGCCCGCCAATACCACTTATACCTTTACGGTTACCACTGCGGAAGGTTGTACATCAGGGGTATCGGCTGCCGCTACCATCAACGCCTGGACGGCGCTGCCTGCAGCTCCAACCGGTACTGATGCCACTCGTTGCGGAACCGGTATCGTTACCCTTACTGCTACTCCTCCCGGTCAAAATCAAACCATTGACTGGTACACTACCAGCACCGGTGGAACAGCCGTCTTGTCCAACAATACTTCTTTCTCTACCCCTGTTATTTCTGCTACTACTGTGTATTATGCAGAAACCAGGGTAATTGCTTCAGGTTGCGTGTCTGCTACCAGAACTGCGGTAACGGCAACTGTGAATGCAACGCCCACCATTACTGCTTCAGCTACTGCAACCGGTGTGACGTACGGGGTAACAAGTACTTCACTTACGTATTCGGCTACAAGCGGCAGTCCGACTACCTATAGCATTAGCTGGAATGCAAGTCCAACCAACAGCTTTTTGCCGGTCTCCGATGCAACCCTTACCGCAAGTCCTATCAGCATCTCGATCCCCAATAGCACCAATGCGGGAACTTACACCGGAAATTTGACGGTGAAAACAGTTAACGGATGTGCCAGTACCGGATCCTCTTTTACCATTGCTATTTCGCCTGCTTCATTGACCATAACAGGAATTACAGCCGTAAATAAAATATATGATGGTACAGCGACAGCGGCTATATCAGGTAATGCGGTCTATAGCGGTTTGCAATATGGGGAGACATTTACGGTTTCCGGCAGTCCCTCAGCTAATTTCAATAATTCGAACGTGGGAACCGGTAAAGCGGTCACCCTCACAGGATATACTGCTCCCAATGGGAATTATACGCTCACGCAGCCCTCACTATCTGCCGATATTACTCCGGCTCCTTTATCCGTAACGATTGACGAGGTGTTTAAAGCGGTAGGAACTACCCTTGCATCCCCCGTAACCGGATTTACGGATTTTTCCGCTACCGGTTTAGTGGGGTCAGAAACGATTGGTAGTATTACCGTTACTTATGGTACCGGTGCTGCCTCGGGTGCTGCCGCAGGAACCTATGTCAATACCGCTGTTCCGAGTACAGCTACAGGCGGAACGTTTAGTGCATCCAATTATTCCATTACCTATGTGCCTAATAATATCGTAGTGGGTGATTTTAAATTTGCCTTTAATACCGGCAACTGGACGGATGCCAATATGTGGTCTTCCAATTCAAGTACTTATGCCGCTACTTCTGCTCCCGCCGCTACTGACATAGTGATTATAAGAAGAAGGAATACGGTTACAGTAAACACTACGAATGCAGTTTGCGGAAGATTGGAATTAGGTGCCAATGTCAATAACACGGAGGGCTTTCTGAATTTCGCAGCAACGGGTAGCCCAAAATTGACCGTATCAGGTCAGGTGGTGATTGGAGGATTCGGAAGCAGCAATAGCAATCGCAGAGGGGAAGTGACGCTGGTGAGTGGTGCTACGCTCGAAGCGGAAGATATTTTGCTAACCAGAACTGCCTCCGGTGTAGCTCCAGGTGTATTGAATATGACAGGCGGAGGTACTTTGATAGCGAATACGATAGTGGTTGGTCAGGGTACCGCGACCTGGACACCCGGTACAGGAACCGTGATACTGGCAAGTACGAATAATCTCACCTTGCCTGCAACCGTATTCACTACATTCAATAATCTGACCATCAATGCCGGTAAAACCGTAACCAGTGGGGTGAACTTTAGTGTGGCAGGTACCATGACTGTCAATGGAATCTTTACACCCGGTGCCACAACGCATGTGGTAAGTGGTGCAGGTACGCTCACAGGCAGCGGAGAAATTGATGTCACACTGGTAAGTGCAACAGCATTGACTTCTCAATTCAGCATCGCAACCAGAAACTTATCCGGTATGACGGTTGAATACAGAGGTGCGGGCAATCAAAGTATGGCAGCCGTAACCTATGGCAATCTGGTAACTGCCGGCAGTGGAATTAAAACGCTGCTGGGTACAACTGCTGTTAATGGAAATTTGACTATCGGCTCAGGAACTACCTTCAATGGGGGTGGACAATCACTCGATGTAAAAGGAAACTGGATCAACTCAGGCACCTTTACGCATGGATCCGGTTCGGTAACATTCAGTGGTGCCGGCATGCAGACCTTAACGGGCAACAGTAATTTCAACAACTTTACAGTGACCAATACAGCCTCCAATATATCACTGGCTACCAATTATAATTTGGGTGTGGAAGGAACCTTTACTCCGAATGGTACCACTTTCGGAAGTCAGTCCGGTTCAACCATTAACTTCAACGGAGCAAGTGCTCAAATCATTCCTGCTTTCAGCTTTGTGAATCTGAGCATTAATGGAGGCGGAACCAAGACTTTATCCGGCGCAGTAACGGTAAGCAATGTATTAACGCTGACCAGCGGTGATATATCGCTGGGTAATCATAATCTTACCCTGAACAGTGCTTCCGGTTTGAGTGGCGGCAGTGAGAACAGTCATATCATTACAGGGGGTACCGGTGTATTCAGAAGAACGATTGGTGGCGCAGCTACTTATTTCTTCCCGCTGGGATCTGCTACGCATTACAATCCTGTTACCTATGCTTGGAGCAGTGCGCCCGGCATTACCCGTCTGGATGCTTCCTACCTAACGACAACAGCATCTATCGGAACAGGTTTGCCAACAACGGTATTCGGATGTACGGTGGCAGCAGAGATTTTGAATAACGGATACTGGAATTTTACGCCTACCGGTACTTTGTCCAATAACCCCTCCATTTCGGTTGGTCGTTTGGGTCACACCAATGCCGGGTTGCGATTCAGTTCACATGGAATTATCAGAAGGGCGGACGCTAACGACGATTGGGCAGTAGCCGGCGTATGGGTGGATAACGGAAATACAGTGGTCAATCCTGTCAATACCGGCAATGTTTCCTTGACTCAATCCGGGCTGCTGGCTTTCGGAGAAATAGCGGTCGCTAAAGGAACCGGTACCAATTCTGTCGGTTTGTGGATTGGTGCACTGAGCGGAGAAGCGGAAAATGCGGCTAACTGGGGATGTAATACGGTTCCTACTTATACCGTAGATGTGGTAATTCCCAGAAATGTAACGTATCAGCCAACTATCTTAAATGGCAATCTTACTGCAAAAAGTATTACCATTAATTCCGGCGCCACCTTGCGAGTGAACGGTCAAAGAACGATTTCACTAGCTGATGGCGGTGCTTTTACTAATAATGGGTCTTTTGTATCCGGCAATCAAAGCAAATTGTCATTTGAAGGATCCGGTTCAATCGGGGGAACAGCTCCCAGCAGTTTCAACGAGCTTACCCTGAACGGAGCTACTACTTTCACACGGGTGCCTACCATTAATGGCAATCTCCGATTGAATACAGGAGCAACTGTTTCAGCTGCTCCCAATTATGATAACAATGCTGTGCTGGTGTACAGCAGTACCAATACCCGTTCGGTAGGGTTGGAGTGGACAGGCATTGGTACAACTCCGGGAGCCGGCGCACCCAATCATATTACAGTGGAGAATTCGGGAACGCTTACGATCAGCGGCAATCGTTCCGTGCCGGGTAACTTTACCTTGAGCAATGGAGTGGTAGACGTAGGTGATAATACCTTATCCCTTTATGGCGATGTAACCGTAACCGGCGGCAGTTTCACTTCCGGTGCCGGAGGCACGGTGTTATATGCCAAAGAAGGCAATAATCAGAATATAGCAGCCGGCAACTATGGTAACCTTACGTTGAACAATTATTCAAAAGTGCTGGCTTCCTCTGGTACCATCGGCATCTCCGGTACTTTTACGCCCGGAAATGCAGCGCATACTACAACCGGAAGCACCCTCTCCTTTAACGGAAGCGGTGCACAGAATATTCCGGCTTTCAATTATAATAATTTAACGATTGCAGGCAGCAATACCAAAACTGCTGCAGCCGGATTGACAGTGGCGGGCAATGTGTTGATACAGGGAACGATGAATGCGGGTTCTTATACGCATAAAGTGAGTGGCAACTGGACCAATAATGGCAGCTTCAGCGGAGCCGGCGGAACGGTTGAGTTTGATGGCAATACCACCATTGGTGGAACGGCTGAAAACAGTTTTGGCGGATTGATCGTAAGCGGCAGGGTGAATGCGCCTGCCGGCAATATGAATATTGCCGGTAATTTGATCATTGGAGATCAGGGACAATTCATCCCCGGTAGTGGCACCGTAACATTCAACAGTACTGCCGCGCCCCAATCAATTGAGAGCGAACTTACCGAATTGAACTTCAATAATCTTGCTGTAAGCAAATCAGGTCAAACCCTCAGCGTGCAGGGTTGGGGTCCGACGGATAAGAGAATCCTCAATGTAACCGGTAATCTGTCCATCAATTCAGGTACCTTATCTGCGGTCTTTACCGACATCAATATGAATAGCGGCAACTGGTCAAACAATGGGGGCAACTTCACCACCGGTGGTACCAGGGTGACCTTCTCCGGAACGAGCGGTAATCAGCTCATCAATGGCAGCTCTGCCACCCAAACCTTTGAGGGATTGACGATCAATAAAAACGGTCGCACTTTATCGGTAGGAGGCAGCACCACCAGACTGGTGGTTACGGATACCCTAAACATGAGTGCAGGTACTTTCGATGCCGGTTCGTTGGATTCGCTTAGAGTAGGTGGTGCTTGGCTGATTCAAAACAATGCTTCCTTCACTCCCGGCAATACCACTGTTGCTTTTACCCGCAACGGCACGCAATCCATTCCTGCTATTAGGTATCATAAATTATCAATACTCGGCACAGGTGCTAAATCAGCACAAGGTAATCTTACTGTAAACGATGAATTGAATATCAGCAGTGGCAGAGAACTGGATATGGGAACCAATCAATTGCTCGATGGCGGCAATCTGAATGCAACCGGAAGTGGTAAGCTTCGTACAAAGAATACATCCGCCAGTCCTTTGCCTAACGGTAAAACCTGGAGCTTCGGGGTACAATTTGAAGGAGCAGCTGAACAAACGGTAAGCTTCGGCACGTATAACGGAGGGGTGACTATCAACAACAGCAGCAATGGTGCTCGTATGAATGGTAACGTAACCGCTGCATCAGTTACATTAAGTTCCGGTGACCTTGCCATACAGTCGAACACCCTTACTTTGAATGGGGCGTTCTCCGGCAATGCCAACAATGCCTTGAGAGGGTCAAATAGTTCCAACCTGACCATAGGCAACGGTGCGGCTGCAGGAATCTTGTTCTTCCGCAACAGCAGTACTCATAATTTCCTGAAAGACCTGCGCTGTGTGGGCAATGGATCTGCTACATTGGGTAATCGGCTGAATATAACTGCAGGTGCAGCCTCGGGTAGAGTGAAAGTAGATGCAACCTCATTGTTGGCAAGTAATGGCAATCTTGTATTGAAATCAGATACTACCGGTACAGCTTTTGTAGATGAAATTGAAAACTGTACAACCTGTGCGCCCATTACCGGAGAAGTAGAGGTGGAAAGAGCCATGCCGAATAAAAGAGCATGGAGATTGGTCACCATTCCGGTAACCGGCAACTATACCCTTCGTCAGCAATTGACGCGTCAGGGACCAAACGCTGCAGTTGAGTATCCGGGTCAGTGGTGCGCCACTGCGAATCCAAGACCTTCGGCAGAACCGGCAACAGGTTATGGTACATTAATTACTGGTCATAGTATGAGTTCTTGTGCCAACGCATGGCAAGTGGGGGCAGACCATGTTACCAATGGAGCCTGGTCTTCTGTAAGGAAATACACGCATATCAATAATGTGGCCAGCTGGGGAAGTAATAACACAACTAACTTCATTAATTACAATGCTATTCCATCTGAAGAAGGCTATCTGGTATTCGTAAGAGGCGATAGAAGTATAGCCGGCAGCGGATCCAATGCAACTACTTTCCGTTTCAAAGGAACACTGCGTCAGGGTAACACAAATCCAGCAACGGCAATTAATGCGCCTTATGGAGTGATGTCAAATCCTTACGTCGCCCCAATCAATATTAATGATGTATTCAATAACGGTACCGGTAATGCCGATAGATTTGAACGCAATTTCTGGATATGGGATGGCGATAAAACAGGGACAAACGGAGTAGGAGGTTATCGCTCTTTAAGTTATGGTTTGGACGGCACTTATACTTGTGCCGATTGTTCGGAAAATATGGACGGACAACAGTTTCTAACCCTCAATAGCGGTCAATCTTACATGGTGCAAAGGAAATCAAATGTGTCAACCGCAGTAGGCATGATCGTAAAAGAGTCAGATAAGATTTCTAATAGCGGCAATATTGCCACTATGCGTATGGCTAATGCGCGTCTGACCAATTCAACGGATCCCAGTATGCGTATTCGCTTATTCAGAGCCAATGGCATGAATCTGGAAAGTTTCATTGATGCGACTACTGTACGTTTTAATAACCAGTATCAGTCGGCGCCTACTGAGCCCTACGATATTTATAAAATCAATAATCAGGAGGATGAAAATATCAGTCTGCTTCGTACTAGCAACTACCTGGCGATTGAGAGCCGTCCGCTGCCTGCGGTAAATGATACTTTGTTCGTTCCCACCTGGAGAATGGCAGCCAACATAGGATATGCATTGAGTATCTCAACGGCAAACCTTAACCGCCCCGGACTGGCTGCGGAGTTGATTGACACGGTAATGAAAACCAGAACGCAGATCCCTTTGAACGGCAATCCGTTTGTATATCCGTTTACGACTACTTCAGGTAATGGAACCGGCAATAGCAATATCGGTCGTTTCCGCGTGGTCTTTACGCAGGGAAATGCATTGCCGGTGGATTTTGTAAATGTACGTGCTAAAGCCATCAACAACGCTGTACAGGTTGACTGGGAAGTAGCGAATGAAGAAAATCTGCAGCAATATGAAGTGGAGCGCAGTACGGATGGAAGGGAATTTACGGCCATTGGTACACAGCAGCCGCGCAATTTGTCTGCTAGGCACCTCTACTCGCTGCTCGACAAACAACCTGCTTCGGGTACTAATTTCTATCGCATCAAAGCGCTGGACAATGATGGCAGTTACCGTTATAGTGCTACCGTTAAAGTCAACACCGGCGGCAAAGTGCAGGATGTGAAAGTATATCCAACAACCGTAGATCAATCTTATTTCACGGTTGACCTCACGGATCAGCCGAAGGGAATCTTTGAGATTACCCTTGCCAATTCGTTGGGGCAGGTAGTCATGAACAGAACCATTCAGCACAACGGTGGTTCCGCCAATATCAACGTGGATCTCAGCAATCTGCAACTCACCGGCGGGGTTCATTTCCTGTCCATAAAAGATGAACAGGGCAATAAGAAGAGCGTGAAATTGATTATAAAAAAATAATATAACTATCCCCCTCTGGAGGAGGCAGGGGGTGGAACATCCGCCCATACAAAGACTGTTTAGTACGGATTATTGTGTAAATCGAAGGCCGGGTTTCGTCCCCGGCTTTCCTTATTTTAAAAAGCTTGCAGCCAATTGGATTTTCCCTACCTTTACGATATCAATCTCTTTATTTAAATTTAATTTCATGCTTAAAAAATTCGCCTTTTTTGGACTGCTGATACTTGTTGTCTTTTCTTCGTGTAAAAAAATTGAAGAGCTGGTTAGTGATGTGCTGACTGTTGATGTCAAGATGAAACAGGAGATTGCTTTTGATGTCAAAGATCGGGTGAAGGATGAAATTCTTAAGCTCTACCCAGGTTTGACAATAGAACAAATTATGCAGCTGTATCCTGACTTGTCTATACCGATAAGCGAGATTCCCGGAATAAAAGAGAGCTATAGTTATAACCTGGATTCTACCATTAAAGCAGAGACGAATGATAATTTTGCGCTCTCGAATTTGAAAAGTGCCAAGTTCCAAGAGGTAAAAATAGAACTTCCAGCAGATCTGGAAATCAATCCTGATAACATTGATGAAATATCTGTAACTGCTCAAGCCAATGACGGCAGTGAGCCATTCGTTGTAAGACAATTAAGTGATTTCAAAATCACCTCCGATTCTGTCAATCAAAAGAAAAATTTATTTCTTTCTACAATCGATACTAACCGCGATGTGATTAATCAGCTCAAAGCAAGCTCAGTAGAATATTCCATTTATGCCAAATTTAAGAATAGTGTTCAGATAAGACTGAAGGATGAATTTAAATTGGTGATCGCATATAAATTAACAGTAAAAAAATAAATCGCTGCAACCGGATTCAAAATGCCGCTATATGCGGCATTTTTTTTGAATCATTATAGTATTGAATCCATGGATACAAGTACGATTTTAAAAGCCTGGAAACAACAGCAGTTTCGTCCGGTTTACTGGTTCGAAGGGGAGGAGTCTTATTTTATTGATGCATTGATTGAGGAAGCAGAAAAAAACATCCTGACACCTGAAGAAGCCGCTTTCAATCTGATTGTTCTTTACGGAAAGGAAACGGCCTGGTCGGATGTGGTGAATGCCTGCATGCGTTATCCGGTATTCGCTCAAAAGCAAGTGGTGATTCTGAAAGAGGCGCAGCAGATGAAAGAGATCGAGAAGCTGGAGTCTTATCTGCAACAACCTTCTCCTGCTACTATATTGCTGGTTGCTTACAAGGAAAAAAGAATAGATGGCAGGAGTAAATTATCGAAGCTGCTTAAAGAGAAAGCGGAATTGTTGGTGGCTAATAAAGTGAAGGAAAATGAACTGCCCGGCTGGATTCAGCAATACTTAAAACAAAAAGGCTACGAGCCTACTCAAAAAGCGGTATTGTTAGTGGCAGATCATATTGGGAATGATCTCAGCAGAGTAGTAAATGAACTGGAAAAATTGTTTATCCATCTGAAAGAAAGAAAAAAAATAACGGAAGAAGATATTGAGCACTGCATTGGTATCAGCAAAGAATTTAATCTCTTCGAATTTCAAAGTGCCATTGGAAAAAAGAATGTGGCGCAATCTTTTCGCATCCTTCAGTATTTCGAACAGAATCCGAAAGCAGCGCCCATGCAGATGATGCTGCCGCTCTTGTATTCCTACTTTGCAAAAGTGTATATGCTGCTGACTGCCAAAGGAGATGATAAAGCCATTGCTGCGCAAACGGGCATCAATGGCTGGTTTATCAAAGATTACCGGCAAACGGCCAACCTTTACGGCTATCAGGGCATTGAATCTGCCTTGCTGCTGCTGCATGAATACAATCTGAAAAGTATCGGGATTCATTCAACGGGTAATGCCGAAGGAAAATTGCTGAAAGAATTTTTAGGTAAACTTCTATATCACTAACTCCGCACCTTTGGTGCGGAGAAACCAGTCCTTCAGGTGCGGATAAACTCATGACATGCAAACGAACAGTATCATCTCACACAAACCCATCAGACTCTATCTTATTTTAGGTGGTTTTTTTATTGCCAATGCGCTGATTGCGGAAATCATTGGTGTTAAAATTTTTTCCCTCGAAAATTCATTGGGTTTCGAGTCGCTTCACCTGCAATTATTGGGCAATGATTTATCTTTTAATCTCACCGCAGGTGTACTGCTTTGGCCGGTAGTGTTTGTGATGACCGATATTATCAATGAATATTTTGGATTGAAGGGCGTACGATTTTTATCCTGGCTGGCGGCCGGGCTTATCGCTTTTGCTTTTTTGATTTTTATGTTTGCCATTCATCTGACGCCTGCCGATTTTTTTGTGACGGGTAAACAGGGCAGCGGCGTACCTGATATGGAAAAAGCGTACGAAAGTGTGCTGGGACAAGGGGGCTTTATTATATTGGGTTCTATTACGGCTTTCTTGCTGGGACAGCTGATTGATGTAATTGTGTTTCACCGCATTAAAAAAATTACAGGAGAAAAAAATATCTGGCTAAGAGCCACAGGCTCCACCCTTATCTCTCAACTATTAGACAGTTTTGTGGTTTTGTTCATCGCCTTTTATATCGGCACCCGTGTGAATGCCAATGGTACGGATTTTGTCTGGCCTTTTAAACTATTCATTGCGGTAGGCATCGTTAACTATTGTTATAAGTTTCTGGTGGCGATTGTAATGACACCCGTCGTCTATCTCGTACATTTTCTCATCGAACGTTATTTGGGTGTGGAAACTGCAAGTGCTTTGAAAAAAGCAGCTATGGAATCCTGATTTTTGATTTTCCTTTAATTTTTCTGCTGCTATATTTGCCGCATGCCGCAAGCAATTCGAATTTTAGGGTGGGGATTCATCATCAGTTTCATCGGTACCCTTCCTTTGGGGACGCTCAGCATATCTGCCATGCAGATTGCCATGACAGATGGTGTTCCCCCTGCAATTTCATTTTCACTTGGAGCTATAACGGCTGAAATGATTTATGTGCGGATTTCCCTTGTGGCGATGAGCTGGGTCAGAAGCCATGAAAAATTTCTTAAAGTTTTAGAGTGGGCAGCCGTGGTGATTGTGATGGGGCTCGCTGTTTCCAGTTTCTGGTCGGCTATGCATCCTGCCGTTCCCAAAAATGTGTTGCTCTCCGCCACGATGCACCGCGGACTTCTGGGCTTACTCATGAGTGCGATCAATCCTATGCAGATTCCCTTCTGGTTTGGGTGGAGTGCGGTTCTTTTTTCCAAAAATATTTTAAGTCCCGGCTTTTGGAACTATAACGCCTATCTTTTTGGAATTGGGGCGGGCACATTTATTGCCCATTGCCTGTTTATGTTTGGCGGGAGATGGCTTGGTGAACAGCTTAATTCAGGGCATCATTATATGAACTGGGCCATCGGTTTTATTTTTTTCGTGACCGGCATTATTCAGTTGATAAAAATTTACACCAAGAAAGACGCCATCCATCAATTGGAGCATCCCGAGGAAGTTACGGGAGGGTTAGAGAAGAAGATACATTAATTAGTAATTAACAATTAACAATTAGTAATTAGTAATTAATAATTAATAATTTAATTGAACCTATAACCAACAACCAACAATCAATAACCTCTAACCGCTAACTCTCAATTAAACTACTGCGTCCAGGCATCTCTTTCGTCCGGACTGAATTTCCACGGCGCAAAATTATTTTCGATATTGCTGAACATCGCATTCCACTCACCCGGCGCATTGCTGTCTTCCATAATGAGCGATCTTCTTAATTCAAGAATGATGTTGAGTGGATTGATGCTGACGGGACAAGCTTCCACACAAGCGTTGCAAGTAGTACAGGCTCTCAGTTCTTCTACGGTTATATAGTCGTTGAGTAATGTTTTACCGTCTTCTTGAAATGACTTGTTCTGCGTAATATTTTTTCCTACTTCCTCCAGGCGATCACGGGTACTCATCATAATTTTTCTGGGACTTAACAATTTGCCAGTGCTGTTAGCAGGACAAGCGGCGCTGCAGCGTCCACACTCGGTGCAACTGTAAGCATCAAGAAGGCTTTTCCAGCTTAAATCCATTACATCTTTCGCGCCAAATTTTTGTGGAGGTGCTGCTTCCGTTGGTGCCATTTCGGGCTGCATCATATACAGCACTTCATTTTGAACGGAAGGCATATTGGCCATCGTGCCTGTAGCATTCAATCTGGCGTACCAGGCATTGGGGAATGCCAGCAGGATATGTAAATGTTTACTCCAGGGCAAATAATTTAAAAAGGCGAAAATGCCTAAAATATGTAACCACCAGGCTGCACGTTCAAAAACAACCAGTGAACTGATGCTCCAATTTTGGAACAATGGCGTCAGTAATGAAGAAATCACAAAACGATCCGTCTTTGCATAATGATCCGCGTTTAAAAACTGTAATTGAAGGTCGGCAGCATTCATCAATAAAAACAAAGACATTAATACAATTTCAGTTAGCAAAATATAGTTGGCATCGCTGCGCGGCCAGCCGTTTAGATCGTTGCTCATGAAGCGACGGATTTTCAGTACATTTCTTCTCACTAAAAAAATGACGCAAGCCACCAGTACCAGTAAAGCCAGTATTTCAAATGTGTTAATCAGGAAACTGTAAAAACTTCCTAAGGGCTCATTAAAAATACGGTGGTAGCCTGTTATGCCATCGATTAATATCTCCAGTACTTCTATGTTGATGATGATGAAACCCGCATATAAAATCAAGTGCAAGATGGCTACCATAGGATTGGCAAACATCTTTTTTTGCCCCAGCGCCAGCAGCATCATATTTCTCCATCTTTCTTTAGGGTTATCGGTCAAATCTTCCGGTTTTCCCAAAAAAATATTTCTGCGGATTTCCTTTACTTTTTTAGAGAAAAACCAAGTAGCAGCGGATAGACAGGCAATAAAAGCAAGCTGAGCGATTAGTTGCATAGCGTTGAATTTCGACGCTAAGATAATGGGATAATTAGTAATTAGGAATTAATAATTAGTAATTGTTGATCCGTTTAGTTGTTGAATTGTTTAGAGGTTTAGGGTTTAGAAGTTTAGGTATTGTGCGTCTCTACAAACAACAATCCTCAACATTTTATTTATTATCGTTAACTTTAACCCTTTCAAATCAATAATGGATACCCAAAAGAAATATATTCTCAATCAAGACCAGGTTGCCCGTAAAATTAAGCGGCTGGCCTTTGAAATTGCGGAGAGGAATATTGATGGAAAGATTATTTATTTCGCTGCTATTCAGGAATATGGAGTAGTACTCGCACGGAAGATAAAAGAACAGCTGGAGAAAATTTGTTCTGCAGAGATTCGATTGCTGACGGTTTCACTGGATAAACGAAATCCGGATACGGTATCGGTACAGCCGGAGTTGCCTGAAAGAAATGCAGTTGTTATTTTAATAGATGACGTATCGAGCAGCGGCAAAACATTACTTTATGCCATGCAGCCTTTTTTAGCAACCGCTCCTGCTAGAATACAAACACTGGTGCTGGTGGAAAGAACGCATAAAGCTTTTCCATTGCTGGTGGACTATGTAGGATTGTCGGTCGCTACTACTTTGGAAGAACATATTTTTGTGGAGGTAGAGGGTGAGAAAGTATCCGGAGCCTTTATGAAATGAGAATTCCGAATTAGTTATTGAATCGATACATGGTGATTGATTTTACAAAAAACCATAAAAAAATTTCACGGTAAACCTTTCCGTCAGGAAATAAATTTTTCATTTTCTTTTCGGTTAGAAGCTTAACTTCATTTACGATATTCATCGCTTCCTTTTTGTTTTTTGTCTTCTTTTTGTGACCTAAATTAAAATTTTGGGTCAAGAAGACTCTAAGGCCAAAGGGCAAAAACTGAAAAAAAGGAAATACCCAATGCGGCTCAATAGGGAAGTAGTAGTTCGGGGTTTGGATGTAATAATTTTTACCTACCCTCATAATCTCTTGAGCCATCTTTTTTTGATTGTCAAACGTAAATAAGTGCTCGATTACTGAATTTGAAAAAACGATATCAAAATGATTGTCTTGATAGTCAGATAAATCACAAGCATCTCCAATAATACTCTTGAAATTTTTCCTTTTGGTTTCTACATGGAATAAATTTAAAAGGGTTATTTCAACATTTGGATTATCGGCAAAATTCATATGTTCCCAAAATATTTCAGTGCCCCCCACATCTAAAATCTGAATAGGTTTATTGAGCGGCTGACCATCACTTAATTTTTCGAATAATGATAAAAAAAATTTAAATCTTTTCTCTCTAAATTTTTGGTTAATAGATTTTGGATTATTAGGACTAAATAGGCTTGACTTCATATCGTTTTTGTTGAATTATAATTTATAAATGTAATAAATTAATGTAATAAAACCAAAATATCGCTGTTGCGCGATCTTGTATATTTAATTAACTTTCAAGACAAATATCTTCGGCCATTTTTTTCCTGTTATGTACAATTCCCGTGCAGTGCTGTCCCATGCAATGCCATTTAAAACATCAGAAGGAGGAGCATTGAGTTCAGGATATTTTTGGATAAGTTCTGAGAGATCAAGGATGCCGGTAACGTTGCCGGTAGCGGTATCAATCTTTAAAATCTGACGGGTTTGCCACACATTTGCAAAAACAGCCCCGTCAATGAATTCCAATTCGTTCAGATTGTTTTTCATGCCACCGTTATCTTGTACGGATAGCGATTTGGTTTCCTTGAAATTATCGGGATTTCGAAAGCTTAACAAATTAGAGCCATTGCTGATGATGAGTTGTTTGCCGTCATGAGTAATGCCCCAACCTTCTCCAGGATAGAAAAATTCCTGCAAGGTTTTCATGTCGGGAAATTGATAAACAAATGCTTTTTGATTCTGCCAGGTAAGCCGATATACTTTATCGTTGAGTATGGTGATGCCTTCTCCAAAATAATCAGCCGGAAGCAATGCTTTTTTCTCGGCTATTCCTGTCTGTAAGTTAACCTTCCCGATCCAGGCGCCATTGTTGGGAACATTTTCCGGATTACCCGTACTTTCATACAAGGCACCTTTATAAATCAGAAGCCCCTGCGTAAATGATCCGGTATCGTGGGGATAGGAACGAATGATTTGATAATTCAGCCGGTTGGGCGGAGGGAGGGCGTTGATATTTTTTTCATTGTCTGACGAGTCAGAATGATCACAGGAAGCCCACAAAGTGAGGCTGACCAAAAGAATTAGAGCGGTTTTGATTGTTTTCACCTGTCAAAAATACAGCCAAAAATCAATTCATACCGCCCACTTCTTTTTTCTTTATTCTACCCACACTTTTTCTGTTTCTGTTTTACCCTCATCGGTGTATTGCAATACATAGATACCCGGGCGAATTTTTTCCAGACGGATATAATTGATGCCAAGATTGATATTCCCTTTTTGCAACAAGCGACCACTTATGTCGTACAGCTGATAGGGTACGAAGATTTTACTTTGAACCATAATCTCGCTGTTTCCGGCCTTGGGCTGTACCACGCGCAGTCGAGTTGAATTCGTCGTTTTTTTAATGACTATCACGTTGGAATAATATGCCGTACCCGAGCTTACTACTGCTTTAATGCGATAATACCTGGTTTTGGTATCGGGGGGCAGATAGCTGAAGCTTCTTGCATCGCCACTGAGATCCTGGAGTTTGGAAAAGCTGATGCCGTCTCTGGAAATTTCCACTGTAATTAAGCTAATGGGTTCATCTGCTACAATCGTCCAGCTTAATTCATGTCTTCTATTTACAATGCTACCGGATAGTGTGATACTATAAACAGGCAGTGTGTTATTGGGTGCATAGTTGGCATTCAATTCATAACTACCTAACATTCCATAGTTGTTTGTATTGATATTGCTGATGTTCGTAACTGAGAGGTAATATGTTCCGGTAGGCAACAGGGTGTCCATACTTGTAGTAATGGAATCTGCAGGGTTGTAACTGCGTAACAATGTGCCGCTGTTGTTATGCAGGTTGAGTTGCAAATCAATATTGGCTGCTTCATTGGGAGCAGCAACCTTGTAAGGTTTTCCGGATACCTGCAGTCTGCTTTGGGCTGGAAGATCTACTTTGAAAAAGTCAGGGTCGTTGGTGCTGTTGATATAGCCTGTCTGACTGTAACTGTTATTGCTGAATGTAACCGTTTGTGCATTGGTAATCGTATTGCTGATATCGTCGTTTCTAAATCCGAAACCATTGGCGGTACCTGCAATCACAGATAAATCATTCTGCAGATTATTGCAACCCGTAATAATGGTTCCGTTATGCCAAAGGGTTAGATTTTTTGAAAAACCATTTCCCATGATGGGTGCCCAGCTGATATCGCCTGTTCCGATTCCGGCATTGAATTCATTCACTAATGCGCAGCTGCTGTTATAGAGTGCTTGATGCTGTAATCCAAGCGTATGTCCTGCTTCATGTGAGATCGTCTCTGCGATATTTTTGGCATTATTACTGAGTACATCGCTGAATACAAAGGCAGGCACTTCCATTCCCCATCTGAAGGATTCTGTAATGGAAACCCCCGGCGTCTGTGGATACCAATTGCTGGTGGGCGTAATGATAATCCGCATTCTTTGAGTTGCAGGGGCAGCGAAGTAAACGGCGGAGTCTGTCGTAATATTCAGATTGAAAGGCCTGAAATCTTCCGCAACCTGATTGAAGATGCGGGTTATTTGTGTGCTATTGAGTGTTGGGTTCATGCAATAAAGAGCGTTTCCTCCATTATAGTAAGGAGATACCACAGTTTGTCCGTCAAAATCCAAATAAAGGGTAGCCGCCGCAACAGGATAGCTGTTCAATTTGATGATGGGTTCTGTATTGGGAAGCGATGCTGATTGATAAATGAGTACGGCTGACTGATAAGGTGCAAGGGTAATACTCCCAGCAAATATTTTGCCGGTGATATCCATATAGGTAGCTCCTAAGGGAATAGTTACTGAATTAAAGGTAGCATTACTTACCAGCCGAATACTGTCAACACTATTAATACTGCGGGGTGATTTTTTGGAATTGGGATCTTGCTTGCTATAGCTTTGCCATCCTGCAAGCGTATAAAATGGATTCGTGCCGCTGGCTATAATTCTTGCCATCAGATTATCATCTATTGGCCTTGCGTAGTAATTGCTGTCTCCTGTTCCGAAAGCAAGTACATCATTGAAATTGGTATCCCACTTCAAAACCAGTTGATAATTGAATCGCGAAACAAACTGATTGCCGAAAACGCGCATGTTTCTGATGAGATAGCCGCCGTTGTCTCCATGATACTGAATTTGTCCTACACTGGCTGGATCGGTAGCACTCCCTCCGCAATTATAGACGATGTTGTTGTTGATTAACATGTCGTGTGCATTGTGCAGATACAAGCCGGAACCCGAACAATTGGAAACCGTATTGCCGGTCATTTCAATATAGCCGGCATTATCGTCCATATAAATGCCAATCGCAGGGGTGTACCAGGGATTATTCCTCGCTGCCGTAGCAGCTTTCCCGTTCGAAACGATATTCCCGATTATTTTACATCCCGAATAAATGGTATTGCCGTTGCCATTCCAGGTGTAAATGCCCCCTCCGTCATCTTTAATGCTGCAAAAATCATCCACCTGGTTATTTTCGATCAGATAATTATTCCCGAATAAAAAATTAATGCCATTGTATCCTGATTTGAATACCTTATTACCTCTGATGACCGTCCCATCAGAATAGGAAACAGAGAGCGCAGTGTATTCCAGACTGGTTACATTCAATCCCTCGCCTTGTCCTTCAACGCCTGTTGTTTGGATGGTATTATTGGTCAGCGTTGAGTTTTTACAACTTGAAAGCAGGAGGCTTACATTATTGGTAAGGGTAAAAGTACAACCGTCAATTTGCAGATTATTACTATTGCTGCCATATAATCCAAATGAACCGGAGTAGGAAATATTACAATTGATCAGTCGTGTGCCGGTAGCACCGTTGAGATAAAAACTAAATCCGTTTGCTCCTTCAAAATTAAGTTGTGTAAAAGTGGCAGACTGATTATTGAGGGTTACCAATTGTGCGGTAGTACTCACGGTTGCTGTTCCGGGAGTTGTTGTAGAAAACAGAATAATCTTTTGAGTGCTTCTGTTGTAATACCATTCTCCGTTAATATCGAGTGCTGAAGGGTGATGCTGAATGAAATAACCCCAGTTGGGAGTATGATCATCTCCACTTTGATTCTGATAAGTTATCGTTCCGCCCGACTGTGCGGTAATCCATCCTTTATCAAAAACCCAGTTGTTTTTCCGCACTGCTACTTCGCCCCCTACCCAGTTGCCGGTGAGTTGATTGTCGGTAAACTGAGTGCTGTTGGTATTGCTTTCAAGCGTAAGATAGCCCGTATTCGGAAATCGTCCGGGTAACTGCATCACGTTATTGTAAAGTAAAATATTAGGTTTTGTGGACAGACTATTACTTTCCCATAGATTGTTGCCAATGCTGGTAAAACTTAGGGACTGAAATCCGGAAATTACCGGATTACTCCCGCTTCCGTAGGCACTGAAAATGAGCCCTGATCTGGATACGGTAATATTGCCGGAAAATACTTCTCCTCTTTTGAACAATATGGAATCTCCTGCTGCCAGAGAAGGAATCATGGCATTGAGTTTTGATAGCGTACGCCAGGGCGTTCCAGGGTTTTGTGCCTGTAACTGGGTAGCATTATCGTTACCACTTGTTGACGAAAAATAATAATTCGCACCGAATGCGGGCATTTTAATCAGACAGAGGCAAAGTAAAGCCTGCAGTAAAAGTTTACTGTAAAACATTTGATTGGTTTTTAACTGTTAAGTTGGTAATTGGCGTTATCAGATACAATGACCTGTTGCTTTTTCTTTTATTATCGGCGACGTACAAGATTTAAAAAAACCGTACGGAAAATTCAATAATGAACAGAAAGGCAGTACAAACTTAGAAAAGTCTATTTATGCTTTATATCAGATCCGTTAAAGAACTTGCTGGTTCTATATGAAAACACTTATTTGCCATATTCAATAAATCTGTATCTCATCAAAAAACATAAAGAATGAGCACTGATTTGAATGGCTTTAACATTTTCGTTCGTTCAAAAATCCTTATCTGATTGATATCAATTTTGCAAACATTATACGTCATACTATTCCCTTTCCTCACAAAATACATTTGCTCCTGAACAGCATATATGGCAATAGACTTTAAAAAGCTTTCTGATTTTTTATTTCTCATGATGGTTATGGCTTCTTTATCAGCCTGTATGAGTGCAAAAGATGTCATTTATTTTAATGAAGGAAAAGCGATAGAAGATACCCAGGCAACACTTTCTTATCCGGAAGCTACTATTCAAAAAAACGATCATCTCAATATTACCGTCAGCAGTTTAAATCCGGAAGCGACTTCTCTTTTTAATATCAGTACTTCCACGGTGAATACAGAAGAAACAGTTAATGGTTATTGGGTGGACAGTAATGGTGATATTCAGTTTCCATTGTTGGGTGAGATAAAAGCTGCCGGTCTTACAAAAGAAGCTTTGAGGAAAGAAATCCTCAGCAAACTGAAGGAGCGTGCGCTTTTAACAGATCCGATTGTCAATATCCGCTATCTCAATTTCAGAGTTACTATAGTCGGTGAGGTCAATCATCCCATGGTAGTACATGTTCCGAGTGAAAAAATTTCCATCATGGAAGTATTGGGTATGGCAGGAGATCTTACAATTTATGGAAATCGAAAAAAAGTTTTGTTGATTCGAGAGGAAAATGGAGTCAAGCAAATCATTCGGCTCAATCTTAACGCTGCTGATCTGCTTTCCTCGCCTTATTATTATTTAAAAACGAACGATGTGGTGTATGTAGAACCGGTAAAGCAGCGAATAAAAGTTGCAGATGCTACTACTACTCAAAACCGTATCTCGCTCACGATTGGATTGTTAACGATTGCTGCTATTATAGTAAGTAGAATAAGTTTTTAAAAAAAGATTCTCTCATTCTTAAATATGAATGTACATAACAGAAACTCATCTTCACTTCAGGAGCAAAATGTTTTGAGCCGACTGTGGTACATGTATTTTCCGCATTGGCCGGTGTTTGTTTTGATGATATTGTTTTTTCTGGGAGCTGCCTGGGTATATATTCGTTACTCGCAACCGCTCTATGAAGCAAAAGCGGTATTGCTGATTAAGGATCCTAAAAAAGGAGAAGACTATTCGAAAGTGGTGGAGTCGCTGAATCAGATGACTGCCAAAAAAATAATTGAGAATGAGTTGGAGGTGATTCGCTCCAGGGCGTTGATGGCGCAGGTAGTAATGAAGTTGGGATTATATGCAAGTTACTACAACAAAACATCTTTGCTCATGCGTTCGGTTTATCATTCACCCGTAAAGATTATTGCCAAAGATCCTGCTCAAATAAAAGAAAGCATAAAGCCGATACCCTTTACTATTGATACGGCTTCTAAAAAAATTTATACAGTCACCAATGCTTATCCTTTGAATGAATGGGTGCAAACTCCTTATGGTGTTTTGATGTTTTCGATGACTGTTTATCGTCCCCAAAATAATACGGCTTATTTTTTTACAATTGAAAATACTGCTAAAGTAACCCAACGACTGGTAGACAGACTGGAAGTGGAGGAGGTTAATAAACTTTCTTCTGTTGTAAGGTTAAGTATTAAAGATGCTCACGGCACACGTGCTGAGGATATATTAAATGAACTGATGGATGCTTATAATAGAGCAGCTGTAAATGAAGAAAATCATCTGGCAAAAAATACGCTAGATTTTGTAGACGGAAGATTGCAGTCGGTAGCCCAGCAATTGGAAGGTATTGAAAAGCGGCTACAGGATTATAAGACCCAAAATGGAGCGGTGGATATCAGTTCACAGGGAACAATCTATTTACAATATATCAGTGATGCAAGTCGCAGGTATGCCGATGCCAGTACTCAGTTATCTGTTTTGGAGCAATTGGAAAGATATGTGCAATCTAAGTCGGGAACAGGAGGAATCGTACCATCTACATTAGGAGTTTCGGATCCTTTACTGACTGATCTCTTGAGTAAATTATACGGCTATGAATTGCAATATGAAAGAGTAAAAAGAACAACTGCCGAAAATAACCCGGTCGTTTTGTCGCTGAAGGACCAGATTGAAAAGATCAAACCGGGAATTCTTGAAAATATACAAAGTCAGAAATATGCTTTACAGGCAACCGTTGATCAGTTGTATCAAACTATCAACAGGCATACCGCTGTTTTGCATACGATTCCTCAGAAAGAAAAAGATATGCTGGAAATTACCCGAAATCAGGCGATCATTAATAATCTCTATAATTTTCTTCTACAAAAGAAAGAAGAAGCGTCTCTTTCTCTTTCTTCTTCCATTGTAAACAGTCGCATCATTGATAAGGCACAGGCTTCTTTTGGTCCCGTCAGTCCCAACCATCAAATCATTTACTTAATTGCATGTTTATCTGCATTTGCCTTGCCGGGTATTTTTATTGGAATGAGAGAAGCCGCCAATGGAGCTGTTTTATTTCGGCATGAGATTGATTCCTATACCAACGTGCCGGTTATTGCGGAAATTATTCATTATCCAGGGAAAAGTCATCTGGTTACTGGAAACGGAAAAAGAACTTTTATTGCTGAACAGTTCCGCCATTTAAGAGCATCTCTTTCTTTTTTAGGTATTAAGGGAGGACAAAATACCATTATGGTAACCTCTGCTGTTTCCGGAGACGGCAAGAGTTTTGTGTTGGCGAATCTGGCAAATACACTTGCTTTGGCCGGCAAGAAAGTTTTAATGATTGACTTTGATTTGAATCAGCCCACCTTGTCGTTGAAATTTGGGTTAACTCCAACGGAAGGATTATCTGAATACTTGAAGACTGATTTTTGGAAAGACGAATATATCCAAGCTATTCCCTCCAATAACAAACTTTTTCTATTATCTGCCGGTTTGTCTTTGCCTGAAAACCCAACCGAGTTATTGCTTGGCAATTCGGTAACATCCTTGCTGCGCGACCTTAAATCTAAATTTGATTATCTGATTATTGATACTCCTCCGGTTGGGGCACTGACGGATGCCTATCTGCTTTCATCATTTGTTGATGCAACCCTTTTTGTGATTCGTCATCAGCATACTCCTAAATCGTTTATTCGTCGTTTTGACGAACAGCAACAGATCAATGAGCTTAAAAATATTGCTTTTGTTTTCAACGGTATTAAGGCAAGAGGTTTTCATAAAACTACCGCTTATGGCTATGGCTATGGTTATGGCTATATACGCGATGAACAGGCGATTTATGGGAAACGTGTATTAAGCGTTTGATAAGTTACTGTTGCTTATTTCGGTATTTTTTTTAGTTATTCCCGATTGGGACTGACGTAGGCGAAGCCTTATAGATAATATTTAGCTGTTTTATTTATGACATTGAATGAAGTCAGATTACTAAAGTTGCCCAAAATTCTCGATTCAAGAGGTAATCTTTCATTTTTCGAAGAGCATAATCATATTCCATTTCCCATTAAAAGAACTTATTGGATTTATGATGTGCCGGGAGGAGAGTCAAGAGGTTGTCATGCTTACCGAACACTCAATGAATTCATTGTGGCATTGTCGGGCAGTTTTGATTTGATTTTGAATGATGGCAAGGAAGAAATGAAAGTTTCACTCAATCGCTCGTATAATGGAGTATTAGTGCCGCAATTGATTTGGCGACAGATGGAAAATTTTTCTACTAATTCACTCGTATTAATAGCTGCTGATCAGGTTTTTGATGAATCAGAGTATATCCGTGATTTTGACACTTTTAAAAAAATGAAACAGTCATGATGGTTCAGGTACAAACATCCGTACATCAATGCCGGCTGATTGATTTACCCAAAGTGAGGAATCGTTCCGGAAATATTACACCCGTAATAGGGACGGAAGATGTACCGTTTGAAATTAAAAGAATCTATTATTTATATGATATGCCCGGTGGTGAATCCAGGGGAGGTCATGCGCACCGGGATCTGCATCAGTTGATTGTTGCAGCGGGTGGAAGCTTTGAAGTGATGTTGAGTGATGGAAAAGAGTCTAAAAAATTTTATCTCAATCATCCCTACTACGGATTGTTGATTGTGCCGGGTATCTGGCGAGAGCTGATCAATTTTTCCTCGGGATCCATTTGTCTGGTTTTGGCATCGGCAACTTACAGTGAGACAGATTATATCAGGTATTACCAGGACTATCTTCAATATATACGAACAGGTATTTGAATCAAAACTACGTTTATGCAGACTATTTTAGTAACCGGTGCGGGAGGTGCTCCTGCAGAGGGAGTAATTAATTCTTTGATGTTGGATGAAAATCCGATTCGGATTATAGGCATGGGCAGTGAGTTGAGTGATTTGGTAATTTCCAATGCGGATCTGAAGTATCTTGTTCCTGTTGCGGGTACGCCGGGCTATATGGAATCTTTGTTTAGGATTTTGGAAAAGGAAAAGCCGGATGGCGTATTTTTTATCAATGATTTGGAGATTTATGAAGCCTCCGGCATCAGGGATGATATTCATCGTTTAGGTGTGCGCACGCTGATGCCGGAGGATGATGTTATCAAAACCTGCCTCAATAAATTCAGCTCCTGGCTCAAATGGAAATCTGCCGGATTGAAAGTGCCCGAAAATATTTTGATTAACAATGAATCGGATTTGAAAAATGCTTTCGATTCCCTTGCCGATGAACAGGGAAAACTCTGGCTTCGTTCCGCCTCCATCGGAGGCGGTGGAAAAGGAGCCCTCCCTGCTAATAAATTTTCTTTTGCCAAAGACTGGATTGATTACTATAACGGATGGGGTGATTTCGTTGCTGCACAAATTCTCTCCAGCGAAACGGTCACCTGGCTCTCTGTATGGTATGAAGGTGAACTGATAGTCGCACAAACAAGAAAAAGAAAAGGATGGGCGCACGGCAGCAGAACTCCTTCTGGTGTTACCGGAGTTACCAAAGTGTCTGAAACATTTTCAGATGAAACGGTTACAGAAGTTTCTTTACAGGCTATCGCTGCCATTGATGCTAAACCCAATGGTATTTACGGCGTTGATCTTACCTACGATAAAAACGGTTTTCCCAATCCTACCGAAATCAATATCTCCCGATTTTTTACCACCATTCAGTTTTTTACGGAAGCAGGATTGAACATGCCGCTCATCTATAAAAAATTATTGCTCGAAGAAGGCTTGCCGGTACTAGATAAAATCATCAATCCATTGCCGGATGGACTTCTGTGGATGCGGGCAATGGATAAGTTTCCTTCGCTAATGACTGCGGAACAATTGGAGCAACAATATCAGCGCATTTAATCAGCATTTTATTTTTTTGTATGAATATTTTCTTCGATTTGGATGGCACTTTGATTGATAACAAGAGACGGATGTACCGGCTGTTTTGTGATTTAACCAAACAAAATGAAATCTCCTTTGATCAGTACTGGATGCTGAAAAGATTTATGATCAATCAATATGATATTCTTACGGTATTGCTCGACTACACGGATGAACAAGCCAAAGCATTCCAAGCATCCTGGCTGGCTACTGTTGAGACGCCCGATTATCTGCAAATGGATGAACTTTTTGAGGGAACGGAGTCTGTACTTGAAACCTGTCTTCAAAACGGCTTTCAATTATATCTCATCACGGCTCGTCAATCTGAAAATGCCACTATCCGGCAACTGATGAATTTGCGTATTCATCATTTTTTTAAATCCTGCATTATTGCCAGTCCGCCTCGTTCTAAAGTGAAAGCTTTGCTCGAAGCTGGTCTTTCTTTTGCAGAAGACGACTGGCTGATTGGAGATACTATGGAAGATATGACGGCTGCTTCTGCTTTACATCTTCGAAGTGCGGCAGTGCTGTCGGGCTCCACTGGTATGTCTGTACTACAGGAGGCCAATCCGGATGTATTGCTCCGCGATATCAGTGAATTTCCGGCTCACATTTCTTTACACTCTCTTGCTAAATCTGTTTAGAATGGATATTGAAGTAAGACGTTTTTCCCAACAGGTTGAATCGGAATGGGATCAGTTTGTGTCTGATAACAACAGAAATGCCACCTTCCTGCACCTGAGAAAATTTTTCAATCATAATCCGTTAAATCAGGAAGACGACGCGTCATTGATGTTTTATAAGAAAAACAAATTAATCTCAGTGCTTCCTGCTGCCATCATAGAACAGGCATCTGTGCATATACTCAACTCTCATCCGCGGAGTACTTATGGAGGATATGTGTTGCATGATTCGGTGGGGGTTAAGGACGCTGTAGAAATTGTTGACGCTACTGTAGCATTTGCGGCCGATCATCAAATAGATGAGATTGTGATCAGAAATCCTTTTCGGATTTTTCATTCTCTTCCTTCCGATGAAACGGATTTCGCTATGTGGCATCATGGGTTTACGCTAAAGTATCGCGAAATTGAATCGGTTATTTTGCTGGGAGAAAACACCCGTCAATATTATGATGACAGTACGCTTCGAAGCATAAAAAAATCCAATAAACTCGTTCAGGTAATGCCATCTGATGACTGGAATGCTTTTTGGAATATTCTGGAAATGAATCTGACTCAAAAATATCACCGGAGACCGACTCATTCACTCGAAGATTTCAACCGATTACAATCCTTACTCCCTGATGGACTGGTGAAATTGTTTGCTGCCTATGAAGGAGATAATATGATCGCCGGAATTGTTGTTTTTCTGGCCAATAAAAAATGTCTGCACGCACAGTATATTGCTTCTGACAGTAACTATCAGCACCTCAGGCCACTCAATGCGATCATTGATTATGTAGTGAATTGGGGTGTAGCTGAAAAATTCACTTATCTCAATTTGGGAACATCTAATGAACAGCAGGGCAGATTTCTCAATGAAGGACTTTTTCGTTTCAAAGAGGGTTTTGGTGCGAAAGGTATTTTAAGGGAAGCAATGCATCTGACTGTCAGCCATGCGTTTGTCAATCATTCTCATCTTTAAACCTTAGATAATGGATAAAAAAACAAAAGCGCTTATCATTTATGGAACAGGTGAGACAGCCGATATCGCATACGAATATTTCACCAATGATTCTCCTTATGAAGTAATCGCATTTGCCATGAATGAAGCTTACATTCAGGACAAGCTCCACAATGGTTTGCCGGTATTGGCTTTTGAAGAAATTGAAACCTTATATCCTCCGAAAGATTTCGAATTTTTTGTAGGCACTTCCTATGGTAAACTCAATCGAGAACGGATGAAAATGTATGAGGCAGTTAAATCAAAAGGGTATCGCTGTGCCAGTTATATTAGTTCGGCTGCTTTCGTTTGGCACAATGTAGTAATCGGTGAAAATACGATGATCCTGGAACATACCGTCTTGCAACATAAAGCTTCGGTTGGCAATAATGTCATAATATGGGGCGGCTGTTATATTGGCCATCAGTCTAAAATTAAAGACCATGTTTTTTTGGCTCCCCGTGTCGCAATTCCCGGCTTTTGTGAAATTGGCGAGTATTCTTTTATGGCTGTGAATGCGGCAGTGAATGATTTTGTAAAAATTGCCAAAGACAATTTCATTGCCAGTGGAGCAGTCGTAACAAAAGATACAGCAACAGGAGTTTTAATGAAGGGCATTCCGGCAGTGCCTGACGCCAAAAGCTGTTATGATATCTTTAATATTTCACCTAAAGTCGCTGAATTTATCTGATGATCCCTTTTTTAGATCTTCAAAGTATTAATAGTCCGTATGAGGACTTATTCAAAGCGGAAGTTGCCGAGCTTTTTCGTTCGGGTCGCTATTTGCAGGGAGAGAAGTTGAGGCAGTTTGAAAACGCACTGAAGAATTTTTGTGAGGTTAGACATGCCATTGGGGTTTCCAACGGACTGGATGCCTTACGACTGATTTTTCATGCTTATAAATTGCTGGGCATGCTGAGAGATGGAGATGAGGTGTTGGTGCCTGCCAATACTTTCATTGCAAGTGTGTTGGCCATTTCTCAAAATAATCTCGTTCCTGTTCTCGTGGAGCCGGATGAGCAAAGTTTTAATCTGGACGAGCAATTAGTTGAGCAACAGATTACCTCCCGTACCAAGGCGATCTTGGTGGTTCATCTATATGGCAGAATAGGCTGGTCGGACAAGTTGCAAGCGATTGCAGATAAATACAATTTATTAATGATTGAGGATGCGGCTCAGGCATTTGGTGCTTCTATGAATATGAAAAGAGCAGGCGCATTGGGTGATGCCGCCGGTTTTAGTTTTTATCCCGGTAAAAATCTGGGGGCTCTTGGTGATGCCGGTGCCATAACAACCAATGACGATGAGCTGGCAGCGGTACTGCGTTCTGTTTCGAATTATGGATCCAATATCAAATACCACCATCACTATCAAGGATATAATTGCAGAATGGATGAGTTGCAGGCTTCCATATTATTACTCAAATTGAAACACATTGAATATGAAAATTGTATCAGAAGAAAACATGCCCAATTTTTTACGGAAAACATTCAGCATTCTGAAGTCCATACTCCTGAACTTCCTGAAAATGAGGCGGAGCATGTCTGGCATTTATATGTTGTGCGCAGTGCTAAACGAAATGAGCTAATGGAATATCTGAATAAAAAACAAATTCAAACGCTTATCCATTATCCTGTCCCGATTCATCTTCAGCCTGCCTATACTAATTGGAATCATCAATCTCTGCCTGTCACTGAAAAATTATCAAAGGAAGTGTTAAGTCTTCCCATGAGTCCTGTACTTTCCGGTGAAGATGCAAATGCTATCGTAAGAGCAATCAACCAATTTAGCTGAAATTGAGATTTTAATGGCTTCCGGTGATTCGTATAAACATATTTTCAAATCCACTTCCCTTTTCGGAGGGGTGCAGTTTATCAATATTCTTGTATCCATCATTCGTTCAAAAATGATTGCCGTCCTTTTAGGTGCGGCAGGAGTCGGATTGATGAGTATGTTTACCTCTGCTACTACTTTGATTGCTGCTTTATCTGGTATGGGTATTCAATTCAGTGCGGTAAAGTCAATTGCTGAAAATTCAAATCCGGATACTGCCAATCAATTACGTTATACGGTCGTTACTTTACGCCGGTGGTTGTTATTGACCGGTATTGTAGGGATGCTAGCAATGATATTTTTGTCAAGCTTTTTAAGTAGGTTGAGTTTTGGAAGTGATGCCTATGTCTTGTCATTTCTTATTCTTTCCATAACCATACTTTTTCAGTCGCTTACGAATGCTCAGCTTGCTATACTACAGGGGTTACGACAGCTTAAAAAGTTGGCTATTGCAAATTTATCTGGGGCAGTTATTTCTTTATGTTGTTCTATTCCACTTTATTTATATTTTAAAAAAGAAGGCCTTATTCCTGCTCTTTTGATTTCATCGGTTATTCCATTGATCATGGTGTTTGTACAAACACGAAAGATTACAATCAAGCCTTTGCTGGTATCCTGGCGCCGCTCTTTTTATTCCGGAATTGAGATGGTGAAATTAGGTTTTATCATGACCTTAAGCGGTTTTATTACTATGGCCATTATGTATCTGATTCGGGTTTATATTGGAAACGTAGGTGGGATAGGAGAGGTTGGACTGTATGCAGCAGCCTGGACAATATTAAATAGTTACATTGATTTGATTTTTACCGCGATGTCAACTGATTACTTCCCTTCCCTGTCTGCCTTGCAGAATGATCATACTCAATTTAGTCGTCGCGTCAATGAGCAGGCTGAAATGATGATATTATTATTAACTCCGATTCTATTAGTCCTTTTTACTTTTCTCCCTTTAGTAATTAAAATATTGTTAAGCGATGAATTTTTACCGGTCATTCATTTGCTTATGTGGGCGCTCGCAGGTGTGTTATTCAAGGCTGCTTCCTGGTGTTTGGGCTATATTCTTTTGGCAAAAGGGAAAAGAAAAAGCTATTTTATTTCAGAATTAGTTGGTTCATTTTGTTTTTTAGTAATTAATATCACAGCGTATCATTTTTGGGGTATTACTGGTATTGGAATTGCCTACTTAATTAATTATCTTCTTTATTTAGTATTTATATCGGTAATGGTTAAATCTATTTTTACATTCTCTTTCCAATCTGTTTTTGCCCGCTTATTTTTCATCAATCTGTTTTTTTTGTTCCTTGCTTTAGGTTTCGGATTAATCATCGGATATCCAATAGCTTTTTGGTTTATAGGAATTTTGACGCTTTGCTCGATATTTTTTTCAATCTATGAGCTAAACAAACGAATACAGATTAAACCGGTTTATTTACGCATTCGGTCTCAATTTTTCTCATGACTCAACCATTGCCTCTTGTTTCCATTATACTGATTACTTATAATTCAGGAGATTATATACTTGAAACGCTGGATAGTTTCAAAGCCCAAACCTATCAGAATCTTGAATTGATTATTGCAGATGATGGATCAACTGATGCTACCTTACAAATATGTGATTGCTGGCTTCGATTGCATGAATCTGTTTTTAAACGAACCGTTTTGATCCCGCATTCGGTGAATACCGGTACTGCTTCCAACTTGAACCGAGGCATTCGGCAAGCACGGGGAGAATGGTATAAGATTGTTGCGGGTGATGATATGCTCTATCCGGAATGTATTGCAGCCTATATCGCAAAGGTTACTGCTCAGCCGGAAATCGAATTTATATTTTCTGAAATTCAGATAAATGGGAAACTTCAAAATCAAAAACTACATAATCAATTTTTTTGTCCACATGTGAATCAATATAGAATACTCTTAAAAAACAATTTCCTATCATCACCTACTGCATTTATTCGTAACCATGTTTTTGAAAAAGTCGGTCTCTTTGATGAACGGTATCAATTATTTGAAGATTATCCCTTTTTTTTGAAATCACTAAAAGCTGGAATAAGATTTCATCTTTTACATAAAACGCTTGTCTATTATAGAATCCATCCTGCCAATATTTCAAATGCCCAAAAATTTAACCATCCTTATCTCAAGGATATCGTATCTTTTTTTCATGAAGGTCTTCTGCCTGAATTAATAAGGCAAAGATTGTTTTTTTATTATGTTCATTATTCTATCCAGCTGCTCTATTTGAAACTAATAACCAACGGATTCATTAAAAAAGCAACCACCTATCAGTTTGTTTTGAAATGGACAGGTCCGCTTTTTTGGAAGCTAAGATTACAAAATTTACTCAATATTTCCTGATGTTATTTCATGCGTAATCGTTTTTTATTACTAACACCATCTATTCATACCGGTGGTGGTGCTGAAAGGGTGTTGGTTAATTTGGCTAATTTTCTTGATAGTAGGGGATTCGATGTGATCATTCTCACTATCATTAAAGGAACTAAACCGCTCTATGAATTAAACGCCCGATCCATCCTTCATCTTTTTCATTTTGGCTTTTGGATGGACTATTTTTCTCGTTTCCCTTTTACCAAAATTTTGGAGAGGCAGTTAGGGCGCTTTTTTTTAGAAAAAAAAATTACTACAATATCTTTGAAAGATACTGATTATATTATTTCATTTTCCGCTAATCTTTCCATACTGGCTGCCCAAACATCTTACAGCTCCCGCGTTTTGGCTTTTGAGCATCTTCCACTGAGAAAATATCATTCTACTTTGAAGATGCTTTATCAAATAAATAACTTATATCCTACCATTAACCGGGTAATTGTTTTATCGGAATCCGAAAAAAAATTATACGAACAAATGGGTTGTCAGGTTTTTCGTATGACTAATTCTTTTACTCGCTTACCTTATCAGTCATCTCAATTAGGCAATAAGATAGTACTAAGTGTCGGTCATTTTAATACACAGAAAAGAAGAGATCTTTTGATTCATGCTTGGAGTTTCGTTCAGGCGCAACATCCTGATTGGAAATTATATATAGTAGGAGAGGGCCCCCTTCAATCGGAGGTTGAGTCATTAATTGATGAGAAGCATTTAACGGATTCTGTTCAAATCTTTCCTCCAACGGATTCAATACATTTATTTTATGAACAAGCTTCCATTTTTGTTCTTTCCTCAGAACTGGAAATGTTGCCTCTTGTCATACTTGAAGCCAAGTCCTTTGGACTTCCTTGTGTAGCTTTTAATATCACTCCCGGTCCTGTTGAACAAATCAATCATCAAGTGGATGGTTTTTTGGCAGATTTTGGTGATTGTCAATCAATGGGAACTTATATCAATACTTTAATTGAAAATCCTAATCTGAGAATTTCAATGGGAGCAAAAGGTCGGGAGGATGTAATTGAAAGATATTCACCGCAGGTTGTTGAGGACTTATGGGATCGGTTGTTAAATAGTATTGAATTATGAGCGTTAGATTATCAATGAATCCTATTAAAATTCCCTATTCTTCTTATTTGTTATTGTTTCTTTTTTTATGTTTTTCGGGTAATCCACTTTTTACAGCTCAGCATTTTTCAAAGACAATTTTAGTGATATATGGTGTGATTTTGATTTTTTTTACGCTCTTTTATATTAATATAACCGATTTATTTCAGAATATTTATGCTTTACTGATTCCTGTTCTATTTATTGTACTTCTTTCTGCTTTTCATTATTTTACTTTTTATTCCATTTCCGTACCTGGTATTTTTTCTTTAATTCTAAAGATTGCTATTGGTTTTTTTATCTTATTTTATTTTCAATTAATTTTTGTTAATCCCTTTGAGGTCTATATTCGTTTAATAAGTTTTTTATCATTCATTAGTTTTCCATTTTTCATTCTTAATTTTCAAGGTCATTATGGTTTGCAATTAGACGCGCCCGCTTTAAAGTCTCTTCTTTTTTATACTTCATATCCATTGCCTCCTTCAATGCTTCGTAACTCAGGAATGTTTTGGGAGCCTGGTGCATTTGCCGGCTATCTGGTTCTTGCGCTTCTTTTTATTGTAATGCTCAATGGTCAATTTTCTATTGGCAAATATCGTTATGAGGTATTGTTAATCGTTTTAGCACTTTTTTCCACTTTCTCCACTACCGGTTTTCTGACACTGGCTTTTTTACTGCTGATGTATCTGTTTCAAAACTTTCAAGGTGGAAAGTATATTATTTTGCCATTCATCATATTTTTATTTTCTCATTTTTATACTCAATTTGAATTTCTCAGTGATAAAATTGAACATCAATTTACGGAAGCTATCGCTTTGGAAAATTCAGATGTGTCAAATACCCGTTTCGGCGCTTTAAAAATGGACATGCAATATATACTTGAACAGCCCTTCTGGGGCAATGGGTTGGATAAAAAAATCCGTTATCGGTTTCATCCATTAATTGAAGACGAAATCGGACATGGGAATGGCATGTCCAACTTTATAGTTTGGTGGGGTATCCCTTTTTTTCTTTTTTGGATATCTGCTGCTTATCTTTTTTTCTATCGGAACAGTCAATCTGTTTTTACAAGTTTATCAGCTGTGAGTGCTCTTTTGTTGTTATTACAAGGGGAACAATTTTTAGACTATCCATTGTTTCTTATTTTTTTTTCTGCCTATGTTTTTAAATTTCATCAGTTGTACACTCCGGCTTCATCTTTTAATTCTTAATGCTTCTACTTGAGAGTTCTTTGGATATCACACGATCCGGTTCGCAGTCATATTTCAGATAATGTTTCATCCAGTGGTTTCTGGAAAGAAGCTTTATTGACGCATTTATCCACTCATTCCCACTATCAAATTTTCGTAGCATCACCCGGCAAACAATTACAAAGATCCGAACATCATTATTTTAGTTTTAGATTTCCAAATCATTTACGCTACCATGATTTGCCAAAGAAAACAATTGCTGATTTGTTATGGATTATACAATGCTGCAGGCCTCAATTGATTCATATTCATGGAACAGAACAACCCTATGGTATCATCAAATCCTATACCACTGTTCCTGTGGTAATTTCTTTACAGGGTTTTCTAAGTGTTTGCTATCCGCATATTACCGGTGGAATTCTGTCAACGGTTTGGAGTCAATTCATTACCATTAAAGAGCACTTTAGGAAAACTACTTTTCCTGATTTGAGCGAAGTATGGAAATTTAATGCACTTATTGAACAAAAACAGATTAGATTAAACAATCATTTCATTGGTAGAACCAAATTTGATCACGATTTTGTCAAAGAAATCAATCCCGCCGCTTCCTATTATCAGGGCAATGAACTACTCCGTTCTTCTTTTTATTTTCACAAATGGCAGATTAGCAAAATTAGAAGATACAGAATTTATACTTCGTCTTTTACCAATCCCCTGAAAGGTTTTCATGTTTTATTAAATGCGTTACCTTATTTAATCAAGACTTACCCGGAAATTGAAATTGTTGTCCCTGGTCAGTTAACTCCCCGAATGATTCATCCTGTTTGGGGGAATGGTTATTATCGGATGATTGCTAACATCATTCATAAACATAATCTTTATGAGAATATTTCTTTCAAAGGTCGATTAAGTGATACGGATATTTGTCAGATTTTATGTTCTGCAAATGTTTTTGTACTGTCTTCTTTTATGGAAAACAGCTCAAATGCGTTGGGTGAGGCTCAACGAATTGGCGTTCCATGTATTGTTGCTCCCACCGGTGGTACTACTTCCTTGATTGAAAATGGAAAGAATGGTCTTTTTTTCGAACCCGGGAATGATCAATCACTTGCGGATCAATTAGCTGTTTTATTTCAGGATGATCATCTTGCCAATCAGCTTTCAGCTGCTGCGCTTGAATTTGCGGCTTCTTTTTATAATCCTGATCTTATTCAACAACAATACACATCTATCTATTCTAAAATTATTTCTCTTGAAAATTCTGTTCAGCGACAATGATTATGCTTATTTGTATCCGGGAGGGAAACAAGTGCATGTTGAAAAACTCTACAATGCTTTACATCATTTGAATGTACATGTTCAGTACGAAAACTGGCATGACCCATCTTTGTCATCGGATATTGTTCATTTTTTTGGCTACAATGATGTCAATAAAATTCACTTGCTAAAAAAGAAAGGTTATCGCTTGGTTTATACACATATTCTGGATGGTATTACCAATCTTTCTTCGCCCAAAAAAAAATATCATCTAGTTAAAAATAAAATAATCAATTATGCTCCTGCCAAATTGAATCCGCTTTTTTTATGGAAAGCACTTCCTTCTTTTGATGCTTTGATTTATATGCATGAAAGTGATCGGCAGACTGCTATTCAAGTCTACAATGTGGATCCCGATAAGACTTTTGTCATTCCGCATGCCGTGGATAATATAGTTCCAAATTTCAATGTAGTGCCTAATTGGAATCCTTACCTGGTTTCTGTTGGATCCATTGTAGAAAGAAAAAATTCCATTTTTACTGCTTTGGCTTGTCAAAGAAATAAGATTCATATTAAATTTATTGGTCAGCCTCATGATATTCAATCAACTTATTTCCGTGATTTCCTAAGCTGTATAGATAATGAGTACACTCAATATCTCGGCTATCTTACTGAAAATGAAAAACGGAATTATTTACAAAATGCGAGTGGTTTTGTTTTATTAAGTAAAGGAGAAAGCGGTTGTATCGCGGTTTATGAAGCGGCTTCACTTGGACTGCCTTTATTACTTTCTGATATGCCATGGGCCAAGCATTATGATAATCCGCGCCGTATTTTTTACAGTTCTCCATTTTCCAATAAGGATGCAGATTACGCTATTTCCAATTTTTGTAAATATGCTCAACGCCAGTCTATCCCTTCTTTTGAGGTTAAAACCTGGAATGAGATTGCGAAAATGTATCTGAATGTTTATCGATCTGTTGCCTCCTAATTTTATTTTATGCTTTATCGTTATGCTGTTTTAATCACTTCATATAATCGCGTTGATACTACTTTTAAATGTCTTCAAAGCATTCAATCTCAGCAATTGCCGGATTTTGTTTCATTATCTGTCTATTTAGTGGATGATGCATCACCGGATCAGACGGGTAATTTTGTTTCAACTCATTTCCCGAATGTTCATGTTTTAAAAGGCAATGGCTCTCTTTTCTGGGCTGGCGGAATGCGCTTTGCCATGGATGCTGCTTTAACTTACGAGTATGACGGTTTTTTTTTAATTAATGATGATGTTACACTTTTTCCTGATGCCTTTCGTCGTTTGATTGAGGTCAATCAATATGCTATTTCAAATTTTGGGAAAAGGGGGGTGTATGTGGGCTCTACGCAAAATAATGATGACGGAATAATTTCTTACGGGGGCAGAAAAATTACTTCACAATGGTCAGGATCATCCGTATTAATTACGCCCTCTGAAACGATTCCTGTTCCTTGTGATTTGTCTCATGCCAATATATTACTTGTAATGCGTGAGGTGATTCATCAGATTCCTTTTTTTACCCCGCCTTTTATTCATCGGCTTGCTGATTATGATTTTACTTTAAGGGTTCGAAAAGCGATGTTGCCGCTTTTGATTGCTCCGGGTTATTATGGACTATGCGATGATGATCATGGTAAGAATTGGCTGAGTACTGCCTTTTCACTTCGACAGAGAATTTCATTTTTAAAAAATCCGAAATATCTGGCATATCATGAATATCTATATTTCTTGAAGAACCATTTTCCTTATTCTCTTCCTGTTGCTTTTTTAAAGTTATGGTTAAAAACTTTATTCCCTTTTTTCTGGGATAAATTTAAATCTGTTAAACTATCTTGAATGTCTTTTCCTGTTCCTATTCTTTTTTTAGTTTTTAACCGACCTGATAATACACGTCGTGTTTTCAATCGGATAAAAATGATGAAACCTTCTCATTTGTTTATAGCTGCGGACGGCCCGAGAGTCAACAAGAATGAAGATAATCTTTGTAATGAGGTAAGAAATATTGTTTCAGATATTGATTGGGACACTGAAGTGAAAACTTTATTCCGAGACACCAATCACGGTTGCGGTTCTGCTGTAAGTCAGGCGATAACCTGGTTTTTTCAACAGGTTGAGTATGGGATTATTCTGGAAGATGATTGTTTGCCTTCTGCTACTTTTTTTGATTTCTGTGCCTTAATGCTGGAAAAGTATAAGGACGATCACCGTATCTGGCATATTGCGGGATATAATATTCAGCATTTTCAAAAAAGAGGGGAGGGAGATTATTATTTTTCCAGAGAAACACCCATTTGGGGATGGGCTACATGGCGTCGTGTTTGGTCACATTATACTTTCAATTTTAACGGCTTTGATAAGTTTCAATCTCCTGACATTTTATGTGTGATTAAAAATAACAGATTAATGTCATTAACCGCATTGTATGACATGCTTAAAGTTAAAAATGGACTGGTGAATACTTGGGATTTTCAATATGCCTATACACAGTTGATTAACCACGGTCTTTCGATTATTCCGAACATCAATCTGGTAGAAAATATTGGTTTTACGGGAGATACAACTCATATTTTCTCACCGAATTTTGTTCGTAAGTTTAATGAAAATATTGCCCTCACTTTTGATGTGGCTCAGATTAAACACCCTTCATTCGTTTTGCCTGATTTGCAAGCAGATCGCTATTTATTTAATGTGTATACTGGGAAACTAAAACAATATTTTATCATGATGTGGTACATTGTTTTCCGATATTTTCCATTTTTCCTAAAAAACAATCTTGCTTTCAAATGAATAAACATCGTCTGCTTTTTATATTGCATCTTCCTCCGCCTACGCATGGCGCATCCATGATGGGGCATTATATTCGGGAAAGTAAGAAGCTAAATAATGAGTTTGTTATTGACTATATTAATTTATCTGTTACAACTGGTTTGACTCAAATTCGAAAATTCCATCTTTCTAAAATCGCTACCTATCTCAAAATAGTATATCAGCTTTTTCGTCAGCTTTTTTCACATCATTATGATTTATGTTATATGACTATTTCAGCAGGCGGCGTAGGGTTTATTAAAGACTTTTTTCTGATTCTTATTTTAAAAATCTTTCGCATTCGGATTGTATATCATTTTCACAATAAAGGATTTACGCGTACTCGAAGCCCATTTTTCAGAAAGCTGTATCAATTTATCTTTCTTTCGAATTATGCTATCGTTTTGTCCAATCGGCTTGAATATGATATTGCTCCTTTTATTAATTCACAACGTATATATGTTTGCCCTAATGGGATTCCGGTCTAGCTGATAATTTTTTGAATTTATATCTATGTGTAATCTTTTATTTATCTCTAACCTAATCAAAGACAAAGGCGTTGTTGATTTGTTAGATGCCTGTGTTGTTTTACAGTCAAAATGCATCTCATTCAGATGCGATTTTGTAGGTCCAAATACAGATATATCTCCTTTTTGGATCAATCAATATCTAGAGCATCATTCATTACAGGAATTGGTTTTCTTTCATGGCGCCAAATCGGGTGATGAAAAAAATTGGTTTCTTCAAAATGCGGATATTTTTGTATTTCCTACTTATTATAAAAATGAATGTTTTCCGCTGGTTCTTTTAGAAGCCATGCAATATTCCTTGCCGATTGTTACGACCAATGAAGGAGGGATTGCTGATATCGTATCTGATGGTCATACAGGCATTATTGTTGAAAAGAATAATCCGCTTCAATTGGCGAACAGCTTGATAAGTTTAATAGAAGATACTGAATTCCGTCATTCATTAGGCGTCGCCGGTTATCATAAATTTATCTCATCTTTTACCCTTGATCATTTTGAATTAAGATTTTCAAATATCATCCGAGACGTTATTCAGAGTATTTGAAATATTATTCAGCCGGCTGCATCTGATCAGAGTATAAAATCTTTTCTATGCCACGTCTGAATTTTCTTTTTGATGGTGACTTGTCTGATATTGATTACACCCGACCCAACATAATTCATACCATGAATCAGTATTCTTACTGTCTATTTTCCTTAGATACTGATTTTAAAAATGCCATTCTTTCATCTGACATTCTTTTGCCTGATGGGATTGGCATTTGTTTTTTAAATTATTTTTTATACGGCAAATTCCTCAAAAAAATTGCGGGAGCAGATATACATCAACATTTAATGGCTCAGTTGAATTATAACGGGGGTAAATGTTTTTATTTGGGCTCCAACGAACTTACGCTTGCCAGAATTCAAGACCGAGTTGCAATCGATTATCCGAATATTATCTGTGAGACTTTCTCACCCCCTTTTAAAAATTCTTTTTCTGATGACGACAATATTGGTATGATTGATAAAATAAATGCATTCAGCCCGGATATTTTATGGGTTGGTATGACGGCTCCCAAACAGGAAAAATGGGTATATGCCAATGCTGCTGCTTTAAATGTGAAGACCATTGCTTCGATTGGCGCTGTTTTTGATTTTTTTGCCGCTACTCAAAAAAGACCTGCTTCTTTTTGGATAAACCTTGGCTTAGAATGGTTCATTCGTCTGATTACTGAACCTCGCAGACTTTGGAAAAGATATCTGATTTACGGGCCTTATTTTATTTTTCTAATCTCTAAAGCAAAAGCCGCTTTGCTGTACAATAAGTTCGCTCATTCGTCTTAATTTATGTTATTTAATGAATACCCGGTTTTATCGTTTTATTAGTTATTTTCTTTTTTTAATTGATTTGCTAACCATCAATTTTGTATTTTTTCTCACCTTTAAAATTTCTAATTCATATCTGTCTTTTTTTACAGATCTTAATTATTTAATCCTTTTTCTTGTAGTTAATTGCACTTGGATATTATCTGTATTATTATTAAATGTTTACAATGAATTAAATCTCTTTCTTTTTGATGCTTTTGGCAGAACTTCCATCAAATCCATTGGTTTGTTTTTTTTATTGATTACAGCCTATTTTTTATTTGCGGGCAAATATTATTCATTTACTTTTTTGATTCATTTCTTTTGGATTCTTTTTTTGTCTCTTTTCCTAAATCGTCTTATTTATTTATTGTTAATTCAGCATTTTAATGCTTCGGGTTTTTTTCAAAAACGACTTATCATTATAGGTTATAATGAGACCGCTGCTAATGTAATTCGTTTGTTGGAAGCTGATTTCATTGGCGTAAAAATTATTGGAATTTGTATAGATGACGAAAATGTTTCTTCCTTGTCTTCTTATCCGGTCATTGGTAAAGTAAACAGTGTTTTAACGTTGGCGAAACTGCATCATATAACTGATATTTATTCCACTATTCTTCCGGAAGAAGACCCAAGAATACTTTCCCTGATGCAGGAAGCTGATCGGTCATTCATACATTTCAGAATGATTCCTAATCTCGATTTTTTTATCAAATCTGCATATCATATTGATTTTATTGGCCCGATTCCGGTTGTTGCCAAACGCAAAGAACCTTTATATGAATCAAGCAACAGAATAAAAAAAAGAATCTTTGATATAATATTCAGCATATTGATTATTCTTTTTATCATGAGTTGGTTAACTCCACTAATCAGTATTTTGATTTTGATGGAAACCGGTTGGCCGATTTTTTTCTTTCAACCCAGAAACGGGGAATCCAATCAGGTTTTCTCTTGTATCAAGTTTCGCAGTATGAAACTAAATCAGCAGGCACATTCCTTACAAGCCACTGCTAATGACAACCGGATTACCCGTTTTGGTAAATTTTTACGCAAAACCAGTCTGGATGAATTTCCTCAATTCTTTAATGTGTTATTAGGTTCCATGAGTATTGTAGGTCCCCGACCGCACATGCTGCAACACACTGAAATCTATTCTCAAAAGGTAGATCAGTTTATGTTGCGGCATTTTATAAAACCTGGAATTACAGGCTGGGCCCAAATCAATGGTTACAGGGGAGAAACGGAAACTATTGCTGCCATGGAACAACGCGTGTCTCACGATTTGTGGTATCTGGAAAACTGGAGTTTATGGCTCGACCTGAAAATTATTTTTTCAACCTTTTTGCAAGTCCTAAAGGGGGATCAAAAAGCATATTAAAATTTATATCAATAGTGAATACCCCATTCGATTTTCTTTTTGCAGGTAATAATCTCACTTCTCTGGTGGCTGCTTTGGAATTGGCTAAAAAAGGGAGGAAGGTAGCATTAATAAATCCGCTTCCTACCTGGGGAGGTCATTTTTCCAGCTTTGACCTGGATGGATTTAAATTCGACCCGGGTTCTGTTTCACATGAATTGACATCTTATAATCATTCCGATAATATGAATCCTGCGGATTATAATCCGGCTAAGAGGAATGATTGGGGCAGATTTGTTTCTTTAATTGAAGACTATACCCGGAGTCATTTGTCATTACGGCGGATTGATACCCCTCAAACCTTTTTTGAAGGGAAATGCTACAATGATATTATCATGGGCAATCATTTTGATATACTTCATCATCCTTCCCTATCTCAAATGATTCCCTTTGAATTGGAAAGGTTGCAGCATGTTGAACCTGAGTTTGCGCATGCGCGTCATAAAAATGCAAGTTCATTTTTTCAAATAAACTCTTACGAGATCTTATCAGAGTTGAATCATGGAACTACGTTACACCGCTGCATCTTTGATTCATTTTATAAAAAACTTACGGGGCTCTCCAGTAATTCATTGATAGCGAAATATCATCGTGTTGTCTGGTTGCCTTTCTTTTATCCTGAAACCCTCTTGTCGCAGTTTACAAATACTCCTCAGGAATTACCACCGACCCACTTTTTTTATCCGGAAGAAGGTTATATCGGTGTATTGGGAGATACCATCGTAGAAAAATTATGCCGGTTAAAAGTCTCCTTTTTCAGAGAATCTATTGAAAGGGTAGAGGCGCAGGAAGACTTTTCGGCCATTCGGTTATCCTCCGGTAATCTTGTTCAGGGAAAACAGCTGGTATGGAGCCTGAGCCACCGTCAGCTCGTGATGAGTAGTGGAGAACAATTCCACAACAGCTATCAAAATGCTGCATTATTACTGGTGTTTCTGACCATACCTGCATCCCGTTTATTAAAATCATTTACCATTTTGTTTGTGCCCGATTTGAATGTAATTTTTTACAGAGTTACCAATCAAACCCGATGTGCCGGATTGGAGGAGCAAGAAGAGCGGTTGGTAGTGGAGTTAAATGCCGACTGGGTCAGCAATCTTCAGCTGGATGACCGTCATGAGATGATATTGCGTTTACAACAGGATTTCGTTTTTTTGGGAATTGTAGCTGAAATGTATGATATTAAGATAAGGGGAGTCAAATCCCTGTCTAATGGATTAATGCTGCCGACTCCGGAAAATTACACTTTACTGGAAAAGGAAAGGGATATACTTGCGGAACATTATCCAGGGGTGCATTTCACTAAAAATGTGGATGCTTTTTTCGCAGATACCTTGAACGACCAGCTCATAAAAGGGCTAAAAATTGCAGCTTTAGCGGGGTAAATGGCTGATCCGGTTAAAAATTTTATATCTTTTTTGGATATTAGTATTCCTGCCCTTACCTTTGCGCTCCCTAAATTAAACTAAGGGACGATTTTATGGCTCAACGCATACGTATCAAACTGCAGTCTTATGACCACAACCTGGTGGATAAATCTGCAGAGAAAATTGTAAAGACGGTTCGCTCTACCGGCGCTGTAATTACAGGGCCTATTCCTTTGCCTACCAGAAAAAGAATTTTTACTGTATTGCGTTCGCCACACGTAAATAAGAAGAGTCGTGAGCAGTTCCAGTTGTGTACGCACAAAAGATTGCTCGATATTTATACCAGCAGCAGCAAAACTGTTGATGCCTTAAGTAAATTAGATTTACCCAGCGGGGTAGACGTAGAAATCAAAGCCTGACGGAAATTGTCTAGGCATTGATTCATTAGTTCTTATAAATTTCATCTCTCAATCCCGCTGTAGCGGGAAAAAAGAGCGCTGAATGGAAACCTTCCGGAGCAATCCGGACAAACATATAAACTAGCCCTTCGCGGTTAGTTTACTGTCGGTACTTCTGAGACTAAATCAAGTCATTCTTCAGAAAGAGAAGTATAGAAAAGAAAAGGTCGACAGTAAACGGGGATTGAATGATGCATCCGAGCATCATGTCTCACCAACCAAAGGGGCGCAAAACAAAAGACATGAAAGGAATTATCGGAAAAAAAATTGGGATGACCAGCATCTTCAATGCCGATGGTAAGCAACAAAGCTGTACCATTATTGAAGCAGGACCTTGTGTAGTTACACAGGTCAAAACACAGGAAACTGACGGATACAATGCCCTCCAGTTAGCATTCGGCGAGAAAAAAGAAAAAAACACTACCGCAGCCGAAAAAAATCACTTCGCCAAAGCCAGCACTTCTCCTAAACGTTACGTAAAAGAATTTCGCAATTATTCTATAGAAAAAGCAATTGGTGAATCTGTTGCTGCAGATATTTTTGCCGAAGGCGAAAAAGTAGATGTAGTCGGCACTACCAAAGGAAAAGGATTCCAGGGTGTGGTAAAACGCCATGGTTTCAGCGGGGTAGGTGACGCTACGCACGGACAACACGATCGTCAGCGTGCTCCCGGTTCACTCGGAAACTCATCCGATGCTTCCCGTGTAATGAAAGGTATGCGCATGGCCGGTCGTATGGGTGCTGACACCGTTAAGGTAAAAGGATTGAAAATCCTGAAAGTATTCCCTGAAAAAAATTATATCCTCGTAAGCGGTTCCGTACCTGGCTACAATGGCTCTATTGTTTACATACAGAAATAAAATCCGACAGACATGCAAGTAGAAGTTTTAAATAAATCAGGACAACCCACCGGCAGAAAGGTGGAATTACCCGAGGAGATCTTCGGAGTAGAGCCCAACAATCACGTCATTTATCTGGCAGTGAAACAATACCTTGCCGCGCAACGTCAGGGAACGCATAAAGTAAAAACCCGTGCCGAAGTAAAAGGAGCCAGTCGCAAACTGCATCGCCAGAAAGGAACGGGAGGTTCTCGTAAAGGGAATATTCGTAACCCGCTCTATAAAGGTGGTGGTACTGTATTCGGTCCCAAACCACATGGTTACGATTTCAAATTGAACCGTAAAGTAAAAGACCTCGCAAAAATGAGTGCGTTGGCTTACAAAGCAAAAGAAAATGCCATCGTTGTAGTAGAGGATATCGAATTATCTGCACCCAAGACCAAAGAGTTTGCGGGTATTCTGAAAAGCCTGAATCTCAATGATAAAAAGTCACTGGTAGTGATTCCGGATTATAACGATAATCTTTATCTGAGTTTACGTAATATTCCTAAGGTTACCGGTACTTTATTGTCGGATATCAATACTTACGAACTGGTGAACAGCGATGTGCTGGTGCTCACGGAAAGCGCCGCAAAATTGTTTGCCGAAGAAGAAGAAGTTGCAGCATAATTAAATAAGTTAAAAAGCTTCAGATGAGAACAAGTGAAATTTTAATAAAACCAATCGTTTCAGAAAAAAGCAACAAGCTTTCTGAAAAAAAGAATACTTATTCTTTTCGAGTGGGCAGAAAAGCGAATAAGCTGGAAATCAAAAAAGCGGTGGAAGATTTCTATCAGGTAAAAGTAGATGAAGTGCGTACCATGGTAGCTCCCCGTAAAAGCAAAAACAGAATGACCAAATCCGGCTACATTCAGGGAAGTAAACCTGCTTACAAAAAAGCGTACGTAACCGTAGCGGAAGGAGAAACTATTGATTTTTACGGAACAGTATAATTTATTTAAAGAAAGGCAGTCAATCGCCGCAAAGTATTGAATAAAAAGTTGATAAAATGGCATTAAAGAAGTACAAACCGGTAACAGCAGGCACCCGATGGAGAATCGGAAACGCTTATGCGGAGATCACTACAGATCAGCCTGAAAAATCATTGCTTGAATCCGCCAGTGGAACCGGCGGTCGCAATGCTCAAGGTCGTCGTTCCATGCGCTATATCGGCGGCGGCAATAAAAAACATTATCGTAAGATTGATTTCAAACGCAGCAAGCAAAATATTCCTGCTAAGGTTGCCTCTGTGGAATATGATCCTAATCGTACTGCATTCATCGCATTGCTTAATTATGCAGATGGTGAGAAGCGTTATATTCTCGCTCCACAGGGTATTCAGGTTGGAACCACTGTTATCGCCGGTGATGCGGTTGCTCCCGAATTGGGCAATGCACTTCAAATGAAGAACATGCCGCTCGGTACCATGGTACACAATATTGAAATGCAACCCGGACAAGGCGGCAAGCTGGTACGCAGCGCCGGAACCGGAGCACAGTTGACCAACAAGGAAGAAAAATACGCGGTATTGAAGATGCCCAGTGGTGAATTGAGAAAAGTATTAATTAACTGCTATGCTACAGTAGGGGTAGTTTCAAACAGCGACCACAACCTGGAGCAGGCAGGTAAAGCAGGGGTTAATCGCTGGAAAGGGATTCGTCCTCGCAACAGAGGGGTAGCCATGAACCCGGTTGATCACCCGATGGGTGGTGGTGAAGGAAGATCCAGTGGCGGACATCCTCGCAGCAGAACCGGTAAATATGCAAAAGGTGAAAAAACCCGAAGCAGAACAAAAGGTTCCAATAAACTGATTATTCAACGTCGCGACGGAAGCAAACTGGCAAAATAATTTTAAATTATCAAATTGATTCATACACATGGCTCGTTCAATTAAAAAAGGTCCTTATGTAGCTGCTCACCTCGAATCAAAGGTGATCGCGATTAATGAAGGAAAATCCAAAAAAGGAGTAATCAAAACATGGAGTCGTCGTTCCACTATTACGCCCGATTTCGTAGGACATACTTTTGCGGTACACAACGGGAACAAATTCATTCCGGTTTATGTAACAGAATTTATGGTAGGTCACAAACTTGGTGAATTTGCTCCTACCAGAAACTTTAAAGGACACTCAAGCAAGAAGATTGCATAAAAAAATCAAGATGGAAGCAGTAGCAAAACTCAGAAACTATCCCACTTCTCCCCGCCGCATGCGTTTGCTGGCTGATGAGATTCGTGGTCTGGATGTTGAAAAAGCCTTGGCTTTTTTAGAATTTCATCCTCAACATTCCGCCCTGCCTGTCAGCAAATTGCTGAAAAGCGCGATTAATAACTGGGAACAAAAAAATAACGGTCAAAGTGCGGCTGACGCTTCACTGATTGTGAAAACGATTTTTGTGGATGGCGCTCGTTCTGTAAAAAGATTACGTCCTGCTCCACAAGGTCGTGCTTACAGAATACGCAAACGCAGCAATCACGTTACCATCATTGTTGATACAAAAAATTAATTGATCAAATAATTACAACCTACTATGGGTCAAAAAGCAAATCCAATTGGCAACAGGTTAGGCATCATCCGCGGATGGGAGAGCAACTGGTACGGCAACAAAAAAGAGTTCGCCGGCAAGTTAATCGAAGACAACAAAATTCGCACTTACCTCAACGCGCGTATCAATAAGGGTGGCATATCCAAAATAGTAATCGAACGTACACTCAATAAACTGATTGTTACGATTCATACTTCCAAGCCGGGTATCATCATTGGTAAAGGAGGTGGTGAAGTAGATCGTATTAAAGAGGAGCTGAAGAAACTGACCAGCAATGAAGATGTGCAAATCAACATCTTTGAAATCCGTCGTCCTGAAATCGATGCCAACATTGTTGGAGATAGCATTGCCCGTCAGATTGAAAATCGTATCAATTATAAACGTGCTATCAAACTGGCGATTGCTTCTGCCCTCAGAATGGGTGCTGAAGGAATTAAAATTAAAGTAAGCGGTCGTTTAGGTGGTGCAGAAATTGCCCGTACAGAGGAGATTAAACAAGGCAGAACGCCTTTGCACACCTTCCGTATGGATATTGATTATGCTAACGTGTTTGCTTTAACTGTATACGGTAAAATCGGTATCAAAGTATGGATTTGTAAAGGAGAAGTATTAAGCAAACGCGACTTGAATCCCAACTTCGCTGCCGGCAAAAATGAACCCGGTGAGCGTAAAGATCGCAGAGATGAAAGAGGAGGAGGAGATCGTGATCGTCGCGGTGGCGCCAGAAGAGAAGGTGGTGGCAGAAGAAACGGATAAAGTTTGCTGCATCAACCAAAGTTTATTCATAGAGAAATTATTTAGAATATGTTACAGCCCAAAAGAACAAAACACAGAAAGTCACAAAAGGGAAGGATTCGTGAGGTTGCCAAAAGAGGCACCAGTATTTCCTTTGGCTCTTATGCCCTGAAAGCATTGGAACCGGTATGGTTGACCAATCGTCAGATTGAAAGTGCGCGTCAGGCAATGACACGTGCCATGAAAAGGGAAGGAAATGTTTGGATTCGCGTATTCCCTGATAAAGTGATTACCCGTAAACCTGCTGAAGTAAGGATGGGTAAAGGGAAAGGGAATCCTGAAGGATGGGCTGCTATTGTTGAACCGGGAAGAATCATTTTTGAAGCAGATGGTGTTGCTTTGGAAACTGCCAAACAAGCAATGGAACTTGCCGCTCAAAAACTTCCTATCAAAACTAAATTCATCATTCGTCACGATCTGGTAGCTTAAGTCGGACGTACTCATCAAATTTTAAACCATGGCGACAAAGACAGATTTTTTGAAAAGTATAGCTGAACTAAGTGAAGCGGAATTATCTTCCCGCATTGCTGAAAACGAAGTCCGCTTGAAAAAGCTGGAATTCGCCCATGCTATTTCTCCGCTCGAAAACCCAATGAGTATTCGCAGCTTGAGAAGAGACAATGCCCGATTGAAAACAGTTTTGAGAAAGAAACAAATCGGCATCTAAGATTTCAGGTCTCTTGCCCAAATGAAGAGACAGAAAAAAAGATAAAAAACCTTATATGACAGAAAGAAATTTGCGTAAGACAAAAACAGGGGTAGTTACCAGCAATAAAATGGAAAAAACCATTACCGTTGCGGTTGAACGTAAAGTGAAGCACCCCATCTACGGAAAGTTCGTTAAAAAGACTACGAAATTCCATGCGCACGATGAAAAAAATGAGTGTGGTGTCGGCGATACCGTAAAAATTATGGAAAGCCGTCCACTCAGCAAAACCAAGCGCTGGAGACTGGTAGAAGTAGTGGAAAAAGCAAAATAATTTTCAGACGGTTATTGTAACCGAATAAACCCAAACCGTTTCTCGGAACGGACGATAAAAAAAGTTAACAATGATTCAGCAAGAAAGCAGGTTAAACGTAGCCGATAACAGCGGAGCCAAAGAAGTGCTTTGTATCAAAGTATTGGGAAACAGCGGACAGGACTATGCCAAAATTGGCGATAAAATTGTAGTAACAGTTAAAGACGCATTACCCGGAGGCGGTATCAAAAAAGGTACGGTAGCCAAAGCGGTAATCGTTCGTACCACCAACAAATTACGTCGTAAGGATGGTTCGTATATCCGTTTTGACGACAACGCTGTAGTGATCCTCAATGCATCCGACGAGCCTCGCGGTACGCGTATCTTCGGCCCTGTGGCTAGAGAATTACGGGATAAGGGATACATGAAAATTATTTCACTGGCGCCGGAAGTATTATAATCCGAAGGCAATAAATTAATACAACAGATTATGTCAACCAGATTCAAAGCTAAGTTCAACGTTCGCAAGGGAGATTCAGTAGTAGTCATTACCGGCGATGATAAAGACCTTAAAAAGCCTCGTACTGTGCTGGAAGTTTTTCCGGAAGATGCACGCGTACTGGTGGAAGGGGTAAATATCGTATCCCGTCATACCAAACCTTCTGCTCAAAATACCAAAGGCGGTATTGTAAAGAAAGAAGCACCCATCCATATTTCCAATGTGAAATTATGGGATGGCAAGCAGGCTACTAAAGTAAAACGTACCCGCGAGAATGGTAAACTCGTAAGGGTTTCCAAGAAATCAGGACAACCGATTCAATAATTGAAAAAAGAAAACAGCATAATATGAGTGCCGGAAAATACACGCCGCGTTTGGCGAGCAAATACAAAAACGAAGTCGTTCCTGCTTTAATGAAGCGTTTCAGCTATAAAAGCGTTATGCAGGTTCCCCGTCTTGAAAAAATCTGTCTGAACAGAGGGGTTAACGGCGCGGTGAACGATAAAAAAATGATTGATACTGCGATAGATGAACTCACGCTTATCACCGGTCAGAAAGCGGTAGCCACTGCATCTAAAAAAGATATTTCGAATTTCAAACTCAGAAAAGGAATGCCTATCGGCGCAAGGGTAACATTACGCGGCGTCAATATGTACGAATTTCTGGATCGTTTAATTGCTGCTTCTCTTCCCCGTGTGCGTGATTTCAAAGGCGTTAACGACAAATCTTTCGACGGCAGAGGAAATTACACGATGGGTGTAACAGAACAAATCATTTTCCCCGAGATTGATATTGACAAGGTAAATAAAATTACCGGACTGGATATCACTTTTGTAACGACCGCTTCCAGCAATGAAGAAGCCTACGAATTACTGAAAGAGCTCGGAATGCCTTTCAAAAATGTAAAAAAAGATTCACAAGCATAAAATTAATATATGGCTAAAAAATCAGTAACAGCCCGTCAACACAAAAGAGAACGTTTGGTGGCTCAATATGCGGAAAAAAGAGCTGCTTTGAAAAAAGCAGGTGATTATGCCGCATTGGATGAACTGCCAAAAAATGCTTCTCCGGTTCGTTTGAAAAACCGTTGTCAGCTTACCGGTCGTCCCAAAGGATATATCCGCTATTTCGGTATTTCCCGTGTGATTTTCCGCGACATGGCGCTGAACGGAAAGATTCCGGGCGTAAAAAAAGCCAGCTGGTAAAAACAAGCACCGTGCAGGTTTGAATATGATGTACGGTTTTAAAATTATTTGATCATTCAATCAACAAAAAATGGTAACAGATCCTATTGCAGATTTTCTCACTCGCGTTCGTAACGCACAAATGGCAGGTCACCGCATTGTAGAAATACCTGCTTCAAACCTCAAAAAACGTATTACTGAAATTTTGTACGATCAGGGATATATCTTGAAGTATAAATTCGAAGAAGATAACAAACAAGGTGTCATCAAAATTGCATTGAAATACGATGCTCAAACACGTCAGCCTGCAATTCAGGCTTTAGAGCGCGTGAGTCGTCCTGGTTTGCGTCAGTATTCTAAACCGGCTGATTTTGTAAGAGTTAAAAATGGCTTGGGTATTGCAATCGTGAGTACTTCTAAAGGAGTAATGACCGATAAGCAAGCGAAAGCAAGCAATGTAGGCGGAGAAGTTCTTTGCCACGTTTATTAATAATTAAGAATGACTGCCGATAATCTAAGGGCGCTATACGGCAACTGAAAACGGCAAGCAAAATTGTAAATAGAATAAATTTTAAATTATGTCTCGTATAGGTAAAAAACCGGTTCCTGTTCCACAGGGTGTTACCATCACCGTGGGAAAAGATAATGTGATTACGGTAAAAGGTCCCAAAGGGGAACTGAAAGAAGCAATTGATCGCGATATTACTGTTGAAGTAGTAGATGGCAATGTTACTTTCAAACGTCCTACTGATCAAGGTCGTCACCGTGCTTTGCATGGTTTATACCGTTCATTGGTTAGCAACATGGTAAAAGGAGTAACCGAAGGGTTTGTTCGTCAGCTTGAATTGGTAGGGGTAGGTTATAAAGCGGCCAATCAGGGCAATGTGCTTGACCTGGCATTGGGTTATTCTCACAATATCATTTTTGAAGTTCCCAAAGAACTGAAAGTAGCGACTTCTCAGGAAAAAGGACAAAACCCCATGATTGCTTTGGAAGGAATTGACAAACAGCTGATCGGACAGGTAGCAGCTAAGTTACGCAGTCTGCGTAAGCCTGAGCCCTACAAAGGTAAAGGGGTTAAATATGTGGGTGAGGTTATTCGTCGTAAAGCCGGTAAAGCTGCAGGTAAATAAACTTAAAGCCCTGTTCAAACAGATCATTGTTCATCTCTTCTGGCAGTATCAGAAGAACTAATAAAGAAAGCAAATGAAAACAGATAACAAAGTTGTAAGAAGAAAAAAAATTCGCCACGGTATTCGTAAGAAAGTAGCGGGAAGTGCACAAAAGCCGCGCTTATCCGTGTTTCGCAGCAACACTGACATTTATGTACAGCTGATTGATGATGTAACCGGAACAACCCTTGCTTCCGCTTCTTCTAAGGATAAGGATGTGAAAGCGCAAAAAGTAAATAAAGTAGAGAAAAGCAAACTCGTTGGAACTGCCATCGCAGGAAAAGCTTCTTCCCTTGGTATCAGTGCAGTCGTTTTCGACAGAGGCGGTTATCTGTATCATGGTCGAGTGAAAGCAGTAGCTGATGGTGCAAGAGAGGGAGGACTCCAATTTTAATTATCAAACTCAACAAATTTAATTACATGTCTAAATTATTGACTAATAAAGTAAAGCCGGGAGAACTCGAACTCAAAGACAAAGTGGTGGCCATTAATCGTGTGGTCAAAACAACTAAGGGTGGGAGAACATTCAGTTTCTCTGCACTGGTGGTAGTTGGCAATGAGAAAGGAGTGGTAGGGCACGGATTAGGCAAAGCCAAAGAAGTGCAGGAGGCGATTACCAAAGGCATTGAAGATGCTAAAAAGAATCTTATCAAAGTTCCCGTAATGCATGGTACTATTCCGCATGATCAGCTGGCTAAGGAAGGAGCTGCTAAGGTTTTAATCAAACCTGCTGCGCATGGTACCGGTGTGATTGCAGGAGGCAGCATGCGTGCTGTATTAGAGAGCGCTGGAGTTACCGACGTGTTGGCAAAATCACTTGGTTCAGCCAATCCGCACAACGTGGTAAAAGCGACTTTCAAAGCCCTCGCTTTATTACGTGAGCCGGTTGCAGTTGCGAAAACCAGACATTTAGGTTTGAAGAAAGTTTTTAACGGATAATATCCTCATTGATATCCGGTATTACCGGAGATGCATGCACAACAAGCAAAATAAATCTGAAGATGAAAAAAATTAAAATAACCCTGGTGAAAAGTCCAATCGACCGCCCCGAGCGTCAGAAACTTACGCTGAAGGCGTTGGGACTGAATAAAACAAATTCCGCTAAAGAAGTGGAAGCAACACCACAAATTTTAGGTATGGTTCAGAAAGTGAATCATTTGGTGAAAGTGGAGGAGGTTAATTCTTAATTAAGAATTAGTAATTAATAATTAATAATAATCAGTTGCCAATAATTACTAATTTTTAATTCTTAATTACTAATTACTAATTACTAATTCATCACTTATTACTAATTCAAACAGCGAGGGGTGATTCCCCGTAAGTATAAAAATCAAATAGCATGAAACTGCACAATTTACAACCTGCCAAAGGTTCAACACACAAGGAAAAAAGATTAGGTAGAGGGGAAGCTTCCGGTAAAGGGGGTACTTCTACTAAAGGTAACAAAGGGGGACAGAGTCGTACCGGTTACAAAAGCAAAATGGCGCATGAGGGTGGACAGATGCCAATACAGCGTCGCGTTCCTAAGCGCGGATTCAAGAATCCGGACAGAGTAGAATACCGTGTATTTAATCTGGGTCAAATTGAGCAGTTGCTTGAAAAATACGGATTGACAGAATTCTCTCCCGAGAACTTATACACCAATGCGCTTATCAGCAGAACAGATCTGATAAAAATATTGGGAACAGGAGAAATTAAAACCAAACTGAACTTCAGAGTACATGCGGTGAGCGAAAAAGCGAAGTCAGCTATTGAAGCAGCAGGTGGTTCGGTTGAAATAGTCAAGTAATTTTTCCGATATTTGCTTTGCTCATTTAATTTGAGCCATTGCAATCACATTCAAACGATTTCAATTCAGTGAAAAAATTTCTTCAAACCCTTAAAAATATCTGGTCGATTGCCGAGCTGAAAGACAAGATAGTCTATACGGTGCTTCTGTTGCTGGTGTACAGAGTAGGAGCTCATATCGTTTTGCCCGGTGTTGATCCCGGTGCTTTGAGTCAGCTCAATACCAAAGCAAAAGAAGGCATATTAGGGATATTTGATTCATTTGCGGGGGGCGCTTTTTCCAGTGCCTCAATTTTCGCATTGGGAATTATGCCCTATATCTCTGCTTCCATCTTTATGCAACTGATGAGTATCCTCGTTCCTCAGTTTCAGAAATTACAGAAAGAAGGAGAAAGCGGAAGGAAAAAAATCAATCAGTGGACCAGATACCTTACTGTAATAGTAACGATATTTCAGGCAAGCGCCTATGTGGCTTATCTGAAAGATCCGCAAGTAGCAGGCGGTGCCATTCTTGAATCATTCAGTGCTTATTTCTGGTTATCTACAACCATCGTTCTTACTGCAGGTACCATGTTCGTGATGTGGCTGGGTGAGAAAATTACCGACAAAGGTTTAGGAAACGGAACTTCGCTGATCATTATGATTGGTATTCTTGCCCGTTTCCCTGCATCTATTGCTGCAGAATTTGATTCTAAAATGAACAGAGGCGGTGGCGGATTATTGATATTCATGATTGAGATTGCTTTGTTTATAGCAGTCATCATGGGATTGATTGTGTTGGTACAAGGCGTTCGTAAGATTGCCATCAATTATGCCAAACAAATTGTAGGAAATCGTCAGGTTGGCGGTGCCCGTCAGTTCCTTCCCATTAAAGTCAACAGTGCAGGTGTAATGCCTATCATCTTTGCTCAGGCAATCATGTTCCTTCCTACGTTACTGACCGGTTTTCAGTCCACCAAAGGATTGGCAGCCGTTTTAAGTGATCACGGTAATTTCTGGTATATGCTGATTTATTCAGTGCTTGTGATTGGATTTACTTTTCTCTATACCGCATTGATCTTTAATCCGAAGCAGATTGCAGATAATCTGAAGCAGAATAACGGATTTATTCCCGGTGTTAAACCAGGACAGCCTACAGCAGATTATATTGGTGCAGTGATGGATAGAGTTACATTGCCCGGTGCTATCTTTTTAGCAGCTGTGGGTATATTGCCCGGTATTGCCAAAAATGCCGGCGTTACCAGTGGCTTCTCTACTTTCTTTGGAGGTACTTCTTTATTGATTATGGTGGGTGTGGTATTGGACACTTTACAGCAGATAGAAACCCATTTGCTGATGCGTCAGTATGATGGTTTGATGAAAGGAGGAAGAATACAAGGTCGTCAGACGATGACTTCTCCTATAGAGGCTTGAGGATATTAAAATATTGAACTGCCCCGGCCGTAGGCCGGGGTTTTTTATGAAAGGGGTTGTCGGTTAACTGTTGTCGGTTAACTGTTGGAAAACGAATCAACAAATCAACAAATAAACGAATCAACAAACTACAATGATTCACTACAGAACTCCGGCGGAAATTGAACTGATTCGGAAAAGTGCGTTGCTGGTGGGCGAAGCGATTGCGTCCGCCTGCGCGTTAATTAAACCCGGTATAACGACGATGCAGCTGAACGCGCAGGTGGAAGATTTTATCCTGAAACATGGCGCCGTTCCCTCCTTTAAAAATTACAAATCTTATCCCTACGCTACCTGTATCTCCGTGAATGACGCGGTAGTACATGGCTTCCCTACCAATGAACCCTTGAAAGAAGGAGATGTGGTTTCTATTGATGCAGGTGTTTACCTTAATGGCTATCATGGCGACAGTGCCTACACTTTCCTGCTGAAGGGAGATACGCCGGAGGCAGTGAAAAAACTTTTAAAGGTCACAAAGGAATCGTTGTACTTAGGTATTCAGAAAGCAATGCACGGCAGCAGAGTGGGAGATATCTCTTATGCGATTCAGCAATTTACCGAAAAAGAAAACGGATATGGCGTTGTCAGAGAGCTCGTAGGACATGGCATCGGAAGAAACCTGCATGAAGATCCGCAGGTGCCCAATTTCGGTAAACGAGGAACGGGCGCCAAGCTGAAAGACGGAACGGTCATTGCCATTGAACCCATGATCAATCTCGGCACCAAAGATGTATTTCATGATAAAGACGGATGGACAGTTCGTACTTCAGATCGTCAGCCCTCCGCCCACTTTGAACACACGGTGGCCGTGAAAAAAAGCAAAGCGGATATCCTCTCCTCTTTTGAGGCGATAGAAGCTGCTGAAAAAGCAAATGAATATCTGGAGCTGATCAATTGAGTTTTATAAGTTTCAAAGCTATGCCATCATTGATTGTAATGGTCAGCTCTTTTTTAGTGGTGTCTAATTCACCTGTAATCTGTAAGATAGGATCGGCAGCAGTAAATTTATATGGAGACACAACATTTAGGAGAACTATGGTATTAGGTTTCTTATAACCTAATTTTTCATCATAATAATCTAAATTTCCTCTTTCATTATAGATCCATGCTAAATGGTTGGAATCTAAATAATTAATAAGTGAGTTTCCTTGTATCCAAAAGTGTGCAAATCTTTCCTTTTCATAAAATCCGGAAACTTCCTCATTAGTTTGTGAATACAAACCAACAAAATTCCAGGCATCACCAGATAGTTGTTGAGCTATTTTCGTGCTATCGCTTTTTGTAGCAAATTTAGCAGTGTCACTTTTTAGAGAAAATTTAGCGGTATCACTTTTTAGAGAAAATTTAGCAGTATCACTAAGTTTTGACGATCTCGTCGTATCACTATAGTTAGCACTTGGAACAGATAATATCTCCGTTATGCTTTTGATAGTATTTATCTCAATAAATCTTTCTCCAATTTGATTTGGATCTATCTCAGTTTGTAAGAAAAGAGGTTGTCCCCAATTAATTGAATTAAAATTACCGGAAATTCTTTGACCGCCTCCAATCTGAAGACTAATGAGTCCGTTCGCATTACTTTTTATTTGGTGTGTTTCAACGTAAAGTGCTGTTCCATTGATACTTTTTAGAAGGCTTATTCTTACAGATATTTCTCTAACAATGAGAGGTGTCCCTGTAATTTTATCAAAAACTACTGCCTGGTAGCTTATTTTTTTTGAAGGGGTATTTTGTGCGACGCAGTTTATTGAAAAACAGATAATGAACAAGACCGGAAAAAATTTTCTCATAATGTTAGTTTACAATGTTAAACAAATATAATAGAAATTTTGAATCTTTTTCAGCAGGCATAATTAATCTCATTTTGCAGATCTTTGTAAATAGTGAACCCACATCTCATCATCATCGGCGGTGGCAAAAAGAATCAGCCATCAACACTCCGCCCTTTAGGGCGGAGTTGGTAAGCCCAATCTTATTTCAAAGAATCCAGTAATTTTTTATTGTGCTGAACGTAGGTGTCATCCTGCTCTTCAGTCGCAAGCTCCAGTGATTTCAGAGCCGCTTCCTTAGCTTCTTTTTTCTTTCCCAATTTTTCAAGCGCTACCGCTTTTCTATAATATATCCAGTAAGCTTTTGGATTGTTTGCAATCGCTTTGTCGAGCCAGATAACTGCCTGATTCAAATCTTTGCCGTTGTCAATATAATAGGCGGCTCCGCTGAAATACGGACGGTTATCTTTGATTAAAACCTGTTCAATTTGCTTCATGACCCGACTGTCAATTTCTGTTTTGATGGGGAGAGAAACGCTCATGTTTTCCCAACTTAAGAGAAGATCACAGGATGTGGCAGCCACATTCGCTATTTCAATAGTGAAGCTCTCAACTGCTTCTTTCAATGATTTTACAGCAGCATTTACACGCACTACATCTTCTTCCTGCTTGTATTCAGCCGGCGAAGTAACATCCGTTTGTTTCGAAACGATGATCGTCCATTCATTCGTGCCGGGAATCGTTAAGAGTCCGTATTTGCCGGGCTTTACCGTAACGCCACCAATGATTACTTCATCCGAAAATTGGATGGTTGAAGCGGAATTGGCACCCGTACGCCATACTTTTCCATAAGGCACCAGGTCTCCGAAAATCGTTCTTCCTTTTTTGGATGGACGGCTGTAGTTAATCTCAATGTTTCCCAATCCAAAATCTTGTTTGATATATTGAGCAGGAGAGGGCGCAGGTACTTTTAACTGTTGGGCGAAACCCAGTTGCAAGGTGCCAATGGCGGATAAAAGCAATATCAATCTTTTCATCTGTTTTGTTTTAGAATTAAAGCGTAAATGTAGGAAAGAATTTTTCAACGAATCCACGAATCAACAAATAAACAAATCCACGAATCAACATTAGCTGTTCTTTCCAAACCCCGGATGAAATTGTTCCAGTGTTTTTCGAAGATATTCGCGGTCGAGGTGCGTGTAAATTTCAGTAGTGGTAATGCTTTCATGCCCCAGCATTTCCTGTACCGCTCTGAGATCAGCTCCGCCTTCTACCAAATGCGTGGCAAATGAATGCCGGAACGTATGCGGAGATACATTTTTTTGAATGCCCGCCAATCGTGCCAGCTCTTTGATGATCAGAAATACCATCACTCTGCTGAGCGGACTTCCTCTTCTGTTGAGAAAAAGAAAATCTTCCTTCCCTTTTTGAATCGCTTGGTGTACGCGAATGTCATTTTTGTAAATCCTGATGTATTTGATAGCGCTCGATCCGATCGGAATCAGTCTTTCTTTATCACCCTTACCGGTCACTCTGATATATCCCAGATCTAAATAGAGTTGTGAAATTTTCAACTGTGTTGCCTCACTTACTCTGAGCCCGCAACTGTACATGGTTTCAAGTATGGCTTTGTTCCTTCCACCCTCCGCTTTGCTCAGGTCAATACAGCTGAGCATTTTTTCAATTTCCTCAAAACTTAATACATCCGGTAGGGCTCGCTTTAGTCGGGGCGCATCAATCAGCGCAGCAGGATCTACGCGAATAATTTGCTCCAATAAACAATAACGGAAAAATTGCCGGAGCCCGGAAAGAATACGTGCCTGACTAGAAGCACTTAGTCCGATGGCAGAAATGTATTTTAGAAAATCCTGTAAATGTTGCAGCTGCACTGCATCAGGCGATAGCGTTAATTCATGCAGTGAAAAATAATTAGTCAGCAACTGCAGATCATGGAGATAGGCATCAATAGAATGTTTGCTCAGCGATTTTTCCAATTGCAAAAAAACCTTGAATCCTTTTTGATATGATTCCCACATGAGGAGGAGCGTGATTGGATATTAAAGAAGAAGTAATGTTAATGATTAATAAATTCCGTTTTGTAAAAATATAGAACAAACCTACATTCACCAACTTACAACTTTTTTTAAATATCTTTGTGTTATTGTTATATAATTTTTGGGGCTGCCCGGTTTTGACAGCATAGATCTTTGAAAGTGTAAGCATGTCGTGCGTTGGATAATTAGCACGTAAATCTGAATATTCAAACTTTAAATGGCACTACTCAGTATGCCATGGCTGCTTAATCAGTGATTAGGTAGTCATTAGGGCCGCCGAACAGGTTGATCTGTTACCAGGTTCCGCCGCCGACTCAAAACAAATACAGATTGCTGCGACAACAGGCTGTGCCTGTCGCTTAAGACGATTCAGCTAAGTGGTAAATTGGTAGGTTCAGGTCCTGTTTACTGCCGACAATCAATCATGAAATAAACATGTAGAAAGCTTTTGAAGGATATGTTTGGACAGGGGTTCGATTCCCCTCAGCTCCACTTTTTTTATCCCATATATTGGGTTTTATTTATCAGGTCTTGGTGGGCTCACTCCATTCATCTTGTTTGATTTTATTTCTTATATTCGTTAATTCTTTTTCACAACTTGCCAGGTTTTAATTAATTATTGCCGGCACAAAAACAATTTTATATGCAATATTTAAAATTTGTGTTACTCATGTTTTTATTGTTTTTTTTGCAACCTTCCTGCAAGAAGACTGATAAGGAAGAACCGGTTGTAATTAAAGAGGTAGTTGCCGAGAAGAAAAATGTGAAGACTTATGAGATCGTGGACATTATCACGAAGCAAGGCTTATCCGACAAGTATAATGCTACTTTTGGTTCGTTATCGATTGAGCTGATTAAGACTTCAGATACTACGCTCAGCTTTTATGTGCCTGATGTTGCGGAAGGGAGTGCTACTTTAAAGTTTGCTTTAGCCACGCTTGATTTTAATGTGAGTAAAACGATCGCGCCTGAAGAGAATGTGGTCATCACTACATTAAATCAGAATTTTAATGCACAACTTCAAACCGTGCCGTCATCAACACCTGAACAAACGGCTGATATTGACAGTGCGAAAAGACTCAGGCAGGATGTATTAGAGTTATTCAAGCTGCTTACTCCTGAACAAAAGACGGAGGCACTTTTAATCTATGAGGCGAATAAAGCGGCGTTTCAGGAATTGGCTAATTCTTTAAAAGATTTGGATGCAGGGACTACGATGCGCATACAGTCGGCATGTCCAAAGACAAATTTCAAGAATTTTTATTCCTGTACGGGTAAGAATTTAGGGGATGCTTCTCAGGCTTTGAAAAATTCCTTTAAAAGGTTATCCAAATTGCTGCTTATGTCAGCAGCCTCTGCTAGTCTTGCTCCTTTTTCGTTGGGCTTATCTTCTTTTGGAGCAGTTGTGTCTGGAGGGGCTGCGTTCTATTTATCATTGACAGAAACCTTTCCTGCATTTTTGAAGTTTAAAAATGCCTTATTTCCTTATTTGGAAGCGCGCTGGGTTTTCAGCAAAGCTTTGTTTGAAGTGGTGGTGGCTGATTTCAACAGCGAGGTCAGCACTAATCTGAATCTGGCGCCTAAATTTCGTACACTCACTGCTGCGGATGGTGCCGTTGATGCCGGGGTCGATTTTTTCATCAACTCGATGAAAAGTTTAGAGGAGTACTGGAATAAACTTACTGCGATATTTGGTCAATATCCTTCCTATAAGAATAATGAAACTGCAACTACGCTTGCCACGGCCGATATCACGATATCGGGTGTATCCAATCCGAGTGTTCAGTATGTTGGTCATACGAATCAGTCGGTTACATTCAAATCTACCTCAGGTAAAAATGAATCTTTTAGTTATAAAGTTAAAGTAACCAAGGAGGGTTTTGTAGAGGAGAAGACCTTGTCGGCACTGGTAAAGGTGAATTGTCCGACCATTACATTTTCAACCAATATGGGTGCAGACGGATCTATTGCCATCCAGAATGTGCAGGGTGGTGTGGCACCTTACATGTATTCATTAGCCAACTCGCCTTATCAGTCGAATATCATCTTTGTGGGTCCTTATGTGAGCGGGAACAGTTATCTGGTCAAGGTTAAAGATGCCAATAATTGTGAAACCACGGAGACTCGCATCATCAGCAAGGAGCCTTGCGGCAATTTTGCTAACATTACGGATGCGCGGGATGGAGAGGTTTACAAAATTGTACAAATAGGTTCGCAAACTTGGTTTGCCGAGAATTTACGAGCTTCAAAATACAGGAATAATGCACCTATTACCAATATTACTGATAATACGCAATGGACAAATAATACTTCCGGTGGTTGGTGCTATAACAAAAATGACCCTGCCTACAATGGTGTCTATGGAAAATTATACAACTGGTATGCAGTTGTTAATACTGCTCAAATTTGTCCTGCCGGGTGGCATGTACCCACTTATGCAGAGTGGACAACTTTGGTTAATTATTTGGGAGGGACGGAAGTTGCAGGAGGCAAGATGAAAACTACAGGCACTCAGTATTGGGTTGGTAGCTTTGATACCCCTTTTAACAAAGATGCAACGAACAGCAGTTGCTTTTCAGCTCTTCCTGGTGGCAGTCGAGATCAATTCGGTGATTTTGGCTTCCTCGGTAGCATGGCCGGTTTTTGGAGTGTTACAGAGAGTGGGACTGTAAATAACTATGTTTGGACTTGTAATCTTAGATATGAAACGGGTGGTTCAGATTTGTATGATATTAATAAGGAATTTGGACTTTCAGTTCGTTGCCTAAAAGATTAATTTATTTACACCTTTTAATTTTGAAATTTACTAAAATGGTCATTCCTAACAGTATCCCAAATGAATGAAAATATAAGATGTTAAACTGAAAAAAACTATTTCACGAACTTTCGGTTTAAATTAGCGGAGATGCATAAAATTTTTACAGGATTTTTTTTGTATTTTATTGCTTTTGTTTTTTTAGAAAGCTGCGCCCGCACGCACCGACCGGCAGATTCAACTAAAAAACACAAAGTGGAATTTGGGATTGCGAGTTACTATGCCAACAAATTCAACGGCAGAAAAACTGCCAGCGGAGAAGTGTTCAGCCAAAAGAAAATGACTGCCGCCCACAATAGCCTACCCTTTGGTACGATGATCAAAGTAACTAATCTTAGAAATAATAAATCCGTCGTGGTGAAGGTGAATGACCGCTTGCATCCCAATAATAAGAGAGTAGTTGATTTGTCTTTTGCCGCTGCGGTTAAAATTGGTTCAGTAGAAGCGGGTCTTGTTAGGGTTAAAGTAGAAGTGGTAGATTAATATTTAAAAGCGTAATTCTCTTTATGAAACAACAAATCGTACGTCCGGGTTTATTCACTCAAAACAGAGCCCGCTTTGTACGGGAAATGAAAAAAAACAGTATCGCTGTTTTTGTTAGTAACGATGAGTGGCCCGCTAATGGCGATTCTTTGCATCCGTTCATTCAAAACTCTGATCTATATTGGCTTTGCGGTATTCGGCAGGAGGACACTATGTTAATATTGTACCCTGATCACCCCGATCCCGACTATCGTGAAGTGTTGGTGCTGGTACGTCCTAATGAATTAAAAGAGAAGTGGGATGGAAGAAGACTGCGTGCTGCTGATGCTAAAGCTATTTCAGGCATCTCTACTATAATCTGGCTGGATACCGTTGATTCTTTATTACAACAATGGATTCATCTCGCTGATCATATTTATCTCAGCTCCAACGAAAACGATCGAAAGGCTTCAGATATTCCAACCAAAGCATACCGCTTCATAGATGAAATGAAACGGCGCTATCCCTTGCATAATTATCATCGTGCAGCTGCAATCATGCGATCCCTCCGCGCTATCAAAACTGCCGATGAGGTGACACTGCTGAAAGAAGCCGTTAACATCACTGATCATACTTTCAGAAAATTAATGACTATGGTGCGTCCGGGTGTTACGGAAAATGAGATAGAAGGACAGATATGGCAATCTTTTTTGTCGCAGGGCTCGCCGGGACCGGCTTATGGTATGATCATCGCTTCCGGAGATCGTGCCCGCACTTTACATTATGTAGAAAATAACAAACCTTGTCTGGATGGCGAATTATTACTGATGGATTTCGGAGCTGAATTCGGAGGATATTGTGCGGATCTCACACGAACCATCCCCGTGAGCGGCAAGTTTACCAAAAGACAAAAGACGGTGTACAATGCGTGTCTGCATTTGCACAATTATGCCAAAAGTTTATTGAAGCCCGGCATCACGCTGGTAGACTACACCGAACAAGTTGGCGAAGAGGCAAGCCGGCAGTTTCTGAAAATCGGGTTACTGAAAAAATCAGATCTTAAAAATGAAGACCGGCATCATCGTGCCTACCGAAAATATCTCTACCACGGGATCTCTCATCATCTCGGTATTGACGTGCATGATCTCGGTTCCCGTACTGAACCAATCAAAGCCGGCATGGTATTTACGGTAGAGCCGGGCATTTATATTGAGGAAGAACAAATGGGCATTCGAATAGAAAACAATGTATGGATCACCAAAACCGGCAATCAGGATTTGATGAAAAATATTCCTATTACGGTGGAGGAGATTGAGGGTTGTATGAAGCAGATTTAATTTTAAGTAATTGATATAAGTTAGCGGTAATTCCAATTTTTAACTACTTATTATTCATTTCATATTCAACCCCTTCGGGGTTGTGTTATTTAAGAAGTTTAAATATTTATCGGTTTGTTTGCAACCCTAAGTTGACACTTAGGGTTATTCATATTTAATCCCTTCGGGATTAATCATTCTCATTAGACTACTTTACATGGAGGTATGAAAACACAGAACCCCAACGGGGTTCAACATGAATAACCACCGATGGAATCGGTGGGTGCAAGACTGTGAAAAATCACAGAACCCCAACGGGGTTCAACATGAA
>JAGWWM010000010.1 GCA_018970395.1 Bacteroidota bacterium
AATGTACAGGTTTGTCCGCCTATGCTCAATGCAAAACTTGCTGTGCCATTTGTTGCAGGTGTACCTGTAATCGTGTAGGTCAGCGTACCTGCACCACTCTGGACCGTACCGGCTGCAAGGGTAGCTATTAAACCAGTAACTCCTGTAGATGCAATCGTTTGTGCAGCATAAGTACCGCCGTTGCCACCTGTGTAGGGAATACTGATACTCACGCCACTGGCAACGTTACCCACCGTTAACGTACCTGTATTGGTTGCCCCTGTACAATTCAGCGTAGTAATTGAAGCAGCAGGAAGCGATACCGTTCGAGTAAATGTACAGGTTTGACCCCCAAAATTCAGCGTGAACGTCGCATTACCACTCATGCCGGGGGTTGGAGTACCGCTGATGTTTAAATTTAGTGTACCCGCACCTCTTGCCAGCAAGCCTCCTGTGAGGGTAGCGGTTAAGCCGGTCACCCCGGTTGAATTAATAGTTTGAGCAGCGTAAGTGCCGCCATTGCCGCCTGTATAAGCAATAATACTACTTGCCCCTGTCGCAGGAGTTCCTGCCGTAAGCGTTCCGCTATGGGTAGCTGCTCCGCAATTCAACGAAGTAACTGCCGCAGGAGGAAGATGTACGGTTAGAGATACCGTACAGGATTGCCCTCCAAGACTTAGCAAAAAGTTGGCTATACCGTCAATGCTTGGAGTGCCGGAAATTGTATAAAAAATGTCTGCCACTCTAGCTCCCGTAACTACTTCCAGTGTTCCCGCAGTACGAGTGGCGGTTAACCCTGTTACTCCGGTAGAAGAAATGGACTGAGTGCCGTAGGTGCCGCCATTGCCGCCAGAATAGGGAATGCCGATGGAGATTCCGCTGGTAGGAACACCCGATACAAGGAAACCAGATCCTTGGTAAAAAGAATTCGAACATTGGAGTGCAGTAATGGAAGCAGCTGGTAATGTCACCGTTCTGATCAAGGTGCAACTTTGACCCCCTATATTCAATGCAAAACTGGCATTGCCGCTCATACCCATGGGTGGGGTGCCGGTAATCGTTACAGTAAGGTTACCCGAACCATTTGCCAATCTACCCGCTGCAAGGTTTGCAGTTAGACCTGTTATGCCGGTAGAAGGAATCGTTTGGGCGGCATATTGTACGCCATTTCCTCCGGTGTAAGGTATAATACTAGTTACGGTTGGGGAGGCGGCTCTCCCGGCCGTTAGGGTGCCATTATTCGTAGCTTGGGCGCAATTGAGGGAAGCTACTACAGCTGAGGAAGCGCTTACCGTCCGAGTTAACACACAGCTTTGTCCTCCGATATTGACCACAAAACTCGCTGTTCCGGTCGTTGCGGGCGTTCCAGTAATATTAAAGCTTAAACTTCCTGAGCCATTTGCCAGTATGCCGGCTGCAAGCGTAGCAGTTAAACCGGTTACTCCGGTAGAGGAAATGGTTTGAGCAGCGTAGATTCCGCCATTGCCGCCGGTGTAAGAAAACGTGCTTTTAACTCCACTGGCTGCTGTACCGGAAATTAGAAGGCCAGACTCAGAATGAATACAACTGAGCGAAGCGATTGCCGCAGGCGGATAATCAATATCTTTCATACAACGAACGGAATATCCGGATGATTTGAAAGCAGAGAGCGCTGATGCAGACAGTTCATTTGCACTTAAAAAACGTACCAATGCAGTTGTGCTTCCATTTTGGGTTGAAGTCCACCAAATCCCCCATAATCCAATACCGGCAAAAGATTGTTCTGCATCACGGTTGCCACCCGGAAGCCCGGAGAAGCCGGAATTGTTAGTAGCTCCTATATTGCCATTTAACCAATATTGTGTGCCGGCACTTTTCATCCGTGACCCTGCACCCAGTTCTGCTGTTGGAAAAAAGTTTGTCAACGCCGTCCACTCTATGTCAGTAGGCACATGCCATCCGGTAGGACAAAGCTGATTCGTACTATTAACCGCATGCCAATTATACAATTTGCCGTAAGGACAATCGTTCAGGACGTTATTATTGTAGCTGCAATAAGCTCCGGTGGTATTGTTGTGCCATTGGGCGCTATCTGTAATATTTGAAATAGCAGCACCATTTCGGAATTTCGTAGTTTTTAAATTTTCCGCCATCCAGGTCTGATTGCCTATCTGTACCGTTTTGTATACATTTCCATCCTGATCGGTCATACTGCCATATGCTATCGTTGGATTGTGGACATTTGCTGCGCCACAATTATGCGAGGTATTGCCACTCAATCCAAAATTGACTGCTCTGGTTAACACACAGCTTTGTCCACCAATAGACAGCGCAAAGCTTGCTGTTCCGCTGGCAGAAGGAGTGCCGGAAATGTTAAGCGTCAAAGTGCCGGCTCCACTGGCAAGCGTGCCGGCTGCAAGATTCGCAGTCAAGCCAGTTACTCCAGAAGAGGGAAACGATTGAGCAATATAGGTTCCTCCATTTCCGCCCGTATATGGAATAATACTGGTCACTCCGCTGGCAGTAATTTCTGCCGCTAGGGAGCCGGAATTGGTGGCTCCGGCGCAATTCAATCCAGCAAGCGAAGCAAGTGGCGGAAGGGTAGTAAAGCTGATCTGGTTCCCATAAGCCGTTCCGGCACTATTGGTGGCATAAGCGCGTACTAAATAGGATGTGTTTTCTGCAAGTCCGCTGAGGTTGCTCTTAAATGCTCCACTGCCTGTGCCATTACTCGTTTTAAATGCAACTGTTGGATTCTGTGCCGTAGTCCATACCACCCCTCTGGCTGTTACCGGTGCTCCTCCATCCTCAGAAATGTTTCCACCACTAACAGCAGTATTCATACCGATTGAATCTATAGTGGCAGTTGTAATTCGGGGTAAACACGGTGTATATTGCACCACCCCATTACAATTGAATAATTGCAAGGCTCCATAAGAGCTCGTGGGCGGCAAGCCATTGCCCGCACGGGCTGCACTGTCCGATCTGTTGGATTGTAAAGCATACGGCACGCTTAGTAATTGCGTTGTACCCACGATGGTATAATTCGTTCCATTATTTGGATCGGTTTCTGAACGAAGAAAATAAGGCCCTTGTCCCCAATTAATGGCAGCAAAGCTACCGACAGGTGAAGTACCTCCGCCCACTTCTATAAATGCCACGCCACTCGCATTGGTGGTAGTGCTGTGGAGTTCCGTGTAAACTGCCGTTCCGGTGATGCTTCCCTGTAAAATGCTGATGCGCATCCGGATGGGAGCATTCGTTACCAATACATTATTGGCATTTCTTACAATGGCCTGATAGCTGAGGCGCTGCGGCGCTTGTGCAAATAACTGAAGGGTAAGCAAGCAGGAAGCAAGCACAAAAAGGATCTTTTTCATCGAAGTGAGTATTTATATTGAATGAAAGAAAAATAAAGATAGCTTTTTTTATTCGTTGACAACCCTCAAGGGGGCGATAAATGTGCTGCCGCCATTGCGGCACCGACAACCCAAATTCTTATTATTAATTGCTAATTCTTAACTACTAATTATCCTCATCATTCCGGCTCAAACCCAAGCATAAACGTAAATCGGGTAATGTCGCGCAGCTGCGCTCCGGGGAAATTTCTGTCCAGCCCGATACCATAATCAAATCCTAACAAGCCAAACATCGGCAGGAAAAAACGCATCCCCACCCCAAAACTTCTTCTGAGACGGAAAGGATTGTAATCCTTAAACTCATACCAGCCGTTCGCTGCTTCAAAAAAAGCAAGTCCGAAGATGGTACTGCTCGGATTTGTACTCAGCGGATAGCGCATTTCGAGGGTGTATTTGTTGAAGATGGTAAAGAACTGATTGGCGGTGGTTTGATTGGGATTGTTGATTTTCGGATTGCTGTTATCATACACCGGGAAACCGCGATGCGCGATGATATCAAATCCGATGATCCCGAAGTTGTTTTGCAAACCGGCATCTCCCACCTGGAATCTTTCAAAAGGAGAAATATTCAGGAAGTTGCTGTACCTGCCTAAAAATCCGAATTTGGCTGCAGCGCGCAATACAAATTGTCGATTTTTATCCGCACCCATGGGCTTGCCGATTGGCACAAACCACTCATAATTGAAACGCCATTTGTGGTATTCCACCAGCCGGTATCTTTCCGCCGCCGTTGTATATGCACCCGCTCCGCGAAATACCGACCACGGCGGCGTAAAAGTAGCACTCAAAGAAAAGTTAGTTCCTGTTCTCGGAAACATGGGCTGATCCACGCTCGAACGAATCAGTTGAAAACGAATGTTTAAGTTATTAGAGATGCCACTGTCCAATTCAGGGAAAATGGGATAGTCTTTGAGTTTATATTGGGTAAAGTTGACCGTAGTAACCAGATTGAAATAATCATCCGGCCATTTCAGTTGTTTGCCCAATGAAACCGAAGTGCCAAAAGTGCGGAGAAAACGATTATCGGCAGCGGCACGGTTCGGCAAACCGGTGCGTGGATCAAAAGCATTGGCCAGTTTGGTTCGGAAAACGCTGACAGTAAACGCATTTCTTTTTTTACCGCCCAACCAGGGTTCCGTGAAGGAAAAGTTTTGGGAAGAAAAAGAAGGCCCGTTGGATTGCACCCGCAAAGAAAGTCGCTGCCCATCGCCGGAAGGAAGGGGTTGCCAGGCTGATTTTTTAAATATGTTTTTAGTGGAGAAATTATTAAACGTAATCCCCAGCGTTCCGGTAAGACCAATAAATCCACCCCAGCCCGCGCTCAGCTCCAGCTGATCGCTTGATTTTTCTTCAAGATTATAATTGATGTCCACTGTTCCGTCATCCGGATTTGGAATAGGAACGGGATTGATTTTTTCGGGATTGAAATAGTTGAGCGCCGACAATTCACGAATGGAGCGAATGAGATCGCTGCGTCTGAATTTTTCTCCCGGCACGGTGCGCAACTCTCTCCGAATCACATGCTCTTTGGTTTTGTCGTTACCCGCAATATTCACCGAGCGAATGGTTGCCTGCGGTCCTTCGGCAATACGAATTTCATGATCAATGGTATCGTTATACACTCTGGTTTCAACGGGCTCTATGCGAAAAAACAAATAGCCGTCATCCATATAAAGACCGCTGATATCTCCGCCTTCCTGCGACATTTCTTTTCCAAGTCTCTTGTTGAGCACCGAAATGTCATACACATCGCCCTTTTTAATATTGAGCATCGCGTTGAGAGAGGAGTCGGCATATTTGGTATTGCCTCTCCAGGTAATATCGCCGAAATAATATTTCCTTCCTTCGTTGACTTTTAATTCTACCACCAGGTTGCCGGAGGCAGGCGTGTAAAAAGTGTCTTTTTCAATCACCGCATCACGGTAGCCTTGCGCATTATAGAGCTGAATGATTTTTTCTTTGTCTTCCTCGTATTTGGATTGATTGAATTTGGCAGATGAAAAAAATTTGAAACGAAACCAAGGATCAAGATAATCTATCCAGCGGCTCGGATAAAAATAATTTTTTTCATTGATAAACTGGCGAAATGAACTTCGATCTTGTGCCCCGAAATATGGTTGAGCCTGCTCTGCAAACAACCGGATGCGCCCCATTTCCTTGGTGCCCTTCATTTTGCTTTTGAGTTTCAGATCGGAGAGGGAAGAATTGCCTGCAATAAAGATGTCCTGCACTTTTACCTTATTCCCTTTTTTAATTACAAAACTGATATCGGTAAAACCCTGCAGGGTTTTGCTTTTCGTTTCCTCAATTTTAATGTCTATGTTTCTGTATCCCTTTTCCGTAAAAAATTTCCTGATTTTTTCAACTGCGTTTTTACGAAGATTATCGGTTATGACTTTATTAGGAGTCAGTCCGATTTTTTCTTTCAATTCATCTTCTTCCCCTTTGCGAATGCCTTTGAATTGAAAGCTGCCAAGGCGGGTTCTTTCCTTCACATACAAATCGAGGTATATTTTTTTGCCGTCAATTTTGGTGATATAGATGGCGACGTCATCAAAATACTGTTGTTTCCAGAGAGCGGTGATGGCTTTGCTGAAAATATCGCTGCCGGGGAGATAAGCCTTGTCGCCTACGGACAAACCTGAGATCGAAACGAGAAGATCGGTGTCGAAGGATAAAGCACCCGAGGTGGTGATGCCTGCAATGGTATATTCTTTGGGTACTTTAGAAGTAAAGATGGCTTCCAGTTCAGGATCAACCGATACAGGCGGAAGGGTATCGGAAGACTGTGCATTTGCTACGAAGCGGAGAGACAGCAACAGACTAATGAGATATATTTTGGGAGAAAGAGACATTCGTAGATAAAAATGGAGCAAAATAACGGCTTTTAAAGTAATGCCTTGTTAAAAATGAGATTATATTTTGTTTTAAGACGTGGTTTCGTTTTGTTTATGCAACTGTTCCCCTGTTTTGCCGAAGCGCCTTTCTCTTTTCTGATAATCGAGAATGGCTTCATACAGATTATCTTTTCTGAAATCGGGCCAGCGAACGGAGGTAAAATAGAGTTCTGCGTAGGCGAGTTGATATAATAGAAAATTACTGATGCGATATTCACCGCTGGTACGAATCATTAATTCGGGGTCGGGAAATTCGCGTGTGGTGAGATAATCCTTAATCGTATCCTGATCAATTTCGTAAGGTTCGAGATGACCGGCTTTCACATCGGCGGCGATGTTCTTGATGGCGTTCACAATTTCCCATCTGCTGCTGTAGCTAAGCGCCATGATCACATTGAGACCGGTATTTTTTCCCAGCACCCGCAGACATTCATCCAGTTCTGCTTTGGCATAATCGGGGAGCATGTTGATGTCGCCGATTACATGCAGACGGATATTATTTTTATTGAGGGTTTCTGTTTCTTTTTTAATAGAGTCCACGAGCAGCTCCATCAATCCTGTTACTTCTTCCACCGGCCGATCCCAGTTTTCAGTACTGAAAGCATAAAGCGTAAGGTATTGAATGCCCAATTCAGCAGCGCCTTCCACAATATTCCGTACGCTTTCCACTCCGTGAAAATGACCAAAGAGCCGATCTTGTCCCTGCTCCTTAGCCCAACGACCATTGCCATCCATAATGATGGCGATATGGCTGGGTAAGCGACTCATATCCAATTGTTCACGAAGGGACATCACTTTTAATTTGGCTGCAAAATTACGAAATAAAGGGGGTTTTAGGGCATAAAAAAACCGGCCTCAATTGAAGCCGGCTTATATGCGTTTTTAAACTGAAGATTATTGCTTCACGAGTTTATAGGTTCCTTTTGTAAAGTCAACCATAATCTTGTAGTTGCCGGATTGGTCAGGAGCTTTGAAGTTTTCGCCAAAATAAACCAGCTCTCCTTCTATCTTCTCTTTACCTCCCACTTTCTCTTGCCACCAGCAGCATTCCACATTGTTTTGGAATAAGAGATACTCATTGGTAGCAGTTAAAGCAATTGTAATTTCAAACATGCCGTCTGATACTTTAGTGAATTTTTGGGTTGCTTCATCCACCGGTGCAGTCCAACCACCGGGTGTGGCATCCCCGATAATATAAAGAGAAGGAGGAGGTGTTACAACATCCTTATCGCCTTCAAAATATTCTACCGTAGCTTCAATCGGATTGGTTTTGCCATCCCATTTGATTAATTTTTCATATCCCCATTTATTCACACTTTTCTTATCATTTTTTACGATCAAATATTCAGTAGCCTGAAGTTTGGGGACAACGGCAGCAACTTTAGTAGTGCCGGCAACACGAATCAATGGAATGGATCGATTGGTTAGCGGATCTCCTTTTTTAACTAAAAAATATTCAATGCTTTGATCATCATTTTTTACATCAATTAAGGCAGTTATTTTGCCGGAAGCAATCAACGAATCAGGAAGAGAGACGGGTGGAAGCTGAACCCTGTCTGCCCAATTTAGTACTCTGTAAAACTGTGACGTTTGTCCATTCCATTTCAAGTTATCTTTAATCTCAGAACCATCAGCAGCTTTCATTACAGTATTCCAGGAACCGCGGGTAATTTTAAATTCAGCAGAATTAGTAAGATTGAGTGCTATGTAATAACAGGTGTTTGACCCTTGAACCTTGGTAAGTTTTAAACACTGATTGCCACCGCCGGACCAATTACCTGTACCACACGCAAGTGATTCTTCAAAATTACCGCTCACGTACAAATCTTCTCCTTCAGTGCTGGCAGGAGCAGTTACATATAGCCAAACGTTTTTTCCGGCAGGCAAAGGTGTGGAGGGAAAAGATCCCTCACAATTAGAATCCGGCGCCGTTTGCGTATTCAGGATATTAACTTTGTAGGACTTTGTATAAGTATTTCCTTTTTTATCTGTAATAGTATATTTAATTACATATAAACCGGAATTTCCGCCGTCTTTAGGCGCAGGGAAAGGGATGTTTACCGTCGCCCTCCCGGTGCTATTGTTGACAAAATTTCGGATGACAGTGCCGGCGATTCTTTTGGTAAGTTCTGTTTCTTTATAGGCGCCAATCGCAATACTATCGATAGCATTGTTATCGCCGTAAGACAAAACTACCGGCAGATAAGGTTTTGAATTGGTAACCTGAACAATATCAAATTCTTCAACACCATAGGTTTGAAGTTCAGGCAAGGTGGTATCTTTCTTACAACTCCACAGAATCACTGAGAAAATCAGCGCAGTGAGGGGGATGAATAGTTTGTTGTTCATGTTACTATTATTTTTTATCATGTTGAATTAAAATTCCTCCGAAGTGATTAATATCCTTTGTTTTGTTTAAGATTCTTGTTTGCGTTGATTGCAGAAGTAGGAATCGGGAATACAGTTACATGTTGGGGCGATGCAGGTTTAAAATCACGAGCCACGGTGAATTTGCCAAAACGAATCAAGTCTTGTCTGCGATGTCCTTCCCAGCATAATTCACGTCCTCTTTCATCCAAAATTTCATTTAAAGTAGGGTCTGCAGCCAATGCAGGTAATCCGGCGCGCGCACGAACCTGATCAATGATTAATTTCGCACCTCCGGTATTTCCAATATTAAATAAGGCTTCGGCTTTCATCAGTAACACATCGGCATAGCGATAGACCACAAAATCATTAGAAGCAGCCCCTCCGTTATATGGAGCAACAGGCTTGTATTTAATGTTTCTGGCTCCTTCAAATGGACCGGCAGCGGTCAAAGAAGAAATCTCTTTGGTGTAGGTAATTCCTCCGGGCTGCTGACCAACGACCCATTGTGCCTTTCTTAAATCTGCATCATCATATTTGTCATAAAAATCCTGATGACAGGTAGATCCGCCCCAGGTGCTGAAACCGAATTCAGCATTGCCTTGTTCTGCACGAAGCGTTCTGATTCCAATGATATTTCTTGGAGCAGTATTGGCGTTGATATAAAGAGAATAAATAGATTCATCTTCAGGGTTAACATCACCGAAGATTTCGAGGTAATTCGGATGCAAGCTGTATCCTCCTTTAAGAATAATGGAATCACAGGCTTTAGCTGCTTTTTCCCATTGTGGGGTTCCTGAATAAACTTTTGCATTCAGATACACTTTTGCAAGAATCGTGTAACCGGTCCATTTGTTGATTCTGCTGTAAAATTCCCCTCCTTTATTGGGAGATAGTAACGGCACATTCGCTTCCAGCTCCGTTACGACCCAATCATAGACAAAGGATCTTGGTTTTTGCTGAATTTTATCAACGGGTAGGTTGTTTTCTGTATAGAAAGGCACATCTCCCCAACCATCCATCAGCAAATAATATAAGAATGCCCGATACACTTTCGCTTCAGCAATACCTGAAGCAGGTGCCTTTGCTTTAGTTAATAATTCAACGGCCTGATTGGCTTTAAATACGCCTCTGTACAACCAGTTCCAGGTGTTGTCAAGAAAAGGATGGTTGGCAGTCCATTTGTGCTGATAGAAGTCTCTCCATACCCCTCCATCATCCCAGTCACCCGTATTACGAGTGGGAATCATCATTTCATCCGTAGAAACCTCATTGATGTCGTACCAGCCCCTGTCGGCACCGGCATAACCCTTACCCCCCCAGTCACCGCGAATTTCATTGTATAAATCTGCCAGGGCGCCTTTAATCCCCTCGGGTGAGGCATAAAACTGGCTGGCGACTTGTTGATCATAAACCCCTTCTTCCAACTTGGTACATCCTGTTGCGAAGAGCAACCCTGTTGTAAGAATGAATAATATTTTTTTCATATGTCTGAGTTTAAAATTTTTAATGATTCAAATTATAATGCTAAAGGAAAATGTTTGCTCAATTAATTCAATTATTTAAAGGATACATTTAATCCGATGGCATAACTGCGCACGCGCGGATAGATACCGGAATCTATGCCACTGCCGCCTGCACCATTCGAACCCACTTCAGGATCAATCCCTGAATATTTCGTAAATACAGCGAGATTATTCCCGGTTACATATAAACGCAGCGCGCTGATCAGCTTCACATTTTCCAAAGGAATACGATACCCTAAAGTGATATTCTCTATGCGCACAAATCCGCCATCCTCCATCCACAGATCACTGGGGCCTGAAACTGTACGAATACCTAGTTCAGGCGCATCTTTCAAAACATTGGAGGCACCCAGCCTGTCTAACATACTCAAACGAGCGCGGTAATTATTGTAAATCTTATTGCCATGAGCACCCCTTACCACTAGATTGAGGTCTAGATTCTTATAAGAGACTGTAGGCGTAAATGCCCAGGTGAATTTAGGCATAACCTGACCTGCTAACACCCGGTCTCCCCCTCTGTCGCCAAAATCAATTTTTCCGTCTTTATTGTAATCTTCAATAATTTGATTGCCGTTTCCATCAACGCCCGCATGACGAGGGAGGAAGAAGGCTCCGATCGGCTGACCGGCAATAAGATAAGTAGCATTAAAATTACCGCCTACTCCAATCGCTTCACCGGCACCCCAGGAAACTGTATCCGTTTTTAAAGGAATTCCGTTCAGCGAGCCGCTCAGTGATTTCACTTCTGTACGAATGCTGGTAAAGTTTCCGGCTAAAGTCACATTCCAGTCGCGTGTGTTGACCAAATTATAATTCAGACTAATTTCAAGCCCTTGGTTTAAAATAGTTCCTACGTTCGCTTTGATACTATTGAAAGGATAAGGTGGTTGAGGAACATTATAATTAAATAAAAGATCCCTGGTTTCTCCGGTAAACACATCAATGGTACCGCTTAATTTATTTTTAAGTACGGAGAAATCAATCCCTGCATTAAACATGCGACGGGTTTCCCAGCGAAGATCTCTGTTTTCATTCTGCGTAACGGCAAAGTTAGGAATACTGGTTCCTCCAAAGAAGGTGCTGCCGCTTGGACTAACCAAACGAACAGAATTAAGAGGCCCTAAGCCTTGTTGGTTTCCGGTTACCCCATACCCAACCCGAAATTTAAGATCGTTGATCAGGGAGGAATTCAGCATGAAGTCTTCCTGACTAACCCTCCAGGCAAGATTAACCGAGGGGAAATTAGCCCATTTGTTATTGGCTCCAAACTTAGAAGAACCGTCTCTGCGGAAACTGGCGGTTGCCAGATATTTGCCTTTATAGGAGTAATTCAAACGACCCAAAAAAGAAATGAGGGTTTGATCGTTTTTGTACCCACTCATATCTCCTTGCTGAAACTTGCTTACCGTACCTGTTTGTAATGCATTGAATGTGGTAAAATCGTTCAGATAGCCGCGGCCATTTACTGAGAACCCTTCATAAACCGCTTTTTGCCACTCATAAACACCAATTACATCGAATGAGTGATCCTTAACCGTTCTGCGATAGTTTAAAGAAATATTGGTGAGCTTTTCATCACTCAAATTAGTAGAGCGATTGGCAATACCGCCATCGTTACGAGCAGATTCAATCGTAGTGCGAGGCGCCTGATAGCCACCATATACCCCATCGACTTTACGCCAGGAACCAAACCATCCGGCCGTAAAGCCTTTAAATAATTCGAGGTCTGCTCTGAAACTACCAAACAAGCTGTTTTGCTGACGACCATCTATGATTTCTTTGGCACGTGCGTAAGGATTCAAATAACCAAATGAAGTTGGATCAATGAAATAGGGACCATTTCTATCTGTAGGATCGGGATTAGTTTTATAAATCGGATCGGTCGGGCGACGGAAATAAGCAGCTCCGATAGCACCGGGACCATTGTATTTCCAGTCTGTAATAGAGGAGTTTAAATTCATCGTAAGCGTCAGCTTATTATCCAAAGCTTTTTGTGTTGCTTGAAATCTTCCGATATAATTTTTAAACCCGGAATTGATCACAATTCCATCTTGTAAAATAGCAGTCAAGGAAGCCCGGTAATTGAAGCTGCCCGCTCCTCCGCTGAAAGCCAGATTGTGATTTTGCTGAAATCCTTTGCGGGTAATTGCATTAAACCAGTCTGTGTTGGCTCCGAAATCAGTAGGATTGGTTAAGCGCTTTTTAGCTTCCGCTCTCCACTCATCCGCAGTTAACAATTCATATTTTTTTGCGATTTCTTCAAAAGAAGCTACCACATTATATTCGAGTGTAGTCTTTCCGGCTTTGCCTTTCTTTGTCGTTACCAACAGCACCCCTGCCGCTCCGCGAGAACCATAAATAGCAGTAGCAGAAGCATCTTTTAAGATATCCACTGATTCAATTTCTCCGGGAGGAATTTGATTAAACAAATCCAGATTACCCTGAATGCCATCCACAACCACCAGCGGATCACTACCACCTATAAGAGATGTAACCCCTCTGATACGAATGCCCGGAGCAATACCCGGCTCACTTCCGGTTTGCGTCACCGTAACCCCTGCAGCACGTCCGTTGATTTGCTGTAACGGGCTGGAAATGGGTCCTTGATTAAAATCTTTTTCACCAATTTTCGTTACTGCACCGGTAAGATCTTTTTTACGTTGCGTTCCGTAACCTACTACCACTACCTCGTTCAAAGCAGCTGTAGTTGGATTTAAGGAAACGGTCAACTCTTTCTGATCGCCGACTTTCACTTCTGTTTTAGTATAACCTACAGAAGAGATAACCAATACTACATCGTTGTTGTCAACAGAAATACTGAAGGTTCCGGCAGCACCTGTGGTCGTTCCTTTTTTAGAACCCTTTATTGTAACAGATGCATTAGTGACGGGACTGCCGTCTTTACTGTCTGTTACCTTTCCGGTAACGGTTCTTACCTGGGCAAAGCTGATTTGCGCTGAGACCATTATCAGCAGCATTAAAGCTCCTGAAAAGGCAAGCAGTCGATTGAAGGTCATAATCTGAGGTTTTTAGTTTAGTGAACGCAATATAGTGAATGCTAAATAATTATGAAATAATTGTTAAGATTTTTTTTATGATATTAAACAGCCCCTTATTTTGATAAGAGGCTGTTATCCTTAACTTATGGAATGATGACTTTTTGCGTAATTGCCTCTTTTTCAAGCTGCAATTTGAGAAGGTATTGTCCGGAAGGCAGTTGCTTGCCGGCTAACTGAAGTGCATTCAACTCAACAGTCTGCACTCCTTTGGCTTGGAAACCAAGATTGCGCTGTCCCATTACCTGACCCTGGATGTTGAGTAACTGTAATTGCACACGACCACTTTGAGGAAGCTCATAACGTATCATGGATTGAGCGCCAACTGGGTTGGGATAAACATTCATGCTGAATCCTTTATTTCTTAGGAAAGATTCGCTCACAGAGGTAACCACTCCTCCGGTTACATTTTGATTGATGAAAATCCTGAATTGACCGGGTGCTAAATTAACGCTTGAGCTTCCTCCGGATACATTAATACTGCCCCCATTAGTATAATCATACCAGGTTCCCTGAGCAGGGAAGGTTACGGTAGGATTTTGTTGCACCACATCAAAATTGGCTACAGCCACATAACTTAAGTCGGGATGCTTTACAACTATTGTTTTTACATTTCCATCTAAGTTAGTTCCGCCTTCCAAATTGGGAGAGCGGAAGGCAAACTTGAATTGATTCCTGAGTTTTGCCATAGCAGCATAGGTTTCAAATATTCGCATACGCGGGCCAAAAGCATAGTAATCCCAACGAACCGGTTTATTAGAGGTACGACAGCCGTCACTTAGAGAATCAAGTCTCCAGTTAGGAGGACAAGAATTAAGAGAAAAATCAAATCCTAATTCATCAAACTGCCAGATCATTTTAGGGCCGGGGAATGAAAGGAGGAATCCTCCGACAGCTTCTGATCTTCTTAAAGCCACCGATTGGTCACGAACATTGTGGTTGGCTTGAGACTGGTTGCCAAAACGTAAATTCTCCACCATAATTCTCTCTTTATCATGACTGACCGCGTAAGTAATCAGGTGGGGGCGATCGTTTAGATAGGGATCTTGCCAGAATTGGCGGTTTTTCCAATGTACGTTGCTGAGACTGCCGTTTGAATTGGGAAAACCAATTGAATTTTGTTTAAACACCTCATGCATTTCACCCCAAAGCATCATTTCTCTTTTGGCAAGCTCTGCCTCCTCATCCCAGTCTCCCAAATGCTCCAGAATACAATAAGATCCGGGCGATGAAGCTTCCATTTGATTTTTATAGTCTTGTAAAATGTTGATTCTATCCTGATTGTATTTGTTCCAGCAACCAAAATCAGTGAATCCACAATTTTGATTGGTAAATCCTTTACTCAAATCCCATCTGAAGCCATCCACACGATATTCTTTTAACCAGTAATCAATGAATCTTTTTACATGCTCTCTGGTTTTGGGATAATTATGGTTCATGTCATGAAAGACACTAGCCGGGTGTTGTGCATCCACATAGAAATAAGGATTGTTGGCCGCAGTTTTATTGGTCGCCCTATTCCACCACATGGCAGCCAGCGGAGAGGATCCTGTAGCATGGTTAAACGCAACGTCGAGGATGATTGCAATGCCTCTTTCATGTGCTTTGTCAATCAATTCCTTTAGATCGTTTTTAGTACCATACGCTTTATCGAGTGCTAAGAAATGGTTAGGATTATACCCCCAGCTTTCATTGCCGTCAAATTCATTCACCGGCATAAGCTGGATCGCATTAAAACCGAGCTTTTGGAAGTAGCCTAAGGAATCAATGATGCTTCTGTAACTTCTGGTAGCCACAAAATCACGCACCAGCAATTCATATACCATCAAGTCTCTTTTGTCCGGTCTTCCATAATTCACCGGCGTTTTCCAGTTATAAGCCGGCTCTCCCGGTACCAATACACTTGCCATACCGGAGGTTCTGCCTGCCGGATATGGAGGCATATTCGGGAAATTGGACTTGGGAATGTATTGATCATTCCAGGGATCTAGTACTAATTCGCTATATGGATCCGTAATTTTTAAAGTATCATCGACTACATACTGGAACACATATTTTTGACCGGGAGTAAGGCCTGTAACGCGTGTCCAGAAGTATTCTCCGTCTTTTTTCATCAGCGATTCGCAAGTAGGAGTCCATTGGTTAAAATCTCCAATTACTGCCACTTTATTTTTTAGTGGCGCGTGGAGAATCAACAGGGCTTCCGTATTCCCGTTTTCATAAGTAATTCCATCTTGTTTTCCTGCTGGGCGCGCACCGGTCGGATTGGCTTTAGGATAAATGAAAAGATTGACTGTGTCTCTTAGTGTATTGTTGCCTGCTGTTGCCTGGTAAGCAATGCTGTGCCGGCACTCAGTGTTGATAAGGGCATTTCCAGAAACCGTAGTGGCATTGTTGGCATTGCCAATACTTGTAGTGTTTCCGCTATTGGTATAAGTAAGATTAAGGGTCGCATTTTGAGACGTAACGACTGTTACGGGAATTGTAACAGGAATTACAGGATTGAGGGGTTCGGGAGTGGGAAAATACATAGGCTGCATAGCCGGTGAGGTAAATTTAGCGGCAAACTCCCCGGATTGGTATATTTGAATATACATATCAGATCCGTCAATGTTAGTATGTTTTTTACTGCCATTTCCGCTTCTGAAAAGAATGGCAAGGCGGGTAATTTTTTCATTGGCGGGCACCCCATAATATTGACGAAGGGATGATGTAGCTGACCCAATGGTAATTTTCCATCTATTATTACCAAGAGAAGTTGCCCTCAATGGTCCCCATGCCTGGGTAAAAATATTTGGCAAATTCCCAAATTTCACGTATCTCCAGTCGGTAGGAAATTTGCTGCTGTCTGTTATCACCCCGGTATGAATATAAACATCCCCGGCCGCGTTATTCAGCAATCCCTTATTGCCTTTGGTGGCGTCCAGGGTAATTTCCAATGCAGTGGTTGCGTCCGTAGGGAAATTCACATTGGTAGTTAACAATTGCGAAAAACTTTTTCCTGCCACAAAAAACAAAACCATCAGTAACAAACCCTTTTTCATTTGGTAATAATTTGGTTAATTGGTAATGATGAAATACAGCCATCGATTTAATAAATATTTCATCTGAAATTTTGACGTTGTAAATTTATATTTTAATTCGGATATTTTTTTTTTAAACGTATCTTAATTTTTTTAAAAATTCTTTAAGCTAATAAACGTTAATTTCATTTTGTTTAAAGTTTGTCGGATTTTAATAGAAAAGGTTTAATTGTAAGCTTTATGAGTGTTTACCCCAAACCATATTGCTCCACCCCCACAAAAACGCCCTCCTCCCGCTCCTCGATAGAATATGTTTTTAAGTAATACCCTTCTCCGCTTATATTTCGCCCATTCTTCAAATCAAAACGATAGCGATGCAAGGGGCAAACAATATTGCCGACAGGGTCGAGCCAACCCTGCGCCATGCGCCCGCCGGCATGCGGACATTTAGCTGCACAAGCATGAAGGTTTTCCTGATGAATGGCCACACAAATTGGCTTCTCACCTGCCATCACTTCCACAATCTTATTACCGGCGGCAAACAATTCTTCCCTGCTCTCCGCTACCTTGTACCAGTGTAATTTTTTTTTGAACATAAGGGGGAAGGGGGGTTGATTCGTTGATTCGTTAAGGCGTTTAGATGTTTAGAGTTGAGAGGTTTAGGGGTTTAGTGTCAACCTACAACCTCCAACCTACAACTTTTAGGTTTTGCCTTTTGACCTTTGACTTAATAATTCTCACGAAAACCCCGCTTTATACGGATACCGAATTCCGTATAGCTCCTTCACCTTATCCAGAATGACCGCACGCAACTGATCCATATTGCGTTTCTCCAATGCGGACACAAACACGCAATTCCCCTGTGTTTCATTTTCCCATCTATGCTGCAAATCAGATAAAATCAATGCCTTCTCCTCCGGCTCCAGCCATTCGTCAAACTGCTGCTTTTCATATAAATCTGTTTTGTTGAAAATGGTCAGACAGGGCTTATCCGACACCTTCATCTCCTGCAAAGTGCTCAGCACCACCCGCATCTGATCTTCATATTGTGGGTGTGAAAGATCAACCACATGTAACAATACATCGCTTTCCCTCACTTCATCAAGCGTACTCTTGAAACTTTCTACCAGATGATGGGGCAATTTCCGAATAAATCCAACCGTATCACTCAATAAAAAGGGTGTGGTTTCAAAAACCACTTTACGGGTCGTAGTATCGAGGGTAGCGAACAGCTTATTTTCTGCGAAAACTTCTGCTTTACTCAACACATTCATCAGCGTGCTTTTTCCTACATTGGTATATCCCACCAGCGCTACCCGTATCAATTCCCCTCTTTCCTTTCGCTGCGTTAAAGCCTGCTTGTCAATCTCCGCCAACCTTCTTCTTAATAAGGCAATTTTATCTTTCACAATCCGGCGATCAGTTTCTATTTCCGTTTCACCCGGCCCCCTTGTACCAATGCCGCCCCCTTGTCTTTCAAGGTGTTTCCACATCCCTTTCAGGCGCGGCAGCAGGTATTGATACTGCGCCAGCTCTACTTGCGTTTTGGCTTGTGCGGTCTTAGCTCTTCCTGCAAAAATGTCGAGAATCAAATCGCTTCGGTCAATGGTATAAACGCCTAGCACTTTTTCAATATTCATGATCTGTGCGCCGCTCAATTCATCATCAAAAATCACCAGACCGATATTTCTTTCCTGAATGTAGGTTCGTATCTCTTCCAGTTTTCCCTTGCCCACAAAAGTCTTGCTGTCGGGATGTGGCAGTTTTTGAGTAAACCGCTTGACCACATCGGCGCCGGCAGTATCAGCAAGAAAGGCTAGTTCATCAAGATATTCAATGAGCTGCTGTTCGGTTTGTTGTTTGTACACCAGCCCCACCAAAACAGCTCTTTCCCTTACGCCGGATTTAATTTTTTTCTCTATCAAAATAAAAAATTGGAAACACAAATGTACGTCGGCGAGCAGCAGCTTAAGATAAAACTGAAAACTTAAAAGTAAAAAGTTGATCTATTGTATTCTCTTTTGAGTTTTGAGTTCCCCAATTATAACCCCGAAAGCGTAATCCCGATAAGCAGCGGTCTGATATCGGCTGGCCCCTGTCCTTGTTTGATAAACTCATTCAGATGATACTGTGCAAATAGGCTAAAGGAACCATACCCAACACGCGCCATGGCAGCCAAGCGGAGATTGTTGAAATTTCTGCGATCCCTTATTTTAAGCGTGTAATCTCCCACACCCTCTTCGTCTCTTTCAAACCTTATTTTTTCTACCGCCGTAATCATTGTTCCCACCTTCATGCCAATAGCGGCTTTGAAGCTTTTTTCAGGCTGATCGGGACGCAGCATGAATCGTAACTCGACCGGCGCCTCCAGATAGGCTGTATGCAGCTTCATACTTTTATATTTTATACTGGCTTCCGCTCCTTCATTTTTTTTGAACTGAAAACCCCCGGGACGATTAATGATCAAATCTCTCCCTGCATTTTTATCAAAAAAAACATGGTCTGAACCAATCCCAGCACCAATACCTACACTAAACCTGGGGTCAGTTTTAAAAGTCAAATCCAGCATAAAATACGCGCTGAAACTACGGGAAAATCCTCCCGTAGCAATGGTATCCGGACGATTCAGCCACTGCACATTTCCCAATTGAATAAGCAGGTGGTCTTTAGGTCGATTATTAAGCTTGGAAGATTTATTAGCAGCAGATTTTTCTTGCGCCAAAAGAGTTGTCTGAGAAAAAAGCAGTAAAAAAGCGAAACATTTTAGTTGATTCCACATAAAATTTTAATAAGCTGTTACAAGTAATACGACCTTTTTTTATACAGTAGCGAAGGTAGGAATATCCCCTCTTTTATATCCAAAGATTTCTCAAATTGGTGAAAGACTTTCAACGCATAGTTTGTTTTTGATATACAAGGCTCTACAACAGCAGCTTGAACTCACCTTTGAAGCCACTCATGATAGCGTTGAAATTTACTGAAACAGGCAAGTTTTTTCCTCCCTTGTAATATCCGGCTAAAAAAGACTAATTTTATCCCATTGTATTTCTGTCCCTTACAACCTTCTGCAGGATGAATAAAACTTTTGCAATGATCGTAGTGGATGACGACCCTTTTATCATCCAGATGCTTGGCTTTCAGTTGAAAAAACTGGTGCATATTCCCGATTTGTCTTTCGAATATTTTACGAATCCCGACGAAGCCTATGAGCATTTTGTACAAATGAATGAAAACGGCATTACGCCCGTTATGTTGATTACCGATTATCAAATGCCCGAAATGAATGGCGCCGATCTAATCCGAAAATGCAAGGAAAAACAAAATAATCTTTCCTGCGTACTGCTGACCGGCTATGCTAATGCCATACAGGTTGATGATCTGGTAAATGATGAATTGCTGGAAGGCTTTATCTCCAAACCCTGGAGCGAAGAGGACTTAACCGGTACGATTTTACCTATTCTGGAAAGAAAAAATTTATTTATCTGATGAGAGTACCCTTAAAAATATCTTTATTAAAAGAATTTATAAAGCGCAGCTCGATTGGTTGTTTTTTGTTTTTTATTACCCTTGGAGCCAAAGCTCAAAAACCGGAAACGCACTTCAATGGTTTCGGACACTTAGACTTCAGTTATCAACCTGCAGATAGCAGTAATAGCTCTTTCAGTTTAGGTGAGCACGACTTCTTTATCACCTCTAAGCTGAATAAAAATATTTCCTTCTTAGGGGAATATGTGTTTCGCTACAATCCTGGCTCTGCCACCACTTTCCTTCCGAGTATAGAACGCTCGCTGGTAAAAATCAACTACACAGGAAACCATAGTGTAATCGCCGGAAAAATTCATACGCCGGTAAACTACTGGAACGATGTGTACCATCACGGCAGACTGTTCTTTCCCACGATTGATCGCCCAATCGCTTTCTCCTACCTGATTCCGCTGCATACGCTGGGCGTTCAGTTGCAAGGACAAAATCTGGGTAAGCTCAACTGGGGCTACGATGTATTTACCGGCAACGGCATCTCTTCGAATGATGCCGGCAAAAAGGGAATGAATTTTTCCTGGGGAACAAGCATACACTTCAAACCTAACGACTACACCAGAATAGGTGCTTCTTTCTATTCAGATTTTATATCCAATAACAGAGCCGGCGTGCATAGCGGACACAACAGTAATCCAAGCCACTATACCGGCCCTCTTTACAACAAAAAAGTTGATTTCAAACTCGCTTGTCTCTCCATTGCCCATTTCGGCAATCGGTATGAATTACTCAGCGAATCCTCATTCAACACGACCCGAACAGACAGTCTGGGTGTCGCACAGAATTTTTCCAGCTTTCTGTATACCGGGTATGTAATTAATGAGAAGCACACGCCCTATCTTTTAGTTGATTATTTAAAAGTGGACAAAAAAGACCTTTACACTTACCCACTTGAACTTTTAAAAACAGGATTAGGTTATAAATACGAGTTTAATCACCTGATACTAGTGAAATCACAAGTTGAATATCTGTTTGAACTCCACGATCACAAAGATCACGGCGCACACAATAATCTGTTATTTAAATTACAACTGGCGTATGGGTTTTAAGAAATGGAACAGACTGTTGTTCTTGCTGGTGTGGTACATAAGTGGCTCCTTTCATAAAGCAGCAGCCCAGCAAACTCCGGTAGCACAGGATTTTGTGGTAATTGGCAACGATATTGGCATAAAATCCGTTTCATCATCAGGACTTACTTCTATATTCAGAGGAAAATACTCAAGCTGGTCAAATAGTCAAAGTGCCATTATCGTTTTGCCCTCCAAGAAAAATCCTTCTGCGGGCTTGGTAGCACTTTTCTTGTATAAAACCAGTATCACCGGCATGCAGAAATTCTGGCTCTCTCAAGTGTTTCAGGGGAGAAGCAATGCGCCTTCCTTTTTAGACAGTGATGAAGAAATCATTGACTACGTTGAAAAAAACCCGGGCGCAATTGGTATTATTCGAAAAGCTTCCGTTTCTTCCAAATTGAATCCAAACCGAATTATTCTTATCACCAACTGATGCGTTTCTTCAAAAGCATATCTTTTCGCATCTGGATGATTTTTGCCCTCATGGTGATGAGTGTGCTCACTTTTTTCATCATTTATTATCCGATGAAACAAAGAGAGCTGCTTACCGATTACAAAAAAACAGAACTGGAAGAAACAGCAGAAACTGTTGCTACTTCCGTTATTCTGGCGCTGAAAAATGATGATTATGACGGGGTAAAAATTGCCATCAATCAGGCTTCTGAAAAAAAAGATTTTGAATTTCTGGCGGTCTTGCTGGAAGAGCAAAACAACAAAGCTGTGCTGGCGTCTTATCCTGAAGTAGAAGAGGAAAAGATTCTTAATCGAACCAATGAAGAACTCCTTTATGAGTTGGCGCCCTTTCAGTACGGAGAGTTTAAAGGAGAAGTGGTGGTTGCTTTATCCAAAACCAAAATCAATACCACCATCAGTGCACTCACGCAACCCATTTATATTACCGCTGTAATTGTATTGGTTGTATCCATCATTCTTTTTTATTTTATTGCGGCCTTCATATCAAAACCTATTGTGTTGCTAACCAGGGTAACGAATACCCTGAAGATGGAAAATTTTGAAATGCCTCTTTCCTTTGTTTCGTCTGACAATGAATTGGGGGAATTGCACAATTCCATCGCAGCACTTCAAACCAATTTGCTTGCCTCTAGAAAACGCAACCGGGAGTTGACCGATAATCTGGAACAGCAGGTAATTGCACGAACCGCAGAACTCAAAGCAACCGCAGAAAAATTGCTGGAAGCGCAAGAAACTGCCCGCATCGGAAATTTTGAATATAATATCGAGCTGAATCAATGGAATGCCTCTCCCATCAGTTACAGCATTCTCCAAATGCCGGAACAACCCAATTATCCTATTGAAAAATTTTGGGAATTACTCAAAGAAGAAGATGCGGTAGAAGCCCTCGCATTCTTTGAAACCTTTAAGCCAAATGTGGACACCCTGTTTGAAAAAGATTTTAAAATCTTCCTGCCGGGAAACAGCACACCCCTGTGGATTCATTTTACTTACAAAGTCTTATTCAACGAAAAAAATGAACCCCGATTTATCAAAGGAACCATTCAGGATATCACTTACCGTAAAAAAATTGAAGAAGAATTGAATGAGCTTTCCCTGGTGGCCAAAAAAACATCCAACTACGTAATCATTACCGATAAGGAAAAAAGGATAAAATGGGTCAATGACAGCTTGCTTAAGGTGAGTGGGTATAGTATGGAAGAACTGATCGGACAAAAGCCCACTATTTTCCAGTTTGAAAAATCGAATCCAGAGACACTTCATGAAATCAGACAAAAATTAGCGGAAGGTCAGGAAGTGAAAACGGAAATCCTGAACCGTGGAAAAAACGGCAACGAATACTGGCTTGAACTAAACATCGTGCCGATTAAAAATCCAAGAGGAGAGACACAAGGTTTTATTGCCGTTGAAACCGATATAACCGACATTAAGGCCTCTGAAGAAAGTATTCGAAAGCTCAATGAGAGTCTGGAAATAAGAGTACTTGAAAACACCCGAAAAAATCTGGAGTTGTCGGGTAAAATAGTAGAGCAGGAAAAGCTTGCCACCCTTGGGGAGCTGGCTGCCGGCGTTGCACACGATCTCAATACTCCTTTAGGCTCAACTAAGGTGGGAGCCGAAAGTTTACAATTTACCTTGCAGGAAATTATGCGAATCCTGCCGATGATGAACAACGCCGAACAATCCGCTGCAGTTTCAATTGCAGACAAAATAAAAACCAATTTGGCTGTTAGTGGATTACAGAAAAAAAAGGAAGAAGCCGCGATGCTTCATTTTTTAGAGGAAGCGCTTAATTATCAAAAAGAAAATGCCGCACTGCTTGCCAGCCGTTTAACTGAAAGTCGCATCAAGCCCGAAAATCAGGCGGAAATAGAAAGAATTATACAATCCAGGGATCCGCTGCTATTCCTTGACCTGATCTATAATCTGCAACTCAAAAATGTGTTGCTGGAGAGTATCCTTGTCTCCACCGACAATGCAGCCAAGGTTGTACGCAATATCCGCTCCTTCATCAATAAAGGAGAAGAAACCGGCAGATCGGTCATTCTGATTGAAGAGAATATTCGAGTAGTACTGAATGTATTCCAGCATGAAATAAAAAAAGATGTGGAGCTGGAAATGAATATTGAAAAAGGATTGTCTGTCTCAGGTTTCGATATTAAACTGTTTCAGCTTTGGTCTAACCTCATAAAAAATTCGCTGGATGCCATGGATGGACAGGAAGACAAGAAAATTTGGATAGCGGGTACAAAAACAGGCAAGGGCGTGTTGATTGAATTCAGCAATAATGGGCCACAAATTCCACAGGAATACTTAGATAAAATTTTCAGGAAATTCTTTACCACCAAGAGTAATAAAAAAGGAACGGGATTAGGATTAAGTATTGTGAAAAATGTACTGGAAGCACATCATGCCAAAATAGAAGTTAGCTCTGACGCAAGCATTACCCGTTTCTCTATGTTGTTTCCGCTTGCCAATTCATAAAAATCCTTTAACTGCAATTTTTACTATCCGGTTCAAAACATTTGCGCCGCACACCAGTAGCGCCAGTCGAAATTATCTAGGTTATAAGCAGACACCGGGAACGTCGGCTCTTCCAAAGCACTTTTCCTTAGGATTCCTTGTGCTACCCAATTTTTTTTCGCTTCCATTATGCGTTCTTTTACGGAAGGATGCTGCATCCATTGCTGCTGCGGGGGTTCAAATCCGATTTTATCCGTTCGCCATACAATTTCTCCCGGTAAATAAGGCACTATCGATTTTCGTAATACCCATTTCGAAAACCCATCATGCAATTTATACGCTGAAGGCAAAGAAAAAGTAAACGCCACTAACTCATGACTTAAAAAAGGAAGTCGCAGCTCCCTTCCAAAAGCCATACTGTTTCTGTCGGCATAATGCAAAAGTTCATTCAGCCCCTGCTGCATGGTATTGAAATACAAGATATCATTCAGTCGGCTTACGGGCGGTTTGTAGATGGAAAAATATTTATCATAATGTGCATGTGCGTAGTCACGACTAAGGTGCGGGTGTGAAAAAATTCTTTTTCTTTCTTTTGATTCCAGCGATACACTAGTCAATAATGGAAGAAAAGCAGCAGCGAAATTCTTAGTTCCCCAATCAAAAGCTAGCTGATGTTGTTGAAATTGTTTCTTTTCCTGCTGAAATTTTCCCCATTGCTTGCGAGCCACCAGCTCCTGTAAATACCAGTGAATATATTTTGAATAGCCCGCGAGTGTTTCATCCGCACCCTGTCCATCCAGCAGCACGGTTACCCCTTGTTGCTGCGCCAGCTCCATCACTTTAAACTGTACGTACACACTGGCAGAGGTAAAGGGCTGCTCCTGATGATAACACAATTTGTCCCAATCTTTCAGCAATCCTTCCGCATCCGGTACCACCGTATGATGATGCAACTGCAACGCTTTGGCAACCGTTTCAGCATAGCGTTGTTCGTTCTTTTCGAATCCGGGAAAAACAGCTGTGAAAGCGTGTCGGCTATACAGATTTTTTTCTCCTGATTTTTTTTGTACTTCCGCAATCATGGCGGCAACGGCACTGCTATCGAGTCCGCCGCTGAGCGAGGTGCCGATCGGCACCTCGCTCCGTAACCTCCGCATCACGCTATTTTGAAACAATTCTAACCATTTCTCTACCGTTTCTTCTTCGCTCATTCTCGCCTCACTCTTGCTGTCCAAATCCCAATATTGCTGCAATGTAAATCGGTGGGTGCGATACTCATAAATTCCATAATGCGCTGGCGGCACCTGCAAAATCTCTTTAAAAAAAGTAAGCGTTCCATCCAACGCATTTTGCGTATGTCCGTTCGCAAAATAATTCAGCAACATCAAATGATTGGGCGCTCTCGATACTCCTGCACGCCACAATGCCTTGCATTCACTTGCAAATAAAAAGGATGAGGTAGTTTGTGCATAGTATAAGGGCTTCTCCCCAAAACGATCGCGCGCTACAAATAATCGTTTGCTCGACTCCTCCCAAATAGCGAAAGCAAACATGCCGTCAAAATACTGCAGACATGCTTCTTTCCAGCAATCATACGCGGCAACCAACACTTCTGTATCAGAATGTGTGCGAAAATGATAGCCCTTCTGAAGCAGGATGTTTTTTATTTCTAAGTAATTATAAATTTCTCCATTAAAGACTAGTGTATAGCGATCCTGAAAAGAAAAAGGCTGCGCTGCGGATGGAGTTAGATCCATCACGGCAAGCCTACGATGCCCGAATAGCACCGGCAAAGAAGGGTGTTGCCAGTATCCCTCTCCATCCGGACCCCTATGCGTCAACGCATCTGTCATCGAACGAAGTCGTTCCATATGAGCTTCTGCCGGATCGGCCGAAACAATTCCTGAAATACCGCACATATTGTAAAGATGGGAAAATAAAACGACTCCCTTTCAAATAGGGGTTACCAGCTGATGGGTAAACTAACAATTCTGTCATCCCATGCAATCACTAACTGAATTGCCTTCTCTGCATTTTTTTCAAATACCATTGTCAACGTCTCTGTTATTTCCTGTGTGAGGAGTACGGGACACTCTACCCTTACCACATCTTTTTGAACATTGTATTTAAAAGCACCCCATACGTCGAGTTCAGTATTTAAAATCAACGTCCAGGTGCTGTCATTCTCAATAGCATATAATGTGTATCGCCCTTTTTTGATTTTTTTGGCGCCAATCCTTACCTCTCTGAAGAATTCAACTTCTGTCGCTTCATTGGCACCGAGTCGCCAGACTTTTCCATTCTCCACCAATTCTTCAAATACATTTCTTCCGTTCTTTTGCGGACGACTGTAAATGACTCTGGCAATAAGCGGCTCTAACACTTTACCGGGTTGTACTTTCATAATCGGATAATTGGATGGGTAATAGCTGACATCCAAGGGTGATTTATCAACTGAAGGGAATCGTTGTGGAGTCTGAGCAAGAGCAGTAAAACTCAAGAATAAAGCTATCAGTAATAAGGTCGGCTTCATATAAAATATTTATGTGCAAAAATAATCAATTGAGGGTAGTTATTCAATCCAATAAAGGACGAATATATTCTTGCTCATATCCTTTTTGCATTAGGTAATCCTGTAATTTTTTCCGGCGAAGCAGCGGTGGCTTTACGCTTTTCAGGGTTTCTTTTTTGGCTTCATACAAAGCTTTTAGTGTTGCTATATAAGCCGTTTCTTCAATCTCATCCATCGCCTTTCGAATACAATAATCACTCACCTTTTTAGCTCGCAACGCATGTTTGATTTTATTTCTTCCCCATTTTTTATTGCGAAAATGTCCCCCCGCAAACTGAATGGCAAACCTTTCTTCATTCAGATAATTATCTGCAATTAATGACACGATGATGGCATCGCTCTCTACAGCATTCAATCCGTATTCGAAGAGTTTCGTCTTTACCTCGCTGTGACATCTCTCCTGATACGCACAATAATGCCTGATTTTTAGTAATGCTTGTTGTGGAGTATTCATCCGTTTATGATTGCAAACACTTCAAAGACAAAAGTATTTTTTTCTCCATCAAAACTTAACTTTATTTTTGAAAAAAGGGTATCTCACACCGCTGATCTGAAAACAGTTAAATATTTTTTGATCTACAGTGTCCTGAAAAAATCATATTAGATGTTGGCAAAAATTAAATTTACCATACTCAAACTTCTTTCTTATTTGAGGAAAAAATTTTTAGGGAAGTATGCCATCTCTATTACTTACAATACAGTTAATGGTGTTTTTTCTATCCCGATAGAAGATTTTTCGATTGGCAGAAAGCTGGGTTTTGAAGGTCAATGGAATAGGGATGAGGTTGATAAGCTTAGTCAAATTTTAAGCCCTGAAAACACAGTTTACATTTTAGGTACACATGTCGGCACGCTTCTGATTCCTTTGTCCCGCAAATGTAAAGAGGTAATTGGCTTCGAAGCTAATCCTGCTATTTTTGGATACTTAAAGAATAATATTTATCTCAATAATATAGAAAATTCAAGAGTATATAATTATGGCGTTGGAGATCAATACGGACAACTGCATTTTTTGCAGAACAGTATTAACAGCGGAGGCAGTAAAATTTTACCTCAAAAGAATGACTACGCATTTACGTATGACAATCCTTCTACTGTAGTGGTGGACATGGTTCCTCTTGATGATTTTATCGAAAAAAACAACTTGCCTTCGGGAGATGTGCTGATTATGGATATTGAAGGTTCTGAGTTCATGGCATTAAAAGGAATGGCAAAGTCAATTGAACATTGTCGTAATCTCTATATTGAATTTGAGCCCGTTCATTTAAAATTTGTTGCAAACTGTGCTTTGGAAGAATTTCTTAATCTCTTCATTCATCGATTCAGTTTAATTACTTTTATGAGGAGAGGAATTACCATTGATCTAATCAATGATTTTGATCAGTTTAATCAATTGATCTTATCGCTTTACCAGAATAATCAATCGGACGACTTATTACTAGTGAAAAATAAGTGATTGATCCCCTTGCTAAAGGGGAAAAAAAAGATCCACCGTAGAAACGGCGGATCGTAATCGATTGCTTGCCATATGAAAAAAAAGTAAATTCTTGTTTTGGTGCACATTTAAGTGCTGCTGTTCCGAACTTTGCTTTCAATCAAATGCCTCATTTCAAAAGAACAAGACAAAATTACGCTCCCAAGCAGGCGAGAACAAACCAAGTTCCGGCTTTTGGTATGATGGCAAACCGGATTGGGGACATTGAAACCTTTACAGGACAAAGGTTTTAAAAAAAATTAAAATAGATGGCAAACCGCTATTCCGATATATTATTTCAATTAATCCACTCCCTTGAAAAAGCGGAAAAGAGACATTTTAAGCTGTATATCAAAAGAAGTTCGGCGAAAGAAGATCTCAAAGTAATTCAGCTTTTTGATGCGCTTGATAAAATGGAGACGTATGATGAAAAATTACTGGCAAAAAAATTTCCGGCGATAACCAAACCACAATTAGCCAACTTAAAAACGCATTTATACAAGGAAGTATTATCTAGTCTGCGGCTGTTGCGAACATCCGACAATATAGACTTACAGCTCAGTGAAATGCTCGATCACGCCCGTATTCTTTACAACAAGGGATTAAAAATTCAGAGCCTGCGCATACTTGATAAAGCCAAGGAGCAGGCCCAACAGCATCATAAGTTCAACACGCTGGTGCAACTGCTTTCATTGGAGAAAAAAATCGAGATGCTGCATATCACGAGAAGTCCAGCAGAAAAAACACAACAGTTAGCAGATGAATCCACCGCAATAGGGTTACACATCAATCGGGTGACTCGTTTTTCGAATCTGGCACTTTTACTTTATCGCTGGTATGTACTCAACGGGCATTCAAGAGATGAGGCCGATGAAAAAGATATTCGGACTTACTTCAAAGAGCAGTTGCCTAAAGACATGGATCAGGTGTCGGGCTTTTATGAAAACCTTTATTTGTGTCAGAGCTATTGCTGGTATGCTTTTATCCGACAGGATTTTTTGATGTACTATCGCTATGCACAGAAATGGGTAGATCTTTTTGAAAAAGAGCCCATTCTGAAATCGGTGGAGACGGGGCACTATATTAAAGGGATGCACACCTTGCTGAACGCGCATTTTGATTTAAGAAATTTTCGGGCTTTTGATGAGACTCTTCGTCAATTTATTTTGTTTGAATCAACAGAAGCCGCACAGAAACACGATAATTTTCGCACCCATACATCACTCTATATCACGGCAGCAAAAATCAATGGTTGTTTAATGAAGGGAGATTTTGCTGAAGGAGTAAAAATGATTCCGGACATAGAGCAGAAGCTAAGCGATTACGCACTGTATGTAGATCATCATAGGATTATGGTGTTCAATTACAAGATTGCGACCTTATATTTTGGAAACGGGGATTATGAAAAAGCGATTGACTACCTGCAGGAAATTATTAACAGTCCGATTGAATTAAGAATTGACCTGCATTCATACGCACGGCTTTTGCATCTGATTTGTCATTATGAACTCGGCAATTATGATATTCTTGATTCACTGGTGAAAGCCGCTCATCGTTTTATGCTACGCATGAAAAATCTGACAGTAGTGGAAGAAAAGATTTTTCGCTTTCTGAAGAAAAGTTATATGAGCGCACAGGATATTCGCGAGGGACTGAAGCCATTGCTTGAATCGATCCGGCATTTAGAAAAAAACCGTCACGAGACCCGCGCTTTCGCTTACCTGGATATCATATCATGGCTGGAAAGCAAAGTAAACAATACCACTATGCAATCCATTATAAACCGCAAGTATTTGAATAGTAGAAGGGTGGGGTAGCTGGGCAACCCTCAATATCTAGCCCCTTAATTGAAATAAGAGGTAACCCCTAATTCCGGAATTAGCCCTTCCAAACGATTGGCAACGAAAAATCAGGAGAATATCTTTGTTATATCAATCCAAATCCAATAGAAGTCCAATAAAATCCAAACCCTAAAAAAACTAAAAACAATATCCTTAAAAAGTCATTGAAATCCAATCCGAAAAACCAATCCGTTCTTTTGAAACCCTATCAAAACCGGAAAAAATTGACCCCGATGTAAATCGGGGTTTTTTATTGTATTTTTATTCCACATTATTATGCACAGAATTATTTCACTCTTTATTTGCATCTTCCCGAACTGCCTGTTTTGCATTCCGGCGTCTTCCCAAATTCCTAAAGTATCGTCCGGCAAAATCATTCGGGTCGAAAATTTTAATTCTTCTTTCGTAACCGCAAGAAACATTGATATCTGGCTGCCTGATCATTATCCGAACCACAAGCAACCTTATGCGGTACTTTATATGCACGACGGACAAATGCTGTTTGACTCCACGATTACCTGGAATCAACAAGAATGGAAAATGGATGAAACCGCCGGCAATCTCATACGGGAAAATAAAACGCAACCCTTCATCATCGTTGGTATTTGGAATGGCGGCAACACTCGACACGCCGACTATTTTCCGCAAAAAGCATTCGAATCATTGAGCAATGAACAAAAAGAGAACATTTTTAATGCTGTTCGTACCAACGGAGAAACGGTTTTCAAAAACAATACGATCAACTCAGATAATTATCTTCGGTTTATTGTAAAAGAACTCAAGCCTTTTATTGACAGTTCTTTTACTGTTTCAACAAAACCGCAACATACTTTTATTGCGGGCAGTAGCATGGGCGGGCTTATTTCTCTTTATGCTATTTGCGAATATCCCGATGTGTTTGGAGGAGCTGCTTGTATTTCCACCCACTGGCCGGGTATATTTCAAATGGAGAACAATCCTGTACCCAATGCGCTATTTTCTTATCTCAAACATCATTTACCCAACCCAAATAATCACCGGCTTTACTTCGACTATGGTACCGAAACGCTGGATGCGCTCTATCCTCCACTGCAAAAAATAGCCGACCGGATTATTTTAAAAGCAGGCTATGAAAAAAACAATTGGATGTCGGTGGAATATAAGGGAGAAGATCACTCTGAAAAATCCTGGAGCAAGAGAATGGATGTACCCCTGCTGTTTTTAATGAAGTAGGAATGAACGTTATTTAGACGCCCCTGATTTGTCATAAACCCTCAACCAGATCACCCACTCAAAATCTGAATTTTCAGCCACCAAATCAATCATCAGTTGCTTTCCCACAACCTTAAACTGATTGGTCCATATACGCCGGGAAGTATTAGGATGCTCATAGGATAAGACCGGCTCATAACTTTTGGAAAGGGTTTTTAAAGAAACGCCTTTTAATTCCTGGTAAATTTTTTTATACTCCTTAGCAAGGTCCTCTGTGTTTTCAATTATCCTCAATTTACTTTCCCAAACCCAGTCAGTTTTTTTCAAACCCTCATACCCAAGAATTTTATTCTCTAAAGAATTGGGGGCATAGATAGTTGAAGCAAAAAGCTTTGTTCCGGGTTCACCCATCAACGCCTCTCCTCTGATTTCTATAAAATCTTCTGCCGCCGCTCTCAATACTGCCTGAACCGTTTCTCTCAAAGATTCCTGTTTGGGTTTTTCTTGAGCCTTTAAAAAAGTTGCGGGAAAAATAAAGAATGAAAGAAGAAAAAGTTTTTTCATGCGGACATTGATTTGTTCGCAAAATAGAATTTATTCAATTACAATAATCAGGAAATAGAGATTTTATTCAAATTTAATTTTTACTTTCTCCATTTCTTTCCGAATTTCCTGCAGGCAAAGATTACCGATACTGCCTTCGTGGGTGTGATGCAGCATTTCCCGTTTGAAGATAAAGCTTCCTTCCTGAATCTGATTACCAACGATTTGATACGCATCTCTGAAAGCGACTCCATCGTTTACTAATTGATTTAAAGCCTCAACACTAAAAAGTAAATCGTATTTTTTATCCTCCAGCAAACCATCCTTTATTTCCATCAATTGAATGGCTTCCGTCATTACTCTTAGACAATTTTTCATTTCTTCTACCGCAGGAAATAAAATTTCCTTTGTCAACTGAACATCCCGATGATACCCTGAGGGAAGATTACCCAACATTAATGCGAGCTCATTCGGGACAGACTGCATCCGATTTCCTTTGGCACGCAACAACTCAAATACATCCGGATTTTTTTTATGTGGCATTAGACTACTACCCGTTGTCCATGTATCAGGCAAACTGATAAAACGAAACTGATCATTCATGTACAAACAACAGTCCATACTGAAGCGACTAATGGTTGCGCCAAGCGCAGCAAGCGCCATGCCGACAAATCTTTCCGTCTTGCCGCGACTCATCTGCGCATAAATACTATTCCAATGTAGCGTTTTGAAGTGTAATAATTCTGTGGTACGTTTTCTGTTTAAAGGAAAAGAAGAACCATAACCCGCTCCGCTTCCCAGGGGATTTTTATTGCAGATCTGATAAGCGTTGCTCAATAATTCCAGATCATCGATCAATCCTTCCGCATGAGCGCTTAGCCATAATCCGGCAGAAGAAGGCATGGCAGCCTGGAGATGTGTATAGCCCGGAAATAATTTGTGTTTATTGGCTTCGCTTTTTTCAATGAGCGTATCAAAAAGTACAAATACTAATGCTTTGATTTCATTTACTTCCGCTCTTAAATAAAGTTTAATATCTGTTGCCACCTGATCGTTCCTGCTTCTCCCGCTATGAATTTTCTTGCCCGCAGCGCCAATCAAGTCCGTCAACATTTTTTCTACCTGCGAGTGTACATCTTCTATCCCTTCCTCTATTATAAATTTTCCATCTTTTGCTATTGTTAAAATTTTATTCAAACCATCAACAGCAAGTTGTGCTTCCTCTTTTGCCATAATTCCTACTTCTCCCAGCATCGTCACATGGGCAATGGAGCCAATGATATCATACTTTGCCAGCAGCAAATCAAACTCTTTATCTCTACCCACCGTAAACTGCTCAACCAGTGCTGCAGTATGAGTATTGTTTTTTTGCCATAATTTCATTTTAATATTTTTAATTTTCAAAAATCCCGATAACATCCCGAACTTTCTTCGGGATCGACAGCTTGACAACAGCCACGAGTACTCGTGGCGGACAACCAACAACCTACAACCTCTTCAACATCTCCACATACAACCCAATTCCTTCCCTAATCTCCTCCAGATAAATAAATTCATCGGCAGTATGACTTCTCGCACTGTCGCCCGGACCCATCTTCAACGCAGGAAATGGCATCAGCGCTTTATCGCTGGTAGTGGGCGATCCGTAGCAAGTTCTTCCCAAAGACATTCCTGCCTGCACAAGCGGATGTTCTCCGGGAATGACAGTTGACCGAAGCCGCATGCTGCGGGGGGATACCTCGCTTTTTAAATTTTTTTGCAGCAATTCTATGATCTCTTCGAAAGTGTATAATTCATTACTACGCACATCTAACACAAATTTGCAAGAAGCGGGAACAACATTGTGCTGTTTGTTGTCGGTTTCAATCACAGTAACCGACATTGTTGTCTCACCTAATAAATCACTTATCTTATCAAAACGATAAGACCAAATCCATTCAATATCTTTCATTGCTTTATATAAAGCATTTTCTCCTTCTTTTCTAGCTGCATGTCCGGCGATACCCTTTGCTTCGCAATCCACTACCATCAATCCTCTTTCGGCCACCGCCATTTGCATTTGCGTAGGTTCGCCTACAATCGCGGCTTCAATATTTTCAGTTAATGTCAACGCCAACTCAATGCCGTTTTTTCCACTGATTTCTTCTTCGGCAGATGCAATAAAAATAATGTTATATGGCAAATCTTTATGATCATAGAAATACAGAAAGGTTGCCAGTAAAGAAACAAGCGCGCCTCCTGCATCGTTGCTGCCTAAACCGTAAAGCTTTCCATTTTCTATGGTTGGTTGAAAAGGATCACGGGTGTAATTTTTATTGGGTTTAACGGTATCATGATGAGAATTGAGCAGCAAAGAATTTTTTTGTGGTGAAAAATATTTGTTTTGCGCAATAATATTGTGTCCTACACGCTCTGTCTGAATATTTTTATTTTGTAAAAAAGCCGCAATACAATCCGCTGTTCCTCCTTCATCCTTACTGAACGAGGGAATGGCAATCAATTGTTGTAATAATTGAATGGCATGGTTGTAATATGGTTCGTATGATGGCATTTATTTTTAATTATATCATTTATGGGCGAAAATTTTTCGCCCCTACCGTTTTTTAATGAACGTTCCCGCTCCTCCCTCAACCATTTTTTCCAATTGATCGGCATGGCCTATCACCACGGCTCCGACACCCGCTTCAATCGTTGCAAACGCATTACTCAACTTCGGCAACATACCCTCGGCAATCACCGGCTCTCCTTTCTTATTTTTCGATCTCAGCAATTCCTGGTACAACGCTGAATCAAGAACGGGTATCACCGAATCATCATCATCCTTCTCCATCAACACACCGTTCTTTTCAAAACAATAAATCAGTGTAGTATCATAGAAAAAACTCATGCCAATCGCAATTTCTTTGGCAACCGTATCAGCATTGGTGTTCAGAAGCTGTCCTTTCCCGTCATGGGTGATAGGCGCAAAGACAAGCGTATCAAAACTTGTCAACAAGTTTTTTATGGCATCGGCCGATACCGCATCCACATCTCCCACCCATCCGTAATCAATACCGGATGATGTAAGGGGTCGCTTATGCGCCAATAATGTATTGCCATCTGCTCCCGATAGGCCAAGGGCATTACATTGTAACGACTGTAAATGTGCCACGATTTTTTTGTTGATAAGTCCGGCATATACCATCGTCACTAACTTCAATGTTGCTTCATCCGTAATTCTTCTTCCATCTACTTGTTGTTGCGGTATATTCAAATCTTTCGCCAGACTAGTTGCTAACTTGCCTCCACCGTGAATTAAAATTTTTTTCTCCTTTAATGCAGCGAAAGATTCAATAAAAGAATGAAGCTTCTCTTCATCATCAATAATATTGCCCCCAATCTTTATGATATATAATTTTTCCTTCATTTCTTTCACATTGATTTAAGCATTTCAGCAAGTACTGCCTGCGCTGCCCATACTCGGTTGCCGGCCTGTTGAGTAACCAGACTATATTCGAAGTCGAGCATTTCATCCGACAACTCCACATTCCTACGAACGGGTAAACAATGCATGATCTTTGCTTCATTCGTATTGTTCCACTTTTTTTTATTCATCATCCAGGAAGCGTCATTACATAACACTTTGCCATAATCATAATACGCACTCCAGTTTTTGACATATACATAATCGGCTCCTTCTAATGCTTTTTGCTGATCGTATTCAATGCTCGCTCCGATTGTAAATTGTTCATCTAATTCGTATCCAAGGGGATGCGTAATAACAAATGTTGCCTGATTCCATTTATTGATCCATTGCGCAAAGCTGTTCGCCACACATTGAGGAATCGCCTTGATATGAGGTGCCCAGGTCAAGACAACCTTGGGTTTTTTTTGAATGGATTTGGTTTCTTTAATTGTAATTAAATCTGCAAGTGATTGCAGTGGATGTAAGGTCGCACTCTCCAGACTCAATACCGGCAGACCACTGTATTTAACCAATTGCTGCATGGCATATTCTCCATAATCTTTCACTTTATCTGTGAGTGTAGGAAAAGTACGAAAGGCAAGAAGATCAAAATATTGTCCGAGTACCGGCGCAGCATCTTTGATATGTTCTACGGTCTGTCCACTCATTACTACACCGTCTTCAAATTCCCATTGCCATCCTTCGCTGCCTACATTGAAAACCATAGCAGACATGCCCAGGTTTTCTGCAGCTAATTGCGTGCTGATGCGGGTGCGGAGACTTGGATTGAGAAAAATGAGGCCTAATCGTTTTCCCTTTCCGAGCTGATGATCTTTCTGTGGATTGGCTTTGTACTGCAAAGCTGTCTGAATCAGTTGATCGAGATCAGAAACATCATTCGCTGAAAGAAAATGTCGCATCCGTTTTTATTTAATTGGTGGCAATGGCTTTTTTGAGTCGATCAATAAAAAGATCGGCAGCTTCCATCGTTAATGCCATACTTGGCAATAACCTTACTGTATTGGGTTTTGCTTCTCCGGTAAACACCCGATATTCATTCAGTAAACGACTTCTGAGTTTTGAATGGGATTCCGGTAAATCAAAGCCAATCATTAATCCTCTTCCTCTCAGATTTTGAACAATATCAATTTTAGAAAGTGACTGTATCAGATGATTACCTACCATTATTGCATTTTGCATCAACCTTTCTTCCTCCATCACTTCGAGAACCGCAAGCGCTGCCGCACAGGCAAGATGATTGCCTCCGAAAGTAGTACCGAGTTGAAAATGTTTAGGCTGAATATGCGGTGCAATTAAAATTCCTCCTATTGGAAAACCATTACCCATCCCCTTAGCCATGGAGTAGATATCTGCATTCACTCCTGCTACATCATGACTAAAAAACAATCCGGTTCTGCCGTAACCACATTGCACCCCATCAGCGATATAAAGTGCGCCGTACTGATCACATAGTTTTCTGATTAGCCGAAGAAAAGTAATAGATGCTTCCCGAATACCACCCACACCTTGTATTCCTTCGATGATAACAGAAGATATTTCATTGCCATATTTTTCAAAACAATCAATCAATGCTGCTTCATCATTGAAGGGAAGAAAAATCACATGATCGTTTTCATTAACCGGAGCTGAGTAATTTTTATTATCTGTCGCGCTCACCGCCAAAGAAGTTCTGCCATGAAATGCTTTTGTAAATGCGATGATCTTTTTTCTTCCGTTATGAAAACTTGCCAGCTTCAGCGCATTTTCATTTGCTTCCGCACCGCTGTTGCACAAAAAAAGTTGATAGTCGTTTTTTCCGCTGACCTGTCCGAGCTTGTCGGCCAGCTGTTGTTGTAATGGGATAATAATTGAGTTCGAATAAAACGCAATCTTATTTAACTGTTCTTCAATGCGGGCTTTCCATTTGGGATGTGCATGTCCGATGCTGATGACCGCATGTCCACCATACATATCGAGGTATTCATTGCCATAATTATCCCACACGATAGAACCTTTTGCTTTTTCAATGCAAATATTATTAAGAGGATATACATCAAATAATTTCATATGTGTATTAGTTGTTATCTGTAATGGTCATATGTTATGCCCTTAATATTCATCACAGTTGGTATCAGTCAATCGTTATGGGCATTTCATACTAAAAGAAATTCGCTTTTAATTGTAATCCGGTCGTCTCTTCCAATCCAAACATCAGATTCATATTCTGCACCGCTTGTCCGCTTGCCCCTTTCAATAAATTATCAATGGCCGAATGAATAACCAGCTGATGCCCGACTTTCTCCAATTGAATCAGACATTTATTAGTATTGACAACTTGCTTTAGGAAAAGTGACCTGCTGATTACATTAGTGAATGGATGTTCTTCATAATAAGATATGTACAATTGCTGGAGCTCCTCTAAAGATAAATCGCATTTGAGTTGACTACTGATGAAAATCCCTCTAGTAAAATCACCCCTCCAGGGAATGAAATTCAAATTTGTTTCACTTTTATGTTCAGTTGGCTTACTTGCATTAAGTGTAAAACAAACTTCCGGCACATGTTGATGCGATAGTGTTTTATAAGCCTGAATATTATTCGCTCTCCAGCTGAAATGCGAAGTGTCCGACATTCCTGCGCCCGCACCGGTGCTACCGGTTATTCCGGTTGTATATACATCTCCCAATATTCCTGCTTTTGCGAGTGGCAACAATCCCAATTGTATCGCCGTTGCAAAACAACCCGGATTGGCAACATATTGAGCAGATTGAATTAATGTCTTGTTGACTTCCGGCAATCCGTAAACAAATTTGATTCCGTGATATTCCGGAACAGGATTGCTTGCCGTTGCCCGATGATCATTGGAAAGATCTATGATTTTTACAGATGCAGGAATATCGTGTTGTCCTAAAAAAATTTTTGCGTCGCCATGCGCCAGGCAAAGAAATAGCAGGTCGATATCATTGAGTGATAATTCTCTGGTGAAGCACCATTCAGCATCACCAACAAGATCGGCATGAATGCTGCTGATCGGTTTTCCTGCTTGCGAATTACTCTGTACAAATTGAATCACCGCATTCGGATGATGGATGAGTAAACGAATGAGCTCACCTCCGGTGTAACCGGCACCACCGATAATTCCCACTCTTATTTTATTCAACGAATGCATAAAGCTCATTATTTATATTCTTCACTTTGATGTACCGATTGCCAGATACGAGTCTGATTACCGAAGATGGTACTGAATCCACGCACGTCATTGCCGGTATAGCCTGTATTCATCTCGCCATATTTGCCGAAGCGACTACTCATCAGATCATATTTGCTTTCTATCCCATGAATCAGAAAACGATAGGGGAGAAGCTCAATAAAGACTTTCCCGCTGACCGACTGCTGACTGTTTTCAAAATATGCCTCGATATCACGCATTACCGGATCGAGGATTTGTCCTTCGTGCAACCAGTTGCCATAAAATTGAGCCAGGGTATCTTTCCATTGCAGTTGCCATTTGGTGAGCACATGTTTTTCCAGCGCATGATGTGATTTTAAAATAATCATCGGAGCCGCAGCTTCAAAACCGACTCTTCCTTTAATGCCGATGATGGTGTCGCCAATATGAATATCTCTTCCGATGCCATAAGCGCCGGCCATTTGTTGTAACGCAATAATGAGTTGTGAAGGATGGTCATATCTCACCCCATTCAACTGCACCGGTTCACCCTTTTCAAAGCTCAATTCAATCATCGTTGAATCGTTTGCGGTGCATGCAGTAGGCCAGGCTTCTTCCGGCAGCATGCCTTTGCTGTTGAGGGTTTCTTTTCCTCCTACGCTGGTGCCCCATAGTCCTTTATTAATACTGTAAGCCGCTTTTTCAAAATTCATTACAATGCCTTTTTCTTTCAGATATTCTATCTCTGCTTCCCGACTCAGCTGCCTATCGCGGATGGGCGTAATGATTTCAACACCCGGAATCATGATATGAAAGATCATATCGAAGCGCACCTGATCGTTGCCAGCGCCGGTGCTGCCATGCGCAACCGCATCAGCATTTAATTTTTTCACCTGCTCTGCAATGTGAAGAGCTTGCATTAAACGTTCTGCGCTTACACTGAGCGGGTAGGTATTATTCTTGAGACAGTTTCCGAAAATCAGGTATTTGAGAATGCGGTCGTAGTAGTCTTTTACTGCATCCACTGTTGTATGCGATACAACGCCAAGCTGATACGCATGTTGTTCGATTTTATCCAGTTCTGCTTTGGTAAACCCACCTGTATTCACAATGATGCTATGCACTTCATATCCTTTTTCTTCACTCAGATATTTTGCGCAATAGGTGGTGTCCAATCCACCGCTGAAACCCAGTACTACTTTTTTGTTTGATTGGTTCATATTCTGATTAAAAAATGGAGATCGTGATTTTTTTATCCTTGCTGTTTTCTTTTTTATCCATCCCCTTACGCAACAGCTTCAAAAACTTCCATTCCTTAAAGCGTATCAATCGTTCGATTACGCTCTTTTTTTCCTGAAAGAACTTTTGTGTTTCTTCAGGTTCATAGTGATCTGCCGGATCATAAAGCATCGCTGTACACATGCAATTCTTTCTTTCCTTGCTGATAAGAATGTCATAGTTCACACAGCTTTTGCAACCCGCCCAGAATTCTTCATCCTGTGTGAGTTCGCTGTAGGTAACCGGTTCATAACCCAGCTCGCTGTTGATCTTCATCACCGCTAGTCCGGTGGTGAGACCAAATATTTTTGCTCCGGGATATAATGTTCTGCTCAGTTCAAATATTTTTTTCTTGATGGATTTTGCTACTCCGCTTTTTCTGTAAGCCGGACTTACAATCAATCCGCTGTTCGCCACGAATGCGCCATGACTCCAGGTTTCAATATAGCAGAAGCCAAGCCATTCTCCCGAATCAGTAAGCGCAATAACAGCTTTCCCTTCCTGCATTTTTTTGATGATGTATTCCGGACTTCTTTTAGCAATGCCGGTGCCACGTGCCTTAGCGCTTTCTTCCATACAAGTAGTTATTGCTACTGCGTGAATGGAATCGTTGCTGTTGGCAACTCGTATAATAATATTTTGTTCGGCCATGTTGAATGAAAACTTCTAATCTGAAACGGATTACCAATCCAAAAAGAGAACGAGGGATAGCTTCACTGACAGGGGTCTTGGTGAGTGACTGGTCCTGTCAGAATGCGCGTCGGCATGATAGGCATTTATACATGCGCGTAATGGAGTTAAAACAAAGGAATGAAGACAATGGTCGCATTGCTTTGAAATTAGAATTCGATTAGAGGATTGTTTGCGGTTGCAAAAATATACAATGAATTTATGTAAAAAGAAAAAATATAGCTAACAAACGTACGGCAACAACAATGTTTTCTTCCAATGAAATGCTTGAATGATTTCTTTGCTGCAAAGCGGATATGTCTTTTCTTTGCAGCGAAATTTTAGTCGTTCATTTTCAATAAAAATTTAAACCTATTTTATGAGTTCAATTATCAGCGTTCATGCCAGACAAATTCTTGATAGTCGCGGAAACCCAACCGTTGAAGTGGATGTGGTAACAGAAAATGGATTTTTAGGAAGAGCGGCAGTTCCCAGCGGGGCCAGCACCGGAAAACATGAAGCAGTTGAACTCAGAGACGGAGATAAATCAAAATACCTTGGTAAAGGTGTGTTGAAGGCCGTACAAAATGTAAACGAAACCATAGCACCTAAACTGATTGGTTTGCCTGTTGCAGAACAAACAGCCATTGATCATTTATTGATTGAGCTGGATGGTACTGAGAACAAAGCCAACCTAGGCGCTAATGCAACCCTTGCCGTAAGTATGGCGGTTGCCAAAGCTGCAGCAGAAGAAGCAGGACTTCCGCTGTTTCGCTATCTGGGCGGTGTAAACAGTACTGTATTGCCGATGCCATTGATGAACATTATGAATGGCGGCGCGCACGCGGATAATAAAATTGATTTCCAGGAATTCATGATTATACCAGTTGGGGCACCCAGTTTTAGCGAGGGTTTGCGCTGGGGGGTAGAAGTGTTTCATCATTTAAAAACGGTATTGAAAAAGAAAGGGTACAGTACGAACGTAGGAGACGAGGGTGGTTTTGCTCCTGAAATTCAAAGCAATGAAGAGGCCATTGAAACAGTGCTTGAGGCCATCAGTGCCGCCGGATATAAACCCGGAGAACAAATCGCCATTGCAATGGATGCCGCTTCCAGCGAAATGTATGATGAAGCTACCCATAGCTATAAATTTTACAAGAGTAACCCGGATAAAGTAATCACCAGCGATGAAATGGTGGCTTACTGGACAGAATGGGTCAATAAGTATCCTATTATTTCCATTGAAGATGGAATGGCAGAAGATGATTGGGAAGGATGGAAAAAATTGACCCAGTCGATTGGTTCAAAATGTCAGCTGGTAGGAGATGATCTTTTCGTAACAAATGTGAAAAGATTAAAGGAAGGGATTGATAAAGGCATTGGCAATAGTATTCTTATCAAAGTAAATCAAATCGGAACTGTAACAGAAACCATTAATGCGGTTCAGATGGCACAACATGCCGGATTTACTTCCATTATGAGTCATCGGAGCGGAGAAACAGAGGATACCACTATTGCCGATTTAGCTGTAGCGCTCAATTGCGGACAAATAAAGACGGGTTCTGCGAGCCGTACCGACCGCATGGCAAAGTATAACCAGTTAATAAGGATTGAAGAATTGTTGGATAAAAGCGCGGTGTATCCAAAAGGAAAGATTAAATTTGGTAAATAGGCGGTATTTTCCTGCTATTAGAAGAGATGAAAATTTTCATAACAATTTTTAAAAACAAGTATGTGCTTTCGGCCATCGCTTTTCTGATATGGCTTGCTTTCTTTGACAGAAATGATTTCTTTGCTCAATATGAGCGTTCGAAAAAATTAAAGGAACTCAAAGAAAGCAGCCATTACTATGACGTAAAAATAAACGATGCGGCTACAGAGCTCCGAAGAAGAGAAGCCGATCCTGCTGCATTCGAAAAGTTGGCTCGTGAAAAATATTACATGCGTAAACCCGGAGAAGATCTGTATATTTTTGAGGAATAATACACTTTTACGCAATAAATCTATCAAATACTGCGTTTTTTAGGCAAATTCAAATAGAAATGAGTTGCCAATATACTCCCGAAGATCTGCTTTTATACCTTTATAAAGAAACCTCTCCCAAGCAAACAGCCGAAATAGAAGAAGCTTTACAGAACGACTGGACTTTGATGGAAAAATGTAAAGTATTAAAAGCGGGTATGAATGGGCTGGATAAGGCTTTTTCATCACCACGTACGGAAGCCATCCTTCATATCATGCGCTACGCAGCTTCAACTACACCATCAGTTTTTCAATAGTTCCTCTGCATCAATTTTATTCCTTCTTGATTATTTGAGCTTAGCTTTGTTTGAAAGCTATGAGTAGAATTTCAAAAAAAGAACGATACAAACGGGTCATTGATTATTTCACCGAATTTAAGCCCAATGCAGAGACCGAGCTGCTTTACGATAACCCCTTTCAATTACTGGTAGCCGTCATTTTATCCGCTCAATGTACAGATAAGAGGGTCAATATGACCACCCCTTCCATATTTCAAAAATATCCGGACGCCAAGACAATGAGTGAGGCTGACTTTGATGAATTATTTGAACGCATTAAAAGCATTTCATACCCCAATAATAAAACCAAACATCTTATTGGGATGGCTCAAAAACTCATTGCTGATTTTAACGGCGTAGTGCCTTTAACGGTAGAAGAACTGGTAACCTTGCCAGGAGTAGGAAGAAAAACAGCCAATGTCATCACCTCTGTTATAGATGCCCAACCCAATATGGCGGTTGACACCCATGTTTTCAGGGTTAGCAAAAGAATCGGTTTGGTCAGTTCTACCTCTACAACACCACTGGCAGTAGAAAAAGAACTAATCAGACACTTTCCCAAAGAGCTGATTCATAAAGCACATCACTGGCTGATTTTGCATGGCAGATATACCTGTGTTGCCCGCAATCCGAAATGTTCAGATTGCGGCTTATCTCCCTATTGTGCCGAATTTAACCGGCGTTAGAAGCAGCACGAGCTTCCTTCAGCTTCTCACGGATAGCCGTTTCAATTTCATTGGCTAATTCAGGATTATCTGCAAGCAACTGCTTAACTGCATCTCTGCCTTGACCGAGTTTATCTCCTTTATAACTATACCAGCTGCCGCTTTTTTGAATGATCTCCAGCTCGGCACCCATATCAATGATTTCCCCATTCTTACTGATGCCTTCCCCAAAAATGATATCAAACTCCGCAGCTTTAAAAGGAGGAGCTACTTTGTTTTTTACAACTTTAACCTTTACATGGTTGCCGATTGCTTCATCACCATCCTTGATCTGACTCATTCTTCGAATATCCAGCCGAACGGATGCATAAAACTTCAGGGCATTTCCTCCGGTAGTGGTTTCTGGATTACCAAACATCACGCCAATCTTCTCCCTCAACTGATTGATGAAAATACAAACCGTATTGGTTTTATTAATTGTAGCAGTTAATTTACGGAGCGCCTGACTCATCAAACGAGCTTGCAATCCCATTTTACTGTCCCCCATTTCACCTTCTAATTCTCCTTTAGGCACCAGGGCTGCAACCGAATCAATCACCACCACATCCAACGCACCACTCAGAATCAAACGATCTGCAATTTCGAGCGCCTGCTCTCCGTAATCGGGTTGGGAAATCAGGAGATTATCCACATCTACGCCTAGTTTCTGAGCATAAGAACTATCAAATGCATGTTCCGCATCAATGATGGCGCACATGCCACCTTTCTTTTGCGCTTCAGCAATAATATGGGTGGCAACAGTCGTTTTACCACTACTTTCAGGCCCGTATATTTCCACGATTCTTCCTTTAGGTACGCCGCCAATCCCCAAAGCAGTGTCCAGCGCAATAGAACCGGTGGAGATGACTTCCATTTCGGTCACCCCTTTCTCATTCATCATCATCACACTGCCCTTTCCAAAATCTTTGTCTATCTTGTCAATGGTCAACTTGAGCGCTTTGAGCTTCTCGTTGCTTTCTTTTGCATTTTCTGCTTTCATGTTTTCTTTTTCCTTTTTGGGTTTTCCATTCAAAATTAATGTGTCTTCCATAACTGTTTGTTTTTAATTGTGAACACTAAATTGTTTAGCAAAAATATGCTAAATATTTTAGATGCCAAATTTTTTAGCAAAAACTTTGTTAATTCGTCTGCTCGGTTTTAATTTTCCTTTTTTTATTTCTAAATATTACTAAATTTGTGAAAAAATAGAAATAAATGTATCAACGATTTCGGGAAACCTTCCATGATTTTCCGGTCATCACACTGCCGGATATTCACAAATCGTTTCCGGATTTTGATACAAAAAATTTGATCAACTGGCAAAAAAAAGGATACCTGATTAGACTCAGAAACGGGTATTATCTCCTATCCGAAAATAAAAGGGATGAATATCTGGTTTATAAAATCGCAAATAAACTTTACAATCCTTCCTATGTGTCGCTAGAGTCGGCGCTGAGCTATTATGGCATCATTCCAGAAGCTGTGTACGCCATTCAATCTGTAACAACCCTTAAAACCTGTTCCTTTTCAACCAAAGTAGCAACTTTTAATTACAGAACCATTAAAAAGGAACTGTACTTTGGGTATCATCTTATCAAACAAGCCAATGCTAGTTTTCGGATGGCAACATTGGAAAAAGCGGTGTTGGATTTTTTATACCTGCGTGCTGACATAAAAGATGAGCCCGCTATTGAATCGCTGAGGTGGAACAAAGCAGCTATACAGCAACTGAATGAAAAAGCGCTGCTGGATTATTTAAGTATTTATCGTTCCCCTACTCTGGAAAAAAAGATTCAATTGATTAAAAAGTACAGCCATGCTTGATATTCATGAAATAGAACAATATTATCCGGAGAACCTAAGAATGTTTAAACGGTTTATGTTGCGAGAATACTTGCAATACAAGATTCTTGAAATCATCTTCAGTGGCCCCTTTGCAGATAAACTGGTTTTCCTGGGTGGCACTTGTCTGCGCTTAGTGTACGGCAATCAGCGTTTTTCAGAAGATTTAGACTTTGATAATTTTGATTTATCGGAAATAGAGTTTACAGAGATATCAGGAAATATTGAAAGACAACTCGATCTTATGGGATATAAAGCCGAAATCAGACAGATTGCCAAAGGGGCTTATCATTGCTATATGCGTTTTCCCAACTTGCTTTTTCAACAGGGATTATCCGGTTTTGAGGAAGAAAAAATATTAATCCAGCTGGATACAGAACCCCAGCATTTCAATTTCATTCCTGAACAGCCAATTTTAAATAAGTTTGATGTGTTCACCAAAATTTTATCCACTCCGCTCGATTTATTGATGGCACAAAAATGTTATGCTGTTTTAAATCGCCCCCGGAATAAGGGACGCGATTTTTTTGATCTGGTTTTTTTAATGGGATTGAATATAAGTCCGAACATAGACTATATACAACAGAAAACAGGCATACGCTCTACACTTGATCTTAAAAAAAGACTCATTGAAAAATGCAGTAAATTGAATATGGAAGAAATGGCAAAAGACGTTTCTCCCTTTTTATTTTCTCCCGATGATCAAAAGAAAGTAAAGTGGTTTGCTGACTATCTTGAAAAATATCAGTTTTTACAATAGCAGCCTACAATTCATCTTTTAGGATCTCCTCCTCCTCCCAATCAATCGGATGATACGCCTTCTTTATTTTATCATCAAGAATTATGTTTTGTCCAGGCGGCAATGCAATGATTACCTCCATTCGCTGCCCGCGAAATCTACTTTGCTTATCAATGCCGATACCGCTTCCCAGCAGCAACGAACTGTCTTTTAGCGCAACTTTAAAAGTAATTTTCTCAGCTCTGGAAAGTGCTTCTTTTTTATTGGCACCTCGACTATATTTCAAAAGCTTTATGTTGATCTGATCATTATCGCTCTTCACCACTTTAATATCCACATTGTTGTAAAAAAGACTGTCATCGGTAATATCAAATCCGGATTCATCCAGATGAATCCAGTCGTATGCATCACTGTACTCAATGGGTGGCTCGATGAGATCAACGACTAATGTTGACGAATCATTAGCCGGTTTTTGCAGCGTAGTGGACACGACCGCCTCCGACTGCCAGTCTCTTCCAACAGTAGCAATCAATATAAACAATGAAATCCAGCCCAGTAACCATAATAAGCCGAAACTGAGCGACAGGTATTTGTTGGGCTTTGCGCCGACGATGCGGCGAATCAACCAGACAACCATTCCTAACATAGGGGTAATGAGAAACAAAACTATCGTTCCCCATAATGCCCATTGCTGTAAGGAACTACTCAGCAAAAAATCATGCAACGGGAATGTTACAATTGCTGCAAGCGTCAGCGCACCGGCCGTTACCATTCCTGCAAATGCAACAATACTTGCTACAAAGATTAAAAAGATTTTAAGTAGTGTCAACAACAAGCTTACAAAAGTTGTTCGGGTCGCTTTTACTGTCGGAGATACATTTGTTTTCAATTGATTCAACTCTTCTTTTACCGTATTTTTAATACTGTTAACATCAATTTTTTCTCCTTTCATTTGCATTTTTTCGGAGGTTGTTCCTGCATAAGGCACTACCACCCATAAAATAATATAGGTTACAAAAAATGCAGTGCCCAATCCGCCGCCTATAATGAGATAAGGAATAAGATTGATGGTGAGTCCCGACAAAATGGGAAGCAAAAATATAAGTCGCGGAATCCAAACCGGAATGTTGAAATAGGCCGCTAATCCTGCTGCAACACCACCCAATACTTTTTTGTCGCGATCTCGGAAAAATTTCTTGCGGATATTTTGCTCCAAGGCTTTTTTAGGAAGCACTATCCATAGAATAATATAGAGGATAAATCCGGCCCCGCCACCCAATACAAAAAGTACAAACAACACCCGTATAACAACGGGATCAATATTAAGCGCATGGGCAATACCACTACATACGCCGCCGACAACTTTGTCGTTGATATTTCTAAATAAACTCCAACGTGGCGCATCTGTTTTTTCCTGGGCTGATTGCGCCGGTTCTGGTTGCTTGTTATGATTATCTGATTCCTCCAGCTGGATAAAATCCTCAACCCTCCCCATTATTTTTATGGTGTCTGTCATTTTTTGATCTGTAATACAAGGACTTCCCTTTTTGATTTCCTGATCAAGCAATTCGGCTATTCTGTTTTCTATATCATTAATAATTTCTTCTTTCCCTTCTTCGTCTTTAAAATGTACACGAAGCGACTCAATGTACAATTTCAAATTCTCAAAAGCGGATTCTTCCATTGGAATAATGCGACCGCTAAGATTGATGTTGATGACCTTATGCATAAGAATTTTTTTAACCGAATTATGATTAGGGTTGATGTGTTTCGCGGGTTACCAGTTCCACCGAAGCCACCATTTCGTTCCAGGTTTTTTGTAGTTCACTATAAAAAATCTGTCCTGCTTCTGTCAGAGAGAAATACTTGCGGGGAGGCCCTCCGGTACTTTCCACCCAACGATAACTCAGCAATCCGGCGTTTTTAAGTCGGGTGAGCAAGGGATAGAGAGTTCCTTCCAGCAGGGGGATACGACCTTTTCTCATTTCCTCAATGATATCACTCGGATAGGCTTCACCCCTTTTAATGATGGAAAGAATACAAAATTCCAGCACCCCCTTTCTCAACTGACTCTGCGTATTGTCAATATTCATACAATGCGGGTTTAAAATCAATGATTTAATGCAAATCTATGTCAAAACAAGGTAATATGCAATACATAGTAGTAAATTATTTTTTACCCCCGTCATAAACAGGGGTAAATATGGTATCAGCTCCAGTACTGAAGGATCTCTTCCGTATGATTTTTGGTATCGGGCTGCAGGAGAATATGTTCTATGATGCCTTTTTCATTGATAAGAAAAGTGGTGCGATGGATGCCATCAAAAACCTTTCCCATGAATTGCTTTTTGCCCCACACATCGTATTGTTTGATGACTGTTTTGGATTCGTCGGAGAGGAGACGGAAGGGCAGTTCATATTTTTCGATGAATTTTTGGTGTTTTTGTTCACTGTCGGCACTCACACCGAGAATTTCAATTCCTTTCTTCTTCAGCATCGCGAAATTGTCGCGCAGGCCGCAGGCCTGCGCTGTACATCCTGGGGTATCATCTTTCGGATAAAAATACAGCACGAGCCGTTTACCCTTATAATCCTTTAAAGAAACAGCTTTTCCATCCTGGTCCAACCCCGAAAAAGATGGAGCAGCATCTCCCGTCTTTAAGGCACAAACATGTTTTTTAAACGCTGTCTTGGTTTCTTTTTTCGCCGCTACTGCTTTTTTTGCAGGGGCGCTTACTTTTTTCTTTGTTGCCATAGTTAAGAATAAACATACAAATTTAGCAAAGGTTGTATTCAGAAGAATGACAGTATTTTTACAATTCAACACTCAGTCATGTATCAGCCGGATGTAACCAAAAGATTACAAGCATTAACACAACAAGTGTTGGGCCAATTACTTTCCGGCACACCTGTTTCTGCGCTTGGAGTGGAAGATTTGCGAAGTATCCTTCGTTTTCACGAATACCGCTATTACCTCCTCAACGATCCGCTCATCAGCGATGCTGAATATGATCAGCTGTATAATGACCTGGTTCGTCTTGAAAAAGAAAATCCCGAATTAATCACCCCCGATTCACCGACACAGCGCGTTGCCAAAGGACTGGGCAATGATTTTCAAAAAGTGCAACACCTGGTGCCGATGCTGAGTCTGGAAAATTCTTATAATGAAGACGATTTACGTGATTGGGATAGAAAAGCTAAAGAAGCTACAGGTCTAACATCAGTCGTGTATTGCGTAGAGCCGAAATTCGACGGCGCAGGTATTTCGCTCATCTATGAAAACGACCGGCTGGTGCGGGCTGCTACTCGCGGAGATGGAACCGAAGGAGAAGATATTACTACCAATATCAGACAGATTCATTCGATTCCGCTTTCTGCTGCTTTCGGTGAAATGGGGATAAGGCAAATTGAAATCAGAGGAGAAGTGTTGATGACCAAAGAAAAATTTATCGCCTTCAATCAAAAACTGGCTGAAGAAAATCTGCCGCCACTCGCGAATCCGCGCAATGCGGCAAGCGGTACACTTCGACTGAAAGATCCGAAAGAAGTAGCCAAAAGAAATCTGGAAGCCTTTGTCTATCATATTGGCTATTTGAATACGGAAGAAAACAACAAAGCGCCACTCTCACACAGCGCTGCGCTTGAAATGTTATGGCTGCTCGGTTTTCGTAGTCCGGAAAAAGAGAAGAAAGTGTTTAATGGCATTGAAGGCGTTATCCAATACTGTCTCGAATTTGAAGCTAAAAGAGATACGTTGCCCTATGAAATTGACGGCATGGTGATTAAGGTAAACGATCTTGTTTTGCAGGAAAAAATGGGAATGACTACGCATCATCCGCGCTGGGCGATTGCGTATAAATTCAAAGCCAGACAAGCCACTTCTTCTTTGCGCTCTGTTGAGTTTCAGGTAGGCAGAACGGGTGCCGTAACGCCGGTTGCCAAAATCGATCCGGTGCCCATTGGGGGCGTTACCGTATCAAGTATCTCTTTACACAATGAAGATTTTATTCGGGAAAAAAATTTGCTGATCGGCGATCGGGTATTGGTGGAAAGAGCGGGCGATGTGATTCCCTACATCGTGAAATCTTTTCCGGAATTGAGAACAGGAAGCGAAAATAAAATTGTGTTTCCCACTGCTTGTCCGGTCTGCAACGACCCTCTCTATAAATCAGCGGAAGAAGCGGTATGGCGTTGTGTGAATATTAATTGCAAGGCACAGGTAATTGAACGCATCATCCACTTCAACAGCAAAGATGCGATGGATATTCGGGGGTTGGGAGAATCACACGTGCAGAAATTCAATGCGCTTGGTTTTTTAAATGATATTCCTTCCATTTATCAATTGCCATACGATACAATTGCAGAACTTGACGGATATGGAAAAAAAAGTGTGGACAATTTGAAACTCGCAATAGAAGCCTCTAAATCACAGCCCCTCTATCGGTTGATTTATGCAATGGGAATTCGTTTTGTGGGAGAAGCCACCTCCAAAACGCTGGCGCATTCCGTCAATCATATTTTGGAATTAAAAGAAAAAACAGAAGAAGAACTGATGCAGCTGGAAGATATAGGTCCGAAAGTGGCGGCGTCTATTCGTTCTTTTTTCGGCATTGAAGATAATATCAATATGCTGAAAGCGCTGGAAGCGCAGGGGGTATGTCTGGAAAACAAACAAAAGGAAAAACCCAAGGACGGTAATCTTACGGGACTCAGTTTTCTTTTTACGGGTACCCTGCCTACGTTAAAACGAAATGATGCAGAAGCGATGGTGGAAGCGCAGGGGGGAAAAATTTTGGGCTCAGTCAGCACCAAACTGAATTATTTAGTCGTAGGAGAAGACGCCGGCAGCAAGTTGGAAAAAGCAAAGAAACTCCCTACCATAAAAATCATCAGCGAAGCGGAATTTTTGAAGCTGATTGCGCCAGAGTCATGATTGTCTGAATCAGGGTTTAAGGATTGTCATCATGCTCGACCGCTTCCACCTTGTTTTATCATGATTAAATAAAGTATGGGTTTGTTTTATCATGATAAAAAGCTACCTTTATATTCTCTAATCACCGATTTATGCATTTTCAAAGAAAACAAAAATTTGTTGCCAACGACGGGAACAGCATCTTTTTTTGGGGGCCGAGACAAACAGGAAAAAGTACACTGCTCAAAGCATTATTTCCGGATGCTTTATGGTTTGATTTACTATTATCCGACGTTTATAATCGGTTAATTACAAACCCCTCCTATTTAAGGGAGGTCATCCTTGCTCAAAATCCTACAACCGTAGTAATTGATGAAATTCAGCGAATCCCTGTCTTATTAAATGAAATACACTGGCTGATTGTAAACCACCAAATTCAATTTATTTTAAGTGGCTCGAGCCCTAGAAAGATCATTCGTTCGGGTGAAAATTTATTAGGGGGAAGGGCTTTACGTTATGAACTTTTCCCGCTGACAAGTAGTGAAATTTCAGATTTTGATCTGCTGAAAGCACTGAATTACGGGTTATTGCCGAGACATTATTTATCGGCAAAACCTGACAAGATGATTGCCGCCTATATCGACAGTTATCTTAAAGATGAGATTATTGCGGAAGCTAAAATCAGAAAAGTGGATGTGTTTGCCCGTTTTCTTGAAGCAGCCGCATTCAGCAATGGGGAAATAGTGAATTATGTCAATATAGCGACCGATTGCGGCGTTTCTGCTACAACGATTAAAGAATATTTTCAGATTCTGGAAGACACCTTGATCGGAAGATTTATTCCCTCATATCAGCAAAAACCAAAGCGACGTGTCATCAAAACACCCAAATTTTATTTTTTTGATATTGGCATTACGAATCATTTACTAAAGAGAGGGAAAATTGAATACGGAACAGAATTATTTGGCAATGCTTTTGAGTCATTCATCTTTCAAGAATTAATAGCACATAGTCATTATTCCGGATTACAATATCCAATCGCTTACTGGAGAACCGCATCACAAATGGAAGTAGATTTTATACTAGGTCGTCATGAAATCGCAATTGAAGTTAAATCATCCAACAAAATTTCTACTCGTCATCTTGGTGGATTAAAGGCTTTTATGGATGAATATGAAGTTAAGAAAGCAATCGTCGTATGCACGGAACCATTACCCAGAATTGTTGGAAATATTCAAGTATTACCATGGAAAGTCTTCCTGGAAAAATTATGGAATGGTGCGTTTATTTAAACATGAAGGTTTGCTAATTAGCAAATTACATTGCATAATAAACAGCATTTCCTGAAAAACGTAGAGACACACGATTGTGCATCTCTACAAAAAAATATAAATTCTCAATATATTGAGTAAATTTGCTCAACATATTGAGTAAGTTAATTTTATGTTTGAAAGGTCTCATTTACAAGAAGTTATTGATCATTCCGAATTAAAATGGCAGGAGTTTTTGCAAATGAATCCGGAGATATTATTTGAATGAACTAAGTTGAATATTGTCAATACCCAAATTTTTTCTTCAGAACTATTGCTGACCCGATCGCTCCGCGCGCTCTGCCTTGGCAGCGCCACACATTTTGGTAGCGTCATCCTGAGCGTAAGCGAAGGATCTCGTCTATAAGGCAAAAATCAAAAGGCAAAACCAAAAAGTTTTAATTGCTTTTGACCTTTGACTTTTGAGTTCTTCTTGAGATGTTCCCGATTCTCGGGATAAATTCGCTATTGCTCAACATGACGTCCCTTGCGAGCTTTGCCTCTTTGCAGCTTTGCGTGAAATAATCAATCATCAAAAGAGTTAATTCATATTTTAAAGGGCTTCACATTTCAATTTTCCCCGGACAGCAATGCTTCAGAACTGATACCCGATTTTAGTTTGAAAATCAAGCGGCATGCCTGTTGTTAAATACCAGGCAATCCCTTCTCCAATATTGGCATAAAACTCACCTTCAACTCCAGAATTAAATCTGTAAACGGGAGGCGTTAGAAAGCGAAATCCAAACATTGGCTCTATGGTAATCTGGTTGCGAAGTAAAAATTTATATCCGCACCCTACTCCTAATCCAAAAGTGGACCATCTCTTATTTTTTAACGCGCCATTATAGGCTTCAAAATCATAGGTCGAAAGATTGCCGTAAATCAATTTTGCCTGACCAAAAAAACCTTCCTTATTTCCATATCTTCTCCCATAAATTCTCATAAAGGGCTCGATGACAGGTCCCTTCCAAATCATCATATAATAATTCAAATTCGCTCCGTATGAAGCGTTGGTCTTTATCGGTCGCTCGTATTGAAGTCTGAGTTTATAATTTATTACCCCAAACATGCCGGAAACGTGTCCCTTAAAAGACTGAGATTTTACAGCAAAACCGGCAACGGTAATGAACAGTAGGATTAAAAATGTTTTTTTCATATAGCTTTGTCTTGATTGTTTTCCTCATAAAGCTACAAATGAAAGAGCGATTTCCAAACCATTACGGTTGCCCGACAACCCGACAACCGTTTCTTCCAACCCACAACTTCCTTACTTTTGCGGCATAATAAACCCTTGCCAAAATGAAGTCAACCCCCTTCTTGCACAAACATATTGCGCTCCATGCGAAAATGGCGGAGTTCGCCGGATACAATATGCCCATCTCTTACAGCGGCATCAACGATGAACATGCTGCCGTTCGCAACAGTGTGGGCGTATTTGATGTAAGTCACATGGGTGAGTTTATTTTAAAAGGAGAACATGCGCTTGATTTGATTCAGCGCGTTACTTCCAATGATGCCACCAAACTTTCCAATGGTAAAGCCCAATACAGTTGTATGACCAACAACAATGGGGGTATTGTGGATGACTTACTGGTGTACTGCATCGAAAAAGAGAAAGTGTATATGCTGGTGGTAAACGCTTCCAATATTGAAAAAGACTGGAACTGGATCCAACAACACAATACCCAAGGCGTTGAAATGCATAATATTAGCGACAAAACCTGTCTGCTCGCAGTACAGGGCCCCAATGCCGTGAAAATGCTGCAACCGCTCACCGATCTTGATATTCTTAATCTTCCCTATTATCATTTTGTAAAAGGAAAATTTGCAGGGGTAGAAAATGTTTTAATCAGCGCAACAGGATACACGGGTGCGGGTGGCGTGGAAATATATTTTGAAGACAGTGCAGATGCTGCCAATATCATCTGGGACACTATTTTCCAAACCGGAGCTCCCTATAATATCAAATCGGTTGGACTCGGTGCGCGCGATACCTTACGACTCGAAAAAGCTTTTTGTCTGTACGGTAATGATATCAACGATAAAACGTCTCCTTTGGAAGCAGGATTAGGATGGATCACCAAATTCTCCAAAGACTTTACCGCTAAATCCATTTTAGAAGCACAAAAAACAAAAGGTGTTGAACGAAAGCTGGTCGGATTTGAAATGATCGAGCGCGGCATTCCCCGCCACGATTATCAAATTAAAGATGCTGCCGGCAATAATATTGGCATTGTTACCAGCGGTACCCAATCTCCCTCGTTGCAAAAAGCTATTGGTTTGGGTTATGTGCAGACAGCCTTTTCCGCTTTTGATACTGAAATCTATATCGAAATCCGCAATCAGCCGGTAAAAGCGAAAGTAGTGAGAACTCCGTTTGTGTAATTTTGTCCTGTGTCTATCAAACCAACCCTTCATACCTGTTTATCGCCCGCGCTGCTGCATCTCTATGATTTGAATGATGCCGTCGTGGTGGTGATTGATGTATTTCGTGCCACTTCTACTATCGCTGCGGCTTTATACAATGGCGCGGAGGTGGTGGTACCGGTAGATACGGTAGCTAAAGCAATACAGATTTCTAAAGATATTAATGGTATTGCGGCAGGAGAAAGAGACGGTAAAATTGCGGAAGGCTTGCAATACGGCAACTCTCCGATGGAATATACCCGGGATTTTATTGGGGGGAGAAAACTGGTGCTCACCACCACCAACGGAACGAAACTTTTGTATATGGCTTTGGAAAATGGAGTCGCTGATATTGTAACAGGTTCTTTTCCTAATCTGAGTGCGGTATGTGATTATTTGTTGCAACAAAACAAGAATGTGGTACTTGCCTGCGCCGGCTGGAAGGACCGGTTTAACATGGAAGATACCCTCTTTGCCGGCGCAGTGATTCATCAAGTAAGCAATGCATTCACCATTCATTGCGACAGCTCCGCCACAGCCGCTCATCTCTACAATCAAATGAAAAACGATCTCATCGGCAACGCCCAATCCTTCACCCACTACCACCGACTCGTAGAGCGCTTCGGGCTTATTGAAGATATCCGCTTCTGCCTCACTCCTGATGCGGCAAATGTATTGCCGGTTTATGAAAATGGAGTGTTGAAAAAACTATAAATAGTTGTCTGCTTGTCCGCCACGAGTTTCTCGTGACTGTTGTCGTGCCCTATCGGGCAGTTGTCGATAGGAAATCAAACCGACAACTCGACAACGCGATACCGTTCCGATCTTGAGATTTAGAGATCGGAACATGACAACTTTTCTCTTTTTGTGTGAAATAATAAATCATTAATTGCTAATTTTACAAATTGCCCTTTTCTGAACCAAGGCAATATTGAAATTTTACGCTACATGTCGCTTCCGCATCTCAAAAAATTTATCCATAACCACGGCACCGAGGAGGTGATTCAAAGAGGAAAAAAAATTCATGCTTTTGGTTATGTGGACATGGTGGAACAAGACGATCTGATGGAAAAAATGGTCTTCCGCGTAAAAGATGACGCCTACCATACTTTCTATAAAGTACAGATTCAAAAATATAAAGATGAGAAAGCGATGAGCGTGCGTTGCTCCTGTGCTTATAATATCGGAGATATCTGCCGCCACGAAGTGGCGGGCTTGTTTCAATTGCAAACCTTGTCAGAACAAGGCGTCATCCGCAATCCGCTGATGACCTATAATCCGCAACACACAACGATCAAAATGAAGCAAATCGAATTGAAAACAATTCGTATGCTTTGCGCGCCCACCGCTCTTGCAGATGCAGAAAACTTCCTCCGTACCCGTCGAGCTAAAATCATTGAAGCCAAAGACGAACGCGTAACGGCAGAAATTTCTATGGATCAAAATACCTTTTCTGTCATTCTGTTCAAAAATGAAGAAAGAAACTTTGATACTTCCTGCAACTGCACCGAAAACAAACATCCCATTTGTACACATAAAGCCATCGTCTTTATTCAATTGCTCAACGGATACGGCGCACAGTACTTCGACAGCATCCGCGACCCCAATAAAGAAAAAGCAATCCTGCTGAAACGCTACGGTTACCAATTATCTGATGCATGGCAGGATAAGTTTGAATTCGTCGTAAAAGAAGGCAGAACCATTCTTAAAATCCTTGACCCTTCTATCAAAACGACCGAACAAAATACGCAATCGGTCATTGCAGCAAAAGCCTCTCCGTCGAATAGTGAGTCTGTAATAATAACGCCTAAATCTTCTCATAAAAAACCTGGTATCGTCTTCAATGCGAATTGTCAGCAACTCCCTTTTTTTTCGGTGGACTTATTACTAGGAGAATTGGACGAAGAAACCCAACGTCATATCGGGAAGGTTGAAAAAATTCTACCCAGCGAACTTATGAAAATAAATGCAGGGGAAGACACACAACGACTCATCAAGCTGCTTAGTAAACTAAATGAAGAATCGATTCTATCCTTTTATAAAAGAAATGCACCCTTCACAGAAGTTCCGGATCATCTTCAAATTTCAAACAGTGATAAAACCGATAAAGATGCAGCGTCTCTTCTGGCGGAATTTTTGTTGCCCAAACTCAGGCAGCTTCTCTCTTTAGATTTTCCTTTTTACGTTTTACCCAAAGGAAAAAAATGGATTACACAAAATCTTGTTCCAATCTCCGTCAGTCACAGTTTTTTAACGCCCGGTTTTGAACTAATGCAGGATGAGGACACCTGGATATGGCAACCGGTCATTAAAATGAATGGTGTTAATCACAGTGTTTCAGACAACGAATGGAATCATCTTTTTATTTTCGTTTGCAATGAAACCATCAGCACCTGGAATACAAAAGAAGAACTTTTATCCATGCTGGAATTTGGTGCGCTGCAGCGCCAAAGACTGTCACCAGAAGCGCTTCCGCATTTTTTAGAAACTGTTTTGATTCCTGCGGCAGGTCATTTTCCGGTTTCATATGATATAAGACTGATAAAAGAAACTCAAACAAACAGTGATCCCGAAAAGGTACTATACCTCTATGAAAGCGGAGATTATCTGATGTTGGAGCCGGCTTTTTTTTACAATGGGTTGCGGGTTCATTCTTCCGAAAAAAAAGAAATACTTTTTGCGGGAAAAAATGGGCTGATCATCGTTCATCGAAACATTGAAAAAGAGCAAAAATTCATCCGACAGGTTCATTCGCTGCACTCTTCGTTTGTATTGATAGATCAGGGAAAAAAACTCGCCATCAGAGGAACTGAGGCACTTAAAAACAATTGGTTTTTTCTTTTGATGGATGCGCTCAACGAAATGAAAGTGCGCGTGGAAGGATGGGATGTGTTGAAACGTTTCAGATTCAATACCGAAAAACCCAAAACAAGCTTGTTTATTTCGAATGGTATCGACTGGTTTGACGCTAAATTAAATGTACAATTCGGTAATCAGGAAGTACCGCTGGCAGATGTGAAAAAAGCAGTACTCAATAAACAGAATTATATCCAGCTGCGGGATGGCTCTCTCGGCATCTTGCCGGAGGAATGGTTAAAGAAATACGGTGTTCTTTTCAGGGTAAGTGAAAAACATCAAGATCATTTACGCTTATCCAAATATCATTTGAATCTTATTGATGTCCTCTACGAGCAGCGGGATGAAGAAGAAATTCAACTGGAACTGGAAGCCAAAATGGATTCGCTTCGTTCTTTCAAAGAAATTGAAGCAATCGATCCTCCCGAAAATCTCGGCAGCATTCTTCGACCTTATCAAACCTACGGATTTCAATGGTTGCACTTTTTACATCAGGCCGGTTGGGGGGGCATTCTGGCAGATGACATGGGTTTGGGTAAAACCATTCAAGCGCTGGCTTTTGTGCTCTGGCTCTATGAAAAAAATCCGGGAGTAAAAGCGCTGGTAGTGTGTCCGACTTCACTCATTTACAACTGGGAAAATGAAATCAAAAAATTTGCGCCCGTCTTGTCTTATCACATCCATCACGGTGGACAGCGCGGAAAAAATCTGGCAGATTATTCCAAAGCAAATGTGCTGATTACCACTTACGGCACCCTGAGAAGTGATATTAAATTGTTTGCGGAAAACATTTTTGATTATGTAATCCTGGACGAAAGTCAGGCCATCAAAAATCCATCCAGTAAAATTGCTAAAGCTGTTTGTCTGATTCAATCAAGGCACCGGATTTGTTTAAGCGGAACTCCTTTACAAAACAACACTTTTGATCTTTTTGCCCAAATGAATTTTTTGAATCCTGGTCTTCTGGGAACACTGGAACATTTTAAAAATTATTATGCTACGCCGATTGATAAGTTCGGGGAAGCGGAACAAAAAGAAGAGCTGAAAAAAATCATCTTTCCTTTTTTACTGCGCAGAACGAAGGAACAGGTTGCCAAAGATCTTCCTGAAAAAACAGAAACCGTATTGTTTTGTGAAATGGAAAGCGAACAACGAGCAATATATGAAGCATTCCGCATGGAATTTCGCTCTAAAATTCTCGGAACCATAGATGAAGTGGGTATTCGAAACAGTCAGTTTACCATTCTGCAAGGACTGATGAAACTGCGACAAATCTGTGATGCTCCTTCCTTATTAAACAGTGATGAAGTTTTACCGAATGCTTCCATCAAGTTAAATGAACTGGGAAGAGAGTTAAGTGAAAATATTGGTCCTAATAAAGCCCTGGTATTTTCTCAATTTCTTGGCATGCTTTCGCTCATACAGGAGAAACTCAAAGAATTGAATATTCCTTTCGTTTATTTCGACGGAAGCACCTCAGCAACCGGCAGGGAAAAAGCAGTTCACGCTTTTCAAAATGATCCTTCAATCCGTGTTTTTCTCATTTCGCTCAAAGCTGGTGGGGTGGGTTTAAATCTTACTGCAGCCAGTTATGTATATATTGTTGATCCATGGTGGAATCCGGCAGTTGAACAACAAGCTATTGATCGTACGCATCGTATTGGACAAACCAATAATATTTTCGCTTACCGTATGATTTGTAAAAATTCGATTGAAGAAAAAATTCTGCAACTGCAGGAGAAAAAACGGGCACTTGCAAAAGATATCATTACCGATGATTCCGGATTTGTAAAATCCCTCAGCAAGGAAGATGTGGAATTTTTATTCAGCTAATTTTATCCGCCGATTCCTGCACTCAATTCCAGCATTCTGTCCAATGGTTTTTTGGCCGCTAATCTGAGCGTTTCATCCATGGTTATTTCCGGCAACTCATACTTCATACATAAATAAATTTTCTCCAATGTGTTTCTTTTCATGTGCGGACAATCATTACAGGCACAATTATTCAAAGGAGGACCAGGGATAAATGTCTTTTCCGGACTATTTTTCATCATCTGATGTAAAATGCCGGTTTCTGTTACTACAATAAAAGTATCGGCTGCATCAGTTTTAGCAAATTGGAGTAGTTGTGTTGTGCTTCCTATATAGTCTGCAATTTCTAAAACCGATTCCAGACATTCCGGATGAGCAATTACTTTAGCACCGGGATGATTGAATTTCAGTCGGGTAATTTTTTCGAGACTGAAAATTTCATGAACCATACAGGCACCGTTCCACAGCAACATATTTCGGCCCGTTACTTTATTCACATAAGCCCCCAGATTTTTATCCGGTGCAAAAATGATTGGTTGATCTTTGGGCAGACTTTCTACAATATGAACGGCGTTACTGCTTGTACAGATGATATCACTTTGAGCTTTGATTGCTGCGCTGCAATTGACATAGGATATCACCAGATGGTCGGGATGCTGCTCTTTAAAGGCCTTAAAACGGTCGGGTGGGCAACTATCGCTTAAAGAACAACCCGCAAATAGATCAGGCAGTACCACCTTTTTAGAAGGATTCAATATTTTAGCCGTTTCGGCCATAAAATGCACCCCGGCGAAAACAATCATATCTGCCTGAGTAGATCGGGCTTTCTGCGCCAAACCCAAACTGTCCCCAATATAATCTGCTATGTCCTGTATATCCGGTTCCTGATAATAGTGCGCCAGAATAATGGCATTCTTTTCTTTTTTCAATTTTTCTATAGCTTCAAACAAATCCATATTCGGATCTGTTTTTTCTGCTATATATCCTTCTTTCAAAATTTTTTCTTTAATTGTTGACATACCTAATATCTATTATATATATCTATTTTTTAAATAATCTATTATTATTAGGAGTGTGAATATGTGGGTAAAAAAAGATATACTGTAGAACCTACATTAACTCTGTAGTAATCCACATAGATATCCACTTTTTAAAACATAAACTATCCCATTATATTAACAATTCCACATTCATGTGGTTCTCTCCTCAATTTTTCATCCACATCCAATAAATTCTGAATAAATCCTAGTTTATTCGTCTGATTTTTTAATTCTTTTATAATCTTATTTTTTGCTCACAAAGCGTAAACAGGAAATCCACATTTAATCCATCAAATTCACAGATTTTTCCACGTATTCTTTCGGTTTTTTCACAAAGTTATCTTTTCATACACTCTTTTACTGTGTTTTACAGACATTATATCGCAAATTTCTTGTAGTTATAACCCTTTGGTAAATAATATATCAGCTATGATTTCCTTACATTTGCCTTCAAATTATATAATAGTATATGTCTGTTATTCAAAAAATAAGAGAAAAATACGCAGCCGTGAGTATTGCTGTTATTGCATTGAGTCTGATCGGTTTTATTTTAATGGATGCTTTAAGTAGCAGATCTAGTCTATTTGGAGCAAATTCTACCATAATCGGAGAAGTAAATGGAGAAGATATTTCTTTTCAGGAATTTGACACAGAACTATCTGACATGGAAAACAATTACCGTCAACAAGGCATGCAGGTAGATGAAAACATGCGTCAGCAATTGATCGAAATGTTATGGAATAATAAGGTTGACGAAGTATTAATGGAGAAAGAATATGATAAATTAGGACTTGTTTTCTCAGCTGCAGATTTAAATGAAGCGCTTTATGGAGAGAATCCTCCTCCAGCTTTGGCCCAACAATTTAAGAATGAAAAAACAGGAGCGTATGATTCTGAAGCTGCTCGAAAATTCATCAACGGTCTACGCAAAAAGAAAGCCAACGATCCACAAAGACAATTTGTTGAAAAGAATTTAATTAGCTACTTAATTTCTTCTGGAATAAAGAATAAATATTCAACCTTATTGTCGGGTTCTGTTTTCTATCCTAAATGGTTACATGAATTGGAAAATAAAAATGAAAACAGTTTTATCAGCTTTTCGTATGTAAACATTCCTTATACAACAATCAACGATTCTACTATCCAAGTAACAGATGAAGAAATCAATGCCTATGTAAAGAAACACCCCAAGCAATACAAACAGGAAAAATCCAGAAGCATATCTTATGCAGTTTTTAATGCTGCACCTTCAGCAGCAGACAGCATTACTGTTAGAAATGCATTGTTAACTCAATTGGAAAATTTCAAATCCGCAACCGACAATGAACAATTTTTAAATGCCAACGGAAGTGCACTCTCCTATAATGACGGTTATGTATTGTCATCCAAATTACAAGTACCGAATGCTGATTCTATTAAGGCATTGGCAGATGGTGCTACTTACGGCCCCTATCAAGATGCTTCTAATTTTGTAATTGCCAAGATGATAGCAAAAAGAAATCTGCCTGATTCTGTAAAATGTCGCCATATTCTAATAGCTACTAAAGATGCCCAAAGCGGTCAGGTAACCTTAGCAGACACTGTTGCAAAGAAGCGCGCAGACAGTATTGCTGCAGCGATTGCTTCTGGAAGTGATTTTGCAACACTTGCAAAACAGTTCAGCTCAGATCCTGGCAGTAAAGACAAAGGAGGTGAATATGAATTTTCCTCTCAACAATTTTCATCGCTCGCCAAACCCTTTGCAGAATTTATTTTTTATAAGCCCGTCAGTTCAAAAGAAGTTGTTAAGACAGATTTTGGATGGCATTACATAGAGGTTTTGGAGCAAAAGAAATTTGAAACAGCTTACAAGGTTGCTTATTTTGCTAAAACAATTGAAGCTGGAAACGAAACCGTTAATGCGGCCAGTACTGCCGCTACACAATTTGCAGCAATCACTCGAGATGTTGCCGGATTTGAGAAAAATTGTGCTCAACAAAAGATTACACCGGCTACTGCTGATATTAAGCCCAATGAATTTTCAATTACCGGACTCGGTGCTGCAAGAAGATTAATCAAATGGGTTTATGAAAATAAAGAAGGTACGGTTTCTGAACCCGAAACTATTGGAGACAAATACATTGTAGCTGTTATTACCAAAATTAAAGAAGAAGGTCTTATGGATGCTGCTACCGCTAAGGCTTCCGTTGAACCCCTTCTAAAAACTAAGAAGAAAGCTAAACAAATCACAGACAAGATCGGAAACAAACGAGATTTAAATGCAATAGCACAATCATTTTCCATTAGCGTTTTAAAAGCAGACTCTGTAACTTTTGCGTCTCCATTTATTAGTAATATTGGTAGTGACCCTTTGGTATTAGGCGCTGCCTTTAATCCGACACAATTCCAAAAGGTGAGCAATCCACTAGCGGGAAATAGTGGAGTATTTCTGATTAAGCCGGAACAAAAAGGGATGAAGTCTTCACAAAATCTAGATTATATCGCGAAGAGAAATCAAACAGAACAAGGACTAAAAGGTTCATTATCTTATCGTTCATCAGAGAGTCTGAAAAAATCAGCAGATATTGATGATTCCAGAATTAAATTTTATTGATTATTCATTTAATAGAAGAGATGCTTATTATAGAGACGCACAATCGTGCGTCTTTTTTTACTTAGTATTTTTACGATTGTTTAAATGAAAATATACTATAATCAGTCTCATTGATCTTTTCTTGATTTTTACATCGTAATTTTACGGTATCAAAAGAAAATTCAATGATTTTGAATAAGGTAGCGGAGAGTGAATTGATTACTATCGATCTTAGCGCCTTTTTACCTAACGAAACGCCATTATTATTTGATCTGAAGCCATTTTTATTTAGAGAACTGATTCTAAAAGAAAAAGATTTCAGAATCGCATTACAAAATCACGATTGGAAAGCCTATTCCAGTCAAACAGTTCTAGTCTTCTGTAGTGCAGACGCCATCATTCCTGTTTGGGCATATATGTTGGTTGCAAGTTATCTCCAACCCATCACCACTAATATACATTTTGATACTCCCGCCTCTTGGAAACAAAAGATGCTAATCGAAAAAATGCGCCAACAAAACTTTACAGGTTATATTGATAAAAGAGTTGTGATAAAAGGATGTGGAGATGAACATATTGATAGCGCCGCATACTTTGAAATCACGCTACAACTCTTACCGATTGTTAAAAGTATCATGTATGGAGAGCCCTGCAGCACGGTTCCGATTTATAAAAGGAAATAAAATCATTTCTACCCGCTATCGAATTGGTTATTTTGAAAGAGAGGTAATCAACGAGCGAGAACTGAGATTTATTCAGTATTGGGCGCAAAAAAGATTGCTCTCAAAGAAAAAATATATTCTCCATCACGGACTAATTGGTATAACACTTCCGCTTTTACTAATCGTAAAATTATTTCAAGGACTACTAGAAACCAATGAATTTTTTTTATACTACACTTCATTCGAAGGTATCTTTTTTCTTTTCTTTGAATTATTATTCTGGATTTCTGCGGGTATTGCAATCGGTTGGATCAGACATCATTTTTATGAGACGCAATATCAGCTATTAAACGGCAAAGCAGAATATTAATATTCATTTCCGTGTGCTCGAATAATTTTAATCTTTTTTTGAGCACAACGAATTATACCAAATTCAAAACAACCAATAAGCTCCCGTTTTCCTTCTTTTGAAATATGCGTATGAAAGACAGGATTATATCCTTTAATGATTAGATAGTTTTCATCTACCAAACATTGTCTTTTATTTTTTAGTATTCCTTCCAGTACATTTCTGTTTGTTTGTAGTGTTTTTATTATTCTCATTGATAAGTCTTCTGTCTTTGTATTCTTTTTTCGATGATTAGATAACTCGCTTCTGCATTGATGTGAACAGAATTTTTTATCACTTCTACCTGAAATAGGTTTACTGCAGTTCAGACAGATTTTTACTACATCTTTGATGTTGGTGTTGTTCATGTAAAGTGTTTTAGGTTAATAACAGCATCATAAAGATATATGGTTTCAAATTACTTAAACGTTTACAAACGCTTAAATTCGCAAGTATGCGCTTATAATTTCCTCGTGAAAAATTTCTAATTCAACTTTGCATTGTTGGATAATATAATTCAGCATTTATTGTTAACCGGCAAAACGCCACAAATCAAAACCTATGTATGCACTTAGAAACAAAGTACAGCTGATCGGAAATTTAGGAGCCGATCCCGAAATCAAAACCCTGGATGGGGGAAAGAAAATGGCACGCTTCAACATGGCCACGAATGAATCTTACAACAATTCCAAAGGTGAAAAGGTAACCGAAACACAATGGCATCAGGTTGTTGCCTGGGGTAAAGCAGCTGAATTGACGGAGAAATTCCTATTCAAAGGATCAGAGGTTGCCATTGAAGGAAAATTGGTCAACCGCGTTTATAATAATAAGGAGGGAGAGAAGAAGTACATCACGGAGGTGCAGCTCAATGAGATGTTACTCTTGGGAGAAAAGAAGAAAGAATCCTAATCAGGGCTTTCCGATAAAACTCTCTTTTGGTGGGATAGTAAGATTCTCATTTGGAGGAGGAATCAAATCCTCCTCCATTTTTACTCAAATAGAATGAGAAAAAATCATCTACCCATATACACCATCAGGATTTGGACATCGCTGGGATTTACACCGGAAATTCTTCCCGCTTGACCAAGTGTCCTTGGCTTAATCTTTTTGAATTTCTGTACGGATTCAGCACTTAATGATGCAATTCTATCGTAATTGAAACTTTCGGGAATTTCAAGGTCTTCCAGTTGAGCCATCCTTTGTACTAGCTCACGCTCTTTTTCAATGTAGGATTCGTATTTGATTTGAATTTCAGCCTGATCAATTGTTTCACGCTTCATAGTTTTTGTCAATTCAGACAATACTCCGGAAAAAGGTATTAATTCAAATAATGATACATTTGGACGCAATACTAACTGACCAATTTTTTGTTTTTGCTCTATTGGTGTGCTACCTATACCTTGTAAAAATGGATTGATTTCTTCCGGGGTAAAGGCATATTCTTTCAGCCATTGTTTGATATATTCGACACCCTCTTGTTTGCTTTTGAGACTAGCCATTCTATTATCATTAGCTAACCCAAGTTGATGGGAGATTTCGGTAAGACGAAGATCAGCATTGTCTTGTCTCAATAATGTTCTGAACTCTGCCCTGCTGGTAAACATTCGATAGGGCTCATCAGTGCCTTTATTAATCAGGTCGTCAATAAGCACACCTATATAGGCATCACTTCTTTTTAGAATAAACGGTTCTTTCCCTTTTGCTTTCAGATGCGCATTCATGCCGGCCATTAAACCCTGACAAGCAGCCTCCTCGTATCCGGTGGTCCCGTTGATTTGTCCGGCAAAGAATAAATTAGCTAACTCTTTGGTTTCCAATGAGTAAGATAATTGTGTGGGTGGGAAATAATCATATTCTATAGCATAGCCCGGACGAAACATTCTACAATTTTCAAATCCGGGTACAGTAGTCAATGCTTTATACTGCACCTCTTCCGGTAAGGAGGTAGAAAAACCATTTACATAGATTTCTACGGTATTCCATCCTTCCGGTTCTACAAATAACTGATGACGATCTCTATCGGCAAATCGATTGATTTTATCTTCAATGCTCGGGCAATACCTAGGACCGGTTCCTTGAATTCTTCCCTGATACATTGGACTTTTATCAAAGCCTGTTTTCAGAATATTGTGTACTTCTGTATTGGTGTATGAAATAAAACAGCTTCTTTGTTGTTCGGGTTTAATTCTTTCTACCTCCATGAATGAGAATCCGGTAATTTCATCATCACCCTTTTGCTCTTCCATTTTGGAATAATCCAAACTTCTTCCGTCTATTCGAGGGGGCGTTCCGGTTTTTAATCTACTACTCTCAAATCCCAGTGAAACTAATTGTTCTGTAATTCCTGTGGCAGATTTTTCAGCAATCCTTCCTCCGCCCAATTGCTTCTCCCCAATATGAATGACGCCGTTTAAAAAGGTTCCACTTGTTAAAACAACCGCTTTTGATTTTATTTCATGCCCCATACCCGTTTTTACTCCCAAACACCGCCCGTCTTTTACCAAAATAGACTGAACCATATCCTGGTAAAAGTCAATTCCTTTGGTTTGCTCTAATAATACTCTCCATTCAGTTGCAAACAACATCCGGTCGTTTTGAGTACGGGGACTCCACATAGCCGGCCCCTTACTTTTGTTCAGCATCCTGAATTGAATCATACTTTTATCACTCACAATTCCACTATACCCACCCAGTGCATCAATTTCTCTTACGATTTGCCCTTTCGCAATACCCCCCATAGCCGGATTACAGCTCATTTGGGCAATGGTTTGCATATTCATCGTAATCAGCAACACTTTACTACCCATGTTGGCAGCTGCAGCAGCAGCTTCACAGCCGGCATGTCCTGCCCCGGCGACAATAACATCATATTCTGGAAACATGAAGCAAAATTACAGTAAAGCAAGCTTTTCTACTTTTTTTGTTCCACGTGGAACAAACAGTAATAATGTAGAGGGTAAACCCGATCGCTCCGCGCGTTCTGCCTTGCCAGCGATACACATTTCGGTTGCGTCTTCCTGAGCGTAAGCGAAGGATCTCATGTTTAAGGCAAAAATCAAAAGCCAAAACCAAAAAGGTTTAATTACTTTTGACCTTTGACTTTTGAGTTCTTCATGAGATGTTCCCGATTCTCGGGATAAATTCGCTACCGCTCAACATGATGTTCATTGCGAGCTTTGTCTCTTTGCAGCTTTGTGTGAAATAATCAATGGCCAAATTTTTTCACATTTCATTCTTAACTGGACAGCCAGCCTTATTTTTCTTTAGGTAATGCGCTATCGTTCATCAAGCCCTCATTTCTGTATCAATCTAAAGATTATACTACTCATCCATTCAAATTTTTAATTCTCTTTTTTGAAATCGTTCAAAAAGATAAAACGGCTGTCCGGATAATTATTACATTGAACCTTTTTGGGGTTCTGTATTTTTCTTCATTTAGATGCGGCCGATTTTATCGGCGGTTATTTAAATTCAACCCCTTCAGGGTTGTTAGCATACGGCTATTATTTTCCCCACCGGCTCACGCCGGCGGTTATTAACATAGAACCCTTTCAGGGATCGTTAGCATGATTGATAAATGTGGCAGTATTTAAAATCGAATGCTAAACCCCAACGGGGTTCAATATGAATAGCCGCCGATAAAGTCGGCGGTTTATGTAAAGAAAGAAGATCAGAACCCTGAAGGGGTTCAATTTGAATTTTCCCCGGACAGCAATGAGTTCCACGTGGAACATTCATCGAAAAGACTTGAAGTAAAGCGCAAGATATTGGCGTTCTTTTTCACGCATTAATGCTATTTCTTTTTTCTTTTTGTCTTTATAACCACATAAGTGCAAAACCCCGTGAAAAATGATTCGGTGCAGTTCTTCCTTGATAGAACATTGCCATTCTTTTGCCTGCTCTTTTATTTTGGGAAAACTAATATATAATTCCGCTTCAATAGGTTCATCTGTGGAAGAGAACGGAAAAGTAATGATATCGGTGTCGTAGTCGTGTTGGAGAAATTGACGATTGATGGATCTCAGCATTTTTTTGTCACAAAAGATGACGCGGATTTCATGCACTTCTTTTCCTTCTTTTTGACAAAGATGAAGCAGCATATTTTTAAGCTTGTTTCTGTTTGTGAAAGAAGAAACAGGGGTATTGTAAAAAAAACGAATTGAGTTATTGTTATTCACCTGTCAAAATTCGCAAAGATTATTGATATGTTTGCTATTAGCTTTTACCTGCTACTTTTGTGTATTAATCAGTTCCATAATGGTCAAAAGATTATCAGAGTTTGCAATCGGTGAATCGGGCGTAATAGAAAAGTTTGAAAAAGACGAGATCTATTTAAAATTAATGGAAATGGGCTGTGTGCCAGGAGAGGTCGTTTCTGTTGAAAACATCGCTCCATTAGGCGATCCAATCAGCATTAAAGTCGCTGGATATTTGCTCAGTATGCGAAAAGATGAAGCGGCAATGATCTGGGTGAAAACATCATAAATAATTGATTTTCAATTCTTTAAAAACAAGGGGACTTATTCTTTGTTAGCTGTTGAAATAGAAACGGCGATTAGAAGAAGAACAGACAACCGCAAACTTCTCCCTACCTTTGCGCCCGCAGAAAAAAGATAAATATGTTAAGTGCAAGAAATATTACGCTCGCCTATGGAAAGCGGGTATTGTTTGATGAAGTAAATATCAATTTTACCAAGGG
>JAGWWM010000011.1 GCA_018970395.1 Bacteroidota bacterium
CCGGTTGATCAGATATGGGTAATGGCGAAGGGAAGAATAGTAGAAATAGGAAAACACGAAGAATTATTGAAACGCAATGGATTATACACTCTTATGTTTAATCTTCAGGGCAAAGAGGCAGACAAAAATTTGACAATTAACTGATTATCAAACTTTTGTTAAAATTTTGCCGATTCAAAAAGAAATTTATCTTTGTTCTTGTTTTTAAATTGTTTTATTAAATTTTTTCATCGTGACGTACGACAATAATGAGAAACGTTCGGACAGTATTTACAGTAAGCGAGTCCGCGCCGGTAAAAGACGTACTTACTTTTTTGATGTAAGGTCAACCAAGGGCAATGATTATTATTTGACTATAACCGAAAGCAGAAAACGTTTTACCGGTGAGGGTTATGATCGACATAAAATCTTTTTATATAAAGAAGATTTTAATAAATTCATCAAAGGATTGAATGAGGCTGTAGATTATGTTAAAACAGAATTAATGCCAGATTTCGATTTCGATGCGTTTAGTCATGAAGATGCACCATCATCGGGTGATGAGGATGGAGGAAATAATTCATCTTATTCAAGCGGAACAGCTACTACGACTGCAAATACAGATAATATTTCCGATGGAGGTGCTCCTTCAGAAGAAGTAGACAAATGGTAATTAAAAAGCAGTTGTAGGTTGTGAGTTGAAAGTTTATTAGTTAATATACTTTCAACATATACACGTAATCTTGAAATCTTTTCACCTGCTGAACTTTATCCATCCCTCTTACCCTGGAATCTTGATTGAGTTTAATGTCAGTAAAATCAGGATTTGAATTTTTCAATTCTTGTATAGTTTCCAGCAGATATTTTGAACGTATGGCATACACTACTCCATCGGAATGCATTTCCCTTGTACTTAAAATGCCAATTACTTCCCCACTTTTATTGAAAACGGGCCCTCCACTGTTGCCGGGGTTTGCAGCCACTGCGATTTGACAATTGAGGGTGTCTCCATCATGTCCGGTTGAAGAACTCATATAACCCTCACCATATACAAATTTATTATCCGGATATCCTAAAGTAAATATAGGTTCAGCCAAATCTATAGTTTGTTTCCTGATTCCATAGGGGATAGGTTTCAATTTAAAAAAATCCGAATCCTCAATTTTCAGGAATGCCAAATCCTTCTGAGCATCTGCTGATAAAATACGAGCATTGAATTCCTGACCTTCATGGTTCGTCACAATAACCCCTTTGGCGTTTCTGACTACGTGCGCGTTGGTGACTAATATACCCTCCTGATCAATAATAAATGCCGAGCCGATTCCGGTAATCGCTTTATCCTCCGGCAATTTATTAGCGTTCGCAATATGATTGATTCTTTTATCCTGCTGATTTTGTTTGCTTTTCAATGCATCTACTGTCTTTACTAGCTCCTGCACCTGTCGGATATTGGATTTGGGAGAAAATAAAAGAGTCATTCCGCTAATTGAAAAAGCAGTGACCCCGGCGATAGAAGCAGCTATGGAAATTGTTTTGGGGTATCGCTTAACAAAATTGATTATTTTGGCACCCTTTCCTAATTCTTTGCTTTGAATTCTTTTATTGTTTTCAAGATTCCGGTGTATTTCAGGTAAACTATGTTTGAGTGATCTGATATTACCATAGCTTTCAATGCTCGTTAGAAAAGACGCATGACTTACTACCAGCTGGTCGATTTCAGGGTTACTTAAGCGAAGTTGTTCAAATGCAACGCGATCTTCCAAAGACATTTCATTCTTCAGGTAAGATTCAATTTTTTCTAAAATTATCAACTCGTTCATTATTCGCTCGATTTGGGGTTGTTAAAAAACAATTTCTTAAGTCTCATTAAACACTTATACTTCTGGTTTTTTGCATTGTCGGAATTGGTATATCCAAATTGCTCAGCAATTTCATGCATAGGTTTCTTTTGGATATAAAAAGCTTCAATTAGACTTCGGCAAGGCTCGCCTAATTGCGCCAGCGATTTATCCATGATCTGGAAAGCCTCTTCTTTTCTTTTTTGTTCATCCAGATCCTCCTCAACAGGAATCAGTTCTTCAGCATCTTCAATAATATTACCGAAACGCTGCATTTTTTGCAGCCTTTTCAGCCAAATTCTTCTGCAAACTGAGTACAGATAGGTTTTAATCTTACTTTGCAGTTCAAACTGTCCGGAATTAACCTTTTCATATAATAATATGATGGCTTCTTGGAAAACATCTTTCGCATCTTCTACCGAGCCATTATTATTTAGAATAAATGACTGAATAGTTCCGTAATTAGATTCGTAAATCTTTTCAATGGACTTTCGGTCATTCTCCCCCAAGCCTTTAATCAGCGCTAATTCTTCTGTATCCGGAATCACGTTAAGTGAATTTTAATGCCCTAAAGGTAAAATAGTAACCCAATTGACTAGTTAAAATTATTTTTTTTAAATACGGGTTACCTTTTTTTAAAAGAAGTATTAACTTGCGATAATTATCTTAAAACTTAAACCCAAAAGAATGAAAAAGCTTTTATTAGCATTCGCAATCCTCGGATTTGTTGCCTGTGGTGGTAACGAAACAGAAACTACTCCTGCTGCTGACACAACTGCTGTTGCAGTAGACACAGCTGCTGCTATTGTTGATACAACTACTGCTGTAGATACAACTGCTGCTGCTCCTGCTGCTGATACTACTAAAAAGTAATTAGCATCAGAGGTCCTCTGCTTGTCGAGGATTGATAAACTTTTTTCTATATGGCAAGCAATCGTTAACGGCCGTTCCATTCTTGGAATGGCTTTTTTCTTTAATAAATTTGGATATTAAACCAATTCATTTAAATTTGCATTCAATCTTAATATTAATGATTTCTTTTCAACAAATAAATATCTGGTTTAGCTTTTATTTCTTTTATTTTTCTAAAAGAGTACCGGGTACCTTTTGTTGATAAACAAACAAATTTCTAAACTCAACATAAAGTCCCGGTCAAAAAGCCGGGACTTCTTTTTTTATGATGAATAAAGTAACCATACAAGGCTATCCGGGTTGTTTCCACCAGGAAGCCGCCCGTAAATTTTTAGGAAAACAGATCGAGGTGATCCCCTGTGATAATTTCCGGGATGTGATCAAAATCGGATCTAATAAAAAAGAAAGTGACGGCGCCGTAATGGCCATTGAAAACTCCATCGCCGGGAGCATTCTTCCCAATTATAATCTACTGAAAAAAAGCAATCTAAGCATCGTAGGTGAAGTCTATTTGCAAATCAAGCAAAACCTAATGGTCAATCCGGGGGTAAAATTGGAGGATATAAAAGAAGTGCATTCCCATACCATGGCGCTGCAACAATGCTACGCTTTTCTGGATCAATATAAATGGAAGCTGGTAGAATCAGAAGATACAGCCTTGAGTGCCAAACATATTCATCAGCATAAAAGCAAACACATCGCTGCCATTGCCAGCAAGTTGGCTGCGGAATTATACGAACTCGAAATCATCGCTCCTTCTATTCAAACGATGAAAAATAACTACACCCGCTTCCTGATTTTACAAAGAGAAGATATGGCAGCGGAAGTAGAAAACGCCAATAAAGCCTCAGTTTATTTTATTACAGATCATGCCAAAGGAAGTTTGGTCAAGGTTTTGTCGAAAATTGCTGATGCGGGGATCAATCTAAGTAAACTGCAGAGCTTTCCCATACCGGGTAGCGATTTTCAATACAGTTTTCATGCAGATATGGAGTTTGATTCAATAAGTCAATTTGAGAAAGTGAGTGAGGCGCTTAAAAAAGTTACTCAGGAATATAAGATTTACGGTACCTATAAAAATGGAAAACTTAAATAAACGAATCGGATGATACAGACAGCTAAAAGACTGGAGGGCATCGGCGAATATTATTTCTCCCAAAAACTGAGAGAAATTGATCAGCTGAACAAAGCAGGTAAACAGATTATCAGTCTGGGTATTGGTAGCCCTGATCTTCCTCCACACCCTGATGTAATCAAGGTGTTGCAGGAAGAAAGCGCACATCCCCATGTTCATTCGTATCAGTCTTATAAAGGTTCACCCATCTTACGCAAAGCCATCAGTGAATGGTATCAAAAATGGTATGAAGTAAATCTGAATCCAGACTCAGAAATATTACCATTGATCGGAAGCAAAGAAGGCATTATGCATATCTGCATGACCTATCTGAATGAAGGCGACAAGGCGCTTATTCCCAATCCGGGTTATCCAACCTATAATAGTGCAGTTCGACTGTCGGGTGCAATGCCGCTAACCTATCAGTTAAGAGCAGCTCAAGACTGGCATCCCGATTTAAATGAACTCAATGCTTTAGATCTTACCGGCGTTAAGCTGATGTTTATCAATTATCCGCACATGCCGACCGGACAATTACCTATTCCGGGAAAATTACAGCAGCTAGTGGATTGGTGTAATGAAAAAAAGATCTTGTTGGTACATGACAATCCTTATAGTTTTATTCTGAATGAACATCCTTTTAGCTTACTGAGTCTGAAAAATGCAAAGTCAACCGTAATTGAACTCAACTCCCTTAGTAAAAGTCTGAACATGGCGGGTTGGCGTGTGGGATTGATTGCGGCCGACGAAAATCATATCAATCAAATTCTTCGCTTCAAGAGCAATATGGATAGCGGGATGTTCCTTCCGGTGCAACTGGCAGCAGCTAAAGCGTTGACACTCGATAAAGACTGGTATGCCGGGTTGAATGAAATTTATGCACAAAGAAGAATGAAAGTTTTTGAATTACTCGATCAACTGAACTGCAGCTATTCAACCGGACAAGCGGGCATGTTTGTGTGGGCGAAAGTGAATGACGAAAAGGGAACAGATCATCAACTTGGCAAGGGCGGTGCAATGTCAGACACTATTTTATATGAAGCGAATGTCTTCATTACACCAGGAGGAATTTTTGGAAATGCAGGCAAAGATTATATACGTGTAAGCTTATGTGCGACAGAGGAAAAAATTAGTGAAAGTATTTCCAGAATAAAGCGTTCTGCGTTGCCAGCGACACATATTTCGGTAGCGTCATCCTGAGCGTAAGCGAAGGATCTCCTGTTAGAGAACGCTTCGATTAATGAGATGTTTCGCAATCGCTCAACATGACGCTCTTGGTGGCTTTTGCCTCAAATTTAAAATCACAAGCATTATATAAAACATGTTTAAAACGGTTACCATAGTAGGGGTAGGATTAATCAGCGGTTCCTTCGCCTTGGCGCTCAAACAGCATGGTTTGGCAGAGCGAGTCATTGGGGTGAGCCGGACAGAAAAGAGTGCCAAAAAAGCCTTGGAATTAGGTCTGATAGATGAAGTGATGCCATTGGATGCAGCGGTGAAAGCTGCTGATCTGATTTACGTAGCGATTCCGGTGGATGCAAGCATATCTATGCTGCAACAAATATTAGACAATGTGCAACAACATCAGATTGTAACCGATGCAGGATCAACCAAATCTCAAATATGTGCTGCGGTGGATAATCATCCCATGCGTGCCCGCTTTGTAGCGGCGCATCCGATGTGGGGAACAGAATACAGCGGACCTGAAGCAGCGGTAAAAAATGCTTTTACCGGAAAAGCCTGTGTGATCTGTGATGCGGAAAAGTCGGCGCCCGACGCATTGAAAGCAATCGAAGAGATTTATCAAACGATTGGCATGCATTTGCTTTTTATGTCGGCTGTAGATCATGATATGCACGCTGCTTATGTGAGCCATATTTCCCATATAACTTCCTTTGCCCTTGCCAATACGGTACTTGAAAAAGAGAAAGAAGAAAATGCGATTTTCGAACTGGCTGCGGGTGGTTTTGAAAGCACGGTACGTTTGGCTAAAAGCAATCCGGATATGTGGTTGCCGATTTTCAAACAAAACAGAGACAATGTGCTGGATGTACTCAATGAACATATCAGTCAATTGCGAAAATTCAAAGCGGCACTAGAGAAGGAGAATTATGATTTTTTGCAGGAGCTGATGCAACAGGCGAATAGGATTGGGAAGATATTAGAATAGTTATCCAACCCGCTGCAGGCGGGACTGATGTCCGCTGCGCTGTTGTCACGTTGTCGTGGTGTCGATTTGAAGATATCCCCCTCATGGAGGGGGTGAAGGGGGAGGAAAAATCAGAAAAGACCTCCCCCTAAGTCCCCCTCGAAGAGGGGGATAGTTAAAGAAAGTTTATTCATTCACAAACAAGAGTTCGTTCAAATGATTTTATCTTCGCAAATTCAATCAAAAACAAACGATTAATCATAAAAATGGAAACCGTAACATCATCCACCGAAAAAACTATTCAGGAAATTTGGAACACTCGACCGCTGATTATCTCTGGTCCCTGCAGTGCGGAGACTGAAGAGCAGGTCGTTGAGACCGCAGAAAGACTTGCTAAAACAGGAAAAGTAAATGTATTAAGAGCTGGTATCTGGAAACCCCGTACCAAACCGGGCATGTTTGAAGGACATGGTGCCAAAGCTTTACCCTGGTTGCAGCGTGCTAAAAAAGCAACCGGTTTACGCACTACGGTGGAAATTGCCACAGGCAAACAGGTAGAAGATGCCCTCATGTTTGATGTGGATATACTTTGGATCGGCGCCAGAACAACCGTGAATCCATTCAGTGTGCAGGAAGTGGCGGATGCGTTAAGAGGGGTAGACGTTCCCGTCCTAATTAAAAATCCTATCAACCCGGATCTGGAATTGTGGGGCGGCGCTGTAGAGCGTGTGGCTCGTGCAGGCATCAAAAATATTGGATTGATTCATCGTGGTTTCAGTTCCTATGGAAATACTGAATTCAGAAATGCACCCATGTGGCATCTCGCCATTGAAATGAAACGTCGCAATCCGGAATTGCCTTTAATCAATGACCCCTCACACATCTGCGGCAGAAGAGATATCCTTCAGGAAACTTCACAACGTGCCATCGACCTTGACTTCGACGGACTTATGATTGAAAGTCATATTGATCCAGACAATGCATGGAGTGATGCTAAACAACAAATCACGCCGGAACAAGTTGGAGAAATGCTTTCATCTATCATCTGGAGAAGAGAAGATGTAGCTTCCGAGGAATATCATGCGGCTTTGGAAAAATTAAGACAACAAATTAATCATCTCGATGATGAGTTGTTGCAAGTCCTAAGTCAGCGCATGAAAATAGCAGAAAAAATTGGTCAGTATAAAAAAGATAATAATATCACCATTCTTCAAACCAATCGTTGGAACGAAATTCTGGAAAGAGGTACTAAAGAAGGGGAGAAGAAGGGACTGAGCAGAGAGTTTATTGAAAAATATCTCGATGCGGTACATATGGAAAGTATCAATCACCAAAAGAAAGTACTCGATACTTGATTTCAAATTTATGCCTGCAAAAACATTTACATTCGGCAAATCTTCGGTCAACTATTATTTTAACGACAAGTTCGCTACGTTGAAAAAGATAGTTGTGCCCAATAACACTGTGTTGATCACCGATGAAAACGTATATGAAGCCCATCAATCAAAGTTCAAAGGGTGGGATACCATTGTATTGAAACCTGGCGAAGCTTATAAGAATCAGCAGACCGTTGATGAAGTGATTGTTCAACTGATTCAAAGAGGGGTTGATCGTTCTGCTACATTAGTGGGAGTTGGAGGAGGAGTGATCACTGATCTTACGGGGTATATTGCTTCTATCTACATGCGCGGAATTCGTTTTGGTTTTGTACCTACTTCAGTATTGGGATTAGTAGATGCCAGTATTGGTGGGAAGAATGGCGTTGATCTGGGAGTGTATAAAAATATGGTTGGCATCATACGTCAGCCCGCTTTTCTTTTACATGACCTGTCGCTGCTAATTTCTCTGCCTGAGAAGGAGTGGGTCAATGGCTTTGCTGAAATCATCAAACATGCCGCCATAAAAGATGCGGAGCTGTTTAAAGAATTGTCTGTACATGATCTGGCTTACTACCGTAAAAATAAAACGGCTCTTGCCAAACTTATTGAACGCAATGCACTCATTAAAACTAAGGTTGTACAAAATGACGAATTTGAAAAAGGAGATCGCAAGTTGCTGAATTTTGGCCATACGCTCGGACACGCCATTGAAAACATTTATGACTTGTCGCACGGACAAGCCATCTCCATCGGAATGGCCTATGCAGCGGAGTTATCGGAAAAGCTGGTTGGATACAAAGAGAAAGAAAAGTTGGTTGCTTTATTAGATCAATATGGTTTAACAACATATACAAAGTTGGATGTAGATCAGGCATTTGAGATACTGATTAAAGATAAGAAAAAAACAGCGGGAGATATTCATTATATTCTTCTAAAGAAAAATGGGAAAGGAATTACGTATCAAATTTCTCTTAAAAAATTAAAGCCGCTTTTGAAAAGCGTGATTCATCAATTATGAATGCAGTCATATTTCCTTCAACCTTAAAGGGCAGCATTCGTTCGAATGCTTCTAAGAGTGCGATGCAGCGAGCTTGTGCAGCGGCTTTGATAAGCGGAGGAAAAACCATAATACAAAATCCCGGCATCAGTAATGATGATAGGGCAGCGATGGATATTATTCAAAAGCTAGGTGTAGTTCTTGCTTTTGATGAGCAAGGAAATTTGATTGTAGAAAGCAAGGGTGTCAATCCTAAAAATTATACGATAGATTGCGGTGAATCCGGATTAAGCATTCGTATGTTTACTCCTTTGGCTGCGTTAAGTTCTGAAGAGATTATCATCACTGGTAGTGGGAGTTTAAGTTCTAGACCAATGGATTTCTTTGATCATATTTTACCGCAGCTTGGAGTATCTGTTTCATCCAAAAATGGCAAACTTCCCTTGAAAGTGAAAGGTCCGGTGAAACCTTCCAATATTGAAATTGACGGATCGCTCAGTTCGCAATTTTTAACAGGTCTTCTGATGTGTTATGCAGTTAGTGGTGCTTCTGATGTGAGTATTATCGTCAACAATCTGAAAAGTAAGCCCTATATAGATCTTACGCTGGACGTGATGAGGAAATTTGGAATGAAGGTTCCTGAGAACAGAGATTACAGGGAGTTTTATTTTTCATCAGAGAACAAATCAAATGTATCCAATGATGCGGTTCGTTCATTTACTGTTGAGGGCGACTGGAGTGGAGCGGCATTTTTACTGGTAGCGGGAGCTGTATCAGGTAGTGTGCGGGTACATGGACTGGATTTGCAATCCACTCAGGCAGACCGAGCCATTATGCTGGCGCTGCAGGAGAGTGGTGCCAGGATTTCTTATTACCCTGATTACATTGAAATATCTCAATCTAAGTTAAAAGCATTTTCTTTTGATGCTACAGAGTGTCCGGATCTCTTCCCGCCATTGGTGGCTTTGGCTGCTTTCTGCGAAGGTGAAACCATGCTCGTGGGTACTAACCGCCTTACCCATAAAGAAAGTAATCGCGCCCTTACGTTACAGGAAACCTTCGGCAGATTGGGTGTTCCTATTGAACTCAAAGACAATGTGATGCTCGTGCAAGGCGGTCAACCCGTCAAAGGTGGAATAGTTCATTCGCATCACGATCACCGTATTGCTATGGCTGCTGCGGTGGCTGCCTTAAGAGCTGAAGCGTCGGTGGAAATCGAACATGCAGAAGCCATCAACAAATCCTATCCTGAATTTTATAATGATCTCGTGAAATTAGGAGGCAAGGTAGATTTAATGAAAACCGTATCTTAGAACAAATTATTAATGCATCGTGCTATTAATAATAATTGAGTATTCCGAAACTGAGATGTTTCGCTATCGCTCAACATGACGTCCTTTGCGTTCTTTGTCTCTTTGTGAACTTTGTGTGAAATAATTGAATATTAATAAGTAATTGATTATTATGAATTCATTTGGCCTTCTTTTTAAAGTACAGATCTTCGGAGAATCACACGGATCCTGTGTAGGAGTAGTGATTGATGGTTGTCCGGCAGGATTATCGATCGCTGCAGAAGATTTATTGCCCGATCTGGAAAGAAGAAAGGGGGGAAAGCAAAAAGGCACCACGCCTCGTCAAGAAGCCGATGAACCCATCTTCAAGAGCGGTATTTTCAATGGGGAAAGTACCGGCTTCCCGATCATGATCCTGTTTGAAAACAACAACACCCGCAGCGAAGATTATGCAAAACAAAGAAGTATCCCCCGACCCGGACATGCCGATTGGGTTGCGCATCAGAAGTTTGGCGGACATGAAGATTACAGAGGAGGCGGACATTTCAGCGCACGTTTGACTACAGGCTTAGTCGCCGCAGGAGCCATTGCAAAAAAATTATTGAAGGGAGTAACGATACAAGCTGTCATCACTGAAATTGCTGGTGAGAAAGATATTGAGGCAGGTTTGCAAAAAGGCATTGATGCCAAGGATTCAGTAGGAGGTATTATTGAATGCAGGGTGAATGGATTGCCGGTAGGACTGGGCGAACCTTATTTTGATTCGATTGAATCAGTACTGTCTCACATGATGTTCACGATTCCCGCAGTTAGAGGAATTGAATTCGGAACCGGCTTTGACGCAGCCAAAATGTTTGGCAGTGAGCACAATGATGCCATTGAAGATATGAATGGTACAACTCGCACCAATCACGCCGGCGGGGTAGTAGGAGGTATATCAAACGGAAATGAACTGCTGTTTCGAATTGCCATCAAACCAACCTCGTCCACACCAAAAACACAAAAAAGCTTAAATTGGGAATCTGAAATAGTAGAAGAGTTTTCTGTAAAGGGAAGACACGACTTATGTGTGGCGTTGAGAGCGCCGGTTATTGTAGAAGCCGCTACGGCCATTGTACTTGCAGATTTCATGCTCAGATCGCAAGAAATTAAAAATGTATTGTAATGCCTGTCATTTATCATATCACTACCAAAGAAGCCTGGAAAGAAGCCATTGAAAATGGAGCTTATACAACACCCTCGCTCAATGAAGAAGGTTTTATCCACTGTTCGCAGGAAGGACAGATTGAAGGGGTGTTACAACGGTATTTTGCCGACAAACATGATCTCGTGAAACTTATTATTGATACCGATAAACTGAACGTACGTTTTGTTTTCGAATGGAGCCCTTCCACCCAAGATACCTTCCCTCATGTATATGGACCGATTAACCTGGAGGCGGTGATGGAGGTGAAGGAACTGAGTTGATCGTTTCTCGTTGATCGAAGATTTGCGAAAAACGACCAGCGATCAACACAAGACGATTCTTGGTTTTGACTTTTGCCCTTTGACTTCCTACCTCATCAGCACCTGAATCATACTCGGCCCCTGCTGTCTGATTTCAATCTCCTTTCCGGCTGTCATTTTATCAATAAGCTCATTGGTATAATGACGAATACTGAGTAAGGATAAACCTTTCAAGACTGTCACTTCAAACTGGTCGGCTAAAGTGAGTGCCAGTTTTTCTATTTTATCCGGACGATCGTCCAGACATAACTGAAGACTGACGGCATGTGTTTGTATCAAATTGGGCTTTATCTTCAATTTCGCCATCATTTCATATAAGTCGCTCATGGGTTGTTCTCCAATGAAGGAAAAGTCTTTGGTATGTAATTCGATAAGTGCCTGGTTCTGTTTCACCACAATAATAGGAGGTAGGTTTTTTACCGGAGCATTATGAATCACCGTGCCGGGAAGGGTAGCATCGGCAAAACATTTTACGTACAGCGGAATACTTTTATTCTGCAGCGGTTTAATGGTTTTAGGATGAATCACCTGTGCGCCATAGTAAGCCATTTCAATTACTTCATCATAGTTGAGTTCACTGATATACTGTGCATCCGGAAATAATTTCGGATCTGCATTCATCACCCCTTTTACATCCTTCCAGATACTGACTTTCTCTGCATCTAACAGGTGGGTAAAAACTGCAGCCGTATAATCACTGCCTTCTCTTCCTAGGGTAGTACTTTCGTTCTCATCCGTACAACCTATAAATCCCTGTGTGATGATTAAATCAACATGCTTGAATACCGGTATTACAGCGGTTTGAATATTTTTTCCCGTTTGAGCAAAATCAACTGCCGCATCTCTGAAGTTACTGTCAGTGCGCATAATGTCCCGTGCATCCAGCCATTCATTTTTTCTGCCGCTTTCATTCAGATATGCTGAAATCAACGCAGTGCTTAACAATTCGCCCTGACAAACAACCTGATCGTAGTAATAGTCATATTCCCTTACCGGTTTATCATGCAGCAACCATTCCGTTTCTGTAAATAAAGTTTTGAAATGTTCCAGCAGAACCGGTAGTTGTTCCTGTAAAAGTTCGGTGGCGGACTGAATATGCTGTTGTTTGATTTCAGCAAAAAGCTGAAGGGCTTTTTCCTGATCGCGATCGTTGTAAAAAGCATTCACGACTGCTTCGAGGGCATTGGTAGTTTTACCCATGGCGGAGATAACGATCAGAATTTTTTCTCCCCTAAACTGATCAAGAATATTTCCTACATTACGAATATTGGCTACGGTGCTCACACTGGCACCTCCGAATTTGAATACCTGCATGCAATCTTTTTTAAGTGGGGCAAAGATAAGTTCAGAATTTCTTTCCCGAATTAAACCTTTGTATCTTCCCTTAGTCAAAAACGCATTCAACAAGTATGAGAAAAAAAATATTATTGTCCGGCTGGTTTGTGTTGGCATTTTTCTTTCATTCCCATGCTCAAACTATGTATTTCCCGCCGCTAAGCGGAAATTCCTGGTCAACCCTTTCTCCGCAATCGTTAGGCTGGTGTCAGAACAGAATTGATAGTTTGTACAATTATCTGGAAGACAACAACACGAAGGCATTTATCCTTTTGAAAGATGGTAAAATTGTTTTTGAAAAATATTTCGGCACGCATACCGCCACCACTCCCTGGCAATGGGCATCTGCGGGCAAGACGGTCACCGCTTTTATGCTCGGTATCGCTCAGCAGGAGAAGCGTTTATCCTTAAGCGATCCAACATCAAAATATCTTGGAAAGGGATGGACTCGTTGCACGCCTCAACAGGAGGATAAAATCACCATTTGGCATCAACTGACCATGACTTCCGGATTGGATGACAAGGTGCCCGATCATTTTTGCACCCTGGATACCTGTCTGATCTATAAAGCAGATACCGGTACCAGATGGGCTTATCATAACGGACCTTACACCTTGCTGGATTCGGTGATGGAAGTGGCAACCGGTACAAAACTGAATTCTTACACTACACAAAAATTAAAGAGTCTCACCGGCATGACCGGTCAGTTTTTTAAAGTTGGTTACAATAATGTTTATTTCAGCACCGCCAGAAGCATGGCAAGATTTGGGTTGCTGATGCTGAACAAGGGAAACTGGAATGGAACACCTATCATGACGGATACCAACTATTTTAACCAAATGATCAATACCTCTCAATCCATCAATCTTTCTTATGGTTACCTGTGGTGGTTGAACGGGAAAGCAAGTCACATGTTACCGGGTTCACAGGTTGTTTTTGATGGGTTCATGAATCCCAATGCACCGGCTGACATGTATTCGGCGATGGGTAAAGATGGTCAATTTATAAACGTGGTACCCAGTCAAAATCTGGTTTGGATTCGCATGGGCGAGGCGCCTGATAAGTTACCCGTTCCTTACTTGCTGAACAATGCTATCTGGTCTTATATCAATCAATTGAGCTGCACCGTTACAGGGGTTGAAGAAACTAATCGCAGCAAGATTAAATATCAAATTTTCCCTAATCCCTCAACCGGCCAACTTTATTTTAATGCAGATAAAAAAGTGGTTAAAATTGCTGTATTCAATATGCAGGGACAATTATTAAAGTCCGCGAATTTCATTCGAAATTCCGGTTCTCTTTCTACGAATGATTTATCAGCCGGACAATACCTGTTGAAAGCAGATTTCTTGGGGGGCGGCAGCATCACTGAAAAGTTTTATAAACAATAATCCATAACGGTTACACCGAAGCGACTGCATAATTGTCAGTTCTATAGAGAACTTTTGGCAAAAATGGCAAACAGAGTTGTTTCTCGTTTGTCGTCTATCGTTTTTCGAAAATCGATCAACGAACAACGAAAAACGAACAATGATTATTGATTTCTTCTGCCAAAATTGCACTCCTTTTCCCCATGGCATTATGATTGATAATAATCTTTTAAATAAAACTCCGTAATATGGGAAAGATAATTGGAATAGACTTAGGAACCACCAACAGTTGCGTATCCGTAATGGAAGGCGCCGAACCTGTTGTAATTGCCAATGATGAAGGACGCCGCACTACCCCCAGTGTAGTGGGCTTTTTAAAAAATGGGGAAAGAAAAGTCGGGGATCCTGCGAAACGTCAGGCCATCACCAACCCCATTAACACCATCAACTCCGTGAAGCGTTTTATGGGACGTCGCTTTGATGAAGTGGGAGAAGAAATCAAACACTGGAGTTACAAAGTAGTTCAGGGTGACAATAACACGATTCGTATTGATATTGACGGAAGACTCTATACGCCGCAGGAGATCTCTGCTATGGTATTGCAGAAAATGAAAAAAACGGCGGAAGATTATCTCGGTCATGAGGTTACCGAAGCAGTCATTACAGTACCTGCTTATTTCAATGACGCCCAACGTCAGGCAACCAAAGAAGCCGGAGAGATTGCGGGATTAACTGTAAAGCGAATCGTAAACGAGCCTACTGCTGCCGCTTTGGCTTATGGTTTGGATAAAAAGAACAAAGACCAAAAGATTGCTGTTTTCGACTTAGGTGGAGGCACTTTTGATATTTCCGTCCTCGAATTGGGGGATGGTGTATTTGAAGTAAAATCTACCAATGGAGATACCCATCTTGGCGGAGATGATTTTGATAAGGTAATTATTGATTGGTTGGCAGATGAGTTTAAGTCGCAGGAAAATATGGATCTGCGCAAAGATCCGATGGCTTTACAACGTCTGAAAGAAGCGGCCGAGAAAGCTAAAATTGAATTGAGTTCTTCTTCCGAAACAGAAATCAATCTGCCCTATATCACTGCTGTCGACGGAGTACCTAAACACCTGGTATTAAAATTAACCCGCGCCAAATTCGAACAGTTAGCCGATAATTTGTTCACCCGTTGTTTAAGACCCTGCGAGCAGGCATTGAAAGATGCAGGTATGAGCTCTTCCGATATAGATGAAGTGATACTGGTGGGTGGAAGTACCCGTATTCCTAAAGTCCAGGAGATCGTTGAAAAATTCTTCGGCAAAAAACCCAACAGAGGGGTGAATCCGGATGAAGTGGTAGCCATCGGTGCCGGCATTCAGGGTGCGGTATTGACCGGTGAAGTAAAAGATGTGTTGCTTCTTGATGTAACTCCATTGAGTCTGGGTATTGAAACCATGGGCGGTGTAATGACTACCTTGATCGCCAGCAATACCACCATTCCTTCCAAAAAATCGGAAGTATTCAGTACCGCAGCAGACAATCAGCCCGGTGTACAGATTCATGTTTTACAGGGAGAAAGACCCATGGCAAAGGATAATAAAAGTCTGGGTGTATTCAACCTCGATGGTATTCCTCCGGCTCCGCGCGGAGTGCCTCAGATTGAAGTCACTTTCGATATTGATGCGAATGGCATTTTACAGGTAAGTGCTAAGGATAAGGGTACCGGTAAAGAACAAAAAATCAGAATTGAAGCTGGTAGTGGTTTAAGCAAAGAAGAAATTGAAAGAATGAAAAATGAAGCGAAAGCCAACGAGGCATCAGATAAGGCAGAGAAAGAAAAAATAGAAAAAATCAATTCTGCGGATAGTTTAATCTTCCAGACTGAGAAGCAGTTGAAAGAGTTTGGAGACAAAGTGAGTGCGGATAAAAAAGCGCCGATTGAAGCCGCTCTTTCTAAATTAAAAGATGCACACAAAGCACAGGATTTAGCAGCTATAGAAGCAGCAATGAATGAGTTGAATACCGCATGGACTGCAGCCAGCGAAGAGATCTATAAAGCTTCACAGCAGGCAGGGGGTGCACAGCCCGGTGCGGATGCCGGTGGTGGACAAGAAGGCGGGCAATCTGCTTCAGATAATGTGGAAGATGCTCAGTTTGAAGAGGTAAAATAAGCTATATTAGACAAAAAGAAAAGGTGCTGTTTTAAATCAGCACCTTTTTATTTTAGGTTGGTAATGCCCTCGATTAAATCAGATCCATCGCTTTCACAAAATAGTAGCAGATAAAAGGGAGCGTGGCGGTAATATAATTAGCAAAAGGAGAGAAGTACATTAAAACACAAGCCGCTACAGAAATGAAAAATAAGAGCCAGTAAATGACGGATGATTTTTTCTTTACTTGTTCCATGGATTTAAATTTCAGCGAAATTAAGGTGAGATTATTAAGCTTCAAAATAAATTCGTTTTTCGCTTGTCGTTCATCGTTGATCGTTTTAATTTTGCATTCATGGTACAGCAAACAAAAGTCGAAATATTCGAACGTATTCAGACAGAACTCAAAGCGGAAGGCTTCAATATTGACAAGTCCGATTTTACCCGTCCATGGGGTGGTTTTTTTGTGATTGACGAAAATCAAGCGGATCAGTTTATTGAAAAATTTTTCCCTACTTATAAAAAAGAATCCCTCATGCTGGGGAACAAATTAAGTCCAAAGATACTGGTGGTGGCTCCGGAGCAAAGACTTTCCTGGCAATACCATTTCAGGAGAGCGGAAATCTGGCGTGTAGTGGAAGGTGAGGTAGGAGTGGTGATCAGCGATACTGATGAGGAAACCAAATTGGGTACTTATGAACCCGGAGAACTTATTGTGCTGTCGAAAGGGCAAAGACATCGGCTGGTTGGTTTGAATGATTGGGGGGTCATTGCAGAGATATGGCAACATACTGATACGGAGCATCCGTCTGATGAAGAGGATATTGTCAGATTACAGGATGATTATGGCAGATAAGTGTTATGTGTGATCTTTTAGGAAAAAAAATGACCGGAACACTTTGAATTGTAAAAATTAACAACCATCTTTGTCTCGGTTTTTCATAGGATATTGGATTTAAAACGAAGCTGGATTTCTATCCGGCTTTCTTTTTGTCGTCAAAAAAAACCTAAGCTAAAGCTTGATGTAAAGCGCACAAAACATTGATAATGAACCTATTTTACGCTTGTGCAAAATTGAATTAATTGCTCTACGGAATTTAATTTTATCAATCTGGGATCTTCCTTGTGGATGGACTTTACAACGGGTCCGGATACTATAATCTTCTGTGTAGTAAATGTATTAAGGAGTTCCTCAACCAAAGATTGTGGAGTAGATTCAAAGAAAGCAGTTATCAAGTGGAGTTGAATGTATTCAACTTTGTTTTTAGTCAGATAATTTTTTATGGTTGCAATAGAAACATTTGACCCTAGCAGAACTGCTCTTTTACCATTTTTTTTCAAAAGCAAATAAATGTATTGTAACGGGAGACGATGAAACTCGCCTTCCGGCAGTAATAATAAAGTAACAGGTCCTTTATTTAGAGAAGGATATTTTTGAATTTCAAGCTCGATTTTTCTGGTAATGCACTCACAGGCAAAATGCTCTTGTGCGGGGATGACCTGATTAAGCATCCAATGGTTGCCAAAGCGCTCCAAAAGCGGATAAAACACATGCATCATGATGTTTTCAAAACTTAGATGCTTGTAGAGGGCCTGATAAATCTTATTGAAACGGGTTTCATTAATATCAGCACAAGCTTCAAAGAATTGACTGATGAAATTTTCATATAAGTGTTCCTGTTGCTCTTTTTCCAGTACTTTATTTTTAATTTCATCAGCAGTCATAGCTGCAATTCTGGAAATTTTATGTCCTTTTTTATTGAGATAAGCAACGCTTAAAATTTGTTGAAGATCCTGGTTATTATAAATTCTGTGCTTACTCTCTTTTCTTTTGGCCACCAGTATCCCATACCGTTGTTCCCATACCCTGAGTGTTTGAGCTTTTATACCGGAAATAGTTTCAATATCCTTGATCGTAAAATGATTCATTAATGGGGTTGGTTAAACTTATCAAATAAAAGGATTTTCAACCTGTTATGAAAAGGATGTCTAAAACATTCAAAGCAATAATTATACAATCGAAGGAGATAATTAATTCCCGGATGCAATTTTCACGATTGCTTGAGCTGCCAGTTCGGAAGCGGTTGTATTGGATTGCAAAATTTTACTCAGTTGTTGATAATCCTGTAGGATGTTTGCTCTTTTATTACCGCCCGGAAGGATGGATTTCAACTCGGATGAGAGTCGATCCGGATGAAGTTCATCTTGTATCAGTTCTGGAATAGCAGTTTTATCCAAGACCAGGTTGACCAGTGAAATATATTTTACTTTAATTACCCTTCTGGCAATCTCATAACTGATTCTACTTCCTTTATAGCACACCACCTGTGGTACGCCGAATAAGGCGGTTTCAAGAGTGGCAGTTCCGCTGGTTACTAATGCTGCTGTAGCTTGCTGTAGTAATGCATAGGTTTGATTGGAAACATAGCTGACATTTGAAGTTTTTGCAATAAATTCATCATAAAAATTTTCTTCAATGCCCGGAGCTTTCGCAATCACAAACTGATAATCCGAAAACTGAGCCGCCACCTTAAGCATAATGGGAAGCTTGAGTTTAATTTCCTGTTGACGACTACCGGGCAATAAAGCAATGATTGGTTTATGCTCTGAAATCGTTTGGGCATGATGAGATCGAAATTGCTGAATCGCTTCCATTAATGGGTGACCTACATACTGAACGGGCCAATGCCATTTTTTTTCGTAAAATTCTTTTTCAAAAGGCAGAATGACCAGCATTTTATCAATACACTGCTTCATTTTTTTAACCCTGTTTTCCTTCCATGCCCAAACCTGAGGAGAGATGTAATAGACCACTTTTATATTTTGCTGTTTCGCCCATTCTGCAATTCTTAAATTAAAACCAGGGTAGTCAATCAGCACCAGAACATCCGGACGAAAGGAAAGGATATCTTTTTTACAAAAGCTAATATTTTTTAAGATAGCAGATAAATTTTTTAACACCTCCCAGAACCCCATAAAAGCAAGTTCACGATAATGTTTAACCACATCCTTCCCGGAAGCAGCACCCATCAAATCACCGCCCCAGCAACGTATAACAGTTGAGTTATCTGCTTGACAAATGGCCTTTATCAGGTTACTTCCATGCAAATCACCACTGGCTTCACCTGCAATCAGATAATAACGCATAGGAGAGGAGGTTTATAATTAAGTATTAACTATTCAGATTTTGCTAAATAACTGAATATCTGTGATATTATGAAAAAGAACCCTGTGATAGATCAAAATCTGTCAAGAGAATAACAATAGACAAATTCATTGGCTGTTTTTATTCTTTCCGAAGCTTGTGTTTAAAAACCTTCTCAAACTTCTCCACCTTCGGCTGTACAACATAGGAGCAGTAGGGATTTGTATTTTTATTTAAATTAAAATAATTCTGATGATAATCTTCTGCTTCAAAATAATTCTGATAAGGTTCGATGGTAGTAACGATGGGATGGACAAATGCGCCGCTTCCATCAAGCGCTTTCTTGTATTGATTCGCTTTTTTTTGTTGGATTTCGTTATGATAAAAAACGACACTTCTGTATTGTGGTCCCACATCATTGCCCTGTTGATTGGGAGTGGTTGGGTCATGAGTCTTCCAAAAAATTTCCAGTAATTCATCGAAAGAAATTTTGGCAGGATCAAATACAATTTGCGCTACTTCGACATGGCCTGTATTTTTTTCACAAACCTGTTCGTAGGTTGGATTGATTACATGACCTCCGCAATAGCCACTGGTTACTTTTAAAACCCCTTCTACCCGCTGAAAAATGGCTTCTACACACCAAAAGCAACCTGCTCCGAAAGTAGCAGTGTCTGTTTTCGTAAAATCATTTGAAGTCATATAAGATGTATTGATGGATTGATTACTATTTGGATTGTTGACATCGAGTGGCGCACAGGAAAATAACGGCAAAAAAATCGACAAGAGAACTGAAATAAGAGAAACGTTAAATATCCTAAACCTGAGATACATATTTATTGCAATTTAATACTATAAAGAAAGAAAACGACACTTTGTAAACAATTCTAGTTGAGAATCGAAAGATTTTAACATGATTTTGAAAACTTAGGAACACATGCTTCCGTTTGTTAGCTATTGGTACAGATGGTGTTTATTAGGAATTGATTAATTTCGCCGCATTCAATTATTGCAATTCATTTTAATTTCTCCATCATGAGTAAATTTTCATCCTTCAATTTTTCAGGAAAAAAAGCATTGATACGCGTTGACTTCAACGTGCCGCTTGATAAAGCGACTTATGCCATTACAGACGATACCCGCATTCGTGCCGCTATTCCTACCGTTAAAAAAATATTAGCAGATGGTGGAAGTGTTATTCTGATGAGTCATATGGGTCGCCCTAAAGAAGGGCCGGAGGAGAAATCTTCTTTGAAACATTTGATTGCTCACCTTGAGCAATCAATCGGAGTCAAGGTCTTATTTGCAAACGACTGCATTGGATCGGAAGCTTATCAGCTTTCAGCTTCATTGAAAGGCGGACAAGTTTTATTACTGGAAAACCTGCGTTTTTATAAAGAAGAGGAGAAAGGAGATGAAGCCTTTGCAGAAAAATTAAGTAAGCATGGAGATGTTTATGTAAATGACGCTTTCGGAACAGCGCATCGCGCGCATGCCAGCACGGCGGTGATTGCCAAATATTTCTCTACTGAAAATAAAATGTTTGGTCTGCTGATGGAAGGAGAGGTGGCAGCAGGAGAAAAAGTTTTGCTGAATGCACAAAAACCATTTACAGCTATTATCGGAGGCGCAAAAGTGAGCGATAAGATTTTAATCATTGAAAATTTGCTCGACAGAGCGACTGATATTATTATTGGAGGAGGCATGGCCTATACCTTCTGGAAAGCATTGGGCAAAAATATCGGCAACTCCCTTTGTGAAGAGGACCGCCTGGCATTAGCCTTAGAGATCTTAGAAAAAGCAAAGGCAAAAGGGGTCAATATTCATCTGCCAATCGACAGCACCATCGCCGACAAGTTTGCTGCAGATGCTCAAACCGATCATTGCGAGAGTGGCAATATTCCTTCCGGCTGGATGGGATTGGATATCGGCAAACAAGCCATTGCTGATTTTAAATCTGTAATCCTCAACAGCAAAACCATTTTATGGAATGGCCCCATGGGTGTTTTTGAAATGGAGAAATTTCAGGAAGGCACTAAAGCCATTGCCCTTACAGTAGCAGAAGCAACCTCGAACGGCGCTTATAGTTTGGTCGGTGGCGGCGACAGTGTGGCTGCAGTGAATATGTTCCATCTTGCGGATAAAGTAAGTTACGTCTCCACTGGTGGCGGAGCAATGCTCGAATTTTTTGAAGGAAAGACCTTGCCGGGGATTGCAGCGATACAAAAGTTGTAGGTTGTAAGTTGTTGGTTTTAACTTTTCACTTTCATCTTTTTACTTTTAACTTCACATATAGACATTCCCCAATTATTAATTCTTAATTATTAATTACTAATTAAAATGAAATCAAGTACAATCATCACCCTTTCAGTGGTAGGCTTATTAGTCATTTTCCTCTTCTGGGGTTGCAACGGATACAACGGACTGGTTAAACAAGATGAGGTGGTTAAAAACGCCTGGAATAATGTACAGAGTGATTATCAGCGCAGAGCCGATCTGATTCCCAATCTGGTTAACACCGTTAAAGGGGAAGCGAATTTCGAGCAGACTACTTTGCAGAATGTGATCGAAGCACGTTCAAAAGCGACTCAGATGAAAGTAGATCCTGAAAATCTTACCCCCGAAAAAATTAAAGAGTTTCAGGCGGCACAAGGTCAATTGAGTCAGGCGCTGGGAAGATTATTGATGATTACCGAAAATTATCCCAATCTGAAAGCCAATGAAGCGTTCCGCAATCTGCAAACGCAACTGGAAGGAACAGAGAATCGCATTAAAGTGGCGCGCAATGATTTCAATGCCGCCGTTAAAGATTACAACGTGAAAGTCCGTTCTTTCCCAATGAATCTACTGGCTGGTGCATTTGGCTTCTCACAAAAAGAAGGCTTCACTGCTGAACAGGGTTCTGAAAAAGCGCCCGAAGTAAAATTTGAATAAGCATGTCTTTATTCTCCTTCATCTTCCCCTCCAAGCCTTTTTTAACCGATGCGGAACAACAAAAGGTTACTGAAGCAATCAGCGCGGCGGAACAAAAAACCTCCGGAGAAATTCGGGTCTATATGGAAAGCCGCTGCAGCTATCTGGATCCGGTGGATCGGGCAAAGGAATTGTTTTATGAGCTACAGATGCATCAAACAGAACTGGGCAACGGCGTTTTATTATACCTCGCCATCAAAGATCATCAACTGGCTATTTACGGCGGACAAGGCATTCATGAAAAAGTGGGTACTGATTTCTGGAATAAAGAAGTTCAGCTGATTTTGAGTGAGTTTAAAGCGTATCACTTTGTAGATGGAATTGTTCATGTCATTTCCGATATCGGCGCTGCACTACAAACACATTTCCCTTTTGACAAACAAGATAAAAATGAATTGTCGAACGATATTGTTTTTGGCAAATAATCTCCTATGAATAATCGCCTCTTCATTGTATTCATTTACTTTTTTCTATCGCCTTTCTTTTTGGTTGCACAGGGAGTAGAAAAATTTATTCCTGCTCAGCCCAACCCGCCTAGATTGGTCAATGACTACCTGAAATTATTATCCGACGATCAACGCAACGCATTGGAGCAAAAATTGTCGGCTTTCGATGATAGCACCTCTAATCAGATTGCCGTGGTCACGATCGGCGATATCGGTGATTATGAAATCGAGGATTTTGCTGTTGCGCTGGGAAGAAAATGGGGAGTAGGAGGCAAGGATAATAATAACGGAGTGGTGCTGGTAGTGCTGATTGACAAAGAACGCAATAAGAAAAAAATATGGATCGCTACAGGATATGGGCTGGAAGGCGCCATCCCAGATATCACTGCTAAACAGATTATTGAAGATGAAATTCTCCCCAATTTCAAGGCGCATGATATATACAGGGGACTCGAAGAAGGCACCAATGCTTTAATGCTCGCTTCCAAAGGAGAATATACTCCCCCTGAAGGCTATCATAAAAGAAAAAAGAAAGACGGGATTCCTCCGTTTGCAATCATCATTATCGTTGTAATATTTTTGATTATTTCATCCATTGGCAGAAGAGGAGGAGGGGGAGGAATGATCAGTCGAAGTGGTAGAAGACATTGGGGTAGTAGTGTCCCACCGATATGGTTCCCTTCCGGCGGATTCAGTGGCGGCAGATCAGGCGGCGGAGGCGGCTTCGGTGGTTTTGGCGGCGGTAGTTTTGGCGGAGGGGGTGCAGGGGGGAGCTGGTAACCGCTACATCACCTGTACAATCAGAAATTTAAGGTAATGGGTATTCTCCCAGCCCCAGACAATCGGATGGTCGGCGCTTTGGGTCTGAAAAGTTACCTGTCTTAAGGAACGCTTTGCATCTTTGGCAGCCATCTGAATAATCTCCAGAAATAAATCGGGTTGCACCAGATTGGTGCAGGAAGAAGTTACTAAAAAGCCGCCGGGTTTCACCAAACGCATACCGCGTAAATTGATCTCTTTGTATCCGGTAATGGCCTTTTGGATATTGGCTCTCGATTTGGTAAAGGAGGGAGGATCAAGCATTACGACATCATATTTTCTTCCTTCTTTTACCCAGTTCTTCAATACGTCAAATGCATTTACACATTCGAAATTGCAAATTGAAGACACCCCATTGAGTTCCGCATTTTTTTTACACATGGAAATGGCATTCTCGCTGATATCGAGTCCGAGTACCGACCTCGCTCCGTAGTGTGCGGCATGGATTTCAAAAGTACCAGTATAGGTAAAAGCACCCAGTACATCTGCTCCTTTTACAATGTGCTGAATCGCCCTTCGGTTATCCTGCTGATCCAGGAAATAACCCGTCTTTTGTCCATTGGCAATGTCCACATGAAACTTCAAACCATTTTCGTTGATGATGATATGGGTATCGAAAGGATCACTCAAGAAACCTTTCTGCTGCGTTAATCCTTCCAGCTCGCGCACCGGCACATCGTTTCTTTCATAGATGCCTTTTGGACTAAATATTTTTTGGAGGGCACTCACAATTGCCGGCTTCCATACATCAATCCCAAGCGCCAGCGTCTGAATCACAAAATAATCGTTGAATTTATCAATGATCAATTGGGGGATACCATCAGCCTCGCCAAAGATGAGGCGACAATTTTCAGTATAACCTAATTGTTGACGGTATTTCCAGGCTTCCTCCAGTTTCCTTAAAAAGAAGTTGTCATTGATCTCCTCTTTGGCATTTCTTGTTAGTAACCGAACCTGAATCTGGGAATTAGGATTGTAATAACCCTTCCCTGCAAATTTGCCGTCATGAAAAGATAAATCCACAATATCTCCGGCAGCGGGCATTCCAAAAATTTCATGCACCTCATTTCCAAAGATCCAGGGGTGACCGTTTTGTATTCTGGGACTTATTTTTCTTTTAAGAACAACTTTTTTTGAATCAGACATGGTGCAAATTAAATTTTTCTTATCTTTATTTTATAAATAAATACCATGAAACAATTCCTTTCGGCAAGTATGTTTCTTTTCTTATCCTTATTTTTCATTGTTGGCTGCATAAAACCTAAACCTACTCATTGCAGACCTGAGAATCCTATTACGGATAATCCCAAAACTACCAATACTTTTAAAGTAAAAGTTGAGCGTCAATTCTGTGCTTATACTATCTTGTCTATTCAGGATCCTGATTTTTATACCAAAGGAGTGAATTGGGAGGATCTTCAGCATGTTTTCTCTGTTGGAAATTTTTGTGACCTGCCTTCCAATCTGGTCGTTGGCGAAGTTTATAATTGTGCAATTATTGATAAACCTGTTAAAGAAGATTGCATTGTTTGTATGGGCTTCATGGATACGCCCCCGCTGAAATACAATGTGCTACTAACACGTTAATATATCCTTTTAAGTTAAAACTTAAAAGAAAAACGCACTATCTTTTTCCATTTTGTCTTGCTGATTGTCTTTTTTTAGACAATTTGTCCTCTTCTGTTCATTGGCAGCATTCTTGCATTTACTACTTTTGCCGACAGAATTTCCTATTAAACTTTAAAAAACGTACGAAATGGCAGAAAAAGAAATGCAACAGGAATTTCAGGAGACGACCACCGCTGAAAATGCAGCAAACAATCCAGTGGAAGCTGCTCCGGAACTGAGTGAACTGGAAAAATTGAAACTTGAACTGGAGGAAGAGAAAAAGAAATACCTATATCTTTTTGCGGAATTTGATAATTATAAGCGCCGTAATAGCAAAGAAAGATTAGAATTAATTCAAACTGCAGGTAAAGAAGTGATTCAATCGCTTTTGGAAGTTCTTGACGATACCGATCGGGCAGAGGCAGAACTTAACAAGACAGGGCAGGAGCATACCGGGGTAAGACTGGTCTTTCATAAGTTAAGAAATATTCTACAGTCCCGCGGATTAAAAGTTATGGAAGTCAAAGGCCTTGATTTTGATGCTGACAGGCACGAAGCAATTACTGAAATTCCCGCTCCATCGGAAGATTTAGTAGGAAAAGTAATTGATGAGGTAGAAAAAGGCTATCTTCTGAATGATAAAATTATACGTTTTGCCAAAGTCGTAGTAGGCAAATAAACTTCAGGCTTATCAAACCTTACAATGAAAAGAGATTTTTACGAAATATTGGGCGTGTCTAAATCTGCTTCCGCGGATGAGATAAAAAAGGCATACCGGAAGGTGGCGATGCAATATCATCCGGATCGTAATCCGGGCGACAAGCAGGCGGAAGAAAAATTCAAAGAGGCAGCCGAAGCGTATGAAGTGTTGAGCGACAATGACAAGCGGGCGCAATATGATCGTTATGGTCATGCCGGCTTGGGCAATAACGGAAGAGGAGGATTTGGAGGCGGACAAGGCATGAATATGGAAGACATTTTCAGTCAATTTGGAGATGTTTTCGGGGAGGATATGTTCGGAAGTTTCTTTGGAGGCGGCCAGCGACGCGGAGGTGGCGGTGGCAGAGCCAGGGGAGTTCGCGGCAGTAATCTGCGGGTGCGTATCAAGCTGAACTTTGAAGAAATCGCCAAGGGCGCCAGCAAAACCATTAAGGTAAAAAAATACGTTTCCTGCGGTACCTGTAACGGCAGCGGAGCCAAGGATAAAAGCAGCATTCAAACCTGCGGCTCTTGTAATGGAAGCGGTCAGGTAAGAAGAGTTCAGAATACTTTTCTGGGACAAATGCAGACCGTAACCACATGCCCGAACTGTAACGGAGAAGGGACTACTATTGCTAATAAGTGCGGCAGCTGTAAAGGAGAAGGCAGGGTTTACGGGGAGGAAAATATCACGATTGACATTCCAGCCGGAGTGCAGGAAGGAATGCAACTCAGTCTATCCGGCAAAGGGAATATTGGAGAAAGAGGCGGAGGTCCGGGTGATTTAATTGTGTTGGTTGAAGAAGAAGGACACCCGCAATTACACCGCGATGGTTTGAATGTGGCGTATGATCTCCACATTTCATTCCCGGATGCAGTTTTTGGCACCCAGGTCGAAGTACCAACCATAGACGGACGTGCTAAAATAAAAATTCCGGCCGGAACACAAAGTGGAAAAATCTTTAAACTAAAAGGAAAAGGCTTCCCGGCAGTTCAGTCTTATGAGAAAGGCGATCAGCTGGTATATGTAAACATCTGGACACCCCAAACACTGAACTCAGATGAAAAATCCATGCTCGAGAAATTACAGAGCAGCGATAATTTCCAACCGCATCCCGATAAATCGGAGAAAGGATTTTTTGAACGAATTAAGGAGATGTTTAGTTGAGGGAAGAAACTTATGAGTTGGAGGTTGTTGGTTATCTGTTATCAGTTATGGGTTTTGCGTTGAAGGGGGATTTGGGGCATAATTCTACGGATATCCTATTTAACATAATATTAATTATGCGATAAAAGATGTGAGAGAAAAAAGGACGGCATATTGAGCGACAGCCAAACATCTCTATATTAGAAGCATTCTCAAACATGAGATCCTTCGCTTTCGCTCAGGATGACGATAACTATATGTTTAGCGCTTAACGCAGGCTTTAAAAGACGGACTCCTAAACGCAAATCAAGAACTAAATTCCTAAATTATTGAAATAAGCTAATTCATTCTCAAAATCCAACCCCGGATGTTGCTGACATAATGCAAGCGTCTTATGATAAGATTTCTCTAAAAACTGCTTGTGCTGCGCCGAATCCGGATGAATGGGTTTATGGCGGCTTGCCGTAACGATTTCTCGAATCTTTTGATTCAATTCCCGGGTGGGTTCATCGAAGGCAAACTCAGCGAAATGATCCATCACGAAGCGCGTGGCAGCATAATTCGGGTGCGCCAGATCAATATCGTAAAACCGGTAATCCCGTAAAACATCCACCACCAGCTCATAAGCCGGAAAATAAAACAATCGATCAAATTTATTGACCAAGTGATGTACGGTCTCAATTAACCGAGCCTTGCTCCGGTTATTATCTATAACTCCATCTCGCAAATGCCTGACTGGACTTATAGTAAACAGTATTTTTAATTTAGGATTGACGTGAAATAGTCGGTGAATGATATTGTCCAACCAGGAAACCTGTTCTTCTATGGAAATTAGATACTTATCAAACCATTGCGACGGTGCTTTATGACAGTTTGCTACGAATCTATCCTCCTCTTTCAATCGGTAAACATAAGACGAACCGAGGGTAATCAACAACCAATCAGCCTCAAAAATAAATTGATAAGCTTCTGATTGAGAATTATTTATAAGATTTAATGAATTATTTATTTCAGGATCAGAAAAGCGACTGTGATGATCCCAGCTTTGCCATAAATCGTTAAAGTATTGAAGGTCTGATTCCTGATACAGCTTCTTCTCCAAATATCCCGTTATGGACCGGCAAATACTCGCCGGTTCAAATAATATGCCGTTTGGATTCTGAAGAACTGTAAACTTTAAGTCAGATAGCTCTTTACCGATATGTTCTGTAAAACAACTGCCGATCATCATGATCTTTTGACCATGCGTGATCGGCGTTAGCAAAGGTTTAATCTGTATGGGCGCAAGCAAATTCATCTCCAATATTTATTCCAAACTATAAACCGTATAACCCCATTCAGGTAATGTAAATTGCTGATTATCTTTTATTTCCTCTTGTTTATTGGAAAATAAGTTGAAGTATTTCCCGGCTATTTTTTCTGCTAAAGTAAAATATTGAACTTTGGCTGAGAGATTTAAGAGAATCAATACTTTCTTTCCATTTTTTTCTTTTTGAAAGCAATAAACTGCATCATCCTTATCAGAATTCAGTTTGGTGTAAACCGCATCTGCCGCTAAAGCCGGATTTTTCTTTCTAAGGTTCAGCAAGGCTTTATAAAAATCAGCCCTGGCGTAATTTTTAAACTGAATGGTATCCTTGTAAAAAAAGGATAAAGAATCTAAGAATGGTTCCTCTTGTCCACTGTAAATCAATGGAATAGAATTTTTCCAAGTGTGAGTAAGTACGGCAAATGGCGCATGCACTGCCCCGGGCATAGTGGCATAATCCGCTTTATTCCAGGTATTTTCATCGTGGTTGCTGGTAAAATACATTTTGAATGCGCCGGGCGGATAGGTTTCATCCATTTTTCTCAAAACGGTATCCAAAACCCTGGCACTTGCCTCTCCTTTTGCCACTTTCTTCATCTGAGCAAAAGCATCCCAGGCATAGCTCAACTGAAAACCGGCATCATGGATCCAGGCAATGTCCGCTTCTGCTAAAAGAATGATGTCTGACTTGGTCTTTTTCAGTTCTGCAGTGGCTTTTTGCCAGAAAAGTCGGGGTACTTCTGCCGCCACATCACATCTGAAACCGTCAATTCCGGTCTCTTTCACCCAAAACTTCATAGAATTGATCATGCTGTCGTGCAATATTGGATTCCAGTAATTCAGGTCGCGGGTATCACTCCAGTCGAAAGCGAATTTCAATTTGCCATCAGCTCCCTTGATATAAAAATCAGGATTGCTTTTAATCCAGCGATTGTCGGCGCCTGTGTGGTTGGCCACCCAGTCAATGATTACTTTCATTCCCATCCCCTGGGCTTCTTTCACCAGCTTTTTCCAGTCTTCTATTGTGCCGAACTCTGGATTCACTGCGGTGTAATCAGCGACGGCATAATAACTCCCCAGCACGCCTTTCCTATCTTCTATACTAATGGGGGTGATGGGCATAAACCATAAAATATCCACCCCCATTTCTTTGAGTCTGGGCAAGGACTTGGCAAAAGCCTGAAAAGTACCTTCAGGTGTGTATTGGCGAACATTCACCTCGTAGATATTGGATTGCAGTAAATTTTCCGGTAATCCTTGATTAGCGGCACTCGCTGCCGTTTTTTGTTCAGGAGCCTTACAGGCAAATAAATGGATAACTGAGAGAAAGAGTATTCCCCAGACTGCTTTAGATTTAATTGTCATATTGTATGTAATTGATTGTTTGAGGGTAAAGTTAGGCATGTCGCTTCAATTCCTGAATGACCCGAACAATTTCTTCCTTCGTATTGTGCTTACTGAACGAAAACCGAACCGGAATGATTTCCTTTCCGGGGTGAATAGTTTCGATGACATGTGAGCCTTTGGCAGCGCCACTGGTACAGGCACTTCCGCCTGAAACACAGATACCCGCCATATCCAGATTCATCAGCAGCATTTCCGTTTTTTCGTTTTTGGGGAAACCAACATTCAAAACGGTATCGTTTGAAAATCCGGTTGGATCACCGTTGATGATGAGTTGAGGGAAATTTTGCTGAAGTGCTTCCAGCATAAATAATTTAAGCTCTCTTAAATATTGTCCAACCGTTTCCATGGAAGCGGTAGCTAATTCCAGCGCCTTGGCAAAGCCGACTATTCCATAGAGGTTTTCGGTTCCGGCGCGCATATTGCGTTCTTGTCCACCCCCCATCATGAAGGGGTGAATTCGGATATTTTCATTCACATACAGAAGCCCCACTCCTTTGGGACCGTAAAATTTATGCGCTGATCCGGTGATAAAATGAACCGGCGTATTCCGAAGATCGAATGGAAAATGTCCAACCGTTTGTACCGTATCGGAGTGAAAAATTGCCCCATATCGGTTGCAGATCTCTCCTACTTCATGCAGACTGATTTTATTGCCTATTTCATTGTTGGCATGAATCAGACTGACCAGCACTTTTTGAGGAGAAATTTGTTGAAGCTGATATTCTAAATCTGCCAGATCAATATGTCCTTTCTCTTTCAGCTTCACATAGTTGACTGTTGCTTCTTTCTTTTTTTCCAGGTACTCAATTGGATGAAGCGTAGCATGGTGTTCGATGGCAGAGGTGATAATGTGAGTACAGCCCAAATCTCTGACAGCGCCAAAAATGGCAGTGTTAGAACTTTCCGTTCCGCCGCTGGTGAAGAATATTTCAGCCGGGTGGGCATTCAATATTTTTGCTACTGATTTACGTGCATTTTCAATGGCGAGTCGGGTCTCTCTTCCGTAGGAATAGATGGTGGAGGGATTGCCGAATTTGTCCTGCATATACGGCATCATCGCATCCAGTACTATTGGATCCAAGGGGGTAGTTGCCGCATTATCTAGATAAATTCTTTGCATCTGAGCACTTGAAAATCAGTTGCAAAGATACATTTGTTAGGAAGAGATTTTGGGTATTCTTATGCCTTTGGGGCTGGCAATACAATAATTGGTTTTCTTTCCGCTGTCTTCAACAGATAGCATATTTTTGGCAACCAAATCCTGCAAATCTCTTAAAGCAGTATCGGTTGAACATTTTGCAAGCTTAGCATAAGCAGAGGTTCGTAAAAAAGCATTTTTTTTATCGTAGTTATCGTATAAATAATTGATCACAAGCCTTTGTCTTTCATTGATTTTTATCAATTTATAGCTGTCCCAAAACTTCGCTTTATCCAAAATAATTTCCAGATTCTGTTCACTTGCTAGCAGTGCTCTTTCAAAACAACCCAAAAACCATTCTAAATAAACGGTAATGTCTTGTGTACCTTTTTGTGCCTGTTCGATGATGTTGTTATAGCGCTTATGTTCTTTGAAAATTTGGTTGGACAGGCTGTAAAACCGAATCTTGCTGCCATCGCTTTTTGCAAGCAACATATCTAAAATAGCGCGACCTATTCTTCCGTTTCCATCATCAAAAGGATGTATCGTAACAAACCAAAAATGCGCGATCATGGATTTGAGGACTAAATCCAACCGGCTTTCAGCATTCATCCATTTTAAAAACTGTTTCATTTCAGCTGCAACTCTTTCAGCCGATGGTGCTTCAAAATGAATTTTTTCTCTGCCAAAAATCCCTGATACAACTTTCATTCCGCCCGAACGGTATTTTGCAACATCAATCTGCTGATGCCCACTATAACCTGATTGAAATAAAGAATGATGCCATCCTAAAAGCCTTTTTTCAGTAAAAGGAGTTTTAAAATTTTGTGTGGCATCCAGAATAACATCAACAATTCCATCAACATTTCTGGGTGTTTTCACGAATGCGGCATTCTCAATCCCCATTTTACGAGCAATGGATGAACGAACCAATTCAGGATTCAAAAATTCCCCTTCAATTCTCGATGTATCGACTACTTCAAGTATTAGGGACTCAAGGGTAGCATTTTCAATAAACTCGAAGCCTAAACTTTCCATACGACCCAACAGACGACCTTGTAAATGTCTTACCGAAGCCAGAATGGGTGATATTAATTGATCATCCCAATAAAAATCAGTCCAGTCTTTTTTTTCGTGTATGTACATAATTTACCACCGCAGAATGTGCGGTAAAAATAGGTAATTTTCACCGCAAAAAAAAAGAGCTAACCGAATGGTGGTAAACCGATAACAACTAACCAAAAAATTCTAAAACACCCCCCACTCGCCCTGGTTTTTTGTTGTGCATTATATCCTCCCCTTTAATCTCCTCCTAAAGGAGTGGGAAAAGACATAAATTATCTCTCAACCCTAAACTCCTAAACTCCTAAACGGCTCAACGAATCAACAAATAAACGAATGAACAATTCACCCCATCAGTCCCTTCACCCGATCCACCAGCTGCTGCGCTTCGGTTAATTCTAATGCTTCGGCATAAATTCTTACAATGGGTTCGGTATTGCTGGCACGCAGATGCACCCAGGTATTTTCAAAATCCATTTTGAGTCCGTCTATGGTATTGATGCTTGCTTCGGGAAATGCAGCTTCTACTTTTTTAAGGATGGATTGCAGATCAGTTCCGGAAGCTAAGATCACTTTATCCTTCACCATTTTGTAATCGGGGTAGGTTTTTCTTAACGCAGAAACAGATAATCCGGTTGCTGCCAGATGAGAAAGGAACAAAGCAACGCCTATCAACGCGTCTCTTCCATAATGCAATTGCGGATCAATGATGCCGCCATTGCCTTCCCCACCTATTACGGCATTGACTTCTTTCATTTTGGTTACCACATTCACCTCCCCTACTGCACTGGCATAATAGTGCCCTCCATATTTCAGGGTGATATCACGTAGTGCGCGGGTGGAAGAAAGATTGGAAACGGTTGAGCCTGGTTTGTGTTTCAAAATATAATCCGCTACTGCTACCAATGTGTATTCTTCTCCAAATAAAGTGCCGTCTTCTGATACAAAACAGAGTCTGTCCACATCCGGATCTACGGCAATACCTAAATCTGCTTTTTCTCCCACTACCCTGCTGCATAACTCCGTGAGATGTTCTGCCAGGGGCTCCGGATTATGGGCAAAATTGCCGTGCATCTCCTCATTCAAAACAATAACATCAGTTACACCAAGCGATTTCAAAAGTGCTGGCACCGCAAAAGCGCCGGAGCTGTTGATTGCATCCACTACGACTTTGAAATTTTTCTTTTCAACAGCGGATTTATTTACAAAAGGATGCGCCAATATGGCATAAATGTGTTTTTGCAAACTGTTATCATTCTGCTGAATGGCTCCTAAATCATCAACTGATGTAAATGTTATTTTTTCATTTTCCGCCAGCGCCAGCACCTGCTTCCCTTCTTCGGCGGAAATAAATTCTCCTTTCTCATTCAATAATTTCAACGCATTCCATTCTTTCGGATTGTGAGAGGCGGTTAGAATAATGCCACCCGCTGCGTTTTCAAAAACCACTGCCATCTCAACAGTGGGTGTCGTACTCAATCCCAAATCAATTACATGCGCACCTAATCCTACCAGCGTTTGAGATACCAGCTGACTTACCATGGCGCCACTCATGCGTGCATCACGTCCTATAACTATTTTATTGCCTTTGTTTTTTTGAAGGATAATACTGCCGTAAGCCGCCGCAAATTTTACAATATCTATTGGGGTAAGGTTATTCCCCGGCTCGCCGCCAATCGTGCCGCGGATACCGGAAATGGATTTCATTAATGCCATGAGAAAAAATTTTTGCGAAATTAACGCATGCAAATGGCAATACAACCCCTGGGCTACAAACTTGTCTTTACCAAATATCTTTTAAGCCAGCTGTCTTTCAGGGGAATCATCCATTCTCGGAGTAGTTTGATTTTGGTATCGGCCAGATTATTGAAATAAAGCGTATCCTGGGTAATGAATTGATGTTCCAATGCATAGGGAACTTGTGACAAAGGAAGTGTTTGTACTTTATTATTATGCCAGAAAGCCAGTAACTGTCGGTCGAGCAATTGAATGTTAAATGTTTTTTCTAGTTGCTGAATGAAACGCACACTGCTGTCGGTACTGCACCCGCTCACTCCTGATGCCGTTTCATCGGCCATGAGAATAATAAATTGACCAAAGAATAAAGTCCCGAAGCCCTTTACTTTTTTACCATGACTTTTCCACTCACTGATGAATGTATCCAGCAGGCTCTCGAGTTGCAGGGCTTCACTCATGCTGAGTAAGCGGTTGGACTGATAAATCCACACACGACTATGGTCGTCGAAATCTTCCGGGAGCAGGTAAGTGTAATCGGGAGCATGAGTATCTTGAATCATAATGCAAAAATATAATAAAGTTCAGAGGAAGCATTAGTGGAAACCGTTGAAGCTAAGTTTAAAAATATCCGTATTCTTTAAGAAAAAGCTCATTGTCGCGCCACTTGTCGCGCACTTTTACAAACAGTTCCAAAAATATTTTTGAGTCGAGGAATTTCTCAATATCCTTTCTTGCACGAACGCCTATCTCCTTGATCATCTTGCCGCCTGCACCGATAAGGATGGATTTTTGAGTATCACGCTGCACGATGATATCTGCAGTTATTTTAATAAGACTCGATTTTTCCTGAAAAGCATTCACCAGTACCGTGGTATGATAGGGAATTTCTTCTTCCATCAATTCAAAAATCTTTTCCCGAATGATTTCTCCTACAAAAAAACGGGTATTCAGATCTGTTATCTGATCTTCCTCAAAAAACGGCATTCCCTCCGGCAGCATTTCCAACACTTCCTTTAAAAAAACATTTTTATCAAAGCCTTTCAGCGCAGAAATGGATAATACTTTTTTGCAATAAGATTTTCCCGAAAAAAACTGTTTTGCTTCCTCAATTTTGGGGCTCTTCACCTGGTCTGTTTTATTCAACACTACCAAGGCAGGAACCGAAAGTTGAAGAGATGCAAAAAGGGCATCATTTTCTTCCCAATTATCTTTGATATCTATTAAAAGCAAAGCCAGATCTGCGTCTTCGAGTGCACTTTTTACCGCCATCATCATTTTCTGTTGCAATTTGTATTTGGGTTCGATGATGCCGGGCGTATCCGAAAAAACGATCTGATAATCAGCTGTAGTGAGAATGCCCTTAATACGGTGGCGAGTGGTCTGTACTTTGGGAGAAATAATAGCCAACTTTTCCTCGAGCAATGCATTCAGGAGCGTGCTTTTTCCCGCGTTGGGTTTTCCAAAAATATTTACAAAACCAGCTTTCATGTTTTAAAAAAATGGTTGTATCAGCTTAGGACTTTTGAACACTGTGATACAAGTATAAATAATTCCGTACGCTGTGTTGCCAGCTGAAATCCAGATTCATCATTTGTTTACGGCAGCGATGCAGTGCATCCTTATCTTCATATAATTCAAGCGCACGGGAAATGGCATGAATAACATCCGGCACGGAAGCGTGTTCGAATAAAAAGCCATAGCCTCCCTCCTCTCCCTGATCCTTAATTGTATCTTTCAATCCGCCTGTCTTACGCACCAAAGGTACTGTTCCATAGCGAAGTGCATACATCTGATTGAGTCCGCAGGGTTCTACACGACTGGGCATCAGTAAAAAATCAGCGCCGGCATACAGCTGATGACTCAGTCCTTCATTATAGCCAATATAACAGCTATAATCCTGTTCAGCATATACATTCATGGCGTTGAGTTGGGCTTCAATTTGAGGATCGCCGCTGCCTAAAAAGAGAAAGCTCATTTTTCTACCCAGGTGATAAAAACTTTCGCCCACGATAGATGGCAACAAATCCGCCGCTTTATCTGCTACTAATCTGCCAATAAAAATAAAAAGTGGTTTGTTAGAATCCAGGCCGAACACATCACAGAGTTCGCGCTTAGCGGCAGCTTTTCCTTCTGTTACTTTATCAGCATTATAGGACTGTTTGAGATATTGATCAGAGGCAGGATTCCAAACCATCGCATCAATACCATTGAGAACACCGGAACACTTGGCAATTTCCTGTTGAATCAACGACTCCAGCCCGTTACTATTATATTTCAATTCTTCGAGATACGACCAGCTTACGGTTGTAACACGCGAAGCGCATTTAATACCGCATGCCAAAGGATTAATCTGTCCTTCCCATTCAAGCATTCCTCTTTTCCAGAGGTCGTAAGGCGGCAACAAAGTCGCCATGTTCCAGTTCATCCATCCCTGATATTGCGCATTGTGTATGGTAAGGATCGTTGGAATTTTTTGCAAATGTCCGTAGCGGTAACAATACTGCAGAATAAAAGGAATCAATGCCGTATGATGATCGTGCACGTGGACCACATCGGGACGGTAGCTCCAGTTACTCATCCAGTCAACTACTGAGAGCTGAAAAGCGAGGAAACGATAGGCATCATCCTCATAACCATAAATACCTTCGCGGTCAAGTAGTCCAAATATATCAACGAGATACAACTCATAGCCCAATGTTCCGCTTGACTCCCTGATGACCGTATATTCGAAATAATGATCCCCCATATTGGTGACTCCCTTATGAACCACTTCCCATTCATGGGTATTGAGATAGCGGGTACGATGCATGGGTAAAACAAGTTTAGCATCGTGCCCCTCGATGTTGAGGTATTTGGGCAAAGCACCAGCCACATCAGCCAGCCCACCTACTTTCGCTACCGGATAGGCTTCCGCACTAATATGAAGAATATGCACAGAATAATTTTTTTCCAATTTAGCATTTGTTGAAATGAAATCACAAAAAATTTCTAACTTGTAAAAAAATCCAATGAATACAGTAAAAAAATTATCCTTATTAGTCACCACCTTTTTTTTCTCTATTATCTCTTTTGCACAAAATGAGGGTGATAAAATTGTAGGTGTCTGGAAAAACGGTGAAGGTACCGGCATGATTAAAATTTACAAAAATGGAGATTCCTACCAGGGTAAAATCGTTTGGCTAAAAGAGCCGATTGATCCTGAAACGGGCAAACCAAAACTGGATAAAAATCATCCGGATGAATCTGTACGGAGTCGCCCTGTAATTGGTCTCATTAATACATGGGGGTTTGTATATAAAGGAGAAAAACTTTGGGAAGACGGAAAAATTTATGACCCTAAGTCGGGCAATACGTATAATTGTACCATTAAATTGAAAAACGAAAACACATTGGATGTACGCGGATATATCGGCATATCTTTAATTGGGCGTACAGATACCTGGACAAGACAGGTAGCCAAATAAGTTTACCCACTAAGGACTTACCAGATTCAAACTGATTGCAAAGAAGAAGGGATTCGTTAATTGGTTTTCATAAAAACGATCAGCAATTTCCCTGCTTCCCGCTTTATTCATCACATCAAATCTCCAGTTCATCCTGAGTCCTGCCTGGAGATTCAGCCAGATAAATCCTGCAATTTTTTGATCCCACATAATTCTGGGTTTCAGTTCCCCTCTTTGCAAGAAAAGAGAGCCATTTGCAGCTGCATTGGCTAGCTGAAACTGATTCCCTTCCAACTCGTATCCTAACTGCAGCATACTCGTTGTGGAGAAATTTCTTCTGACATAACCACGCGCAGGCAATAATAATTCCATACCGTAATGATCATTGAAAGTTTTATTCCAAAAAATAACCGGCACATGCAATAAAGCGCCGGCACGATAAGTACGAGCCAGCCCTACACCAAACATATTCCGGTCGGAATATTTCCATCCATAAATAGCAGTACCACTTAATGTAAGGGTTTGGCGACTTATTTCAGCAATCTTGCTAAAAGAACTGTTGACATCAGCCGCCACCTGAACAACCAGCCAGTGCTTCTCATCGAGGGGCTTAAAGATGGTGCTTTGGACACCCAAACTATGTAGACCGTTTTGCTGTAACCGGCTTTCAAATTTAGAACCAGGAACTTGCTTGAATGTAAACTGACTTCCCCAGTAGTTTGCTCCAACCTGCCAGATAAATTTATCATTGGAAATAACCGGAAGATTTACCTGAGCCCTGAAGCCCGACATATTTCGAATGGTATAATCCGCGATTGTATTACTTGCATCTTGCGGTACCTGGTTCATTTGAAAACGATCGTGGTATTCAAATCCTATACTTACAATTCGGGAAGGAGACTGATTGATTACTTTTTGAGTTGCATATCGTTTAACGCCGGCTGCATCGGTAAAAAGACTATAATCAAATTCATCATTAGCGGGAACGGTGCTATCCGTTTGGCCATGGGCATTCATGGAAGTCAAAGAGAAAAATGGAATCAGGAAAAGAAATATGTAAGATTTCATGAGAATATAAAATATTTTCAAAATTGCTAAAAAACAGTATTGAAAGTTGAAATAAATGCAAAGAAAATAGATAAAAACTTTAAAAAGAGAATAATTCGAAAAAAAACTTCAAAAAAATCCAATAATAACAATTAAAACTAGACATTTCGAGAGGTATTTACAGGTAATAAATTTGGAAATCTGAGGAAAAATGTATTAATTTTAGATATCGATTGAAATTCACTTTTATTTCATCCTTTAAAATCCAATACCTTTTGATTTTATTCACCATTAAAAAGGAATCGTATGTCAACGAAAGAAAATTTTCATGTAAGTGAATCCACCAAACAAGTATTGATTGTAATTGGCTTTTTTACAGCCATTTCTCTCATCACTTATTTGTTTTTCAGCCTGTAATTTAATCTGGCTAATATTCTCTCCGCTTTCTGCGTAAATTTGCGCCATCATCCCTTATAATACAATGGAAGCAGGAAAGAGTTTTGATTTTAAGCATTCCGAAGAAAAATGGTATGCTCACTGGATTGAATCGGGTTATTTTCACAGCACCTCTGATGGTCGTGAACCATACACTATTGTCATCCCTCCCCCGAATGTTACCGGCATTCTCCATATGGGGCATTGCCTGAATAACACCATTCAGGATATTCTCGCCAGAAGAGAAAGAATGTTGGGTAAAAATGTATGCTGGGTGCCCGGCACCGATCATGCCTCCATTGCTACAGAAGCCAAAGTGGTACAAATGCTTAGGGAAAGAGGCATTCAAAAATCGTCATTGAGCAGATCAGAATTTCTGCAATACGCCTGGGAATGGAAAGAAAAATATGGCGGTATTATTCTTCAGCAATTAAAAAAACTCGGTTGTAGTCTTGATTGGGACAGAACTTCTTTTACCATGGATCCCTATTATTATCAGTCAGTGATTCATGTCTTTATTGATCTCTACAAGAAAGGTTATATCTACAGGGGGAAAAGAATGATTCACTGGGATGTAAAAGCAAAAACAGCCCTGAGTGATGAAGAAGTAATCCGAAAACAAACCCAGCAGCCCCTGTATCATATTGGCTATGCATTGGAAGATGAGAATGGACAGCCCTCTACTAAAGCACAGATCATCATTGCAACCGTACGTCCGGAGACCATCATGGGAGATGCCGCAATCTGTGTGCATCCCAAAGATGAGAGATATCAACACCTGCATGGCAAATATGCGTTTGTTCCTCTTATCAATCGCAAAATCCCCATCATTACCGATGAATACGTTACCATGGATTTTGGAACGGGAGCGCTGAAAGTGACACCGGCACATGACACCAACGATTATCAACTAGGACTTAAACACCAGCTGGAAATCATTGACATCCTCAATGAAGATGGCACATTGAATGAAACTGCGCAGATAGCTGTCGGCATGGATCGGCTAGATGCAAGAAAATATGTTGCAGAACAATTGAAATTGAAGGGATACCTGATCAAAACAGAAGAATATACGAGCGAAGTGGGATACAGCGAAAGAACGGATGCGGTAGTTGAACCTCGTCTGAGTTTGCAATGGTGGGTTGACATGAAGAAGCTTGCCGGTCCGGCTTTGGAAGTAGTTAATAATAATGAAATCCAGTTCTATCCGTCTAAATTCAAAAATCTTTATCGGCACTGGATGGAAAACATCAAAGACTGGTGTATCAGCAGACAGTTATGGTGGGGGCATCAAATTCCTGCCTGGTATGACGAGTCGGGCAATGTATATGTTGCGGGAAGTAAAGAAGAAGCGCTGATTGAATTGGCAAAAAAGCAGGGCATTCCCATTGAAGAAGCTGCAAAAATTACACTACGTCAGGATGAAGATTGTCTGGACACCTGGTTTTCCAGCTGGATCTGGCCTTTTGAAGTCTTTAAAGGTTACAGCAACCCTGATAATGATGAAATCAATTACTATTATCCTACCCATACATTGGTAACAGCTCCCGAAATTATTTTCTTTTGGGTAGCAAGGATGATCATGGCCGGACTTGAATTCAAAAAAGAGATCCCCTTCCGACAAGTTTATTTTACCGGAATTGTGCGCGATAAACAGGGAAGAAAAATGAGCAAGAGTCTGGGCAACTCACCCGATTTATTGCAACTGATTGATCAATACGGAGCGGACGCCTGTCGCTTCGGCATTATGATCTCGTCTCCCGCCGGGAATGACCTCTTATGGGATGAAAGCAGCAACGAGCAGGGAAGAAACTTCACCAATAAACTATGGAACGCCTATAAGCTCCTGAAAATGTGGGAGAGCGCCGGCTTTTCAGATGAAGCAGAAAGTCAGGAAAATTTTGCCGTTGAGTGGATGAAAAATCGACTCGAACAAACCAAGAGTGAAATAGAAAAACAATTTGCTGAGTTCCGTTTAAGTGAGGCATTAAAAACCACCTACTCTCTGATCTGGAATGACTTCTGCAGCTGGTATCTGGAATGGATAAAACCTCCCTTCGGCACAAAGATTTCATCTATAGTGTATGAGGAAACCGTTGACTTGTTTGACAATTTGCTTCAACTATTACATCCCTTTATGCCTTTTATTACTGAGGAACTATTTCATTTGCTTAAGGTGAGGAAAAAAGGAGATGATCTTACCATACGACCCCTCTCCCCTTCTACTGGAATAGATGAAAAAATTTTACAAAAAGGGGCCTATCTGCAGGAAGCAATTACCAATATTCGAGATGTGAGGGTAAAAAATCAGCTAAAACCCAAAGATTTAATTCATATCAATGTTGAAGCATCTACGCTTGCGTATCTTCAGGATATTAGAGAGATTTTGTGCAAGCAAGTAAATGCAACAACGCTGGAAGTTGCCGGTGAAAATATTTCCGGCAATATCAGTTTGCTGGTAGGAAAAGATAAATTCTTTCTGCTTTCAGAAAAGGAAGTGGATACGGGAGCGCAGAAAGAACAATTACTGAAAGATTTGGCTTATTATGAAGGTTTTTTGACCTCAGTTGAAAGAAAACTAGAAAATGAACGTTTTATGAATAATGCCAAACCGGAAGTGATTGAACTGGAAAGAAAAAAGAAGTCGGATACGGAAATTAAAATCCAATCCATCAAAGAAAGTCTGGCAGCACTATCTTAAAAATTTTGAACATGCGACAAGTGAATTTTAAACTTTCCATTATTATATTAGTTTCTTTTATTCTTTGCTCACAACACATTCATGCGCAAAAGCCGCAGCAACCGGGGAAAATAAAGCCACCAAAAGTGAATGTATACTGGGGTTTTTCTAAAGGCGGCCCCCTATCTCGCGAAGCCTTTGTTTCTTTACTGGATTCATCCATTCAGGTGATTTCTGAAAAAAAGGAGCAGCTGGCTATTTCCAGAGCAATGCTGGTTTATAAAAGTAAAGATCAGTTTGAAGATGAGAAAGGTAAATTGAAAGTTCAATACAATGCCTATATGAATGAAATTAGAAATGAAAATAAAGTTCCGGAAAAATGGAAACCTTTTTTATCAGAGGAAATTAAATCCGGAGATATTTTTCTGATTGCTGAGATACATGTACGAGATAAACAGGGTTACATTTTTAACGCGCCCGACCTGAAAATAACAATTGAATAACTGCACTAAAAATCATAACCCCGAAGGCGCCTATCACATTCAGCCAGAGAAATGAAATAACATCCAGAAAATAAATATAAATGATCAGCAACTGAGTGATGATTGCTGCAGCAAAAACAGCATTTCCTTTTGCCTTTTTCAACAAAAATGCCACTAAAAAAATCCCCAGAATGGTGCCATAAAACCAACTGCCCAGGATGTTAACCGTTTCGATCAGACTATTTCCCATATTATAGGCAAACTGAGCAATCAGGATACAAAATACACCCCATATCACAGTATATCTCCTGCTCCATTGGAAGGATTGCAATTCAGGTATCGCTTGACTCGCATAACGCTGATGTAAATCAATCATTGTGCAGGAAGCCAAAGAATGAAGCGCCGCTGCAATACTTCCCCAGGCAGAAAGAAAAACGATGGCAATGATAAGACCGACTAAACCCGGCGGCAATGTGTCGCTCACAAATCGAAGAAAAATATAATTGGTATCATTGGTATCTGCTCCCGGAACAGCGAGCTGAATGATATTTTTTAACTCTTTTCGTTTTTCATTACCGGCATCTTCCACCTGCAACAACGCATTTTTATGTTTAGTTATTTCTTCAACATCATTGGATTGAGTTGCTTGTTGAAGCTGACTGGCAATCTCTTTTTTTTGCAACAATAATTGCCGGTGTTGAGCTGATACGTGGTTGTATTGTGTTGCATAAGCAGACTGCAAGACTTGTGTTTCCAGTTTTTGATTGAAAAATGCCGGAGCATGCCAGAACAGGTAATAGCTGAAGATGAGACAACCGATCAGTAAGATAAAAAACTGAAGCGGAATTTTTAATAACCCGTTTAGCAGTAATCCTTTCCGACTCTCCTTAATATTCTTTGCCGTAAGATACCTTCCGACCTGACTTTGATCGGTACCAAAATAACTGAGTGCTAAAAAAAATCCGCCGATCAATCCGCTCCAGATATTATATCGATCTTTCCAGTCAAATCCATTATCTGTTTTCCCGCTGGTAATGATATTCATTTTACCGGCATTAGCTGCCAGGCTAACTGAATCCATAAAACTTATACCTTTTGGAAGTGCATTAACGGCATAATATCCTGCCAGAAACATGGCAACATAAATAATGATAAATTGTAATTGCTGCGTATAGGCGACCGCTCTTGCACCACCCGCAACAGTATAGACAATCAGCAATCCACCCATAAAAAGGTTGGTCAGATAAATATCCCAACCTAACATACTATGCAGTACCAACGAAGGCGCAAATACACTGATTCCGGTACTTAGTCCTCTTGAAATCAAAAACAAAATAGAGGCTAAAGTGCGGGTTTTAGCGTCAAAACGCCGCTCTAAAAATTCATAAGCAGTAAATAGATTTAATCGGTGATAAAAGGGCAGGAAAAGGAGCACAATCACAATCATCGCAATCGGTAATCCAAAATAATATTGGATAAACCGCATGCCGTCCGTATAAGCCTGACCGGGAGCCGTGAGAAAAGTGATGGCGCTTGCCTGTGTTCCCATGATTCCCAGCAACACCAGCCACCAAGGCATTTGCCGGTTGCTTAAAAAAAATCCCTCCGTGGTTTTGCCGGCTGATTTTTTATAAAGTCCATACCCAATCACGAGTATCAGGGTTAACAGCAATACGACCCAGTCTAACCATTGAAAATTCATGTAACCCTAAAGGATGTTAATTTATTTTACCAATACCCCATTTTTGAAGAAGAAACGATATACGAGAGAATCCGTTAGTCCGGGGAATAATTTATTCATCCAAACCGTTCTTTTTCCTGTAAAAGTGAGCACCAATGTTCTCTTTCGTTTGACGATAGCATTTAAAATATGTTGCGCACACTCTGCTGCTGTCATTAGAGCATCTTCATCCAAAGGCGTTTCACCCTGCGCTTCTGCTTTTTCATTCAGCGCATTTTGTCGGATGGAAGAAGCAGTAAATCCGGGACAAACCCACATCACATGTACGCCGGAATGAATTAATTCAGTACGAAGAGATTCCAGCCAACCTTGCAATGCAAACTTAGAAGCACTGTATCCGCTTCTGCCCGGAAGCCCTCTGTAACCTGCAATAGAGGAAACCCCCACTATAAATCCGCGGGATTGAAGAATATGTGGCAGCGCATACTTGGTGCAATAGACCGCTCCCCAGAAGTTAATGTTTATAACCCTTTGCAGTGTTTCTATTTGGGTGTCATTTACAAGACCACGCATAGATATGCCGGCATTATTGATAAGGACATCGATTTTCCCGAAATGATCAAATACTGAATCAATCCATTTTTTGCAATCCTGCTCACTACTAACATCTGCAGCCGAAACATGATAAGGGTATCCGGGAAATTCAGCATCAAGAAAGGAGAATTTAACGGCTCTCCTGCCGCAGGTAGCCACTTTTGCTCCAGATTGCAATAATGAGGTTACCAATGCTTTGCCTATCCCATCGCTACCCCCTGTTACAAGCACTACTTTATCCCTGAAAAATTCGTTCTTGTTCATTTCGTTAGCAAAAATAGCTACTCATGATTCAACATTGGGCGAAAAAAATGTTGATAAAAAAAGCAGCAGATAAAGTTTTTTCAAAAAATTGGGAGAGATATGTTTTTGCCCTATTTTTGCACTCCCAAAATTAATAATCAGTTATCCGATATTAATTAAGGGTGTTAGATTCCGTAGCTCAGTTGGTAGAGCAATACACTTTTAATGTATGGGTCCTGGGTTCGAGTCCCAGCGGGATCACAAAAGCCTCTTCAATGAGGCTTTTTTTATGTGTTCTAATAATGCAAAATTGCATTGGCATCCAGCACGCTCCACATATTGATAAACGGATATTCTCTCTTGAGCGACTTCATGTGTTTGCTGACTTTCGTGTCAACACGTTTTCTTTCTAACCTTTTGGCTTTGGAATAAAATATGGTGGACAAGTATTCTCTTTCCCGCTGAAGGATATACATAATTTTAATCCGGCTTTTGCCGCGCCTTTGCCAGATATAGGAACTGGCAAAGACTGCCAGTATATGCTCCTGTCCGTTCATTTTGGTTAATTTCAAAACCTCACAATACATTAGCGTATCTCCTCTTTTATAGTGACGGAATCTTGTTTTTGGTTTTTTTGGAAGACTTTTGGTAAGAGGCAGGGAATCCTCTACTAATAAACAGGAAACATGTAAAGCGCTATCCCATTTACTGTCAATTTTTCCTGCCCATGTAAAATGGGGGAGAATAAGCCCAATAACTACAAATATGCATTTCCCAAATGGATTCAAAATGAGTGATATTGGTTTCTTGTAAATTTATTGAATTAATAATTGAAATACAAGTGAATAAAGAATGTATAACTTTAAACCATGTTATCGGTTATCATTCCCCCTATCTTTGCGACAAATAAAAATTATATGATCAACCGTTTGTTTGTTTTTGTATGCTTTATTTTATCCCTTTCAGTGAATGCTCAATCTGATACCCTTCAGCTGGATCCTGTTACTGTAGCAGCCTCCATGAGTCCGCAGCAACTTTCAAAAACCGGCAGAAACATTGTTGTAATAGGAAGCGAATTGATTCAAAAACTACCGGCTAATTCAGTAGATGAAATCATCCGTTATCTCCCCGGAGTAGAAGTACAAAGCAGAGGACCAATGGGAGCTCAAAGCAATATCACTATTCGCGGAGGAACCTTTCAGCAAGTGTTAATCATTATTGATGGCATTCGTTTGAATGATCCACTCACCGGTCATTTCAACTCTTACATTCCCATTACTCCTACTGAAATTGAACGAATTGAAATATTGAAGGGTCCCGCTGCTGCCATCTACGGAAGTGATGCGGTGGGAGGCGTTGTGCATATCATTACCAAAACATTTTCTGCTAAATCTCAACTGGAGGGTTATCGTTTGAACGGACAATTAACAACCGGAGATTTTGGTTTGCTTAACGGTCAGATTGCCGGAAGTCTGCAAGTTGGAGAAACCCGTGCTTCCGTATCGCTTCAAAGCAATAATGCAGAAGGACAAAGATTAAGAGGAACACGCGGTTTTTTTAATCTTACCACATTCACTGCATCTATTCGTCAGCAAATCGGAAAATCTATCAGTCTGGCTTATCGTTACGGAAACGACAACCGTGATTTTAACGCGCAAAATTTTTATTCCGGTCGACTCTCCGATTTTGCGAGAGAAAAAGTAATCGGAAACTGGCATCATGCAAAGGCAACTTATCAATTTCAAAAACATTTTTTATCTCTTGACTACGGAGATAAAAGCACTACCGATGAATTTAAATTCAATAAATCCGCTAATCCTAATATCAACCGTTCGAGGTTAAGACAAACTCAATTATTATATCAGTACCAACTGAAGGATAATTTTACGATAGCCGGTGGCGCACAGCATATAGATCGGTCCATCATCTCCAACGACAGGGGTAATCATAGCGTACAAAACGCCGGCGTTTTTGCCTACGTTCATACGCAAATTGCCAAATCAATAAACATTCAACCCGGCATCAGAGGAGAATGGAATGAGAGAAGCGGATGGCAGGTTTTACCTCAACTGAATATGAGTTATCCCTACCGAAATATTACTTTTCGCGGAGCAATTGGAAGAACGGCAAGAGATGCTGATTTTACAGAAAGATTCAATAATTATCAGCGCATGAATGTTCCCTCCGGCAATCGTATCGGGAATCCTGATCTTTCAGCGGAAACAGCTATGAGTTATGAGGCGGGTGCTGATTATTTATGCGGTCAGCAATTAAAAATTTCCGCTACACTTTTCTCCAGAAATCATCGCGATCTGATCGACTGGAATCGTACCGCTTACGCCAATATGCCACGCAAGGATAATCTGGTAGCCGGCGGATCATACGATCTTGCTTCCAACATTGCTAAAGTTCAGACCACAGGTATAGAAACGGACATTCACTACCAGGTGACCTGCGGAAAGCATCAGATCAAAACCGGCTTAGGTCTTGTTTGGATGGAAAGCAAAAGCAGCGATACCACTCCATCGATCTATGTATCCAATCATGCTCGCTTCCTGGTGAACCTGTATGCAGTTTATCAGTATAAGTGGTTGAATATATCTGTCAACGGTTTATACAAGGAAAGAAATGTCCCGACTCCTGTTCCCGGACTTGCTCCCCTTACTCCGTCCTATTTTCTTTTAAATGCGCGTGCAGAAGCATTTTTGAATGAAGGAAAACTTTCTTTTTTCGTGCAGGCTGATAATCTCTTGAACCGTTCTTATGCTGATATTCTCGGCAGTGTGATGCCGAACCGCTGGCTGATGGGAGGTGTTCGTCTTCGGTTATAGTAGCTTATTTTTGTAAGGATTTAATTAACAATAACGATTCAATTGCCACACTCATGAACAAAGATTTTTTAAGCATACTTGGATTACATGCGGAAAATGCGGGAGCCTCCACCGGACAAAACTGGTCAGCCACCCAAGGACAATATATTCAATCCTACTCTCCCGTTGATGGTCAGCTTATCGGAGCGGTTCAGGAGACGGATCAAACGAGTTATGAAGAAATCATTCAGAAAGCGCAGGCTGCTTTTCTGGAGTGGCGCTTGTGGCCCGCACCCCGTCGCGGCGAAATTGTTCGTCAAATCGGCGAATCTCTTCGTGCCAAAAAAGAGGCATTAGGAAAACTGGTTTCCTATGAGATGGGCAAAAGTTTACAGGAAGGGTACGGAGAGGTGCAAGAGATGATTGACATCTGTGATTTTGCAGTGGGGTTATCGCGTCAGTTGCACGGATTGACCATGCACAGCGAAAGACCATCCCACCGAATGTATGAGCAATGGCATCCGCTAGGTATTGTCGGCATCATTTCAGCATTTAATTTTCCTGTAGCCGTATGGAGCTGGAATACCATGCTCGCCTGGATTTGCGGAGATGTGTGTATCTGGAAGCCCAGTGAGAAAACGCCCTTATGTGCCGTAGCTTGTCAGAAAATAGTAGCAGAAGTATTTGCAAAGAATGATGCCCCGGAGGGAGTAAGTTGTCTTATCAATGGCACTGCTGCTGCGGGAGAATGGCTTTCCAAAGACCCCAAAGTACCGCTCATTTCCGCAACCGGCAGTACACGGATGGGGAAAATTGTTGCGGCTACTGTTGGGGCAAGACTTGGAAAAACTTTGCTGGAATTAGGAGGCAACAATGCGATTATTATTTCGGAGCAGGCAGATCTGAATATTGCCGTGAGAGGCGCGCTGTTTGGCGCCGTTGGAACCGCAGGTCAGCGATGCACTACTACCCGCAGACTCATCATTCACGAAAGCGTCTATAATAAGGTTAAGGAGAAATTAGTGGCAGCTTACGGTCAATTGCGAATTGGCAATCCTTTGGATGAAGGTAATCACGTAGGGCCTTTGATTGATAAAGATGCAGTCAATCAATACCTCGCTTCTGTTGAATCCTGTAAAAAAGAAGGAGGAAACTTCATTGTTGAAGGAGCCGTTTTGGAAGGAAAAGGATATGAAAGCGGATGTTATGTTAAGCCTTGTATAGCAGAAGCAAAACCCCATTACGCTATTGTGCAGCATGAAACCTTCGCCCCTATTCTATATCTGATGAAATACAATACACTTGATGAAGCGATTGCGATTCAAAATGGCGTACCACAGGGGCTCTCCTCTGCTATCATGACCTTGAATTTGCGGGAAGCTGAATTGTTTTTATCCACTGCCGGTAGTGATTGTGGTATTGCGAATGTGAACATTGGTACCAGTGGCGCAGAAATTGGCGGCGCATTCGGAGGAGAAAAAGAAACCGGCGGTGGCAGAGAAAGTGGCAGTGATGCGTGGAAAAATTATATGAGAAGACAAACAAATACCATTAACTATTCCACTCAGTTGCCCCTTGCTCAGGGAATTAAATTTGATCTTTAAACATTCACTTTTTATTAGAATTTTAAATTAGATTTTTACAATTTTAAAGTAATACAGTAAAAAAAGTATCATGCAACTTACATTCAAGTCTGTCTGTCTTGGCATCACCTCCCTCTTCATCGTTATTCAAAACTCAGTCGCACAAACTGCCGAACTTTCTCCAGCAAATGGAACTCCAGCGCTGGAAGGATGGCATTTGAAAGATAAATCAACAGATGGATTTGAAGGAATTAGTCTGCAACGAGCTTACCAATTATTAAAGGGCAAAAAGGCGGAATCGGTTATTGTAGCAGTAATTGACAGTGGCATTGATACTTTACATGAAGATTTGAAACCAGTGCTTTGGCGGAACGAAGGTGAAATACCCGGCAATCAAAAAGACGATGACAAGAATGGCTATGCCGATGATGTTCATGGATGGAATTTTCTCGGAGGGAAAGATGGAAAAAATGTAAATGAAGATTCCTACGAAGCCGCACGTGTATATCATCAGCTTAAAGAAATTTATTCTGACCAAACAGATACTACTCTTTTTTCTTCAGCAGAAAAAACAAAATATGCCATGTTTCTACGAGCCAAGGAGAATCTTGAATCCGGCGCTATGGAAGCAAGCGGCAATCTGCTTGTACTTAAAAGTATTTATACCCGTTCCAAAGTAGCTGACAGTCTGTTAAGAATTGTTTTTAAGTCCTCCTACTCCGGGAATGAATTATCCGATTTCAAACCTTCCAACAGTAAAGAAACCGAAGCTAAATCTGTAATGACCGCCTTATACAAAGGATTTGATATGATGGAGGCCATCAATGTTTCGCTGATGGAAGAGTTTGATAATTACTATAAAGGACAGGAAAGAAAAGCTGCTGCATTTGACACCCCTCCTCCAGCTTACAGAAACAATGTTGTAAAAGATGATTACAACAATATCCAGGATCGTTCTTACGGCAATACAGATATTATGGCAGCGGATGCGAGTCATGGCACCCATGTATCCGGCATCATCGGTGCTGCACGAAATAACGGAGTTGGAATGGATGGCGTAGCAGAGAAGATTAAAATCATGACTTTAAGAGCCGTGCCCGATGGCGATGAACATGATAAGGATATTGCCCTTGCGATTCGGTATGCGGCTGATCATGGGGCTAAAGTTATCAACATGAGTTTTGGCAAAAGTTTTTCCCCTCAAAAACAATGGGTGGACGATGCGGTGAAATATGCTTTAACAAAAGATGTGTTGCTGGTTCATGCTGCGGGGAACGATGCTAAAAACACAGATATCACCGAAAATTATCCCAATCCTGTTTATATTGACACAAAAACCATAGCTCCTCATTTTATTACGGTAGGTGCAAGCGGGGATTCACTGACTGGAGGATTGATTGCAGATTTTTCCAATTATGGCAAACAAACGGTTGATGTGTTTGCGCCCGGTGTAAAAATTTATTCTACCATACCCGGAGGAAACACATATGCCTTTCAACAAGGAACCAGTATGGCCAGTCCGGTCGTTGCCGGTATTGCTGCATTACTACGCTCCTACTTCCCTGAATTAAATGCGATTGAAATTAAAAAATGTATTGAAGGGGGAGTTGTAAAACCTACACGTAAAGTCAATATTCCAGGAACGGAAGAGCCCGTTGATATGAAGGAACTATGCAGAACCGGTGGTGTTGTGAACGCATATGAGTCGGTCAGAATAGCACTTGAATTACAGAAAGAAAAGAAGAAAAACAATGGTGCACCTGTTAAAAAAAGAGCCTAGATGAATAATATAAAAAAGACTGCCTTTTTGAGACAGCCTCTTTTATGAATGATCTACAATAAGCCGGATTCTGTTGACAAATCTTTTTCAAAATCTGCCGACCGTCATTTATCTGTCCCGTCATTTGCACGCCGGGATCAATCTGCCTACCCTCTGTCATTGAACGAGCAGTTCTCAAGCGACAGTTTACATGGCATTTCAGCACACAAGGTTTACCCGTCAACAATGTTACCATTGCGACCGTGAGCCCTTACCTCACGTTTTCACCCTTGCCCGCCCCGATGGGGCGGGCGGTAATTTTCTGTGGCACTTTCTGTATTGATTCCAAGAAAGAATCAATCCCCCGCTTGTCACAGGGTGCGTTGCTCTATGCTGTCCGGACTTTCCTCCTCCCTTTCAGGAAGCGACAGTCTGCCGATCATCCATTACAAAGTTAACCGATCCTGCCTGCTTAATACGCAAAATAAATTTCAGTAGCTCCGTATCCGTATTTGGGATGATAGCGGCTGAAAAAGTTTTTGACTTCTTTTTTTTGTTTGAGTATTTGATGGATTTCATCTTTTAGCTTCCCCTTACCCACCCCATGAATAACTATTAAATCAGGTTGTAAATGCATATAGGCCAGATCGAAATATTTTTCAAATTCTCTCAATTGAATCGTAAGAATTTCATAATTGGAAAGCCCTTTCCAATTGTCTGTTATTTTTTCTATATGCAGATCAATTACCGAACGGGGTTCTGAAAGTGTAGGTTGATGCTGAACAATGGTGTTATTTACTTTTCGGGAAAGGATGTCTTTAGGGTTAAAATCTTGTTTATTGTCTTTACGATCAGGCATTTCTTTCATTAGTAAAAAAGAGAAGGATGCAGATCTTTCCAACAGAATCGTTTCAATCTTTTCAATAAGCTGTTTAGGCTTAATTTTTAAAACCGTGTCAAAAAAAGCTTCTTTATTCGACTTCCTATCTGTTTGTGAAGTAAAACGAAATGAGAATCTGGGATAATCATTAAAACACTCAAAATCTATATTATGCAGATACAAATCCTGGCCGGCCAGCAATGATCCTTCATGAGAAAATCCGGAGGAGCGGGCATAATCCTGCTCATATTTAAAGAAATAGTCAACCGGAGTATCATTTACCAGAAAGATTTTGAAACTAGTGACCTTGTCTTCCTCAAAATTTTCCTTATCGAATATCGGGAAGAATACTAATTGAACGCCGGTATTCCTATTGGATGCTTTAGGACTTAATGACTTTTCGGTTTTAAGCTGATCGATGTGTTTAAGGGCAACGGGAGCGGATTCTTTTTTTTCAGTAAACCATTTATAATACGGAAAATCAATCTGATCCATATACACAGGGAATCTAATACCTTCCACTTCCACTTCTACCATTTCCTCATTGATAAAGCCCACCACTTCTCCCTCTTCATTGGAGTGAAGAAGATAAATCTTATCGCCAAGCTGGTATTTCATAATTTTGCAAAGGTAAAAAACAAGTGTAAACACTTAGCTCCCCTTACGATTTCCCTAAAATAGAAAGATTATACATCAAAAGGTTTCGTTAAAAAACGGGCAGCCATTAGTTTCAATTTCAGATAACATAGTAATCCCTGATAAACCTACAACCGTTGTTAAATAACCCTAATCCAATACATGAAAACCAAAAAAAGCCAAACGTGACAGATTCGTCTGTAAACTAAGAAACAACAGTGAGATCGGCTTTGAAAAAAAGATCCGGTTCCTATTGAAAACCGGTTAATCCGAAACTATGATTTCCGGATCTTTTTTCTTTCTTCACTGTAAAATCCGATTCCGTTTTAAATCCGAATATCACATTATCCTTTGCATGTACATTCATGAACATGCATTGAAGATAAATGATTAATTTGCCTGTATTTTCCCAACATGTTTCAAGTTAAGGATCATACAGGCAATTTTTTTGAATTTGAAGCTCCCCCGCAAAGAATCATTTCCCTTGTTCCTTCACAAACCGAATTATTGTACATGCTGGGTTTGGAAGAACGGGTAGTCGGGATCACCAAATTCTGCATCCATCCCCGCCACTGGTACAAACATAAAAACAGAGTGGGTGGCACAAAGAATGTTAAGATAGCTGAAATTCAATCGCTTAATCCCAATCTGGTAATCGCCAACAAGGAAGAAAATGTAAAAGAGCAAATAGAAGAAATTGAGAAGATCTGTCCGGTTTATACGACTATGGTTGATTCTTTATCCTCCGCGTTGCAGATGATTCACGATATTGGAAAAATAACATTTGCAACGCGGAGGGCTGAAGGTCTAGCCAAACACATATCCAACAAATTCGAAAAATTTCAACCAATGCGGCGCTACCGTACCTTATACCTTATCTGGAAAGATCCCTATATGTCGGTGGGCGGAGACACCTTTATCAACAACATGATGCAGTATGCCGGGTTCGACAATCTATTGACAGAACAAACCCGTTATCCAACCATTGATGCTGAACAAATCAAACAACTCCAACCAGAGGTGATATTACTTTCTTCTGAGCCCTACCCTTTCAAAAGAAAACATATCCAGGAATTTCAAGCATTATGCCCAGCAGCAAAAGTGCTCACGGTACAGGGAGACCTGTTTAGCTGGTACGGCAGTCGCTTGCTTTTATCCGTCAAATATTTTGAAAAACTCCAACGTAAAATTGCACGCGTAAATGTGGATTAAACAACATTCTATTTTTATTACATGCATCACGCTGCTTATCCTTTTCTTTGGAATTAGCTTCCCCTACTATCAATATATCCTGGATCCTGATGGAGCTGCCTATTCCGCCATCGCTGAACAATATGCTGCCGGTCATTTCAAATCTGCCGTCAACGGATTGTGGAGTCCACTGCATAGCTGGCTGATAATTCCATTCATTAAAGCAGGGATTGACGCACCCATTGCGTTTAAGCTCACTAACTTAATTCTGGGAATCGGACTGCTCACACTGATGTATCACTATTTGCAAAAAAACAAAATTGAACGAGGTTTATTGATTGGCATTTTATTCTCTTCGCTAGTCATTATTTCCTATTACATCTGGTATGAACTGGCTGCAGACTTTTTATTTACCTGCCTGCTACTGATTTACTTTTCTATTACTTTTCAAAAAAACTTCTGGCTGAATCCGAAGAGCATTATCCTGGCAAGTATAGTGGGCGCATTCGCTTATCTCGCCAAGGCGATCGGATTTCCATTTTTTCTGGCCCATTTTTCTGTCCTATATTTCATTGAACAAAAAGCACAAAAGAAAATCCAATTTTTCGCTTTGGGATTGCTGGTATTTTTCGTCCTCTCATTGCCCTGGATGCTTACATTAGAAGATAAATATCAATACCGGACATTTAGTCCTTCAGGGAAATTAAATATGAGCTGGCTTTTGCATCCCGATGTCAGTCCGGACAGAAATTTCTACCCACCGCCGCATGAGCAAGCCTATTCACACTGGGAAGATCCATGGTTTGTACAGGATCATTTTCATTCGCCATTTGACAGTGTAAAAAACTTATCTATCCTCTTTCGGCAAATACTTTATAATATTCAAACATTCCCTCAGACTTTAATGCGAATTTCATTTTTTGCACCGGCTATTTGTCTGTTCGCATTCTATAATTTAATAACCTCATTCAGACAAAAAACAGCTCATGTATTTCTGAGTATTTTTTTATTGCCTGCGGGATATGCTTTCTTTCATTGGGAAGAGCGATTTTTATGGCCGATAACTTTCGTTTTGCTTATTGCAGGAGTTTATTATCTGAACAACTTTTTAAAAACGCAATTCATTAAGCAATGGAAAAAAACGCTGCTATCGTTGATTTTCTTTGCTTCCTTCTGTTGGGAACCGGTCAACATGCTGAAAGATTACCGATACTTTAATAAAGATTTACATGAAATAGCAGCCAACTTAAAAAAACAGTCAATAAATGGCAGTTTTACATCCAATAAAGAAAACAATAAATGCGGAGTGATTGCTTATTTAAACAGAATAAAATACTATTGGCCCAACACAAGGGAATTATCGCCCAACCATCAAATGGAAGTCGCAAAAGAAATGAACATCCGTTATTACCTCTTTTTTTATTCGAATCAATGGGAGAAAAATTGTTTTCTGCAGTCGATCTCTGCTCATGCTGATTTTCAGATATCAGAAATATATCCGGGTATAGTAGCAGTACGATTATCCGAATGATGTACTCTGCTGATGTAAATGGAATGATTTCTTTATCTTTGCGGCTTAATTTTTAACCCTTTCACAATGAGCAAATACAAACCCGGGGTGCTTTTCGGCGAGGAGCTGGAAGCCCTTTTAAAAGACGCTAAAGACAATCAGTTTGCATTACCTGCCGTCAATACAATTGGCACTGATTCCATTAATGCGACTTTAGAAGCCGCCGCCAAAGTAAACTCCCCGGTCATTATACAATTTTCTAATGGCGGCGCCCAGTTTATCGCCGGAAAAGGCATGCCCAATGATAAATTACAAGCGAATATACAAGGAGCGATATCCGGCGCATTACATATCCATAATGTCGCCAAATACTATGGCGTGCCGGTCGTATTGCATACTGATCACGCTGCCAAAAAATGGCTGCCCTGGATCAGCGCGCTGATTGATGCAGGGGAAGAATATAAAAAAGAAAAAGGTCAACCCCTCTTCAGTTCTCATATGCTCGACCTGAGCGAAGAACCTCTGGAAGAAAATATTCATACCTCTGTTGAATACTTCAAAAGACTGAATGCGCTGGGAATGGGAATTGAAATAGAACTTGGGGTAACCGGCGGTGAAGAAGACGGGGTAGACAATAGTGATATTGAAAACGATAAACTCTATACTCAACCGGATCATGTTGCTTATGCTTATACGGAGCTCAGTAAGGTTGGCAGATTATTTACTGTTGCAGCGGCATTTGGAAATGTTCACGGCGTATATAAACCGGGTAATGTTGAACTGCGTCCTGAAATCCTTAAAAACAGTCAGGATTATATTGAGCAAAAACTGCAAACCGGACCTAAGCCCGTCTATTTTGTTTTTCATGGCGGCAGCGGCTCACCACAACATCAGATCCGCGAAGCAATCGGGTATGGTGCCATCAAGATGAATATTGACACCGATCTGCAATGGGCTTTCTGGGAAGGGGTGTTGAATAACTACAAGAAAAATGAAGCCTATTTACAAGGACAACTCGGCAATCCGGAAGGAGCTGACAGTCCGAATAAAAAATACTACGACCCTAGAGTGTGGCTGAGAAAAGGACAGGAAAGTTTTGCCAAAAGACTGGAAATCGCCTTTGAAGACTTGAACTGTATTAACCGAAACGCTTAAGGAAATTAAAAGCAATATAATGGCCAAGCACGAAGAAGATATTGAAAAAAATCTAACCGGAGAAGACCTTCCGAAAACCGATTCAGGTCGTTCATCCTGGTTTAAACGGGCGCAACAGGGAATTCTTACCAAAACTTCCGAAAAAAAGGAAATTCAAGAGGGGATATGGACCAAATGTCCGGAGTGTAAATTCACGGCACCCACTTCCGATCTTGAGCAAAACCATTTTGTTTGTCCCCAATGTAACTATCATCATCGTATCGGTAGTGTAGAATACTTTGATATATTGTTTGACGAGGGCAAATTTGAAGAATTATTTGAAGGCATTAAATCCAAAGACTATTTGGGCTTTACCGACTTGAAGCCTTACGGAAAACGACTCGAAGATATCTGGAAGAAAACAGACCTTCATGATTCCATTCGTATTGGTACCGGTCTGGTAGAAGGAGAAGGAATGGTAGTATGCTGTATGGATTTTGATTTTATTGGCGGCTCGCTGGGTAGTGTAATGGGAGAAAAAATCGCGCGCGCGGCTGATTATAGTCTTGCGCACAAACTACCCTTAATCGTCATTTGCAAATCAGGCGGTGCACGTATGATGGAAAGCGCTTTTTCACTGATGCAGTTAGCTAAAATAAGCGCCAAATTATCTCAATTGACCGATGCTAAAATTCCTTATATCACTTATCTCACCGATCCAACTTTTGGTGGCGTTACCGCTTCCTTTGGCATGCTTGGAGATTTGAATACTGCTGAGCCAGGTGCATTGATCGGATTTGCCGGTCCGCGTGTTATCAAAGAAACGATTAAAAGAGATTTGCCGGAAGGATTTCAGCGAAGTGAATTTTTACTCGAACATGGATTTCTGGATATGATTATAGACCGTAAATCCATGAAATCTAAACTGGCTCAGATCATTCGCCTGTTGAAAAATTAAGGGTACCCCTACCCTCGCATTAATTGATTGAGATGGATTTAAAAAACCGTTCCGCTTTTCACGAATATGCCATTGAAGATCGGCTCACGGCAGGTATGGTGTTGAAAGGAACAGAAGTAAAATCCATTCGAGAAGGCAAGGTAAGTTTTACCGATGCTTATTGTTTTTTTAACCAGGGTGAATTGTGGATTAAAGGGTTGCACATAGCACTCTACCGATTGGGTACTGCTGCTAATCATGAAGCCGTACATGATCGCAAACTCCTTCTCACCAAAAGAGAGCTGCGCAAGTGGGAACAAAAGACGAAAGAAAAAGGATACACTATCGTTCCATTATGTATATTTTTCAATGAAAAGAATCTGGCTAAAATAGAAATCGGATTAGGGAAAGGGAAAAAACTGCACGACAAGCGATCAACGATACGCGATAGAGATGTAGCCAGGGATTTACAGCGATATAAAGGATAGACTAAGCATGTTGATGAGCTGATTTGCTGATTTCTCTATTGATCCTTACTTTTGCCGAAATTTTTTAACCTTATTTTACATGAAAAGTACATTCCTTATCGTTTTTCTGGTGCTTATTTTAAATGCCGGTGCTCAAGCACCCCGACAATTCAGCTATCAGTGTGTCATCAGAAACAGCTCCAACGCCATTGTTGAAAATAAAACTGTTAAAATGCGGATAAGCATTTTAAAAAACAGCATCAATAATAACTCCTTATATACTGAAGAGCATTCCGTGAGTACCAATAAAAACGGTTTAGCAACGCTCCAAATAGGAAATGGAACTGTTGTGAGTGGCAATTTTTCCAATATTGAGTGGGGCAATGGCATCTACTTCTTAAAATCGGAAACCGATATCAACAATGGCACGAATTTTACGATAGTAGGCACAACGCAACTGTTGAGCGTGCCTTATTCATTGCAAAGCGGAAATGGTTTCAGTGCAGTATCACCCAGAGGGGATACATTGTTTTTGGACAATGGCAAATTCCTCATTATTCCCGGTATCAGCGTAGCCAACCCTTCCAGCTCCAGATTTAATCAAAAACTTAGTTATGATAATTTGATTGACATTGACGGAAATAATTATAAAACCATTGCTATTGGCAATCAAATCTGGATGGCTGAAAATTTAAAAGTTACCCGATATCGAAACGGAAATCCTATTTCATTGGTGAGCAATAACTTACAATGGCAAAATACAACTACAGGAGCCTGGAGTTACTATAATAATGACAGCGTGAATAATAACTTATACGGGAAGTTGTATAACTGGTTTGCTGTCAATAACGAAATCTGTCCTTCCGGATGGCATGTTCCTTCAGATGCTGAATGGTCTGTGCTGGAAAATGTACTGGAGGGTTCTACAATAGCAGGCGGAAAAATGAAAAGTATTACCAGTAACTACTGGAAGGATCCCAATACGGGCGCTACCAATGCCAGCGGATATTCAGCATTACCCGGAGGTTTCAGAAATAACAGCGGGCAATTCAGTGCGATTTCTAATTATGGTGCCTGGTGGACATCTACTGCCAACGGAACAAACCAGGCCTGGGAACGCGATATCAGTTTTAATGCAGGTTCCCTCTATCGCTCTTCTTATTCTCAAAACTATGGCTTCGCAGTCAGGTGTTTGAAGGACTAAAGATGGATTTTTTGCGGACAGCAGTTTGCAACATCAACCAAGGTTAAAGGATATTTGAGGAACTTTCAAATCCCCTATCTTTGCCCCACCAAAAATTTCATCTAAACGCATCAACATGAAAAAGCTATCAACCCTCATTGCTGCTGTTCTCATCAGCATTAACCTCTTTGCACAAGCTCCTCAAAAAATGAGCTATCAAGCCGTAATAAGGAATGCACAGAATGAATTGGTGGTGAATAAACCAGTCAAAATGCGCATCTCTATTTTACAAGGAAGCGCAACAGGGAATGCTGTTTACAGTGAATTACACAATGCTACTACCAATGCAAATGGATTAGTGAGTATTGAAATTGGTGCTGGAACTGCTCCAACAGGAACTTTCTCGTCTATCAATTGGGGCAATGGAACATATTATTTGAAAACAGAAACTGATCCTAATAATGGGACAAACTATTCTATTGAGGGGACTAGTCAGTTGTTGAGTGTGCCGTATGCGTTACAAGCCAATAATGCAGGTAATGGTATTAAAGAAGTTTCAAAGACTGGTGACACTGTATATCTTGATAATGGTAAAAAGTATATTATTCCAGGTATTAAGGATCTTAATCCTCCATCTACTATCAACAATGGATTAGTTGGTTATTGGCCTTTCAATGGAAATGCAAATGATGAAAGTGGAAATGGGAATAATGGTAGTTTTACAGGATCAAGTTGTATAGGATGTGGAAATGTAACAGCAGCGCCTGCATCAGCAAATGATCGTTTTAATTCAATTAATTCTTCTTATCAGTTTTCTAATTCATTTGACTTGATCAGTATTCCTAATTCATCTTCCCTTCAGGTAAGTGATCAATTTACTATTTCAATTTGGGCAAATCCGAATTTAGGGGAATATGGTCAAGGTCCAAGTTATTTAACATTGTTACAAAAATGGGGTGGAACTGGTTCAGGTGCAAGTTACATGGTTGGACTGACTCCAAGTGGTGTTCCTGTTTTATATACGAACAATGCCATTACAACTACTATCTTTTTAGGATTGAATCCTATTTCTCTTAATGCATGGTCTTTAATAACTTTTTCATATATAAATGGTGTCGCCAATTTATACATCAATGGTGTTTTTTCAAACTCTGGAAGTAATTTAGTTAATCCTGCTATCCAAGATAGCACTATTGAAATTGCAAGAAATTTAAATCAATTCCCAAATTATGCAGGTGATGCATTTACAGGCAAGATTGACGATATCCGAATTTACAATCGTGCATTAACTCAAGAAGAAATTACCTACCTCGCTAATAACTAATCAAATTACTATCGATAACAAGTAAGCCACTCCATTACGAATTGGCTTTTTTGTTTTAGTTCATATACTCTGAATTTTTCAAACGAGATTTGATTACCTCGCTGCGCTCGGTGATCATTTTTGGGGAGCTGAATCATCAAAAACCTGCTCGTTGCACGAGCATTGGTTTTGCTATGGATTCGCATCATGAAGCAAGCTTCAAATGCTCTCCAATAGCAAAACCCCGGCTTACGCCGGGGTTTTTGATGTTCGTCGGGACGACTAGATTCGAACTAGCGACCCCTTGCACCCCATACAAGTGCGCTACCGGGCTGCGCCACGTCCCGAATAAACAGAGTGCAAAATTAAGCCGATTCACCTTTCAATACAAATACTTTTCAGGTAAAATCAATACCCTTCATACGATAATCCAATAATAACATAATTGCTCCTGCAACGAGCAGGGTTGTGATGTTGATGCGTTGATTTGTTGATTTGTTTAGAGTTTAGAGATTTAGTAACCTACAACTTTTAGGTTTTGCCTTTTGATCTTTGCCTTAAATTCTCATAACTCCAATCTCATATATCATCAATAAACCAACATCCAACCAACAACCTTATTCTAATCCTTGATGCAACGAACTGACAAACCGTAGGTCTTGTTAATTTTTTGACTGTAGGCAACGCCGCCATTGAAATACACATAGCGATACCAGGCTTCGTTAGTATCTTTTTCCGTTGCACTCCACCAGGGAGCAATGAGGCCAAGACCGTAGAATGAACCATCATCGAAGCGGTAGCCGCCCGGAAGCCCAGACCAGCCGGAGCTGTTGGTGGCAGTGGTATCCGGACCTTCCCAATACTTTGTGCCGGTGCTCTTCATTTGCACGCCACCCGTATTGGTATTAATACCACCTCCTGCATTGGCATCCAAAAAGTTAATTAAAGTAGCCCACTCCGCATCCGTGGGCACATGCCAACCCGTTGGGCAAAGCTGATTGGAATTCGCTACTGCAAACCAATTATATAATTTACCATACGGGCAATCGTTGGTAAATTTGTTGTCATAACTAGCATAGGCACCGGTAGTATTATTTGCCCATTGTGTAGAATCTGTAATGTTGAGTATTGCCGTGCCGTTTCGGTATTTAGTAGTCTTTAAGTTCTCTGCCATCCATGTTTGATCTCCTATCTTTATTGTTTTATACAAATTCTCTTCCTGATCGGTCATAGTACCATAAGTTAGAGCGGGATTGTGAACGTCTTTTGCACCACAAGAATGAGTAGCAGGGGGAATAACAGTAACATTTGCGTTCCCAGTGCCATTATCTGATTTTTTACATCCAATCAATAATATGCCTGCAAATAGGATAAAAGAAACTTTTCTCATAACAATATGTATTATGTTTTGGCGAATAATGAGCTGAACAAAAATATGCTTTTATACCCACAGTTCAGACAAAAACTATTGAGATTACGAAATCCATATTACTGAATTTGAACTACTTTTACCAATTACATAAAAACTATGATGATAGCAAGACAGAATGCATAGAGCAAGGTGAAAGTAAAAACTGAATACCCGGAAAATATAAACTCATCCATGTTCCCTACCAATTATTCCGATATCTTAAAACTGATTGATGCCATAGATCCTGTACAGTATGGCAAAACAAGGAACTATATGGATGGCGCCGTAACGAAACTATCGCCTTATATTTCAAGAGGAATCATTAGTACGAAGCAAATAGCAAAAGCCGTTTTAGATAAAGGGTACAAGCCTTATGAAATTGAAATCTTTTTAAAAGAACTGGCCTGGCGTGATTATTTTCAGCAAGTTTGGATTGCCAAAAAAAATGAAATTGATAAGGATTTAAAACAAGTACAATCCAATGTTTCCAATCATCAAATTCCCGCTGCAGTAACAGCGCACCAAACAGGGATAACAGCAATTGACAATGCCATTGCAGCCTTGTATGAAACGGGATACATGCACAATCATTTACGAATGTATGTCGCAAGTTTATGTTGCAATGTAGTGCAAAGTCATTGGCATCAACCTGCACAATGGATGTATTACCATTTGCTGGATGCCGACTGGGCAAGCAATGCACTAAGTTGGCAATGGACAGCCGGCTGTTTCAGCAGTAAAAAATATTATGCCAATCAAGAGAACATTAACAAGTATTGTCACACGCATCAGCAAAATACTTTTTTAGATGTGTCGTATGAAAATATTGAAGACATTGTCTTGCCGGAAGAATTAAGCACTTTAACAGAATTAGCATTAACTACCAATTTGCCGGAAGTCGCTCCTTTAAATATTGATGACAATCTGCCATTTTGTATCTATAATTTTTACAATATGGACTGCAACTGGTTGACTGAATTAAATGCAAATAGAATTTTATTATTGGAGCCCGATTTCTTTAAAAAGTATCCGGTATCAGATAAAACAATCCGTTTCGTTTTAGATTTATCAAAAAATATTAAGAATATCCAGGTGTTTGTTGGTTCATTTGATGATTTATTCGGCATGGTAGCACCTGAGAAAATTCATTTTAAAGAACATCCTACGAATCAACATTATAAGGGCATCCAATACAGCAGAGACTGGATGTTTGAAGAAGTGACAGGCTATTACCCGTCTTTTTTTTCATATTGGAAAAAGGGTGAAAAGTATTTGAAATAAAATTGATATCCCTTGAGAGATTTAGTAAACTGTAAACATGCATACAAATGGAAAATTTGAGTCTCATAGAGAAAGATAGAATCATTGAAATGGCTTGGGAAGACAGAACGCCTTTTGAAGCTATTAAAATACAATTTAATCTGAGCGAAGCGGATGTAATCGCATTGATGCGTAAAGAACTCAAACGAAGCAGTTTTAATTTGTGGCGGAAACGAGTCAATACCGGCGTCAGTCAAAAACATTTAAAAAAAAGAAATCCTGAAATCACCCGCTTCAAATGTGCTTTGCAAAAAACGATATCTCTAAACAAAATTTCCAAGAGATGATTTTCTATAAGCATAATTCGTTATAAATCACCAAATGAAACAAGTTAAAAAAGAAAACCTCCCCACTAAAATTTGCATTGTTTGCAATCGTTCATTTAGTTGGCGGAAAAAATGGGAAAAAGTTTGGGAGGAAGTTAAATATTGCAGCGATAAATGCCGAATGAAAAAATCACGATAATCCGACAACGAGACAACCTCCCGCCCGGCAATTGAGGGAGTATCGGGCGGGCGCGACACCGCGACAACACTCCAAAGGAGTACAAGAGTCTTCACAACTCAACCCTCCCTCAATAACCCCAAATCCGGTTGCGCGTATTTATAGACTTTGAAATAAATGGTCGTCTTCGTCTGATACACCCCTTTGAAGGAAGAAATCTTATTGACAAAATCAACCAAGTGGTCATTGTCCCGACACATCACATCCACCTCTAAATCATAATCACCCGATGTGAGTGCAAGAAAACTTACCTCAGGCAATATGGAAATCTTTTGTGCCACCTGCTCTTTCATAGTGGCCGGTCGAATATATACCGCTATGTGGGCGTAGGAATGAAAGCCAATCTTATCGGGATCTACCCTTCCAACAATACTAATGGTTCTGTCTTCTATTAATTTATTCACGCGGGTTCGGATGGTTCCTACCGAAACCTTTAACTGCTCGGCCATTACAGTAAACGACATACGACCATCTTGCTGCAAACAGGCAACAATCTTAAAATCCAACTCATCGAGCAAGGAATTGCTTTTTGACATAAGGTTGATTCATTGTTATAAAAATATTTAAAAACTTTGCAAATTTCTAAAAATTTTATAATTTTAAAGGATATAAATAAAAATTTTATACAAAAATAATGAAATACCAACCCATCCAAAACTACATCAATGGTGTATTTGTAAATGCTTCCGGAGATCAACACATGGAAGTGATTTCCCCTCTTGATGGCACGCTGCTTTCTACAGTTCCGCTTTCCTCTTCAAAAGATTTGGATAATGCGGTCAAAGCGGCAGAAGCGGCATTCCCCGCCTGGAGCAAAAAACCCATTAAAGAAAGAGTGCAGGTTTTTTTCCGTTACAAATACCTCCTCGAACAAAATCTGAAAGAACTTGCTGAACTATGCAGTGAGGAAAACGGAAAAACCTATGGAGAATCGGTGGCAGAAATTGAAAAATGTATCGAACTCACAGAATTTGCCACTTCCCTACCCCAACTGGTAACGGGAGAAGTATTAGAAGTAAGTCGCGGCGTGGAATGTCGTACGGAACATGTTCCTCTCGGTGTGGTTGCCTCCATCTCTCCTTTTAATTTTCCTTCCATGGTGCCCAACTGGACCATTCCCAATGCGATTGCGCTGGGAAATTGCATGATCATCAAGCCCTCCGAAAAAGTTCCCTTAAGTTCAATCAGACTTGCTCAATTACTTAAAGAAGCCGGTCTGCCTGACGGCGTATTCAATATCATAAACGGAGATGCTACCATTGTGGAAGCAATCTGCGATCATCCGGGCATTCATGCCGTATCATTTGTGGGCTCTACTAAAATTGCGAAACTTGTGTATCGACGTGCCACTTCCAACTATAAAAGATGTCTTGCCTTAGGTGGTGCAAAAAATCACCTGATGGTGTTGCCGGATGCTAAACCGGAAATGACTGCTCAAAATGTGGCGGCATCTATGAGCGGTTGCGCGGGACAAAGATGTATGGCTGCTTCTGCAATGGTGGCGGTTGGACAAGTGGATCATATCATAGAGAAAATATGCGAAGAAGCGAGAAAAATTGTTCCGGGTGAAAACCTCGGCGCAGTGATCAATAAAGAATCAAAAGAAAGAATTGAACAATATATTTCACAAGCTGAACAACAAGGTGCAAAGATTTTAGTAGATGGCAGAAATGCCAAAGTAGCTGGCAAAGAAAATGGCACCTATGTGGGACCTACTGTTATTGATTATGTAAAACCGGAAATGTCTGTTGCCAAAGAAGAAATCTTTGGTCCGGTTATTTCCATCATCCGTACGAATACGGTAGATGAAGCTTTAACGATTGAGAATGCGAATCCTTACGGTAATGCTGCCAGCGTATTTACGCAAAACGGCGGCATGGCACGCTATATCATCGAAAGAGCAAGCGCCGGCATGATTGGCGTGAATGTTGGTGTTCCCGTTCCAAGAGAACCTTTCTCTTTCGGCGGATGGAATGAAAGCAAATTTGGCGTTGGAGATATCACCGGCAAAAGTTCAATTGAATTCTGGACTAAACTGAAAAAAAGTACCATCAAGTGGAATCCGGAGGCGGGCGTCAACTGGATGTCTTAAATCTATTCTATAAATTCTTTTTAAAAAAGCAACAATGAGCACAGCAACCATTTCTCCCACTCAGGAAATTCTTCAAAATAATTTCGACTACACTTTATTTTCCTGGAGCAAGCAAAAAGGACATAGTCCCATTGCTGTTGAATATGGAGAAGGCGTTTATTTGTATGATTATGATGGCAAACGATACATTGATTTCAGCAGCGGATTGATGAATGTCAATATCGGTCACGGCAATCAGCGAGTAACAGAAGCCGTAGTCAAACAAATGCAACAAGTTGCTTATGTCACGCCTAGTTGTGTTACTAAAGTACGCGGTGATCTGGGAAAAAAATTAGCAGAGATATGTCCGGGAGATTTGAATAAAGCTTTTTTTACACTATGTGGTGCCACCTCTGTAGAAAATGCGATTAAACTGGCGAGACTCTACACCGGCAAACATAAAATTTTAAGTCGTTATCAATCTTATCATGGTTCTTCCAATGGCGCCATGACGGCCAGCGGTGATCCGCGTAAATTACCCGTGGATAGTCAGCAGGCACCCAACTTTGTGCATTTCGATATTCCTATTGCGTATCGCTGGGATTATGGTGAAGAAAATCTGTTGAAAGAATCGGTTGCCAACCTCGAAAGAATCATTGCATACGAAGGCCCCAATAATATTGCAGCCATTATGCTGGAAGGAGAAAGTGGATCTTCCGGCTGTTTAAAATATCCCATTGGCTTTATGAAAGCTGTTCGCAAACTCTGCGATCAACATAACATCCTTCTCATTGCAGATGAAGTAATGAGTGGTTTCGGAAGAACCGGCAAATGGTTTGGCTTTGAACATCACGACATCATCCCCGATATGATCTGTATGGCAAAAGGATTGACTTGCGGCTATCTGCCTTTTGGTTGTTTAATGGTAAGCGATCGCATTGCAAAGAAATTTGATGATACAGTGCTGGCTTTAGGACTCACCTACTCTGCGCATCCTGTAGCCTGCGCTGCCGCACTCGAAACATTGAAGATTTACGAAGAAGATCAACTCATAGAGAATACGCGGCAAATGGAGGTTTATATGAACAGTCGCATTGCCGAATTGAGAGCAAAACATCCTTGCATCGGTGACTGGAGAAATACCGGTTTGCTGGGCTGTCTTGAGCTTGTAAAGAATAGAAAGACCAAAGAACCCATGGCGCCCTTTAATGCCAAACCCGACGAAATGACGGTCATGAATAAAGTGGCGGCAAAGATCAAGGAACTGGGTATGTACACTTTTGTGCGGTGGGGATATATTTTCATTGCGCCGCCGCTGATTGTTACGAAAGAACAAATTGATGAAGGATTAG
>JAGWWM010000039.1 GCA_018970395.1 Bacteroidota bacterium
TTTTAAAATAAGAATTAACTTTTTTGATGATTGATTATTTCACGCAAAGCTGCAAAGAGGCAAAGCTCGCAAAGGACGCCATGTTGAGCGTTAGCGAAACATCTCATTATTCGAAGCGAGCTCGCTCACTTCTATTCCTGCGTAACCTTTCCACATTAATTCGCTGTATAGCTGATCGGGTAAAAATTGAAGATTGCGAAGCGCGACTTCCTGCACTTTTCCGCTCAACTGCATACCCTTTGCAATATTGATTTTCTTTTGGAGTAGATCATTCACTGATTTTTTTTGTTCCGCAATAGCCGCCCCTGCGTTGTACTCCAGATAGGATTTTATTTTTTTATAAAAGACTTGGTTTGCTAAAGTTTCTAGGGAAAGATTATACAGAAAATTTTTAGTGCGGGCATCTACTTTGTACTTTTTCACATAAAATCGAGCGGTGGCACTATCGTACATGATTTTTGCATAAAAATAAACCGGCACCCTTCTTTTTTTAAAGATGGTTCGTTGGATATTTGATTCTACTTTAATGGCGATATCGTATTGGGGAAGCCGGCTATGCCCTACATCAATATCCGTGATTTCAAGGTATTGGATTGCTTTCCCTTTTTTGTTTTTTCGGCTGAATATTTTTCCTTTTAATGAGTCTTTTGCTATTTGACTAATAGCAGGATATGAAAGGGATAAGGGGATATGGCATTCGATTTTTCCATCATTAGCGCCGGCATTCAACGTGAGATTCGGTAGGGGAACGGGCGTTACGGATGCCGGCGCTACAGTGCCTTCTCCGATTCGAGCAGAAAACAATAATCCTATTTTTGTTTTTCCGACTCCTTTTTCAAAATATAAATCGTTATACAATACCTGCTTGGGCTGTATCAGCAGAGCAAGATTATATTTTAGAAGAATGGGTTGCTGAAGGTTGACCCATAAAGGATAAATTTTGTTTTTTAAATCTATTTGGCTGCATTCTTTCGCCAGCAAATCATTCAGGTCTTTTTCAAAATAATGCCAGCCAAAAGTTTTCATGATTTCGGTAATATTCATTCCCGCCCACTCCAGATTTTCAATCTCAGTTATTAATTTTCCTTTGGTGGCAATGCTATAATCGGCGTTCAATTTTGCATCAATAGAAAAGGAAGCTTTCCCTCTGATTTCGTTAAACCGCATAGAGATCCAGGGACTACATAGGTTTGAATTCCAGACAGTGCGGCAGGATCTTTTTTTTATCATTCCTGCTCCTTCGGAAAGCGACATATGATGAACGATACCGGATGAGTTGAATTGCGTTGCCCCATCTGAAACATTAAATGCAAAATCAACATCCTGGGTTTCTGTTTTTTCATTGATTAATTGTCGCTCGGGGGTTGACGATTTAAGTAAAGCATCTATCGCACTGCCGCGAATGATAACGGGTATCGAGACTTTTCCGTTAATGGAGGTTGCCGGTTTTTGTTGTTGCGCATTGGCTGAAAAAAAACTAGCTGCCAAAAAGCCCAACAGCCATTTTTGCTTACCCATGTTTTGTTTAATTGTGCGACTTGCTTATTGACCTTTAGTTTTCAAAACAATACTCGCATTTTGCTTGTCATCTGCACTCAAAAGAATTTTGTGATACGTCTCGCCGTTTTTGATGCGCATGATAGCGGTATTGGGAGGAGTTTTCCCCTGATTCACCGAATACATAGTAAGCGTATTGCTGACGCCTTTTTTTGCTTTCAAACTAAAACTAATGGGTTTGTCACTCAGCAACTGGTCGGTTAATACCACTGCTCCATTGAAAAGAACCGTAATGATGTCGCCATCCACCTCTGCATTGTCGAAAATGGAAACGTAAATCTCTTCTTCGTCTAATTCAATAGTTTCAAAAATCTTGTTGACTCTTTTTTCCAGTTTATTTCCTGATTCAGTTGTTATATCTTCAATGGATTCAACTTTGTTCGATTGAATATCTTGTATCGTTTCAGTTGTCACAACTTCTTCTTTTACTTTTGGAACATCAGCTGTAACGGGTGCTGATTGAGTTGGTTTTTTTTCATTTTTGACTAAATGGCTATCTGCAGTCGGCTTTTTCTTCACCAACACCTTTCTACTCAGTAAAGTAGTGCCTTTGCCACAGTTCTCTTCGGGTCGGGCAGATTTCCAGTTGCCCGATAATTCTTCCGATTCTCCCTTTTTGAAATAAGTGAGCGTATGCGTTTGAAAACAGTCATTGAACCAGTCGGGCGTGTTGGCTTTAACTTTAGAGATTTCTTTGGCAACGATGGTCTTGGTAGCAGGATCATAGGAGCCGGTAATGGCACACATAGTAAAATATCGTTTCCCTCGGATGGTAAAATAAGTCACGGAAGTTCCTTCCACGTTTTTCCCTTTCACCTCAACTTCCAACACATATTCAGTTGCATCAGTACTGTTTTTTTCATTGAAACTTCCCTTCCATTGTCCACTGATATTTTGTGCGATACTAATAACGGGTACACCAAAAAATAGAGCTAAGTATAATTTCAGAGCGTTCATATTGTGTTCTTATTCAATGCAAAGTAAAACAATTCAAAAGTGACGAAATTCAAGAGTTTGTTAATCTTCTGTTGAATCCTGCCAAAAATCGCACTTTACAAATGGGCGTGAATGATTAACTTCGCATTTGCTAAAATAAGTAAAATTCATGATTGATATTCGGTTTCCCGATGGAGCGGTTCGGTCTTACGAAGCAGGGGTTTCTGCGCTTGATGTGGCTAAATCCATCAGTGAAGGACTGGCTAGAAAAGTAATTGCCGCACAGGTAAATGGTGAAGTGTGGGATTTGTCGCGCCCGCTCACCCAAAGTGCTACGCTTAAACTGCTCACCTGGGACGATACGGAAGGTAAAAATACCTTTTGGCATTCCAGCGCGCATCTTTTAGCAGAAGCGGTGGAGTCTGTCTTTCCCGGCGTGAAGTTTTGGGTAGGCCCTGCAGTTGAGAAAGGATTTTATTACGATATGGATTTGGGAGAGAGAAAAATTACCGAAGATGATTTGGTGGTTTTGCAGAAAAAGATGGTGGAACTTTCCAAGAAGAACAGTTCCTTCATTCGAAAAGAGATTACCAAGCAGGAAGCAGTTGCTTATTTTGAAGCGAAAGGAGATGAATACAAACTGGATCTGCTTGCCGGACTGGAAGATGGCACGATCACTTTTTACACGCAGGGAGATTTTACCGATCTCTGTAGAGGTCCGCATATTCCGCATACCGGTTTCATCAAAGCCATACAACTTACTTCTATTGCTGGCGCTTACTGGAAGGGCGACGAACGCAACAAGCAGCTGACTCGTGTTTATGGCATTACTTTTCCAACGCAGAAAGAATTGGATGAATACCTGACGATGCTCGAAGAAGCGAAAAAAAGAGATCATCGTAAGCTGGGAAAAGAGTTGGGCATTTTTACTATGGATGATGATGTAGGACCGGGTTTGCCATTGTGGCTGCCGAATGGTACCATCATCATTGAAGAACTCGAGAAGCTTGCTAAGGAAACAGAACAGGCAGCAGGATATAAGCGGGTAGTTACCCCGCACCTTGCCAAAGAAAGCATGTACCTCACGAGCGGACATTTGCCCTACTACCAGGATAGCATGTATCCGGCGATGGAGCTGGATGGACAGAAGTATTATCTGAAAGCGATGAACTGTCCGCATCACCACAAGATATTTTCTTCAGAGCCGCGCAGCTACAAGGATCTTCCTTTGCGTTTAGCGGAATATGGAACCTGTTATCGTTATGAACAAAGCGGTGAATTGTTTGGATTGATGCGGGTACGATGTCTGCACATGAATGATGCGCATATCTATTGCACCAAAGAGCAATTTTATGAGGAGTTCAAGGCAGTGAATGCCATGTATCTGAAGTATTTTGATCTTTTTGGAATTGATAAATACGTCATGCGTTTGAGTCTGCACGAACCCTCTAAGCTGGGGAAAAAATATGTGGATGAACCTGGTTTATGGAAAGAAACGGAGGAGCTGGTGCGGGAAGTTTTGGTCAAAACCAATACGCCATTTGTGGAAGTGCCCGATGAGGCGGCGTTTTATGGCCCTAAAATTGATGTGCAAATCTGGAGTGCGATTGGGCGCGAGTTTACGTTAGCGACCAATCAGGTAGATTTTGCACAGGGTAGGAGATTTAAATTAGGATTTACGACGGCAGACAACCAGCAGGATACTCCATTGATTATTCATCGTGCTCCCTTGGGAACCCATGAGCGATTCATTGGCTTTTTACTCGAGCATTATGCCGGCAAGTTTCCACTTTGGTTAGCTCCAATGCAGGTAAAAGTATTGCCAATTAGTGATAAATATCTGGATTATGCAAATTCTGTAGCGCAGCAATTAAAAAATGCGGATATTCGTGCTGCGGTTGACGACAGGCAAGAGAAGATTGGTAAAAAAATCAGAGACACCGAATTGCTGAAAGTGCCTTACATGCTGATTGTAGGAGAGAAGGAAATGCAGGAGAATGCAGTATCAGTAAGAAGGCAAGGCAAGGGAGATGAGGGTACTGTGGCAGTGTCGGATTTTGTGCAGCAGGCAGTGTCAGAAATCAGGGAAAGAAAATCGGCTTAATTAAATTCCTGCCCCTCAGGAATAATTTTAAATAAAAAATACAATGATGCATCCGTAAGGGGCGGAGCATGGATACTATGGCATTTCCGAACAGACCACCGCGCGGCAGATTCATTCCCCGCAAAGAACCAGAACATCGCATTAATCATCTCATCAGAGTACCTGAAGTAAGATTGGTAGGAGACAATGTGGAAGTGGGCGTTTATCCCACCCCTAAAGCCTTGCAGATTGCACAAGGACTCGGACTGGATCTCGTGGAGATTTCTCCGCAAGCGGTACCGCCGGTATGCAAGGCAATAGATTACAATAAATTCCTTTACGAGAAAAAACGTAAAGAAAAAGAAATGAAGGCCAAAAGTAAATCGGCCGAACTGAAAGAAATTCGTTTTACCCCCAATACAGACGACCACGACTTTGATTTCAAAGCCAAGCACGCTGAAAACTTTTTGAAAGATGGCAACAAGGTAAAGGCCTATGTACAGTTCAAAGGACGCGCCATCCAGTTCAAGGAGCGTGGAGAATTGGTATTGCTAAAATTTGCCGAGCGCTTACAGGAAATCGGTCAGGTGGAAGGACTTCCCAAGCTGGAAGGCAAGCGGATGCTGATGATCATTACTCCGAAAACCGGGAAGAAGAAGAAAGAGGAGTGATTAATTAATAATTAGTAATTAATAATTGAGAATATTATTAATTTTTAATTACTAATTACTAATTTTGCCTCCCGCAGATAGAATCTGCCTATTGCCCAACCGGCTCCATAAGTGTACTGCCTGTGCGGTACCGCCATAAGGGTGTCAGATAAAAGTGCATTGATTATGCCTAAGGTTAAAACTAATTCCAGTGCCAAAAAAAGATTCAAAGTAACCGGCACAGGGAAAATTACCCATCAGAAAAGTTTCAAAAGACACATTCTTACCAAAAAATCCAAAAAGCGCAAACGCACTATGCGTATTGACGGCGAAGTAGCTAAATCTCATGTGGATTTTGTAAAAAGATTATTACGCCTGAAATAAATTCCCCATTTCAGGAAACTACTTTTCAATCATTCTTCAACAATTAAAAACATTCAGATATGCCACGTTCAGTCAATGCAGTAGCCTCCAAAGCCCGTCGTAAACGGATTCTCAAACAGGCGAAGGGATTTTACGGTAAAAGGAAAAACGTTTATACCGTTGCCAAAAATGTCGTAGAAAAAGGGATGACCTACAGCTATGTAGGCAGAAAACTTAAAAAACGTGAATACCGTCAACTCTGGATTGCCCGTATCAACGCTGCTGTTCGCCAGGAAGGATTGACTTATTCCGAATTTATCCATAAGCTTAAAGTAAAACAGATTGACCTAGACCGTAAGGTGCTGGCCGATCTCGCAATGAATGAGCCTGAAAGCTTTCAGAAACTGGTTGCCTCAGTTAAATAAAGCTATGGTTAAAGTGAAAATTCTTGATTTAAAACGGATGTTTTGCATCCGTTTTTTTATTTTTATTCCCAACAGTTTCAACCAAAGTTTATAATATAAAAATGAATAAAGCGTCCGCTCCATACGAAATGAGCAATACTACGTACACGGATCTCGTGCATCAAACTTTTAATTTTCCGCAGGAAGGATTTGAAGTCAAAGACGGATACCTCCAGTTCAATCATTTGGATTTGAAAGCGCTCATTGACAAATACGGTACACCGCTGAAATTATCCTATCTGCCTAAGATTGGAATGCAGATTAAAAAAGCGAAAAGCATGTTTGATGCTGCTTTTAAGCGTCATCGGTACGAAGGAAAATATTTTTATTGCTACTGCACCAAAAGCAGTCATTTTTCTTTTGTGGTGGAAGAAGCGCTGAAGCATGAGATTCACCTCGAGACTTCCTTCGCCTATGACATTGAAATCATTAATAAACTGTATCAAAAAAAGAAAATTACTAAGGATATTCAAATCATTTGCAACGGCTATAAACAAAAAGCCTATATCACCCGCATTGCAAAACTCTTAAATACCGGCTTTAAAAATGTTACACCTATCCTCGACAACAAAGATGAGTTGCAGCAGTTAAAAAAAACAGTCAAAGTTCCTTTCAAATTAGGGATTCGCGTGGCTGCAGAGGAAGAGCCGAACTTCCCCTTTTATACTTCTCGCTTAGGTATTCGCGCGAAAGATATACTGGAATTTTATGTAGATAAGATTGAAGGAAATGAAGATCGCTTCCAGTTGAAAATGCTGCACATCTTTCTCAATAAAGGCATCAAAGATGATATCTATTACTGGAGTGAATTGAATAAGGTCGTCAATCTCTATTGTCAGTTGAAAAAGATTTGTCCGGAATTGGATTCCATTAATATCGGTGGAGGATTTCCTATTAAACACTCTCTTGGTTTTGAATATGATTATCAGTTCATGATCAATGAAATTGTGGGTACTATCAAAAAGACTTGCAGGAAAGCGGGTGTACCCATGCCCAATATCTATACAGAGTTTGGTAGCTTCACGGTGGGAGAAAGTATGGCGCACATTTACTCTGTACTCGGACAAAAAATTCAGAATGATCGGGAAAACTGGTACATGATTGATTCCTCTTTCATTACAACGCTCCCCGACACCTGGGGTATTGGAGAAAAGTTCCTTATGCTGCCCATCAATAAATGGGATAACGAATACCAGAGGGTTGTGTTAGGCGGTATTACCTGCGACAGTCATGATTATTACGACTCCGAAGAACATATCAACGAAGTGTTCTTGCCTAAGCTCAACGGTAACAGTCAGGAGCCCTTGTATGTAGGCTTTTTTCATACCGGTGCCTATCAGGATCAGATCAGCGGTTATGGTGGCATCAAGCACTGCATGATACCATCTCCGAAGCATGTCATTATCGGGTACGATAAAAATGGTAAATTAGTAGACTGGTTATATGCGAAAGAACAAACAGCTCAAAGCATGCTGAAAATATTGGGGTATTGATCTTGCTATTGCTCGCCCCGGGCTTCAGCCCCCGGGAAAAAAACAATCAATAATCAAACTCCTGTGGTTGCGTCTCCAGATAATTTTTTTCATAGCGCACAAAGAAATAGAGATAGATGGTGCGACTTAAGCGCATCAGCCACGGTTGTATCAACAATAGCAATGCCGCATTAATGCCCAGCCACCAAAACAGGCTGTTATCATAAATTGAAATGCCTAACAGCACCCACCACGCAACGAAGGTGGCAACCGAAAAAGCCACTGTCAACGCATAGCTGACATACCCCGTTCCATACCAGAATCCCGGCTCCATATTGAATTTTTGTGCGCAAACACTGCACGCTTCGTGCATGCTGAAAGTGTGTTTGAAATTGTATGCACTATAATTTTGAAACAATTTTCCTCTTCTGCATCGAGGACATTTCATTTGAAAAATGCTCTTTAGAAAAGATGGTTTTTGATGGGATGATTCCTTCGCTTGCATGTTATTTTTTTAATTCAAACTTCCCGCTTTCTTGCGCTCTCCAATCTGCTGCCTCCACATGGCATAATACAATCCTTTTTCGTCGAGCAGCGTTTGATGGGTGCCGGTCTCTACGATGCTGCCGCCTTCCAAAACGTAAATACGATCGGCATGCATAATCGTGCTTAAACGATGAGCGATCATGATAGTTATTTGTTCTTTCCGCTCACTGATTTCACGAATTGTATTACTGATTTCCTCTTCGGTAATAGAATCCAGCGCGGAGGTGGCTTCATCAAAGATCATCAATTTGGGGTGTCTTAATAAAGCGCGTGCTATGGATAATCTTTGTCTTTCACCACCACTCAATTTGAGTCCGCCTTCTCCAATCAAAGTGTCCAACCCTTTTTCTGCCCGAGTAAGTAATTGCTGACAACTGGATTTTTGTAATACACTCAGCAGTGCCCCTTCATCTGCATCGGGTTTGACAAACAATAAATTTTCTCTGATGGTGCCGCTGAACAGTTGCGTGTCCTGTGTTACAAATCCGATCTGATTGCGAAGGTCATCAAAATTAATGGCGTTCTCATCTTTTCCGTTGTAGAGAATAGTGCCTTGCTGCGGACGATATAAGCCAACCAGCAATTTCATGAGGGTTGTCTTGCCCGAACCGGAAGGCCCTACAAATGCAATGGTGTTTCCTTTGTTGACTTCAAAACTTAAATCCTGTATGGCAGGAATGGAAGCAGACTGATGTTGGAAACTTACTTTATTAAAAGCGAGTGATTCAATAGCTCCCAGTGGTTGCGGATTTGCGGGACTTTGTTCGGGCAGTTTCTGCATCAGGTTGTTGAAATTCTGAAGCGATGCTTCTGCCTCACGGTAGGAGAGCAGGATATTGCCAATTTCCTGTAAAGGACCGAATACAAAAAAAGAAAAAATCTGCATGGTAACGAGTTGACCCGCATCCATTTCTCCTTTGAAAATCAACCACATTAAAATCATCAAGATTACTTGTCGCAGCGTATTGACCAAAGTGCCTTGTAAAAAACTGATGCCGCGTATGCGTTTTACTTTTTGCAGTTCTAATCCAAGAATTTTATACGTGTTTTGATTCAAACGTTTCACTTCTTGTTGTGTCAATCCTAAACTTTTAACCAGTTCGATATTACGCAACGACTCAGTAGTAGCGCCTGCGAGAGAAGTGGTTTGTCCCACAATCTTTTTTTGAATCTGTTTGATTTTCTTACTCAGCAGATTGGTGATTAAAATTAGCAAGCCCATTCCAACAATATAGGCAAGAGGAATATACCAGCTGATTTTGATGGCAGCATACACAAATACAAAAATGATTCCGACGATGATGCCGAAAAGAATATTAATGAAATAATTCATGAATTTCTCTACATCTGCTCTCACTTTATTGAGGATGCTGAGTGTTTCGCCGCTTCGCTGATCTTCAAATTCCTGATAAGGAAGTTTCATGGCATGTTGCAAACCATCCGTAAAAACCTGCGCCCCGAATTTCTGAATGATGAGGTTGAGAAAATAGTCCTGAAAATTTTTGCTGATCCGACTGATCATCGCCACTGAAATAGAAAAGATAACAATCCAGTAAATTCCGATTTCCAGATAGGGTTTTCCTTCTCTTTGAATTTCGTGATACACCCAAAAGAAATAGTTGCTTTCCATTGCTTCGGAGGTTCCTTTTTTCTGATAAAAATCTCCAGCAAGATTGACTAGTTTTCCAAACAGGATAGGGTCAATCAGTGAAAAGCCCACATTGATGGTCGCCAACAACAGGGTGAGAAAGACCAGTCCTTGATGCGGCTTAAGATATTTGAATAAAATACGCATGTAAAATTTTATTAGTTAGGGTTGTACTGTTAATGATTGCACGCCGCTATGACTACGGATTGCGGGATTGTAAAGTGATTGCAAGGTGGCAATGCCGCCGCTGAAAGCGCCCGGATGTGCGACGGTAAACTCATAATCGAAGAGATAGCGACCTTTTGCAACCTGATCAAAAAAGAAATGAACGCCGGCGTCCTGCACCATTGTGTAATAACTCATGCCGTAATGATAGGCATAACCACTTCTTGCTTTGCCGGACTCGGCGCAAGCAGGCTTCATATCTTTGAGGTGCAGATAGCCAAGATCACGTTGAATGTCCATCTGCAATTGTACATAAATTTTATCGCCTGCCCTAACCGGCGTGTTGTTGAGAATGGGCATGAGCGAGTCGGTGGTGACACCTTGTTTTTTGAGAAAATATTTTTTAGTGAGGGAAAGTCCGGAGCCGCCGTTTTGTACTGCTTCGGGCGGAGCGAGGTATTGCCAATAGGCGGCTCCCCATAACGGATGTTTGCTCAGTATTTTATAATCTGATGCAACTACTTTTAGTTTGCCTAACGCTGGGTATATCGCTTCTTTGTTCCAGCTTTTTGTAACAAAACCATGATACGTTAAATCTTCTTTGTTTCGCAAGCTGTCATTGCCCGCAATGATGAGCAAATTTCCCTTTGAAAAATCTTTTGTTGAAATGGTTTTCAATAATGCAAAACAAGCAGCTGTAGTAGAATGTGCATCACTCCATAAATGCGTTTGCTTTTGTCGAATCAGCCATTTGTTGAGTTGCTGTAGGATGGATTCATCCGGCTGAATTTCCTGAAAGGCTTCAATCATCAATGCCTGCGATCCTACGCCTGATTGGACACGATAGGGTTCTGCATTTTCCTTCCAGTACATTCCTTCCTCCGTTTGCTGCACCGCATTTTGCCTTACAGTTTCAAGACATCTAAGCGCCGTTTTCTTTTTGTTCAACCGATGCCATACCAGCGCAAGCTTCGCTTGCGCATCCATGCTATAATAAATTCTTTTTGACTGCACCCATTTCAACCAATAACGATGCGCTTTTTGTTTGTCAGCACCTAATTTCACAGAAGTGAAATACGATCTGGCGAATAAATAATCAATCATTCTTTCATCCGGCATAAAATATTTTCTTTTATCCACACTCGCATTTCGCGAACGATATTGTTCCAGCATCAGTGAATCGGCATACTGAATGGCAGGCAAATAAATGCGACTCAATGAATTTTTAAGCGCATCACTTAAAGTATTCAGCGAATAAATCTGTCCGATTCCATTGAGTATGTTAAGTGTGATCATCAGATCTTCTTTTCCTTCTTTAAACCAAGGAAATCCACCGGAAGGTTTTTGTAATTCCTTTAACGATAATATTAGTTTTTCTATAAGCTCATTTTGTTTTGCGGTATCATAATAACGCGCTAATCTTTTGATGGAAGCAGCTTCTGTCTCCGCTTCCTGCATCCAGGGGGTTTCCTGAAGCAGGATTTCCTTATAGGTTTCGTGTGCTTCCAGTCTGCTGCTGATGCTTGCGGTATCTTTCGGCATTCGCTCAATGATTTCCTGATACACGTTAGGATATTGATCTACAATATGGTTTCCTAGTAGTTGACTGAACAACATACTGAACAAATCATCGCTCTGAGTGGGATTTCCTGACGCTACATAAGGAAGTGCCAATGCAGTTTGCCAAATAGGATGCGTTATTATTTCAACGGAATAATTTTGTGAACTGAGTGCTTGACGCGTGTCACTATTCACCAGCCCTTCCATTGAAAAGTTTTCGATTCCGTTTTTCTTGATTTCTATTGGGAGCGTTTCTGTGATTAGCAATTGATTGGGTAAAACAGGTATGGTGATTTCTTCTCCATCTCCTGCAAAATTTCCCTGTAAATCTTTGGCAGATTGACGGGCAATGACTTTTGCATTAATAGCTCCGGTATAATGATCAGGTATTTTGAATGAATAGGAAAGGGTAGTTTGTTTACCTGACTCTATAGAAAATTGCTGAAGCGCTTTATTATTGTTGAAAATCGCATCTAATTTCTTTCCGCTCTCTGCATCTGTCAGTTCAAGTATGCAGTTGCCTTCAATTTTTTGCTCACTCATATTTACTAACGAAGCTTTCATTTGAAGCACATCTCCCGTCCTTAAAAAACGGGGTGCTTGTGTTCGTACCATAAATGTTTTGGCAGATTGAATGGTAGCCATGAATTTCCCGAAAGCAAGTTTTTCATTATGAGCAAGTACCTGCCATTTCCAAGTGGTCAATGATTCAGGCATTACAAATCGGATGGTGGCGACTCCATTACTATCTGTTTCTTGCTGAGGATAGAAGAAAGCAGTTTCAGCAAAATCTTTTCTTACTTTAATTTTTTCCGGCTCCTTGATTTGTTTTTCAGATTCGTCTGCTACTGCTGTTTTATTTTTTTTCATACCGTCATTCGGTGTTGCCGACATCATGATTTGTGGTCGTCCAAGGTCATACATATATCTCCTTTGAATTTCCAATGGAATCAACTTGTCGTCTTCTGATCTGGGATAGAAATAGAGTTGCGGTATAAAACTTTGCGATTGAGAAAATGTAGCGGCAAAATCACTGCCGTTCCAGTCTGCAATGAATTTTTGCAGCGGGTCTATCTCCGGGATTAACCAGTTGTTGGGTTGAAAGGCATCGAGTGAAATATCATACATGGAAGTTAGCAGTTCTGCATTGCCGGGTCGGATGGTGACCGTCCATTCTTCCTGATTGCCGGGATTTGTTTTGTTGCGATAGGAGGTTGCCTGGATGGAAAGGTCTTTATCTTCCATTGGAACTTCTATTTCGTGAGTGCATTTATGCAAGCGGTTGTTTTGAATAAATGCCCACTGGTATTGAAGATAACCACTGAACGAGTTGGGTATTGAAATCGTTTGCGGATAGACTCCTTGTGAACGTTGTTGTGTTTGATGGATAGTCTTGCCGACTGCATCGGTTTGCGAGCTGATCAGATAGAATTTGGAGCAACTGCTATAGTAGCCTAAATCAATTTTGGTGCCTGGTCTTGCGGTCGTCTTGTTTTTGTGTTGACTGATGTACGCAGGCAATAAAGAGGGATCTTGTATTCGGCTACTGATTTCAACATAGGTCTGTTCTACTACTGAATCTTTCCCATTATATACAACCGCTTCTATCAAATACCAGCCGCGCGGCAATTTTAATTTACGAAGTCCTTTCATCCCCGAAGCGGTAGTGGTGTCTTCGTATTGTACAACGATATTTTTTCTTTTCCAGTTTTCTTTTTTGCTTTCTGCTTTGTATTCATCGAAAGGGAAATTTTTAAGGTATTCCTTTTCTTCTATTATAAACTGATCCGGTTCATCCCAAAAACGTTGCCTGATTAATCGTTGTGGTGTTTCCAAAGAAGAAATGCGCAATTGAAACGGAAGCGAAACAGGTTGATCCATTTTATTTTGCGTGTAAACGGATATGCTGCCAATACTGTCACTGATTATTTTTTCTCCGACTGGATTTTGCAGCGAGAGATTAATGTTTTGAAAAGCAGTTTTGAGTACTGTACTTCCGCTAACCGTTTCTCCTTTTTCATCGGTAATCTCACACTCTATTTCATATTCATAGATGGGGTTGAAATAGTCTTGTAATGTAGGATCCGAACTGGTCGTAAATACACAAGTGAAATTTCCCTGCTCATTGGTGCGGGTAGTTCCTGCTGCAATAACATAAGTTTTTCTTGAAGGCCATCTGCCTGGGTCGTAAAAGTGTTGAAAGCGATGCGCAATGCTTCTGGTTACCTTGTATTGTACCCTCGCATCAACAACCGGGTATCCTGCATAGCTCATGGCTTTGCCGATAACAGTGGTGGATTCATGCATAAGGATATTAGGATCTGCTGCTTGAATTTCAATTTCAAACTGAGGTCGCTTATATGCTTCCACGCTGAGCATTGCGCTTTGTTGTGTGCGCGATTCTGAAATAGAATATTGTCCTAGTAACCGGTCTTTGGGAATGATAAATTTTCCGCTTGCGCTTCCATAGCTGTTAGTCGTAAGTGTAAGGCTATCTACAATTTGATAATTGGCATCTCTGAGAAAAAAAACAGTAGTAATAGCTTGACCGGGGGTACTGCGGTTGTTCCCGATTTTTTCTGTCATCAATGCTTTGAAATAAATCGGTTGTCCCGGACGATAGATAGCACGATCGGTAAAAAGAAAACAGTTGGTCTTTTTTTCTTCTGTTACTCCCGAGTATTCGTAAGTGTAGTTGTGAAAATATTGTTGAGCGGGAAGCCATAGACTATCATTTTGATATTTTATTTCCAGTCTGAACGAACGATCAGGTTTTTCATTGGGAATTCGTATGCTCCCTTTTTCTTCAGCCAGGTTCGTTACTCCTTTTTGATTAAAAAATTGATTTGTCCGAACATCATATTCCTGATAATAGGTTGTTACTGATGCGCCTGTAAGCGGTTGTCCGGTATTGCGATGAAGAATGAAATAATCATTGCCGTTTTGCATCCAGGCGATATTGCTCACGTGAAAAAGATTGGCAGCCATCAGATTGTAGGGTAAACTAAAATCTGGTTGGATGCCGGATAGTAACACATAGCTTCCAATCGGTAATGCCGGGATCATGATTTCGGTTTGGTGTGTTTGATAATCATCAATAGCCGGCATGGCATGACTGAAAGAAAGGAGTGGCGTTTGCTGAACGAGTTTTGCCCAATAAACGGAATCCCAATAGTCTGAAATGGGTTGATGAGTAGGATGATTAGGTACAGGAAGAATCCTGAAATAAAGACTGTCTGTATTGCGATAAGTCACCAGGGCTCTGAGTGGTGTTTCAGGCAGATTGACTTGTTCTGTTTGCAGGGTAAGGGTTTTTTCTTCAATGGAAAACAGCAGATTGCGGCAATTAACAATGCCTTCATTTTGAGGTTGCAGGTCGGAGAAGACTTTAATAATGCTGCGTGCTTTTTGATAATAGTATCTAGGGTTTTCAATTTCGTTGGAGTATTTAATTTTGAATTGGTAGGTTGCTGCAAAATTCGCATAAGACTGAGCCAGTAAATAACCAGCCTGTGCAACCGATGGAGCGTTTTGGTATTTTTCCAGTAATTGTTGTAAAGCTTGCCTGTAGTAATTCGTTTTCTTTTCATGGGTGGCATGATTGAAAGCAAATTCCAGTCTGTATATGTCTGCCGCTAATAAGGCTTCCTCATTTTTGTCTTCCCGATGAAAACGAATCAGTTCCTGTAGTATTTGCAGCGCATTCAGCTGATGGTTGGAAGAGAACATTGAATCTAAAGACAGTTCTTCAAAGTAGGCAGCAGGAAGAAATAGTAAGCTGTCATTTTCCGGATTTCGGTATGATGCTGCCCGTTGATCGGTGAAGATAGCTGCAGTTGCAAAATCAATGGCACGGTAAGCTAACAGATCATACAGTGTAGGGCGAGTGTTCCCTTTATTTCCTTTGATGAGCAGCGGTTGATAGGTTTGAACGGCAATTTGCTGCAATGCTTTTTTATCCTCTAAAGAAGCCTTGTAAAGATTTTGAATATTTCTTTTAAAATCTTCTTTGCTCCAGATATTGAAAGTAATTTCTGATTCAGGAAGGGTAGGGCGGTTTTGAATTTCGTAGAGGTGTTCCAGATAATATTGTAGCATAGCATCTGCGAGCAGCGATTGAAGCAGTGCACGAACAGGAGTATTTGATTGGGCGGCTTGTATCTCTTTTTCCAGAGAGGCTATTGCTTTTGCATCATGTTCTTCCGTAATCGAGTAGCCCGTATTGATTTCGTAGATGAGGGCTTTGATCCATTGAGCCGAGTTGTTTTCCTTTTTAGCACGCGCATAGATCTTTCTGATCTCCGTCATGGCATCTCTAGTCAATCCATCTTCCTTGATGAGTTTTTCTGTTTTTTTCCATGCCTCATCGTACCATTTGATGGTTTGGGCTTTGGTGTTATTGCAGATAAGAAATGCGAAAAGGAAGAGTGCTGCCAGTAATACACGATTCATATAGAACGATTAATGGCATAAATGTACGACGGGATTGGTTGCTTACTGCATCACCTTTGCCATTGTTTTACCGATATCGGCTGGACTGGCTACTACATGGATGCCGCATTCGCTCATGATTTTCATTTTGGCTTCGGCAGTATCCTCCGCGCCTCCAATGATGGCACCGGCATGACCCATACGACGCCCGGGAGGCGCGGTCTGTCCGGCTATAAAACCAACCACCGGTTTCTTAGCATTTTCTTTGTACCAACGTGCTGCCTCTGCTTCCATGCCACCACCGATTTCTCCAATCATTACCACCGCATCTGTATTGGGGTCGTTCATGAAAAGTTCAAGCACTTCTTTTGTAGTCGTACCAATAATTGGATCGCCTCCAATGCCTACCGCAGTGCTCACCCCAAGTCCAGCTTTCGCAATTTGATCAGCCGCTTCGTAAGTAAGCGTACCGCTTTTGGATACGATTCCGATTCTGCCGGGGATAAAAATAAATCCGGGCATGATACCCACTTTGCTAACGCCGGCGGTGATGACACCGGGACAGTTAGGCCCGATCAGACGTGTATTTTTTTGAGCGAGATAATTTTTGGCCTGTACCATATCTTGTACGGGGATGCCTTCGGTAATACAGACAACCAGCGCAATACCCGCATCAGCCGCTTCCATAATCGCATCCGCCGCGAATGCAGGCGGTACAAAAATAATGCTCAC
>JAGWWM010000040.1 GCA_018970395.1 Bacteroidota bacterium
AAATTTTTGTCTGCCAGTTTGCCCCTGAAGATTAAACATAAAAGTGTATAATCCATTGTGTTTCAATAAATCTTCATGAGTTCCTATTTCTACTATTCTCCCCTTCTCCATTACCCATATCTGATCAACCGGCGGAATCGCACTGATTCGATGGGTAATAAATATTGCTGTCTTGTTTGCTAAAAAACCTGAAAGTCCTTTAATTATATTGGTTTCTGTTTGTGCATCAACAGCACTATAACAATCATCAAAAATGAAAAAAGTAGCTTTGTTTTTCAGTATTGCCCTAGCCAGCGCAATTCTTTGTTTTTGCCCTCCGCTTAATGTTATCCCTCGCTCTCCTACTACGGTTTGATAACCCTCCGAAAATTTTAAAATCTCTTCATGAATGCTGGCTAATTTAGCTACGGCTTCCACCTGAGTATGATTGACATTTTCTCCTTCAAAAGCAATATTGTTATATAGTGTATCACTAAATAAAAAAGGTTCCTGGGTTACATAAGCAATTTGATTTCTGTATTGAGACAGGTCAAGCGAAGAAATGGGTTGATTATCTAACAAGATTTTTCCCGAAGTAGGGTCATAAAAACGAAGTAATAGTTGCGCCAGTGTTGTTTTACCCGAACCTGTTTTTCCAACGATGGCTATCTTTTGTCCTTTTCTGATCTTTACACTCAATTGATCTATTGCCAAAACACCAGTATGAGGATATACCAAAGAAACCGATTCGAAACAAATATCATGATTCCATTGGTGGAACGGGAGGTTGCCACTTTGAATGGTTGGCTTAACATTTAAAAACTCATTGATTCTTTTTTGGGAAGCGGAAGCCCGCTGAATCGTACTGGCTACCCACCCAATCGCACTCACCGGAAATGTCAGCATGGTCAGGTACATGATAAACGCTGCCATATCTCCAAAGGGTAAATGGTTTTGCATGTAAGCATTTCCTCCAACAAAGACAACAAGTAATGTCGATATTCCAATAATTAAAGCCATTACCGGAAAATAAAAAGCTTCCGTCTTGTAAAGTTGAGTCGCAGCTGTTCGATAGATTTCGGTTTTTTGCTCAAAAAAATGAAACATTGACTTTTCCTGAGCATAAGACTTAATCACTCTTATACCTGAATAAGATTGCTGAGCATCAGAGGTTAAATCAGATAAAACGGATTGTACGATTTCGCTCTGCCGATGAATCCTTTGATTCACTACATAAATTATCAATGCCAAAACAGGAAGCGGGATTAATACATAAAGTGAGAGAACCTCATTTTTTTTGACCATATAAAAAACACTCAAGCCAATCAAAACTATCAGGTTAATCAGATACATAATGGCAGGACCAGTATAAGCTCTTACCCTCGACACATCTTCCGCCATCCTGTTCATCATATCCCCTGTTTCATGAGTTTTATAAAACTGCATGTCCAATTGCTGATACTTGGTAAAAATTTCATTCTTCTGATCATATTCAATGAGTCTGCTCATCACAATAATTGTCTGCCGCATTAAAAACATGAATATTCCTCTCAATATGGCAAAAATCAGTAAGACAATCCCACAATAAATGACAACTTTAGAAAGGTCAATAACTTTGCTGTCAATCCATTCAACTATCCATTTGACCACGGGATCCTGATAGGATTTTGTAATGGTGAATTGGTTGCCCGACAAATACACCTGAACTTTATCAATAATATGACCGGTTATTTGGGGAGTAAGTACTGCGAAATAGTTAGAAATCAGAATAAATAAAATGCCGGATAAAAGGCGAATTCTGTATTTGAAGAAAAAGGGACGTAAAGCAGTCAATGCATTCATGAATGGCAAAGTTACTAGCGAAACGGGTTATGTATTTTTATTAGTTGGAAGGTTTTCCGTAAAACCCGATTAACTTTACTATAATTATTATGAAGTTTGAATTTTGGTCTATAGGAAAAGCCCATGAGGCCTATGTCAAGGATGGGATCGCATTATTTACCAAAAGAATCAGTCATTACTACGCAGTTGACTGGCAAATCCTCCCCGTTCCAAAAAATTCAGCCATGCTTAGCGAAGTCGATTTAAAAATAAAAGAAGGACAAATGGTGCTAGACTGGCTGCAGCCAGATGATTATTTAGTCGCATTGGACGAAAGAGGAAAACAATTGAACAGTGAGGGTTTAGCATCCTTCATTGACCAACAAATCCACCAAAGAGTCAAAAAAATGATTTTTTTAATCGGAGGAGCTTATGGTATTGATAAAAAAATCCTGCAACGAGCCAATTTTGCCTGGAGTTTATCGGATTTGGTGTTTCCCCACCAGCTGGTCCGTCTGATTTTAGCTGAGCAGATATATCGTGCCTGTACGATTTTAAGAAATGAGAAATACCATCATGCTTAACTTTAATGATATTAAACTTTACAAACTTTATTAACCTAAAAACTTTATAAACCATATGCTCAACATGTCCATGACACTCGTCATCATCATCATTACCGCTCTTATATCGATTGGGGCTTTTTCAAATGAAAAATTAAAAAGCGATTTACTATTTTGGCCTCCTGCCATTCGCCAAAAACACCAATATTATCGTTTTATCACTTCCGGGTTGATTCATGCCGATTGGACACATCTGATTTTTAATATGCTCACTTTATTTTCTTTCGGTCAAGCGATGGAATTTTTTTTTATCTCCCATCTCAATTCCATGGGTTATTTATTGTTCTATTTAGGTGGATTAATTTTTTCTGAGGTTCCTTCATTCATCAAACATTACAATAATCATCAATATCGCAGCTTGGGGGCATCGGGCGCCGTATCCGCCATTTTGTTTTCCTTTATTTTAATGGCTCCCTGGCAAACACTTTATGTGTTTTTCTTTCCTTTGCCGGCTATTGTCTTTGCGATTATGTATTTTATATATTCGGCTTATATGGCAAAAAAAGGAGGAGACGGCATTAATCACAGCGCGCATATCTGGGGCGCAGTTTATGGTATTATTTTTACTTTGATACTCGATCCGGAAGTGGGTTACAGTTTTATCAGACAGGTCTCAGCTCCTTTTTTCAATCCTTAATACTTGTTGTGTATTTTCATTTGTTTTAAACCGATCATCTATACGATATCCCACGAGCCAGATGATTCTGCCTTTACTTTCAATTACCCATGTTTTTTCTTTTTCAATGCGGGATAGTTTTTGATCTATCATAAATCTTGCAATTTTTTTCTTTTTTCGCATACCCAATGGGTAGAAATAATCCCCTTCCTTCCATCTTCTCAAAATGAGCGGATAAGTCAAATCTTTGATGTCGACTAACGCAATTGCAGGAGCTTTTCCCATTAAATCTGCACGCCATTCGATTGTTTTAAAAGCTAAATTTCCCTCCGGATAAGCGACGCATTGATCCTCTTTTTCAATCATAATAAAATCATCTGTTTCCGGAGGAGGAGGCGCAATGATTAAATGGCGGCGATGCCGAATGATTCTATTCCCCGTATGCGGAGCTACCATATAGCTGCCCGAAGCGGCATTCAGCAGTTTGCGCAACTCTTGAATTTGCAATTCCGTAAATCCGTATGGATGTATCAACTCATACAGTAAAGCATCGTTATTATGTAGTTGTATCGCTCGAATCGAAACATAAATTTCTTTTCCCTTTTTGTTAGTAATTCGTTTGATCGTATCCTGAACAGAACGAAAGTAGAGTGGTTCTATTGCTGAAAAGCGGCGGATATTATCGAGCAGATTTTGCTTAACTGTCGGGTATGCCTGCTCCAAGAGGGGAATGATTTCATTCCGAAATAAGTTACGTGTATATTTTGAAGAAAGATTGCTACTGTCCTCTATACTGGAAACAGCATTCAATTTTGCATAATCCAGGATCTCCGATTTAAAAAATGGGAGGAGCGGACGAATAATGATACCGTTTTTTTCAGGGATACCCGTCAACCCTTTCAATCCTGTTCCTCTGAAAAAATGCATCAGGATGGTTTCAGTCTGATCATCAGCATGATGAGCTGTAAGAATAAAACATTTTTTTTGAAGCGTAACAGTCAATTCGCCTGCAAGTTGATGCAGCCATTCATACCTCAACACGCGCGCCGTTTCCTGAATTGATAATTTTCGCACCGCCGCTTCTTTTTCCGTTTCAAAACGACGAACATGAATCGGCAGCTTATATTCTGAAGCAAATCGGGCTACAAATTCCTCGTCGCGATTACTCTCCTCCCCTCTCAATTGAAAATTGCAGTGGGCAATAATGACGGAATAATTTAACTGATGACAAAGATGGACGAGCACGATACTATCCACTCCTCCGCTTAGAGCAATAATCAGCAGATCCTCTTTGCGAAAAAGATTTTTTTCTTGAAGATGAGATTGAAATCTGTTTATTAAATGCATGGACAGAATGGTATATTTAATTGTGAATCCTCCCCCTCCTTCCCCCTCCTAAAGGAGGGGGAAATTTAATAAATTAATTCCTCCAATGCGCTTTGCAGTTCTCTCAAAGCATGCTGATCGCCGGCTTTCTTTGCCGCCTCAATTCCCTTTTCATACCATTCTACAGCTGCCTCTTTTTCCCCTAATCTAGCAAGTAAACCCGCCAAATGATAATAAGAGCCCACATAATCCGGGTGGGCATTCAGCAAATCTTCAAAAATCGTTTTAGCCTTCAAAGAATCACCGATTTTAAGATGTTCGAGCGCCAAAGCATGACTCAGGAACGGATCTCCCGGGGTCTTTGATAAAAATTCATTGATTTGTTGAATCCTGTCCATTATTTATCACTTAAAACCTAATTTTTTATCAGGCATCTGTCAAACTGAATTATCTTTGCGGCGGCTAATGCCAACACGATTGCCGGTTTGGAATTAAATCAGACCATTTTAAAAATCAAATCAACCTGTTACGTAATGAAAATTTTAGTCTGCATCAGTAAAACGCCCGATACTACGGCAAAAATAGCTTTCGCGGATAACAACACGAAATTTGCTCAAGACGGGGTTCAGTGGATTATCAATCCTTATGACGAATGGTATGCGCTTGTGCGCGCCATTGAATTAAAAGAAAAAGATCCTTCCACCATTATCCATTTACTTAATGTAGGTGGAGCGGATACAGAGCCTATCATTCGTAAAGCTTTGGCCTTGGGAGGAGATGAAGCCATACGAGTGAATACCGAGGTGTCTGATAGCTACTACATAGCCGCTCAGATTGCTGCGATCGCAAAAGAAGGATATGATCTTGTTTTAACCGGAAAGGAAACCATCGATTACAATGGTTCTTCCATAGGAGGAATGGTGTCTGAATTACTGGACATCAATTACGTTTCCCTTGCAACCAAACTTGAACTGAATGGATCAACCGTTACTTTAAACCGTGAAATTGAGGGAGGAGAAGAAACCTGCGAAGCTCCGCTCCCATTGGTCGTAAGTTGTCAAAAAGGAATGGCTGAGCAAAGAATTCCCAATATGAAGGGAATTATGGGTGCCCGTACCAAGCCGCTTAAAGTGGTGGAACCGATAGCGGCAGATATCCTTACTTCTATCGTTTCTTTTGAACTTCCTCCTGCTAAAGCCGGGGTAAAACTGATCAGTCCCGATAATCCGGGCGAATTGGTTAAACTTTTACACGAAGAAGCGAAAGTCATTTAATTCAATAATTCAATCAATTTTTTTATATATGTCAGTACTCATTTTTGCTGATGCGGCAGATGGACAAATCAAAAAATCCTCTCTTGAAGCCATTACCTACGGAGTAGATTTGGCTCAAAAAATCGGAGCGACTGCATCCGCTCTTGTTTTGGGAAAAGTCACCGATGATTTATCGGCACTTGGCAAATACGGAATTAACAAAGTGTATCATATTGCAGACGAGAAATACAACCAATTGGACGCCCGACTTTATACCAAAGCCATTGCATCTGTGGTATCAACGTCAGGCACCCAAGTATTGATTTTATGCAATAATCTTACCGGAAAATCCGTCGCTCCCAGATTAAGTGTTGCCCTTAAGGCAGGACTGGTTACGGGTGCATCCGGATTGCCGGATACATCCAATGGATTCGTTGTAAAAAAAGCTGTTTTCAGTGGAAAGGCTTATGCCAATATCAAAATTCCTACCGCTACTAAAATCATTGCGATTAGCCCTAATTCTTATAAAACCGTTGCAGGGGAAGGAAAGGCTGAGGTCATAGCTGCAGTCGGTTCGGATATCGCTCCTCAGGTAAAAGTAACTTCTACTCAAAAGGTTACCGGACAGGTTCCGTTGAGCGAAGCTGAATTAGTGGTAAGTGGCGGACGTGGCTTGAAAGGCCCCGAAAATTGGGGTATGGTGGAAGATTTAGCCGGACTTATCGGTGCTGCAACAGCTTGCAGTCGTGCCGTAGCAGATGCGCACTGGAGACCACATCACGAGCATGTTGGGCAAACCGGAGGATCTATTGCCCCTAATTTATATTTGGCTATTGGTATCAGTGGTGCGATTCAGCATTTAGCAGGGGTGAACCGAAGTAAGGTTATTGTTGTCATCAATAAAGATCCAGAAGCTCCTTTTTTCAAGGCAGCAGATTACGGTATTGTTGGAGACGCATTTGAAGTAGTGCCCAAATTGATTGATGCGGTGAAGCAGTTTAAAGGCGTAGCGTAATGTTCCGAAAGGCTGATGTAAATTGCCAAATAGGATGTAATTTTACTCCTGCATGAAAAAAGTTGAATTACAGGTATATGCCATTTCACACAGTATCACCCAAACCCAGAGTTACGCGGTTGTATTGGAAGAAGTAAACGGCATCCGAAAAATACCCATTGTTATCGGTGCATTTGAAGCTCAAGCCATTGCTGTTGCTTTGGAACGCATGAAACCCCCGCGACCACTTACCCATGATCTAATGAAAAATGTCATGTTGGCATTTAGTATAGATCTTCATGAAGTAATTATCTATGATCTTCAGGAAGCCGTCTTCTATTCCAAAATGATTTGTTCTAATGAGCATGACACATTAGAAATTGATTCAAGAACTTCTGATGCCCTGGCATTAGCAGTACGTTTTGGTTGCCCTATTTACACGTATGAATCCATTATGGATGCTGCCGGGGTTATCATGGAAGCAGATGGTGAAAAACCAATACAGGAAAAAATTGAAAATACCCCTGCAACTGATGTAGGACAATCTGATTTACATTCATTATCGACAGAAGAACTTCAGACACTTCTGGAGGAAGTTTTAGAACAGGAAGATTATATCAAAGCCATTGCCATAAGAGACGAAATCGAACGGCGTAAAACTTCATAAATTGTCCGTCCATTTATGGTCTACTTCCCCACCTGCAAAATCAATCTGGGCTTAAGGGTTTTACATAAAAGGGATGACGGCTATCATGAGCTTGAAACCATTTTCTATCCTCTAAAAAAACCGACGGATGCACTGGAAATTATCCGGAATCCAGATCCGAATCCCGACAATGATATTATTTTTACTACCAGTGGACTGAATATCGCAGGAACACTGGATCAAAATTTATGCATCAAGGCTTACCGACTGCTCAAAAAAGATTTTTCGGAACTACCCTCTATCAAAATGCACTTGCACAAAGTGATTCCCATGGGAGCAGGATTAGGAGGAGGAAGCAGCGACGGGGCATATACCCTTACCCTTTTGAATAAAAAATTTAATTTGGGATTGTCTCAAAATGAACTCCTTTCCTACGCTCTACAATTGGGCAGTGATTGTCCCTTTTTTATTTTAAACGAGCCCTGTCATGCAACCGGTAGAGGCGAAAAGATGGAGCCTATTGACATGACTCTAGAAGAATATAAGATAGTAGTCATCTACCCCGACATCCATGTTTCCACGTCAGCAGCCTTTCAAAAACTCAACCGAACAGTAGATTATCGATCTAGTGAAGAAGATTTAAAAACCATTGTTCAATCTCCCGTAGCAACCTGGAAAGATCGTCTGATCAATGACTTTCAGGCACCAGTCATAGAAGCACATCCCGAAATCGGAAGTATCATTGATAACCTTTATCAGCAAAATGCATTGTATGCCTCACTTACCGGAAGTGGCAGCGGGGTGTATGGGATTTTTGAGAAAGAGGTGACGCTGGATGTGCTGGTTAAAGGTTATATGTTGTGGGTTGAAGGTTAGTTTAACATACAACTCACAACCTACAACTTTAAATTCTTATATTTGTTACTTATGTTACTGGGTAATCATCTTATCCCCTTCCTCTCCTCTAATCTTGATCTGCTGAATCATTAAGGTGATTTTTTGTTTGCGCTTGCCCCCGTTCTCATATTTATTCATGCCTTTAAACTTATTTTATGACCGAAACGATGTCATCTCCATTGACTCAATCTTATATCAACAAAGAATTACAATACGGCGCTCACAATTACCACCCACTCCCCGTAGTACTTGAAAAAGGCGAAGGTGTTTATCTATGGGATGTGGAAGGAAAAAGATATTATGATTTTTTAAGTGGCTATTCGGCGGTGAATCAGGGACATTGTCATCCGAAAATTATTACTGCATTAATTGAACAGTCTCAAAAACTGACGCTCACTTCCAGAGCCTTTCACAGCAATCTGCTTGGTAATTATGAGGCTTACATTACAGACTATTTTGGTTATGATAAAGTGCTTCCCATGAATACGGGAGTAGAAGCAGGAGAAACCGCCATTAAGTTGGCCAGAAGATGGGGCTATAAAGTGAAAGGAATAGAGGAAAATAAAGCAATCATCATATTTGTAGAAGGTAATTTCTGGGGACGCACGCTCGCTGCTATCTCCTCCTCTACAGATCCGAGCAGCTATCATCAGTTTGGGCCCTTCATGCCCGGTTACCAGATCATCCCTTACAATGATCTTGATGCACTGGAAGTTGCTTTACAAAATCCAAATGTAGCCGCTTTCATGTTTGAACCGATTCAGGGAGAAGCAGGTGTGGTGGTGCCCGATGAAGGGTATTTAAGTGGCGTAAGAGCATTATGTGATAAATATAATGTACTCATGATTGCCGATGAGATTCAAACAGGATTGTGCAGAACGGGCAAGATGCTGGCATGCGATCATGAAAACGTGAAGCCGGATATACTGATTCTTGGAAAAGCGTTAAGCGGTGGTACTATGCCGGTAAGTGCAGTCTTGGCAGATGATGCCATTATGCTGACCATTCAGCCGGGTGAACATGGTTCTACTTATGGTGGAAATCCGCTGGCATGTGCTGTAGCCATGGCAGCATTGGAAGTTTTGAAAGAAGAAAAACTGGATGAAAAAGCTGAAAAACTTGGACAATATTTCAGACAAGAAATCATCAAATTAAATAGTCCGCTTATTGGTGCCGTAAGAGGAAAAGGATTACTCAATGCAATCGTCATCAATCACCCCAATCCGGAAGCAGCCTGGGATATCTGTTTAAAGCTTAAAGAAAATGGGTTGCTTGCCAAGCCGACTCATGGAGATAAAATCAGACTGGCGCCGCCCTTAGTTATTACAAAAGAACAGCTGGATGATTGTATCCATATAATTGATAAAACCCTGAATGAGTTTTCATTATAGTCGTTATTGCCAGCGACCAATCACTTAAATTTGCCAAACAAACGAGTTGACATGAGCGAAGAGAAAAGTCTGAATTTTATTGAGGAAATTATTGAAGAAGATTTACGTACAGGGAAACATCAATCCATTCTTACCCGTTTTCCGCCGGAGCCCAATGGATACCTGCATATTGGACATGCTAAAAGTATTTGTCTCAATTTCGGTTTGGCACTTAAATACGGTGGCAAAACCAATTTGCGTTTTGATGATACCAATCCGGTTACAGAAGATACTGAATACGTAGAAAGTATTAAGGAAGATGTGAAATGGCTCGGTTTCAACTGGGCAAATGAATTTTATGCCTCTGATTATTTTGATCAGCTTTACTCATTTGCGGAGCAACTTATTGAAAAAGGGTTGGCTTATGTGGATGATAGTACTAGCGAGGAGATTGCTACTCAAAAAGGCACGCCTACCCAATCGGGTGTTAGAAATCAATATGCCAACAGAACCATAGCAGAAAACTTACAACTCTTCCGCGATATGCGGGCGGGGAAATATAAAGACGGAGAGAAAGTGTTGCGGGTAAAGATTGATATGTCCTCGCCTAACATGCATATGCGCGATCCCATCATCTATCGGATCAAGCATGCGCATCATCATCGTACCGGTGATAAATGGTGTATTTATCCGATGTACGATTTTGCCCATGGCCAAAGTGATTCCATTGAAAATATTACGCATTCCATCTGTACGTTGGAATTCATTCCTCATCGTCCGCTCTACGAATGGTTTATTGAACAACTGGGAATCTTCCCTTCCAAACAATACGAGTTTGCCCGACTGAATCTGAACTATACAGTGATGAGCAAGCGAAAATTATTGCAACTCGTCAATGAGCATCATGTGAGTGGATGGGATGATCCGCGCATGCCTACGATCAGCGGATTAAGAAGAAGAGGTTATACACCGGAGAGTCTCCGTGATTTTGCAGAGCGCGTAGGCATTGCCAAAAGAGAAAATCTAATTGAATTCAGCTTACTGGAATTTTGCGTGCGGGAACATCTCAATAAGATTGCGCTTCGAAGAATGGTTGTTTTCGATCCCATTAAAGTCATTATCACTAATTACGAAGAAGGGAAAACGGAATTATTATCCTCGGAAAATAATCCGGAAGATCCAAATGGAGGAGTCAGATCTATTCCATTTGGAAGAGAAATTTTGATAGAGCAGGATGACTTCATGGAGAACCCTCCTAAGAAATATTTTCGCCTGGCACCCGGACAGATGGTTAGGTTGAAAAGTGCTTATATAATTCAGTGCAATGAAATAATAAAAAATACTGACGGATCCATTCAAGCATTACACTGCACATACATTCCAGAAAGTAAGAGCGGACAGGATAACAGCGGCATTCATGTGAAGGGTACACTGCATTGGGTACATGCGCCAGCAGCCCTACAGGTGGAAGTACGTGAATATGACCGTTTGTTTCAAGTGGAGAATCCGTCCAGCGAGGAGGGGGATTTCAAATCTTACCTCAATCCCAATAGCCTGAAAGTAGTCACAGGCTATGCTGAGCCCTCCATTAAAGAGGCTGCTTCTCACGACCGCTTCCAGTTCTTGAGAAAGGGGTATTACTGTTTGGACAAAGATAGTTCCAGTGATAAGCTGATTTTCAATAGAACCGTTACACTCAAAGACGGTTGGACTAAGAAGTAGTTATCATGAAAAACTCAAAAGTAAAAGGTCAAAACCAATTAAAACTTTTGGGTTTTGAGTTTTGATTTTTGACTTAAAAATTAATTATCAGTCTTATACGGCAGCACCGTCATCACCAATATTACCAAAGCAGATAAAAAATAAAAATAAAGAGCAGATTGCTGTTGCGGACACTCTCCGTATCTGCAAGTGGATAGCAATAAAAAATTTCTCAGTGCCCAAGCGAAATTGATGGCTCCTACAAATGGATTCAATTTCTTAGCCCAAAGTTTTGGAATCAGAAAAAACAATACAATAATAGGAAGTAGATAAAAATTCATCAAAGCAGGCTTGCCGAAAATATCGATTTCAGATCCAACACCACTCACAGTCACTTGATTGCTCCCTATAAAGATCCAGGGGAAAAATGAAGTAAGTATCAAAATTCCGCAGAAAAGAATACCAATATGAGTTGAGTATTTCATTGAAAATTATATGAATCACAAAGATATTGCAATGAAGGCTATATAATCTGTCCACTGTCCGGAAGAATTGTAGAGACGCACAATTGTGCGTCTCTAACTGACATAAAAAAACGCAACTGAACATTGCGCTTTTTTCGAGGTCCCGAGCGGATTCGAACCGCTGTAGAAGCTTTTGCAGAGCTCTGCCTAGCCACTCGGCCACAGGACCAATAATTTTCACAAATGTAGTATATTCGAGGGAATATTTTTACTCACTATGCAAAGAATTGCTGAATCAGAACTCATCATCACGCCACGCGGCGCTATTTATCATCTTAACCTCCGACCGGAAGAAATTGCCCCTACTATTATCACGGTTGGTGATCCGGACAGGGTGGCTGAGGTTTCTAAACATTTTGACCGGATTGAATTCAAACTTCAACACCGTGAATTCATTACCCATACCGGCTACATAGGCAAAAAAAGAATCTCTTGTATTTCCAGCGGTATCGGTCCTGATAATATTGATATTGTAATCAATGAGCTCGACGCTTTATTCAATATTGACTTCGATACAAGAACCATCAAACCCTCTCTGCAATCCCTTCAGATTTTTCGATTAGGCACTTCAGGTAGTTTACAGGAATCCATTCCTGTTGACAGTTATGTAGCGGGCACCCATGGATTAGGATTGGATAATCTGCTTCACTTTTATCGTCGGGAGAACAATGAAGAAGAAAACCAACTCCTGCAGGCATTTGTCACCCATACCCAACTCCATTCATCATTTTCCTATCCCTACATTACAAGTTGCGGTGCTTCTGTATTGAAACACTTTGCCACCGGATATCATCATGGGATTACCGTTACCTGTCCAGGTTTTTATGGCCCACAGGGTCGGGTACTTCGGTTGGGACTTACCAATCCACAATTGGTTGATTATCTTTCCACTTTCAGATTTGGCAATCACCGTATTTCCAATTTTGAAATGGAAACTTCCGCTATTTATGGATTGGGCAAAATGCTGGGACATCAGTGTCTTTCGCTCAATGTAATTGTTGCCAACCGGATTCAGAAAAAATTCAGCGCTAATCCTGCTGCTGCAGTTGAGGGACTCATCCGAACTTCGCTGGAAATTATTGAGCAGATATGAGAATTGAATTCAGCAAGTATCAGGGAACGGGCAATGATTTTGTAATCCTGGATAATCGGGATGGCCAATACAATTTTCTTACGGAAGCACAAATCGCATTTTTATGTTACCGAAGATTCGGTATTGGCGCTGATGGCTTAATGATGCTTCAGCAAAGAGATGGTTATGATTTTGAAATGAAATATTTCAATGCAGATGGGAAGGAAGGAAGCATGTGCGGAAACGGGGGACGCTGCATTGTTCAGTTTGCACGTGATTTAAACATCATCCAAGATGCAACAAGATTCATTGCTTCCGATGGTCCGCATAATGCACTCATTACTGATGAAGGATGGATTGAGCTCAATATGATAGATGTAAATGGAATTGAAAAAAGAGAAAATGTCTCTATTTTAAACACCGGTTCGCCTCACTTTATACAGCCGGTTACAGGCTTGGACTCACTCGATGTAGAAACCCTTGGAAAAAGCATCAGATATAGTGATGAATTCATCAATTCAGGCATCAATGTCAACTTCATTGAACCCTTGGCAGATGGTTTACATATTCGAACCTACGAACGCGGGGTGGAAGCCGAAACCCTCTCCTGCGGTACCGGCGCTACAGCAGCGGCCTTATCGGTTGCAACTGTCAGTCCTAACCCTCAAACCATTGTGATGCAAACACGTGGAGGAAAATTAGAGATAAAATTTCTGCATACACAAGAACATCAATTCAGTGACATTCGTTTGTGTGGTCCTGCAAAATTTGTTTTCAGTGGTGTTATAGCATTATAAACTTCAACCAATGATTAGCGTAAGAGTGTATGGGATTGTTGTAACGGAAGATGCAAAAGTAGTATTGAGTGATGAATACATCAGAGGCGGATTTTATACGAAATTTCCCGGTGGAGGATTGGAATTAGGTGAAGGAACCCGCGATTGTCTTCAAAGAGAATTAATGGAAGAAATGCAATTGAAGACAAGCATTGGGAAGCATATTTATACCACTGATTTTTATCAGCAAAGCGCATTCAATAATGCACATCAAATACTTTCCATCTACTATTTTGCTCACCCTATGGAGTCATTTAAGATTGATTTTAAGGAAAAACCATTTGATTTTTTACCGGAGCAAATCTCTGATCCAAATGGAACTGCAGAGTCTTTTCGTTTGATTCCGTTGACTGATTTGCGGGAAGAAATGGTTACGCTGCCCATTGATAAGATAGTGGTAAAAATGATTCGGGGTTTGAATGTTTAACCTCTCCCAACTTACAACCAACAAACTACAACCTTTTTTTTACTGATTCAGCGCATCCAATTTTTTATTGTAAGCCCTTTCTTTCTCCAAATTGCCGAGGAACTTATTAGCTTCAGCTAAGAGATATAGATTCGTTTTATATTCATTCTTAAGCCGTTTCTCTGCCTTGAAATCTTCGGGTGTCATTTTCTCAAAAATTGAAAGCGCATTTTCCAAATGTGGCAAAGCTTCATTCATGCGCTTTTCCATCTGCGTTTTCAATTCATTCTTTTTCTTTAATTCATCCGGCACGGTTGCTTTTAAATTCTTTCCCGACTCCTGCAGCATCGCTGCTTCATTGTAGTATGTTTTGCCGGCAAGCAAATGAGCCTCTGTTTTATTACCATCCATCTCAATGCATTTTTTCAATTGAGCCGTGATTTTGTTGAAAATATCTGCCTGCTGTTCCTTTGCAATTTTTTGATCTGTATATAAGGCATTGAACAATTCAGCGGCATACTCATATCGGATTTCATAACTACCGGGTTCTTTCTCAATGACCTGTTCGTATTTAGCAAATAATTCAGGACTACTGCCGTTCTTTTTTCTTTCGCGATCTAGTTCCAGTTTGTCGTAATAAGTGTCTTTCGGATAAAGTTTTTTACCTAATGCCGCATATTTATCAGACTGAACAACATCTCCCTTTTTATCATAATGATAACTCAAGAACCGATAGCATACCTCATACCCTTCCCCACCGATAGAAGCATCAGCCAGTTTTTTAAAATAGGTTACCGCTTCTTCCGGCATTTCAGATTGCATGGCGGAAGCACCGGCATAAAAATATAATGCTGTATCAATTTCATGCAAAGCCCAGCCATTTTTGAAAATAAAACGACCTACCAAATCAGCCTGTTTGTATTTTCCTAAAGCGTCCTTGAAAGCTTGCGTGTTGAATGCATCATTAGCTTCTTTTTGCAGTTCAATATAATTTTCAAAAATCGGATACCCTCTCAATGTCATGTAAGTATTGGATTGTTTTGGATCCAGTTCCATGGCTTTCCGATAAGCGTTGAAAGAAACAATCCAGATATCAGGAACAGCGTTTTTCAGTTCAGGCAATTTCGCTGCCTGACCATAAATCATGGCCTTATAATACCAGGCTTCCCAATTATTCTGCTCCTCTTCTTTTGCCAGCAGCAAATCAACAGCTTCTTTACCTTTTGCCCACTCTTGCTTGTCGTACATTTTGCGCACGGTTTTAATATCCTGTGCACCAACGGACAATGCAAGTACTAATAATCCAATTTGAAATAAAAAATTTTTAAACATGTTTAATATTTATAAGTTTTCAATATTTGATAACATTTATTTGTTTCACGCAAAGCTCGCAAAGGGTCAAAGACCGCAAAGGATTTCTTCTTTATAAAAAAACTCTCGATTAAACAATTACTAATTATTAATTATTAATTACTAATTATTAATTACTAATTATTAATTACTTCACTTTCTTCTTCCACCTTTTCATCTTCATCAATCTTACTGATAGCGGCAATTTCATCTTCATCATCCACCCGTATCAGCTTCACGCCCTGCGTGGCTCTGCCCAACTCGCTGATTTGCGCAATGGACATTCGAATGGTGATGCCGCTCTTACAGGTAATCATCAAATCTTCTTTTTCCGTTACATCCAGAATACCTACGAGTGAACCGGTCTTTTCGGTAACATTGATTGTTTTCACACCCTTTCCGCCTCTATTGGTTACGCGGTATTCATCAATAGCCGTTCTTTTACCATATCCTTTTTCACTTACTACGAGTACGGTGTGTTCTTTATCTTCCTTATTCACACAGATCATTCCAATCACTTCATCTTTTTCATCATCCACTTCAATGCCACCTACTCCAATCGCTCCACGACCGGTAGGTCTAACTTTTTCCTCAGGGAAACGAATCGCACGACCACTCTTCACAGCCATCATGATTTCACTGTTGCCATTGGTCATTTTAGCTTCAAGCAACTGATCTCCTTCCATAATGGTGATGGCGTTCACTCCGGTTGTTCTTCTTCTACTAAAGTCTTCCAATAATGTTTTTTTGATCACCCCTTT
>JAGWWM010000041.1 GCA_018970395.1 Bacteroidota bacterium
TTAATCATTGCTGTCCGGGGAAAATTCAAATTGAACCCCTTCAGGGTTCTGATCTTCTTTCTTTACATAAACCGCCGACTTTGTCGGCGGCTATTCATATTGAACCCCTTTGGGGTTTAGTATTCGATTTTAAATACTGCCACATTATCAATCATGCTAACGAACCCTGAAAGGGTTCTATGTTAATAACCCCCGGCGTGAGCCGGTGGGGAAAACAATAGCCGTATGCTAACAACCCTGAAGGGGTTGAATTTAAATAACCGCCGATAAAATCGGCGGCATCTAAATGAAGAAAAATACAGAACCCCAAAAGGGTTCAATGTAATAATTACCCGGACAGCAATGGTTTGCTCCCAATTAATTTTTAATCGGTGTTCCTAATAAGTTGTAGAGACGCACAATTGTGCGTCTCTACGGTACACTGTACTATCTATGAACATGAATAAACTCCCAATAAAAAATCTTTTTTCACTTCGCAAATAGATTGCAATCTCATTGCCTAAGTTTGCTGTTCTTGCTTTTTAATCGCAAGGTCAATTGCTAAATTTTCCTCCATGAATCAGGACATAGATTATTCTTTTGCCGCCTTCTTCCCCGATAATAACATTCGTCCTTTTGCCTATTTGCTTTCGCAGCGATTGAGGGAAGGGCATGTGTGCATTCCGGTGAATGAGGAGCCGCAAAGCACCCCTTTTGGCAATGCTTCACTGGCGACCTTGCAAATGGCTTCTCCCAAAATGTGGACGGAGTCGGGAACCGAAACGCCCTTCGTATATGAAAAGGGTTATTTGTATTTGCAACGGTATTATCAGTATGAGACTCGTATTATCGAGAAGCTGAGGGATCGGGTAAATGCTGGAAAAGAAAAAAGAAAGGCGTACGGCGAAAAGATACTGAATCAAAAATCTCTTGTGCTTCAAAAAGCAGCAACGAATCCTTTAGATGGATTATCGGCAGATGAAAAAACAGACTGGCAATTAGTGGCAGCTCTTCGTGCCTTACTAAACGAGTTCAGCATTATCACCGGTGGACCGGGAACCGGTAAAACCACCACCCTGGCTAAATTTTTACACCTGTTATTTTCTATTGAACCGGGCAGCCGCGTTGCATTGGCAGCACCCACAGGAAAAGCTTCCATGCGTATGTTGGAATCCTTGCGTGAACAGGCGAAGCAGCTTCCTTCGGAAATTCAGACTTCCATTCACGCATTGAATCCTTATACCCTGCATCGTTTGCTGGGCTATCGTCCTAACAGTATTTATTTCAAACACAATGCTGAAAATCCGCTTCCGTTCGACTGGATTGTGGTGGATGAAGCGTCTATGATTGATATGCCGCTTTTTTCCAAATTGCTCGATGCCTGTGATGCCGGTACCCGCCTGTTATTATTAGGAGATAAAGACCAGCTTGCTTCCGTAGAGGCAGGCAGCTTACTGGGAGATCTTTGTCTTTCTGCCGGCACGCTGAACCGTTTTTTAAAAGAAGAAAACGAATGGCTGAATGATTTTATTCCTGATGCGAAACGTCGCATTCCTGAATCTTACGCATCTATGGAAAATACCTTTTTTTCAAATTGTATAACCGAGCTGAGGTACAGCTATCGCTTCAAACAGCAAGGAGCAATCGGTCAACTGAGTTTATCCATAATCAAAGGTTTACCCGAACAAACTCTTGAATTGCTCGATGATCAAGCACAACCGCAGGTAGCCTTGATCGGTCGTGATGCCGATGCAGCATTCACAGAATTTGTAAGCGGCTATCTGACCTATATGGAAGAGCCGGATCCTGCAAAAGCCTTGGCAAATCTCCAGCAGCTTCGGGTGCTGGTAACAGTGAGAGAGGGCGAGTCCGGGTTGTATCAAATCAATCGGAAAATTGAAAAGATCTTACAAGCATTGCGACCCGATTTGTTGCAACCTAATCAGGTGTTTTATCATAATCGTCCGGTGATTGTAACGGGCAACAATTATGAATTGGGATTATTCAATGGAGACATTGGACTGGTGCGCAGAGATCCCGACACTCGCCAGCTCAAAGTGTATTTTGAACCCGAAGCTGCCGGCAAACCGCTGCGTCGTTTTATTCCTGCTTCGCTGAATGACTGCGAAACGGTATTTGCCATGACCATTCACAAAAGTCAGGGCTCAGAGTTTAAAAAAGTCATGGTGGTGTTGCCTGATCAGTCTGACAATCCATTGCTCACGCGAGAATTGATTTATACAGGCGTAACCCGCTCCAAGGAAGAAGTGTTGATTCGCGGTACGCGCGATGGTCTCGAAGCCGGCATTCGCCGACAGGTAGTGCGCATATCCGGTATTCATAAAAGAGCAGAAGGAATAACAACTCATAAATAAAACAGTATGGCGATTCAATTGAATGTGGCTGCCTCTCTCGACCAGCTTTCTAAAGCGATCATTACTGATTTAAGTGATGAAAGACCCGGCGTGTTCGATAAGCAATGGGTGATTACACAAACAGAAGGCATCAATACCTGGTTGAAATATCAACTAGCTGAAAGTGCTGGCATTGCCGCCAATCTGGAATGCGCAAAAGTCAATGATATTTTTCAGCAATTGTATATCCGGCTTTGCCCCGGTGCTCCTGCATTATTGGATAAAGACCGAATGACGTGGACAATCTTTTCCGTTCTTACAGAAACAGATTTTAAAAATCAGTTTCCTGAGATTACCCGCTATTACGAAGACAATGATTCACGCCGTATTGCGCTGGCTGCTGAAATGGCCGATCTGTTTGATCAATATCAAATTTACCGGCTTGAGAAAATAAAAAAATGGAATGAAGCTGTTGAAGATGCAAAAGAGGATCACCCCTGGCAATCTTTTTTGTGGAAAAGAATGAAAACTTTGTTGCAGGGAAAACACGCCGATCGTTTGGAAATTTCCAATCGGCTACTACAGTCATTGCGCAACCCTGATCATCATGAGGATATTCGTCTTTTTATCCCTTGTCTTCGTTTTTTTGGAGTCGCGATTGTTACGCCTTATTTTCTGGAACTCTTTCGGGAATTGTCAACCATCATAGAGGTAAAATTTTATCTGCTGAATCCTTGTCCGGATCAGCTTTGGATGGATGATTTATCAGATCAAAAAATTGCGAAGTGGAGAAAGAAACCGGAATTGCAGGAGCTTAGAAGTGTTGGAAATGAATTGTTGATCAACTGGGGATCTGTATTGAGAGAGAGCTATCAGTTGCTCTTGGAGAAAGACGAATATGTAAATCAGTATGAAGTGATTGACAGTGGGTTTGATGATACTGTTCCTCAGACCTTACTGCAATGGATACAAGCAGAGATCAGGCAGAACGTTTCGAATCAGGAAAGGAAAGAAATCCCCGGTGAGTTGTTGAAAGACGATTCATTCGCAATCAATGGCTGCTATACGCCCGTTCGGGAAGTGGAAGTATTCTACAATCATTTACTGGAGGCGTTTGCAAAAGATCCTTCTTTGGGTGCCAGAGAAGTAGTGGTAATGGTTACTGATATAGATACTTACGGTCCGTTCATCAGAGCGGTATTTGACAATGCGCCCGTAGCAATTCCTTATTCTATTGCAGATGAATCGGTATCCAAAGGCAATGGCTTGTTCACCGGCATCAGAGAAATTTTATCCATCAATGCAGATACTTTCAAGGCGGAAGAAGTGTTGTCTTTGTTGGATTCGCCCTACATCGTTCGTCGTTTCGGATTTTCAGATGTAGCGGCAGTGCGTCAGGCAGTACGGGAAGCCGGCATCAGTTTTGGCATCGGCAGTAAAGAAACTTCTGATTCCTTGTATGAACAAACAGAAGCATGGATGGTAAGCTGGGAATACGGGTTGCAAAAAATTATGTACGGCTTGTGCATGAGCGGAGAAGCGCCTTTTGATGGCGGTACGCGTTCCTTATATCCTTTAGATACGGCAGAAGGAGCCGCGATGCAGGATCGTATTCGTTTGTATCAGTTTATTCAGGTGCTGACTGACATTGTGAAAGAGCGCTCTGCACAGAAAACACTCACCGAGTGGTCGGATTATCTGGGAAAGATTATGACCGATATGATTCTGGAAGAAGAGGAAGAAGATGAAGATCTGCCGCGCTTTGCGAGTTTAAAAGAAAAGATTTCGGCATTAGATGAACTGTCGGGAGGAATAAAGCTTAGTTATGCCACCTTCCAACAGGTCTTTTTCAGCAGGCTTGAAGAAGAACGCAGAACCGGTCGTTACGGAGGAAAAGGAGTGACCTTTTGTTCCATGTTGCCCATGCGCAGCATTCCCTATAAAATAGTAGCAATGTTGGGAATGGATTTCGATCAATTTCCGCGACAAGACAGCGCACTGAGCTTTAGTTTAATCGGGAAGGAAAAGAGGCCGGGAGACAGAAGTGTTCGCGAGAACGACAAGCATTTGTTTTTGGAAAGCATTTTGGCAGCCAATCAACAATTGTACATCAGCTATATCGCGCGGGATGTTCAGAAAGGAACAGCCGTTCCTCCTTCTACGATAGTAGATGAATTGTTGGATTATGTTGCATTGAATACAGCAGATCCGAACGATTTTAAAAAATCAAAAGTTAGGATTCATCCCTTGCATTTATTCAGCAACCGGTATCGGGAAAAGGAAAGCGGATGGTCGCCCAATTATCTCGGCAATACATTAATGGAGGGCAGTGCTTTTGCCAAAGCGCCATCCAAAGAAAAAGAGGAGAGTAAAATATCAAGCGTTTCTTTGAATGATTTTGCCGCTTTTTTCAAGCATCCCGTTAAACAGTATTTCAATAAAGTGCTGGGAGTATATTATTACAATGAGGGAGAACAAATAGCGGAGACGGAAATTTTTGAGCTGGATCCTTTACAGAAATGGGGACTCAAAGATGATTTACTGCATCGGGTAACTGATAAAACCATCTACAAAGACCGAAGTAAAAAAAGTGGTCGTTTGCCCCTCGCCAATATGGGAGATCTGGAGTACGAATCCTTGCTGCAGGAAATAGCGCCTTTTGAAGAAGTGTATCAGCAATTAAAAAATAATGAAAGCTTAAGACATTGTGAGGTGGAATATTTGGCAGGCGATTTATTAATTAAGGGAGGGCTTGCTGTTTATGGCAATCGCTTTATCATTTGTACAACAAGCAGCAAGGCGCTTCATCATGCCATGGAGGCATGGATAAAATACCTGGTAGCTGTAGCGTCTGAAACGATTCCCAATTTGTCTTTTGATTTTGTTTTTAAGAAAAAAGAGGCGCCTTTTCTTTTTTCAGTTGCCCCCGGAACAATCAGTCCCGCTGAAGCAAGGAAATGGATTGAAACCTATCGGGATTATTTTATTAGCGGTCAACACCAAGTTTTTTCATTCCATCCTCAACTTGGATATTGGTATTATAAACTGTCAAAGAATAAGCAACCCGTGAGGTCGCTCAATTCAAAAACATTAAGGGACCAATACGAAAGCGAGAAATCCAATAATAAGGGAGATTTTTCAGGAGACGAGTATCTCAGAAAAGTAATTGAAACCGCTGCTACAGAAGAGAGTTTCTTCTCCCCGGATAATGTTGCGCACATGAATCAAATCGTGCCGAGTTTAATGGAAAGAATGTATGAGCTATGTTCTGACTTATTTTAAAAAATAAAAATTGTATATGCCGCCAATCATTCATAATTTTTTTGATCCCGTAACGGTCAAACTGAAAAACAGCAATTTAATTGAAGCCAGTGCCGGTACCGGGAAAACCTATTCGATTGCCATTATGACTTTACGATTGATTTTGGAGAAAGGATATCGGATAGATCAGATACTGCTGGTAACATTTACCAAAGATGCTGCTGCGGAAATGGAACTGCGGGTTCGTGAATTTATGCGCGATGCATTAAGAGCGGCGCAGGGACAAACCCATCAGATTGACCCGAACATTGTACAGATTGTTCAAAACTGTGGTCAACCCGAAAAAACCATACAGATCTTACGGCAGGAGTTGGCGCAATTTGATAAAGCAGCCATTTTTACAATACATAGTTTTTGTGCACGTACCCTGAATGAATATGCATTTGAGGCAGGACAGCTTTTTCGTTCATCTACCCTGGAACCTGATGAGCACAATGCCATTATTCAGGATGTATTTAATGATGCCTGGCGAAAAAAAGTCACTGTTCTTGGTTTGGAGGAGCTTCGGATTTTATTCAGTTCCGGGGGCATGCGCAATAAATTATGGGAGCTGGTGAAGGGTCATCTCAACGGCAAGCAAATTTATCTTCCTCCGAACAAACAAAATGCTCTTCAAAATCTGCTGACGACGCACGAAAAAATTAAAGATTCGGAGCAATTGTTGCGCGATGAAATTGAGAAAAGAATGGATGGTTGGCAAGCAACCGTTGATACCCTGGCAGGTCAGGCAGGAAGATATCTGGCTCCGATTTATTTGAAAAGGGAAAATGAAAAGCTGTTTTTAAATATTTGTAAAGGAACAGAAGCCCCCGGATATATCCGCTCTGACGTTGATGCTGATTTGTTGGCAATTGGATTAGAACTTGAGTTATTGCATAAGCAGCTAAAAGAATGGAAGAGTGCTGCTTTCACCACCATTGCGCTGGAATGTGCTGAGTATATAGTAAATCGTCTGAGTGATCTTTTAAAAGGGGAAGGAAAAATTACTTTCGACGATATGATTGGCGAGTTGCATAATGCGGTATGCAATAATGGTAGTATAGGCGAGAATGAATTGATTGAAAACTTGAGAAAAAAATACAAGGCGATTTTTATTGATGAATTTCAGGATACAGACAAGTTGCAGTATGAGATCTTTTCAACCCTTTTTCAACCGGCTCCTCCAACCCCTCAGCCCGTTTTGTTTTACATAGGAGATCCGAAGCAGTCCATCTATGCTTTTCGCAAAGCAGACCTGCAGACGTATTTCAGGGCGGCAGAAGAGGTGGCCAATCATTACCCGATGAACACCAATCATCGTTCAACCCCTCGTTATATTGAGGCGATGAATGAGTTCTTTCAGCCATTACCCGGTTATGATGTTTTTTTATCTGAAAAAATGAAATATCATCCGGTAGCGGCACCAACACAGCCTCGAAGAAACGGATCTTTATTTTATGGAAACAATGAGTTGTCGCCACTTCGGATTTTAGGTTGCAGCAAGAAGGATAATATTTATGGAGCAGTCGTTAACCTGGTAGAGCAATTGCTGTTTGACCAGCAATATCAACTGGGCTTATCGGGCAATACAGCGCCTGTTCGCGCAGGACAGATAGGGATACTGGTGCGTTCAAGAAAGGACGGGAAGATTTTACGCAAGCAGTTTGCGCGCAAACAGATCCCTGCAATAACGGTATCGGATACTAAAATTTTTGAATCAGATGAAGCGCTTGATTTATTGTATGTTCTAAAAGCAGCGGAAGAAGTCAATCGCGGAACGATTCACCGTGCACTGTTGACGCATCTGGCAGGGTATGAGTGGACATCATTATTGTCTCTTGATGAGGATGCGTTGTTGTTTCAATTCAGGCAATATCAGGAGACATGGAAAAGCAAGGGGGTATATGTTTTTCTCCGACAGTTTATGAAAGATGTGCGACTGGTGGCGCGTCGCGGCACGCCCACGCTCACAAATGCGGATAGAAGGTTGGCGAATGTGTTTCAGTTAATGGAAATGTTGCATGAGGCAGAGCAACGGAAAAAATACAATCCGGACGAACTGGTTGCCTGGTTGCAGAAACAGATAGAGGGTGGATTTAGCAGTGACAATGAATATATTCAGCGGATTGAAAGCGATGAAGATGCTATCAAGATTGTGACCATTCACAATGCGAAAGGACTCGAGTATGATTTGGTGATTGCTCCATTTTTGGATATGGCTTTGTTTGAAAAAAGCGCGACCACCACTTTTTATCAGAATGGTATCTATTATACCGTTGACCGATTATTGCAGGATGATGCCATCAAAGCCATTGCCGATGAACTTCAGTATCAGGAAAATATGCGGCTGCTGTATGTAGCTATTACCAGGGCACGATATCATGCCTATCTGTTTACGCCAAAAAATGTGAATGATACTTCCCTTCAGTATTTATTAAGACCGTTTATTGAGAAACAGCAACAAGAGAGTGCTCACATCCGGCTGGTTAAACTGGAGCAGGGCATTGACTTGTTTGGGGAGAATGTGAACATAGAAGAAACGGCGCCCGAGTTGACTTCCAATGTAGTGCGGAATGGAATGGTGCCGGGTGAAAGTGAAGGCTCTTTTGCGACGGTTCCCAATATTTCACTTCCTGATCAATACTGGCAAAAAACAAGTTACAGCGGGTTAAATCCAAAGCACGATCTTTTATCTCGCTTAACGACCGAGCCGTCGGCAGATCCTTATGATCAGTTTATATTTCGAGGGTTGCCCAAAGGCGCAAGAACCGGAAATTTTTTACATGATTTGTTTGAGCGAATGGATTTTGAGAATAAGGAGAAGTGGGAGAATAGAATTGCATCCTCTTTGAATCGGTATCCGGTTGCCGGCATTAAGAAAGAGGAGCAGATGGAGAACCTCTTGCAGCTGCTTGAAGTCGTATTAGGAACTGAATTACCCGGCGTCAATTTTTCATTGAATAAGGTGGAATGTCCAAGACGCCTGAATGAATTGGAGTTTGATTTGCCATTGGCGCAGGTTGACTGGTCGAATTTTCCGAAAGCGATGGATGGCGGCAAGATTCCGCTAAGGGTGCAGGATGAGCATACCATTACCGGCATATTGAATGGCAAGATGGATTTGGTTTTTGAAAAAGACAGCAAATATTATTTGCTCGACTGGAAGTCGAATCATTTGGGCAATGCTTCATCCGACTATCACGCCGGAGCGTTAGCGGAGGCGATGGAGGAGAATAATTATTATTTACAGTATCATTTATATTGTTTGGCTTTGTATCGCTATTTGAGTCTTCGTGTTCCCGGCTTTGATTACAATCGGGATTTTGGCGGGGTGTATTATTTGTTTGTGCGGGGCATGCGGCAGGGAACAAAGAACGGCATTTATTATCATAAGCCCTTGTTGAGTGATTTGTTGGAATTGGAGCAGGTAATGTTAAAAAAGGGAACAGCAAGTCCGGTTGCAGCTTAATCATTGGATTCGTTGTAATTTTGCAGCATGTTAAAGACCTTGCTGATCATTTTTTTGGTGTATGTGTTATTCAAGTTCATTTTTCAGCTGCTTATTCCTGCTGCGAAGGTGGTAGGGCAGGTGAAGAAGCAGATGAATGCCATGCAGGATCGGATGGAGGGCTTCGAAGCGCAGCAGCAACAAAGTTCACAGAAGACCAAAGTACGAGAAGAGAAAAAATCTACAGTAGGAGGAGAGTATATTGATTTTGAGGAAGTGTCTTCTAAATAGGGCTAGCCGTTCAATTTCCTTTTTTACATATTGCCGATTAATTTATCTTTGCCGGACGAAAATGTTGATCGTTTTTCGTCTTTCGTTTTTCGTGATGTTCTTTCGACCAACGAACAACAGATAACGAATCGGACCCTTAGCTCAGTTGGTTAGAGCATCTGACTCATAATCAGAGGGTCGTAGGTTCAAGTCCTACAGGGTCCACTGAAAATCAAGCAGTTATGAATATAGGGTCATAACTGCTTTTTTATTTGCAGTAAAATTTGCACCAAAGAATCGCCCTTCTCTGATCACAGGGAAATATTTTTTAAAAAAAATTTACTCAGCAGATAGGTTCCGGTGTGGTTGGGTACTTAGCATCATTGAAATTATGATCAAAACTTTCAAATATATCGTCCACATCGGTCATGTATTGCTCAAATTAATTATTTTAGTGCCCACACCTGTATGATCGACAAGAAAAATCTATCCGAAAGAGATATCTGCACCAAGTTTATCACGCCGGCTATTGAAAAAGCCGGATGGGATAAGCATACCCAATTGCTGGAGGAAGTTTCCTTTACAGATGGGAAGATTTTTGTGCGCGGTAGATTAACGGCAAGAGGGAAAGCCAAGCGTGCTGATTATATCCTCTATTACAAGCCCAACATCCCGATTGCGATTGTTGAAGCAAAAGATAATAATCATTCCATCCGCTCAGGAATTCAGCAGGCGCTTGATTATGCGCGTATCCTGGATATTCCTTGTGTATTCAGCAGCAATGGGGATGGATTCTTATTTCATGACCGCTCAAGCGATAATCAGAATATTGAACAAGAACTTTCATTGGATGATTTCCCTACTCCTGATCGTCTGTGGCAAATCTATAAGAAGTATAAAGGGATTACAACTACAGAAGAAGAAACCATCGTTTCTCAGGAGTATTACTTCGATGGCTCAGGCAGAAGACCACGGTATTACCAACAGATTGCTGTCAACAGAACGATTGAATCTATTGCCAAGGGACAAAACAGATTACTACTCGTAATGGCAACAGGTACCGGAAAAACCTACACGGCATTTCAGATTATTCATCGTTTATGGAAATCAGGCACTAAAAAGAGAATCCTCTTCTTAGCAGACCGTAATGCATTGATTGACCAAACCAAGCGGGGCGATTTCAAACACTTTAAGGATAAGATGACCGTGGTGAAGCAACGCATGGTTGATAAGAGCTATGAGATTTATCTGGCGCTGTATCAGGGCTTATCCGGTAGTGAGGACGACAAGAATGTGTACAAACAATTCTCCCCCGATTTCTTCGATCTGATAGTAATTGATGAGTGCCACAGAGGAAGTGCAAAAGAAGATAGCGCATGGAGAGAGATACTGACCTACTTTAATAATGCCACCCATATCGGTTTAACCGCAACACCAAAGGAAACTAAAGAAACCAGCAATACCGAATATTTTGGCGACCCTGTTTATACCTACTCTCTAAAACAAGGGATTGACGATGGCTTTCTCGCACCTTATCGTGTAATACGTGTCGGACTCAATATTGATTTGGAAGGATGGCGACCACCGAAAGGCTTCAAAGACAAAAATGGCAATGAGGTTGAAGACAGAATGTACAATCGTTCCGATTTTGACAGAACAATTGTAGTAGATGAGCGAACGGATCTGGTGGCACAAAAGGTCACTGAATTTCTCAAGGGATACGACCGCTATGCAAAAACAATCATCTTCTGCGTGGATATTGATCATGCAGAAAGAATGCGCTCAGCACTCACCCGATATAATGCGGATTTGGTCAATGAGAATTACAAATATATTATGCAGATTACCGGTGATAATGATGAAGGTAAGCGCGAGCTCGACAACTTCATCAACCCGGAAGAGCGTTTCCCCGTAATTGCTACGACCTCTGAATTAATGACCACCGGCGTAGATGCTCAGACTTGTAAAGTGATTGTACTGGATGCGAATATCAACTCCATGACCAAGTTTAAGCAAATCATTGGAAGAGGTACTCGGATCAATGAGGAATTTGGTAAAATGTACTTTACAATTTTAGACTTCCGAAATGCAACAGATTTATTTGCCGATAAAGAATTTGATGGTGACCCAATACGCGTCAAACCTGTTAGCGAAAAAGATCCTATTGATACCGTAATTGATGAAGAAGAAAAAGATGAGGAATCCGTTACAGATACAGATACTGGTGAAAAAGTGGATTTTGTAAAACCAACTGTTCGCTATCCGACCGGGGGAAGTGATGATAAGAATAAGTTCAAAGAGCCGCGTGAAAAAATATATGTGAACGGTGTGGATGTTTCTATACTGATAAGCCGCGAGATGTATTTCGATAATACCGGTAAACCCATTACTGTCAGCTTAAAAGATTACACGAAAGAAATTATTAAGGGACAGTTTTCCTCCCTGAATGATTTCCTTAAATCCTGGAATAACGCTGAACGTAAAGAAGCCATCATATCTGAGCTACAACAACAGGGCGTGATGGTGGAAGCATTGTATCAGGCGGTGGACAGACAGGTGGATTTGTTTGATCTAATCTGTCATGTGGCTTATGATATGCCACCGTTGACCCGAAAGGAAAGAGCCAATAACGTAAAGAAGCGCAACTATTTTACTAAATATGGTGAGCAAGCACGCAAAGTATTGGAAGCCCTCCTGGATAAATATGCTGATGAGGGGATTACCAATATTGAAAGTATGGAAGTGCTCAGATTAAATCCATTTGATGAAATTGGGTCGCCGCTTGAAATCATCAATCAATTTGGAAGCAAGGAAAAATACCTTGATGCAGTTAGAGAATTGGAAACTGAATTGTATAAGGCTGTCTGAATTAGGATGAAAAGATTTAAGGATTATAGGAGTATAGATACGTAGAAATGAAATATGAAGAACTTACACATAAAATCATTGGCTGTGCTATGAAAGTCCATAAAACCTTAGGAAATGGATTTCAGGAAGTCATTTACCAAAGAGCCCTCGCAATTGAAATGGGGACTACTCATAAACTTTGGCGCAAAAAGTTTGGAATTCAAACGAGTTTATAATGTAAATCATCCCGAAAACAAAGAGTACATTAAAAACAATCCTTCAATCCATAAATCATAAAAATCCTAATTCAGACTAAATTAATCCTTCAATCTTAAAATCAAACAAATCCTAATTCAGACAACATGGGCAATATAGGTGGCATCGTAAAGAGTATTCAGAACATCATGTGGCAAGACACCGGATTGAATGGTGATGCACAACGCATTGAGCAATTGGGCTGGATGCTCTTTCTGAAAATATTCTCCGATAAGGACAAAGAGCTGGAATTGTTAGACAGTAAATACAAATCCCCTATCCCACAAAAATTCCATTGGGTGAAGGAAAAAGGAAATTGGGCAGGTGATGATGAAGGGATGACCGGAGATGAACTACTGAATTTTGTGGACAGAGAATTATTTCCTGCATTAAGGAATCTGGATTTAAGCAGAGGCAATCAACGCGCTGTTATTGTGCGTGAAGTTTTTGAAGGGAACAACAACTACATGAAAAGCGGCATCAATATCCGTAAGGTGTTGAACAAGCTCAATGAGATTGACTTTAATGTTGCCAAAGACCGACATGCTTTTGGTGAATTGTATGAAACTATTTTGAAGGACTTGCAAAGTGCCGGAAAAAGTGGTGAGTTCTATACACCCAGAGCCATTACGCAATTCATTACAGAGATTCTCGACCCACAATTAGGTGAAAAGATATTAGATCCTTCCTGTGGAACCGGTGGTTATTTAACATGTGCCATTGAGCATTTGAAGAAACAAGCAAAGAATGTAAAAGAGCGTAAAAGCATAGAAGAGAATATTGCAGGATGGGAATACAAACCCCTACCGTATTTGCTTGCGACTACCAATTTAATCTTGCATGATATTGAGATACCGAACATAAAGTTCGGAGATGCTTTAGAGCAACCATTGAGCAACTATACCGAAAAGCATCGTGTGAATGTGATACTGGCGAATCCTCCTTTTGGTGGAATAGTAGCCAATGGAAATGAAAGCAATTTCCCTCAAACCTACCGTACCAAAGAAAGTGCCGATCTGTTTTTAATCCTGATGATTCATTTGCTGAAACAAGGCGGACGAGCAGGGATTGTGCTACCCGATGGTAGTTTGACCGGAGATGGCGTTAAGCAACGCGTGCGTCAAAAATTATTGGAGGATTGTAATCTGCACACCATTATCCGATTGCCCAATTCAGTGTTTCAGCCTTATGCCACAGTAGCTACTAACTTATTATTCTTTGAAAAAGGCAAACTCACAAAAGATATCTGGTATTACGAGCACCGCATGCCTGAAGATTATAAAGCATATAGCAAAACAAGACCGATTCAGTTAAAAGAATTTGATCCCATTAAAAAATGGTGGAATAAACGCAAGGAAAGTGAAGTGGCCTGGAAAGTAAATATCAAAACGATTATTGAACGCGGGTATGATTTGGATATTAAAAACCCTAACAAAAAAGAAGAAGAAATTGTACATAGCAGCAAGGAGCTAATTGAGATGCTAAAAGCCAGCTTTAATAAAAGTAATCATTTGCTAGAAAAACTAATCAAAGAACTTAAATGAGTCTATTGAGAATTGACGAAATATTCAACTTTGAAAAAGGTGTACTTCAAAGTTCAAAGTGTGTACCTGGTGAATATGATTTTATCACGGCTTCGGCAGACTGGAAAACACATAATGAATATACGCACGATTGTGAAGCTTTAATTTTTGCTGCGGCTGCATCGGGCTCATTGGGTAGAACGCATTATGTGAATGGCAAATTCATATCAAGTGATTTGTGCTTTATTATTACTCCCAAAGACCCAAAGAAATTACCCGTAGATTTAAAGTTTTATCATATTCTATTTAATGAATTGAAAGATGAAATCGTAAGAAATACAAAAGCGGGCACATCAAAAGAAGCAATTGGATTAGGAAGCTTCGGAAAATATCAGTTGCCTTATTTTGATATTACCACACAAGTAGAAATCAAGAATCGCTTTGTAGATTCTGAGGAAATAAAATCAAGCCTTTCAAACGAATTAGATCTTCAAGTTGGTTTAGTTCAACAACTTCGTCAGCAATTATTACAAGATGCCGTACAAGGCAAGCTCCTAAAAAGCTCTCCTCCTCTTGAGGAGGAGTACCCGAAGGGGGAGGTGGTGGAAACACAACCTAACCAGGAGTACCCGCAGGGGGAGGTGGTAAACAACTTAAACAACCTCCCGCATTTAAAAACGTTCAGAAAAACATTGCGCAATAACCTCACACCTGCCGAAGCGAAACTTTGGACTTTACTGAAAGGAAAGCAACTGCATGGCAAAAAGTTTAGACGACAATTTAGTGTAGCCAATTATATACTCGATTTTTATTGTCCGGAGGAACGCCTCGCAATAGAATTAGACGGACAAGGACATTTTGAAGCATCGCAAGCCGAATATGATTTGGAACGCGATTTGTTTTTAAACCATTGTGGCATAAAAGTTTTAAGATTTGAAAACAAATGGGTGTGGGATAATCCGGAGGGATTAATTGATGAGGTGAGGGGAAGTTTTGGGTGGAAGAATAATTACCCCTCAGTCCTTCGGACAGCTCCCCTCAAAGGGGAGCAGCTAAAACATGAGGACAAAGACCGGCTGCATTTTGAAATCGAACAGCCTGAAACAGGACAAGCATTACTGGCAAAGATAAAAGCCGAAAAGCAAAAACTGATTGTTGAAAAGAAACTTAAGAAAGAAAAAGAATTACCACCAATCAAACCTGAAGAAATCCCCTTTGAAATTCCGGAGAATTGGGTGTGGTGTAGGTTGGGGGAGATAACAGATATTCAAAGAGGCTCATCCCCAAGGCCAAAGGGAGATTCAAGATATTTTTCCAAAGTTGCAACAGAGTTTAATTGGATTACAATAAGTGATATTTCTGATTATTGTCAAGATTATGTTCTTTTAGAAACAAGGGAACATTTAACCGAAGAAGGTTCAAAACATAGTCGTTATGTTGATGTTGGTGAATTTATTATTGCAGTGAGTGGTTCTACAACCGGTAAATGCTGTATTACAGGAATCAATGGATTTATTTACGACGGCTTAGCTGTTGCCAAAATTATTAACAAAGGATTGATTTCAAGATTTCTGTTGAATTATATGATAAGCCTATACACTAAAATAAATAATTCAAAAAGTGGAGCATCATTTCCAAACATTAATACAGAATATTTAAATAATCTATTAATCCCCCTTCCACCATTATCCGAACAAAGCCGCATCGTTCAAAAATTAGATGAACTAATGCAATATTGCAATGAGTTGGAAGCAAGCATCAAAGAGAGTGAATCACAAAATGAAAAATTATTGCAACAGGTTTTGAGGGAGGCGTTCAGTGAGACTGCGGGCAAGAGGGAGAAAGCGGCAATTTAGAATTTCTAATTACCATCAAAATAAAACAAATACAATTATGGCAAATACAGTAACGGTCAACATTCCGGATATGAAAATCGGTAAACCGGATATTTTCATTCAAGCAAAAAATGACGATGGAATTATTGGTACACTAACTATTAGTAAATCTTTCATCGAGTGGAAATCAAAGAATAAGAAGACCGGAAAAAGAAAAATGAGCTGGAAGCAATTCGACA
>JAGWWM010000071.1 GCA_018970395.1 Bacteroidota bacterium
CGGGGCATTGAGCCCCTTCGATTGAAACAAACAAAGCCTCAAGATCTGGATGTAATCTCTGCAAAAATGACATAAATCCAGGTTGATGGTTGAATAAAAACGGTCAACGCTATTTAGGCATCAACAATCAGCTAACTGTTAACTGCTAACGGTCAATAACTTTTCGTTACCTTCGCCGGGCTTAAAAGAATTGGTTTTATGTCCGAAAATTTGCGCAGACCCATTGTAATGAGTGGTATTCGTCCGACGGGTTTTCTTCATTTGGGAAACTATTTCGGAGCCATGAAAAATTACGTGGCGATGCAGGATGAATATGAGTGCTATTTCATGGTGGCAGACTGGCATTCGTTAACTACACATCCCGACACCAAAGCGTTGAAGGAAAATGTGAGGACGGTTTTGGCGGAAAACATTGCATGCGGTCTCGATCCGAGAAGAGTGACACTTTATTGCCAAAGTCATGTTCATGAAACGGCAGAACTTTATCTGTATCTGAATATGCTCGCCTATATGGGAGAGCTGGAAAAAACCACTACTTTTAAAGATAAAGCACGATTGCAGCCCGACAATGTGAATGCCGGATTACTGACCTATCCGGTATTGCAGACAGCGGATATTATTTTACATCGTGCTCAGTTTGTGCCGGTGGGTAAGGATCAGGAGCAGCATTTGGAGATGGCACGCAATTTTGTGAAAAGATTCAATCATCGTTATGGTGAAGTATTTCCTGAGCCGGTAGCGTTTAATTTTGGTACGGAACTGGTTAAGGTTCCTTCACTTGATGGTTCAGGGAAAATGAGCAAGACTGAAAATCAAAATGCTACTTTATACTTGAGGGACAGTGACGAAGTGATTCGAAAAAAAATCATGAAGGCGAAAACTGATCAGGGTCCTTCGATACCTCATTCAGAGAAGCCCGATTATATTGAGAATATCTTTGGATTGATGAAGCTGGTGAGTAAACCGGATGTATTGGAGTACTATGAAACTGCCTATAATGTTTGCACTATCCGTTATGGAGATATGAAAAAACAGCTGGCGGAAGATATGGTTACCTTTATTGCGCCTATACGAGAAAAGGCGAAAGAGATTCATGCGAACCCTAATTATCTTGAAAAGGTGATGAAGGAGGGAGCAGAGAAAGCGTCCACAAGTGCCCGGCAAACGATGAAGCTGGTCAGAGCTGTGATGGGATTGAATTATTTTGAAGGAACTTAAAATTAAATCTTCAATTCCCTTTGTTTTTTTAAATTGGATTTTTATTAGTCAGAAATACTCTTATGCCCAAAACTAAAAAACCAAAACATGTTGCTATTGCCGGTAATATAGGCGCCGGAAAAACAACCCTTACTGAAATGCTGAGCAAGCATTATAAGTGGATTCCCCAGTTTGAAGATGTGGATCATAATCCGTATCTGAATGATTTTTATGAAGATATGCCTCGCTGGAGTTTTAATCTGCAGATTTATTTTTTAAATACCCGTTTGAATCAGGTATTGGACATTCAAAGAGGAACTGAGACTGTGATACAGGATCGTACGATATTTGAGGATGCGCATATTTTTGCCCCCAATCTGTATGAGATGGGCTTGATGGGCAAGCGCGATTTTGATAATTATTTTTCTTTTTTTTCCACGCTGAAAACAATGGTATCTCCACCCGATTTGTTGATTTATTTAAAGGCGTCTGTACCTACCTTAGTGGCACAAATCCAAAAGCGGGGGAGAGAGTACGAGGAGAATATCCGGCTGGATTATCTGAAACGATTGAATGAGTATTACAATAAATGGATTGATTCCTATAAAGAGGGTAACTTACTGGTGATTGATTGTGATGCAAATAAATTTGGAGACAGCGAGGAAGATTTTGGAGAAATAATCAGGAAGGTAGATGCGCAGTTGTATGGTCTGTTTTAAACATCGATTTGCTTAAAAAAATTAAACCCCTTCAGGAATGAAGGGGTTTTTAGCAAACAATCGATTACGACCAATATTTGTGGTTTCATTATTAGTTGAAGCCGACAAATAAAATTTTCAGATATTGTTGAACGAATATAATTAAAAGATCAAATTACATTAAACTTAAATTAAAAGTTTAAAGTGCAAAAATAATAGATAAAATCAAATTTACAAACATTTGTTTGTAGATTTTCTGTAGTTGATTGAATTTTTGTCTTGTTATGAATAATCTTACCTTTGCGGCAATTGCCCGGGTGTTGAAATTGGTAGACAAGCCACTTTGAGGTGGTGGTGCCCGAAAGGGCGTGCTGGTTCGAATCCAGTCCCGGGCACGAACGCCCTTCCAACGCAGTTGGAGGGGCGTTTTGCATTACGAGCGTTGCGAGCTTGCTTGCATAAGTGAGTGAGGCAAAACGACCCCACGCACCGCAGGTGCGTGAAGGGCTTTGGGTAAGCCCCTCGTGGGAGTATCTGGATCATTGAAAATAATCCACGCCCCCACGCACCGCAGGTGCGTGAAGGGCTTTGGGTAAGACCACTCTTAAAGGATGTCCGAGCGCAGCGAGGACAATCCGGTTCGATAAATGTTGTCGGGTTGTCCGCCACGAATACTCGTGGCT
>JAGWWM010000042.1 GCA_018970395.1 Bacteroidota bacterium
CTGCTATTCATAATAAGTTACTTGACTTTGTAAGCGAGGTAGCGGAAAAGAAAAAGATTCCCGTTCAATGGCGTTCTCTGAGCAGAAGTACCGGCACCGATACCGATTCCTTTGCTTATGCCAATGATGGTTGTCCATCGGTATTGATAAGCATTCCGCTTCGTTATATGCATACGACCGTTGAGATGCTGCATAAGTCGGACATTGAACATACTATTTCCTTGATTTATGAAACTTTACTGGCATTGACGCCGAAGACGAATTTGAGTTATTTTTAGAGGCAGACACAATCAATATCAATCCAAATAATTTTGATGCCGATTTTTCAAACGCTACAAAAGAAAATCAATGAACACTTTTTTTATAAGGATAAAAACACGAATCATGTAAAAGTGCTGGATGGGTTACGAGGACTTGCCATTCTAATAGTATTATTAGCGCATAGTAGCAATGCGCAACTTTTTTTCCATGAACATTTGAATTTTCAAAAAACCGGAAAAATCGGGGTCTATCTCTTCTTTGTCTTATCCTCCTACCTGCTGGATAAACAAATCATTAAAGCATACCGAGACAACAAGATATCCGGCAAGTATTGGTGGAACTATGTCCTAAGAAGACTATTAAGAATTTATCCGTTGTTTATAATTAGCCTGCTCATCTACTTTGCGCTCTTTAATCTGGGCATGACTAAAACAAATTGGAATCTGAATCATGTATTAAAGCATCTGTTGTTAATTGAAGGACGAAGTTTTTACTGGTCAATAGCAATGGAGATGAAATACTATCTGATTTCACCATTATTGCTGTTGATGATTCACAAATACTTGAAATGGGATGCAAGATTATCATTTATGTTTCTAACTCTCCTGATTGCTTCATCTATAATGGCAACTTTCAGCTTCCCAGCCATCAAGTTCTCAATCATTGGGTATTTGCCAATTTTTTTAACTGGTACACTAATGGCATATTTTGAAATAATCATGTCAAATTCTTTTGAAAAATTGATAAATCATAAAGCATTCGCAAAAGCAGGTATTATCTCTCTTACAATTATTATAATAACCATACCATATTACTTCACAATAATTACCGGATACACCATTGACTTAAGAACAGTTTATTTCTACTTTCCGTTTGCAATACTATTTGCAATTATCATTTTTTCAACAATGGGAAAAAGCACATTAATGCGTCGGATTTTTGAATGGAAAATACTGAGGTTTTTTGGAGTCATCAGCTTTAGCCTTTATATATTTCACATGCTTGTTTTACGATTGTCGATGGAGATAAATATTATTGAAAATATGAAAATTTATCTGTTCTTTATTTTAACTATACTATTTTCATCGTTTAGCTATTTAATAATAGAGAAGCCATTGTCGAAGATCAATCTTTTGAAACGAAGCCAATAATTAATATCGGCATAAATCATTAAGCCTTTGGTAGATCTCAATGCAAGCGTTCAATAAATTTTGATTGAAATTGAAATTATAAACCGATTGCTTTTCCCTTTGAGGAATAATAGGAATGAAATTCAAATTTAATTTTTCATTCAGGTATTCAGCAACACGTAAAGTGTGATTGCAAATATCCTCAAATGAAATGATAGACATATCATCCGAAAGGTGCTCAAGAACATACGAGTAGTATGATTTCCAGCAATACAGCCAATAATCCGGATGTTGGTTTGACATCTCAGACATTTTAGGCAAATCATCGGCATTAAGAAAAAATAACTTGTGATGCAACCCAAATTCATGATGACCGAGAAAATCAAAATATTCTACTGAAAACGGATCTTTTTTTTGAGCAGTGCAGAAAAGCTGATGCGTATTAAGAAGCGACATGGCATGGTCAGCCGGATGTCTGAAAATCAATATAATTTTATTAGGAATTTTTAATGAATGCAGCTTATTCAACCTCAACACATTATTATTGTTTTTAGAAAGATATCTAGATTTATGTTGAGCATGGCAAATCAGCTTTATGTAATGTTCATATTCACTCAATAGATCCTCAGAAACATCGTGCAGCATTAGATACAAATCTGTAATATAATTGTCATTTAGGAAGACCTTCCAAAAGTACTCATCAAATGCCTCCGGGCTTTGATTATTTACCATAATGCCATCGCCGTGTGCTCTTTCGTTGAAAGATGATGTCTTTGATTTATGAAGTTTACTCCAAATATTGGGCATCAAAAGGAAGGGCATATTGGAGTATTTTAAGGATGCAAATCGATCTGTATTAAATAATGCATTAAAAACAACTGTAGTTCCCGCCCTGGCCAAACCGGTAACAAAAACAGCCTGATCAATTGGAGAGCTATGAATTTTATTTCGGAATATTGTCTTCTCCAAGAAAAAAGTAGCCCTTGATAATGCAAAGTTTTCCAAATAGAGCCTGTGCGCCAACTTTTCTATATTACTGTACTTTTGGATTGACATATTTTTGAAAGAAATAATATAGAATGGTTGCTATCAGGCAGTCTGGTAACATGGATAGATTCAGCAAATCGGATATTGTTGCATTATTGGATGAGAACAAAAAAAGCAGCAGCAAGGCAACCGGAATATTAACCAATATTATTCTGAATAGCATATTCAATGTAAGTCTGAATTGACTCAAAGAGATTAAAAGCAAATTTCGGGATTTGATACTATCATCAGCAGTCCTTTGCATTACCTGTTGAGCTTGCCACGTTAGTTTTGAAAATTGAATGAAAAGCGATTTAAGTTTCAGTTGTTGAAAAAGAAAAAAAGTCAGCCAGATAGCTACTATGGTCAATACGTGAATCAACGGGTAGATTTCTTTTTAAAGAAATTGATTATTTTTTTTACCGGATAGTAAAAGATCGCAACAAGAAAAGTAAAAAACGAGAGGATTATTGAGATAATCAGTGCAATTAAACCTCCGCTCATACCCGGGCCGATATAACTAATCATTTAATTTTATTTAGATTATTGATTTCATCATCAGTAACAATTCGAGACCAAAAAAAACGTCTAATTGCTTTTTTATTTATTCTATCGACATAAACCAATTTAATATTATTGGTATCTCCAATCAGTAAACGCCCATTTATTGTTTCTTCTACAAATAAATTACCTTTAGGTAAAAGATCACACCTTCCCTCAATTGTTGTTTTGATTTTATTATTGGAGAAAAGGGATGTATATGGGCGTGAAACTAATCCGGTTTGCAAATCAAAGACATAAGCATTATTAGTCCCCCTTATTAGTGAATGTTTTTCTTTATTATGCCGAATGATATCATTTCCAAATACTAAAATCTTACTCGAATCTACAAAATCGCAATCATGCTGATTAGACCAAGGCCCGATTTTTAACCAAATAATTTTATTGGTAGAAGGCCGATATAGAAAAATTGTATTCTTGTTTCTTAGAGAAACGAGAAGATCTCCCTCTTTCCAATACTTAGTAGTATTAAGCGCAGGTTGAACATCATTTAAATGAAACAAATCATATTCATATTTGCCTATTGAAAAAAGATAATCATAACCATTTTGATACAAAATTTCTGCGATAGATTTTTCATAAATTATTTTTCCGGTTTTAATATCAATTTTCCAAATAGCATCTTCAGGCAAATTAGTATCAGGGATAAAGCTCAGAGCTGTTTTATTGGAAAAGTTACCACAAACCCATAAGTTATTATTCTTATCCAACTCCATTGAATGATTTACAAGTAATGATAACGACCAAATAATATTACTATTTGAATCGATTTTTAAGAGTGAAATTGAATTATTATCAGGAGAAATTATTTGAGTAATTATAGAATTATTATCCAAAAGTATCGGATGCGAAAGTCGATAAAAGTTATTTCCTTTATATTTATCTATTTCGTTCATTTTTTTATCCCTGATCACCCATTCATGCTTAAGAGATATATTATCTAAATCAAATAGTCGTATTACACTTGATCTGTCGATGTGATTATAAGTAGGAATAAGAATATTTATTCCTTTAAATTCATCCAGATAAGACTTTGAAAAAGTAAAGCCACTTCTTGTAATAGAATCATAAACAAAAGTTCTATCATCAACAAAAAAGGACTCATTGAAAACCTTTTTAATGAATTTGTTTATGGTAGAGGGGATTGATGCAAAAGAAAGAATTTTCTGACTTATATTTTCGCCAAATCTTACACCTTCACCATCGTACACATGAAAAACAGACCAAGCTGAGAATAGTGCTGTCAAAAAAAACAAATACAATATGATAAAAGATTTTAATATTTTTCTATACATAAATCTAAATGCTAATGCAAAGTTATGAAAACAGAATCAACAGACTATTTTAGCAAGATGCCACTATGCTATCTTTCCTTTTTATAAACAACGGATTTTTACAATCCAAAATATAAACTTGAATAAATATTATTACTGATACTATAATACAAATAAACTCAAACCTTGGATAAAAATCTGTGGCCAGGAATAATGTAGGAATAATAATTGTGACTAAGGTAGTCAGGTAGTAAGCATATTTATTAGTTCTGATTTTAAGATAAACCCCTGCATAGAAATAAAAAAATACAAAAAACAATAAAAAGAGGACTGCCTCCTCTAAAAAATCTATTTTAGCCCCTCGAATATTAAAACCTGTATAATGAATAAGGTTGATTAACATTTTATTAATATTTAATGCCGTTGGCTGTCCATCATTATACTCAATAAACGGCCACTCAAATACACTGGTAAAAAACCTGAATTCTCCGGCATAATACAGATTGTGATATACAGGCAGCAAGAGAATCAGCACAAAAACTACCAAAATGCGGTAGTCAAATTTTTGGCTGATGAAATGAATAAACAAAATAGCGAATACAGGAGGAAGCAGATTTTGTCGCAAAAAAGGAACGAAGGCTAAAAAAACAAAAGCGGTCAGCCATTGTTTCTTGTAAAAGTAAAACCATGCAAAACATACCAGAAAAATAACCGTCAGCCATTCGGTTAACCCCATCAAAATATTTTTAGTCGCATAGGGAACACTCAAAACAAGGAGTGACGAAAGCATGAATTTTAGCTTACCATCGCTGATCAAATGATGTATAATTTTAAGGAAAAAGTAAATAGCTGACAGGAAAAGTCCAATATTCAGCAGACTTACAAAACGGTATAGTTTATCAAAAATCAATAGTTCAAAAGCGACGAAATATCGGTAGCCGGGTTGCGTAATGTAAGCGCGGCTTTGATTTGGAAACCTGATCTGATCAGCCCCCCACAGGGTTTGATGACGGATCATGTGCCGGGCATACTGAAAATAACGTTCGAAATCTTCGGCCGGATTGGGCTTCACAACTTTCCATAACAATTCCCAAAAAGGCAGTAATTGCAGCATAAACAAGAGCAATGATAATCCCAGTATTTTATAACTGAACCCATGCTCCCTGCCGACAGCATACATGAAAAGCGTTGTCAGGAACGGCGGGATAAAAATTCCGATAGTTTCAGGACCAAATTGGTATTCACTTAAAGATAAAAGGCTTTTGGATAGCACAGAACTTACTATGCCTGCTACCAAAATGGCAAAAAAAAGGTAAATGTATTTTCGGGATTTCAATCAAGGTTGATTTATAATAAAAATCCTCCATTAAGGAGGATTTTTAACATTAAAATAATAAAACAGAAAAACTTAAGCAATTTCCACTTCCGCACCTGCTTCTTTCAGCTTGTTGGCAATATCTTCTGCCTCCGCTTTAGAAACACCTTCTTTTACAGGTTTGGGTGCGCCATCCACCAGTTCTTTCGCTTCTTTCAGTCCTAATCCGGTGAGATCTTTCACGATTTTCACCACATTCAATTTAGAAGCGCCTCCGTTTTTCAGGATAACATCAAACGCAGTTTTCTCTTCAACAGCTGCGGCTCCGCCACCGTCTCCGGCAGCTACTACTACTGCTGCTGCTGCAGGCTCGATGCCATATTCTGTTTTCAATACATCGGCTAATTCCTGTACTTCTTTTACAGTTAAAGCCACTAATGATTCGGCTAATGCTTTTACGTCTGCCATTTTTTTACTTTTTAACCGCCTTCACATCCGTTTTTGGATCCGGCGGATGGTTAATAATAAGTGCCCCATTTGTACCTCAGAGGCATTGGTTTTATTTTTACTCCGCAGCAGCGGCTTCAGTTCCTTCTCCTTTCTTTTCAGCGTGGTTAAGCAATGCTGACAATACACGCTTAGCAGGAGATTGCAACAATCCAATCACCTCTCCGATTAATTCGTTCTTCGTCTTAATCTGGGTCAGTGCCTTCAACTGATTGTCTCCGCTATATACATCACCATTGATAAAAGCAGCTTTCAGCACCGGTCTTTCGCCATTGCTTTCTTTTCTGAAAGAGCTGATAATCATGGCAGGCTCTTTCGGATTTTCTGAAAACAATAAAGCAGTCACATTATGCAGGGCATCATACACCCCGGCATAACGCTCAGCATCCAGCGACTCCAAAGCCTTTTTAATAAGCGTATTTTTAGCCACTTTCATTTCTACTTGTTTGTCAAAACAAGCGCGGCGTAATTTACCTACTTGAGCTACTGTAAGCGATTCAGTATCGGTAATGTAAAAATTATTGTACTGAGAGAATTTCCCTTTCAGCACTTCAATCACTTCGTTTTTTTGTTCTTTAGTCATGATAGTATTTTTTTAATACCTCTTTGTGCTGAGAGGGTTAAATGGAAAAAGATTTAGTGTCTAAATTAATACCCGGGCTCATCGTAGAAGCCAGGTAAATACTTCTCAGATAGGTTCCTTTTGCAGTGGAAGGTTTTGCTTTCACGATGGCATTGAGGAATTCAGTTGCATTTTCAGCAATTTTTTCAGGAGAGAAACTTACTCTTCCGATGGATGCATGAATAATACCAGCTTTATCCACTTTAAAAGCTATTTTACCTCCTTTTACTTCATTAACCGCTGCAGCAACGTCATTGGTAACCGTGCCTGTTTTGGGGTTAGGCATCAGGTTACGTGGGCCTAATACTTTACCAAGCTTACCGATTTTAGGCATTACGGCAGGAGTAGCAATGATTACATCAATATCCGTCCATCCGCCTTCAATTTTGGTAATAAATTCATCTAAACCTACATAATCGGCACCGGCGCCTTTAGCGTCTGCCTCCTTATCTGGTGTACAAAGTACCAATACTCTTTTTGTTTTTCCGGTACCATGGGGTAAAGTAACCGTTCCACGAATAGCTTGATCAGCTTTTTTGGGATCTACGCCCAAACGAACGTGCACATCAACTGAACTGTCAAACTTCGTGCAGTTGATTTGTTTTACGAGATTCGAAGCTTCTTTAAGGGAATATACTTTATTGTTATCCACCTTTGCTTCGGCTATTTTTCTTTTTTTAGTCAGAGACATATCTGAATATTTTTAAGTCTGCTTAAAGGCAAACGGTGAAACAATTAATTTTCCCAGGGAGCTTTTCCTTCTACTGTAATGCCCATACTTCTGGCAGTACCGGCAACCATGCTCATGGCACTGTGAAGAGTAAAACAATTTAAATCAGGCATTTTATCCTGTGCAATGGCTTCTACCTGTGCCCAGGTAACTTTGCCGACTTTAACGCGGTTGGATTCTTTAGCACCCTTTTGCACTTTAGCAGCTTCCAGCAACTGGATGGAGGCGGGGGGAGTCTTGATGACGAAGTCGAACGACTTGTCGGTATAAACTGTGATTAATACGGGAAGTACTTTTCCCGGTTTGTCCTGCGTTCTAGCATTAAATTGCTTGCAGAACTCCATGATGTTTACGCCCTTGGAACCGAGCGCCGGACCGACCGGAGGAGCAGGATTGGCTTGTCCGCCTTTTACCTGCAACTTGACAAATCCTGAGATTTCTTTTGCCATTGTAATTTATTTTTTGGTGATAGCGTCTCGAAATTTTTCGAGACTTCCAAATCTTAATATTTGCGTTTTGCGCAAATCAAAGAGCTTTTGGGGATGCAAATGTAGGAAGAAAAATCTAAAATAGCGCCAAATTATTTACGCCATCTTCTCAACTTGCATGTAATTTAGTTCAACCGGTGTAGCGCGTCCAAAAATCTTAACGGTAACACGGAGTTTCTTCTTCTCTTCATTCACTTCTTCAATCACTCCGTTGAAATCATTGAATGGTCCATCAATGATTTTGATAGTTTCTCCAATAATGAACGGCTCACTCATGCTCAATCCGCCGGCATCACTCATCTCATCCATCTTGCCGAGCATTTTATTAACTTCCACTTTTCTGAGCGCAATAGGATTTTCTTTTCCTAAAAAGTGAATAACATTATTGGTATTGCTGATGGTTTCACGAATTTCATCACTCATTTTACCCCCTTCAATTTCTATCATTACATAACCAGGGTAGAAATTTCTTTCCCGAACGACTTTTTTGCCGTTTTGTACTTTATAGACTTTTTCTACTGGGAGAAACACCTGCTTTACAATTTTATCCCATCCGTTGCGGGCTATTTCTTTATCAAGGTATTCTTTGATTTTGCGTTCTTTTCCACTTACCACTCTCAAAACATACCATTTGCTGGTTTCTATTTGAGTTGCTTCCATCAGTTCCATTATTTAAAAATTGAATAAAAGAGGTCTAACAATGAGGCAATGCCTAAATCCATTAACCATACGATGGATGTGATGATTAGGGTTGCCGCCAATACAATCATGGTAGATTGTTGTAATTGCTGCCAAGTTGGCCAAGTTACTTTTTCTAACAACTCACGGTAGGAGTCTTTTACATATGCTGTAATCTTGCTCATAATATTTTATTTTAGACCTCATGAATTCATCACAAAATCTTTTGCACGGGTACTAGGATTCGAACCCAGACTGAAGGTTTTGGAGACCTCTGTACTACCGTTATACTATACCCGTATGACAACTTTATATAACTTCCACAAAATACTAAAAATTCAAGCATTTTGTAAAAAACAAAGCACCCGGGAGGACTCCCAAGGTACTTTGTTTTCATTAAACTATTTCTCATTTCCCCTAAGGGAAAGAAAGTTTATTTCAAAATCTCAGTCACCTGACCTGCACCTACAGTACGTCCACCTTCGCGAATCGCAAACTTCAATCCTTTCTCCATCGCGATCGGAGCGATCAACTTAACAGTAAGGTTGATATTATCGCCGGGCATTACCATTTCAGTACCTTCAGGAAGAGTAACTTCTCCGGTTACGTCTGTAGTACGGAAATAGAACTGAGGACGATATTTTTGGAAAAATGGAGTATGACGTCCACCCTCTTCTTTACTCAACACGTAAACTTCACCTTTGAATTCTGTGTGAGGAGTAATGGATTTGGGTGCGCAGATAACCATCCCGCGACGGATATCTTTTTTCTCAATACCACGGAGAAGCAGACCTGCATTATCACCGGCTTGTCCTTGATCCAATAATTTTTTGAACATCTCAACACCGGTTACGGTAGAATTTAAGGGAGCTTCTACCAAACCTACGATTTCAACAGCCTCACCAACTTTTACAATACCACGCTCGATACGACCGGTAGCAACCGTACCACGGCCGGTAATAGAGAATACGTCTTCCACACTCATCAGGAACGGAAGATCCACCGGACGGGGAGGAAGCGGAATGTAAGTATCAACTGCTTCCATCAGCTCATCAATTGCTTTCACCCATTTTTCTTCACCTGCCAATGCTCCTGTAGCTGAACCTTTGATGATTGGTGTGTTATCTCCGTCAAATCCATAAGAACTCAACAGGTCACGGATTTCCATTTCAACCAGTTCAATCAGTTCAGCATCTTCAACCAGATCAACTTTATTCATGAAAACAACAATCTTAGGAACACCTACCTGACGAGCCAGAAGGATATGCTCTTTTGTTTGAGGCATCGGACCATCAGTCGCAGCTACCACGAGGATTGCGCCATCCATCTGAGCCGCACCGGTAATCATGTTTTTGACATAGTCGGCGTGACCAGGACAATCAACGTGCGCATAGTGGCGGTTGGCAGTCTGATACTCAACGTGAGCTGTGTTGATGGTGATACCACGCTCTTTTTCTTCAGGAGCACCATCGATTTCATCATACTTTTTAGCCTGCGCCAGACCTTTCTTAGAAAGGATGTCTGTAATGGCGGCAGTCAGAGTGGTTTTACCATGGTCAACGTGACCGATAGTTCCTACGTTTACGTGCGGTTTTTCCCGCTTGAAGGTCTCTTTAGACATCTTATTGGTTTTTAATTATAGTTTACAAAAATGGTGAAAAAAGTTAAATGAGCCGTTGATGAGAATTGAACTCACGACCTCTTCCTTACCAAGGAAGTGCTCTACCCCTGAGCTACAACGGCTGGTAATCGGTCGTTTTTCGTTGCTCGTATTTCGCATCTCGAGACGATAATCCGATAAGAGCGCATTGAGCTATCTCAAATCAACAACCTATATAAAAGAACTTCTATGAGCGGGAGACCGGGCTCGAACCGGCCACCTGAAGCTTGGAAGGCTACCGCTCTACCAAATGAGCTACTCCCGCTTGTATCATCCAAAAACAAAGAACACATTTCAATTTCACAATCAACAGTGGGCAGGAGAGGATTCGAACCTCTGAAGTCGAAAGACAGCGGATTTACAGTCCGCCCCATTTGGCCGCTCTGGAACCTGCCCGCACAACAACCCACCATTGGACGGCTGTTTTCTGAGCCACTTGTCGGACTCGAACCAACGACCTGCTGATTACAAATCAGCTGCTCTACCAACTGAGCTAAAGTGGCAGTTTTTGAATAAATTGAAATAAACAAAGAACTCAAAAATTCCCTCAAAAGCAAAACGCCCTTATTTTGGGAAGGCAAAGGTAATGGAAATCATTAAATGGCAAAATTTTTAAGCAGGGAAAAAATAAAAAACCCCCGAATATTGGGGGTAAGGTTTTTAGGAAACTGAAAGCTGCTTCTCTTTTTTTCGTTTCAACTGATTAATCAGCGACACAAATGCTTCATCAAAGGATTGCTCAAAGGACTTTGACGACTGCTTTACAAATAACTCCTTCTTCGGAATATGCACTTTAATCTCCGCTACTTTATCCTTAATATTATGCACTACATTATCTAGCTTCAAAAAAACTTCCACCCGAATAATACGGTCGTGAAAATTACTTAGCTTTTGTAGTTTCTGCTGAACATGTTCCAACAATCTGGAATCTGCATCAAAGCGGACAGTCTGAATGTCAACGGTCATAGGATTCAATTTTAAATGGTTAAAAATGAAAAGCCTGAATTAATGTAATCAGGTTTGCACTTACAATTTAATAAAAAAATGAGAATAATAATCTGTTTTTTTAGAATTGTTCCTTATGCTGCTCAGGGATGATAACATCCTGAAACCCTTTTTTAATCAATCGCTGCTGAAACGCCTGTTGTACTTCATATTCTCCGTGCACCAAAAATATTTTTTGTACCTGACGGGGATCCTGACAGGCTAGCCATTGGCTCATATCTTCATAGTCACCGTGCGCACTCATACTGCGGATCTGACCAATTTCTGCGTTCACTTCTCTCTCTACCCCAAAAATGCGTACCTCCTTCCTGCCAGATAATAATTTCCCGCCTAGTGATCTTGGCTCACAATAGCCAGTCATTAAAATAGTATTGCGACTGTTTTCAATATTGTTGTTAATATGGTGTTTCACCCTACCCGCATCTGCCATGCCGCTTGCACTGATTACCACAAATGGGCCGCTTTTGAAATTGAGGAGTTTAGATTCTTCCAAGGTATGCACGAATTTCATTCCCTTAAATAAAAACGGATCGGAATCTGTTTCCAGAATTTTCTGAATCCGCTTGTTGAAATAAGCAGGATAACGCTTCACAATCTGCGTTGCTTCTACACTCAGCGGACTATCCACATAATACTCCAGATCGGGTAGCCTGCGCTCAAGTTCAAGCTGGTTCAAATCATACAGCAGTTCCTGCGTTCTTCCTACACTAAAAGCAGGAATAATCAGCTTTCCCTTTTTCTCCAGACAGGATTTTACAATCCAGTCTAATAACTGATCCGGAGTAGAAACCGCCATATCATGCAAACTATTGCCGTAAGTGGACTCCATAATGATGATATCGGCCTGCGGGAACTCTTCAGGTGACTTTAAAATAGCGTCGCGATAACGACCTAAATCCCCGGAAAAACTGACTTGTTTTGTCTTTCCATTTTCTGTAATCCTTACGTGTACACAAGCGCTGCCGATGATATGACCTGCATCTGTAAACAGAAATTCAATTGTATCTTCCAGTTTATGCCATTGTCCATAATCCACCCTTACAAAACGATCTTTACATTTCAAAGCATCTTCCAGTACATAGAGAGGTTGTAACAAAGGAACCCCCATTGCTCTGCGCCGTTTATTTTCATATTTAATGTCATCTTCCTGTATTCCCGCACTATCCTCCAGCAGCACCTGAGCCAATTCGGCTGTAGCAGGGGTGCAATATATTTTACCCCGGTAGCCATCTTTGATGAGTTTGGGAATTAAGCCGCTGTGATCAATATGGGCGTGACTCAAAATCAGGTAGTCAATCGATGCCGGATCGAAGCCCCATTCTCGATTGTACGAATCAGTGTCTTTTCCCATGCCCTGGAATAAGCCACAGTCTAATAAAATTTTCTTGCCATTTTTTAATGTAATCAGATGTTTACTGCCGGTAACGGTTCGCGCGGCACCGTGAAAAGAGAGTTTCATGAAGGATTATTTTAATAAATATCGGAAAAGGCAAGCAATAATAAAAATAGAATAAATAAGATGTTGATGATGCTTATCCGAAAATTTCTGAAGCTAACATCAGTGCGTGTGACAATGCAGATTCATTAAACCGAAGCGCAGATTCTTTTGCTTTTAAAAACTGCATCATCCATTCCGTATCCATATTGCCGACTAGTTCATCTTTTGCCATCGGACACCCTCCTATTCCCTTCAAAGCGCCATCAAATCTTCTGCATCCCGACTGATAAGCAGCATCCAGTTTTTGAGCCCTGTTGGATGCAGATGAATGCAAGTGTACACCAATGGTATTGTAAGGCAAGGCATCAATCAGATACTTGGTCATTTTACTAACTTGTTCCGGCGCAGCGACACCTACCGTATCGGCGAGCGACAAAATGACTATGCCTCTTTTCACCAGTTCGTTTGCCCAATGAAAAACAATTTCCTCCGACCAGGGATCTCCGTAGGGATTACCAAATCCCATAGAGAGATATACCACAAATTCTTTTTTTGAACGGCTGCAGATTTCCTGAATCTTTTCTACCCTTACCAGCGCATCCTGTATGGAGCTGTTGGTATTGCGTTGCTGAAAGGTTTCCGAAATAGAAAATGGAAACCCCAAATAATGAATAGAATCATACTGGGCAGCATCTTCCGCCCCTCTTTCGTTGGCAATGATGGCTAATAATTTTGAAGAGGTTGAAGATAAATCCAATCCTTTTAAAACCTCCGCAGTATCAGCCATTTGGGGAATGGCTTTGGGAGAAACAAAACTTCCAAAATCAATCGTATGAAATCCAACTTTTAATAAAGCGTTAATATATTGTATTTTTTTTTCAGTCGGAATCCATTCCTTCCAACCCTGCATCGCATCGCGGGGGCATTCGATAAGTTGAACCTGAGCGCTCATTTAAAAATAAATTATATTAGAATGTTGAAGGTTTTAAGTTGTCAATTTATCCTGCAACCTATAACTCCCAACCTGCAACTTTATTGCTTCCTCCGCTGCCTCATCGCTTCACACAATATCATTCCTCCAGCAACAGATACATTCAGGGATTCGAACTGATGATGCATGGGAATGCTGAATTTCTCGTCGCAAATTTTAGCAAGTGCCGGATAGATTCCTTTTTCTTCTCCTCCCAGCACAACGGCAAATGGCTCATATAAGTTACAATCAAACAAAGATGTTTCAGCTTTCATTTCAGCAGCATATACTTTAATTCCATTAAGGCGTAAAGTATCTACAGCCTGCATGAGACTTTTTACTCTGCAAACAGGAATAGATTCAAGTGCGCCGGCACTGGTGAGCAAAGCATCTTCATTGAGTGCACCTACCCCTTTATCAGGAATAATCAGACCGTGTACGCCGCAACACCAGGCTGTTCGGGAGATGGCACCTATATTCCGAATATCAGTAATGCCATCCAGTATGAGAAACAAAGGAACCTGTCCTTTTTCATTCACCTGATTGATGATATCCTGCAGCTCGTAATAATGAATCAGTGATTTTTGTCCAACACAGCCATGATGCCCTTCGATATGAAAATGATTGATTTTTTCTATGGGGACTTTAAAAATCGGAACTCCGTATTGAGCAGCTGTTTGCTTGATCTCCTGCAACCAGTCGGTCGGGGTTTGCTGCACATAAATCCGATCCAGCACTATACCATCCTTCAACGCCTGTATTACTTGCTTGGATCCCGCAATAAGCGTAGATTTTTTTGGACGTTGCTGTTGTTTGGGGCGGAAACGATTCACGGGAAATGTTGAAGGTTGCAGGTTATAAGTTGTGAATTGCAGTTAACCTACAACCGACAACTTACAACCATCAACTTATTTCAGCCCAAAAGCCTTTTTCACTTTAGAAACATAATCCAATTTCTCCCAGGTAAACAATTCCACTTTTACTTTTTTCTCTTTACCGTCAGGAGATTTGAATTTTTTCTCCACCACTTTGGATTCACGACCCATGTGACCATAAGCCGCAGTTTCACTATAGATAGGATTTCTGAGTTTCAGTCTTTGCTCAATGAAATAAGGGCGCATATCAAATATGCCTTCTACAATTTTGGCAATCTGTCCGTCGGTTAATTCTACCTTGGCAGTGCCGTAAGTATTGACGTTAATGGAAGTTGGTTTGGCTACACCAATTGCATAAGATACCTGTACCAATACTTCATCACACAAGCCTGCTGCAACGAGGTTTTTAGCAATATGACGCGTAGCATACGCAGCAGAACGATCCACTTTGGAGGGATCTTTTCCGCTGAATGCACCACCGCCATGAGCGCCTTTACCACCATAAGTATCCACGATAATTTTTCTTCCGGTTAATCCGGTATCACCATGAGGACCACCAATTACAAATTTGCCGGTGGGATTGATATGGTAAGTAATATCGCTATTGAAGAGCTTGGCGTATTTTTTATATTTAGATTTGATTCTAGGAATTAAAATATTGATAACATCTGCTTTGATCTTAGCCAACATTTTTGATTCTGTATCAAATTCATCATGCTGGGTAGAGATAACGATGGCATCAATACGAACAGGTCGGTTATTGTCATCGTATTCTAAAGTAACCTGACTTTTAGCATCCGGACGCAGATACGGCATTTTGGAATTTTTCTCTCTGCGAATGGCTGCCAGTTCAATTAATAAATTATGTGCCAGATCCAAAGCCAAAGGCATATAGTGTTCTGTTTCATTGGTAGCATAACCAAACATCATACCCTGATCGCCGGCACCCTGCTCTTCTTTCTTTTTCTTGTCAACCCCCTGATTAATATCCGCACTTTGCTCATGTATAGCTGAAAGTACGCCGCAGGAGTCAGCTTCAAACATATATTCACTCTTGGTATAACCAATTTTTTTAATCACATCACGGGCGATAGTTTGAACATCCAGATAGGCTTTGGATTTTACTTCACCGGCCAATACTACCTGTCCGGTTGTAACAAGGGTTTCACAAGCCACTTTCGACTGAGGATCAAAAGCAAGAAAATTATCAATGAGTGCATCGGAAATCTGATCGGCTACTTTATCAGGATGTCCTTCGGAAACACTCTCGGAAGTAAATAAGTATGACATAATTGATTTTTTTATGTGAGCAAAGATA
>JAGWWM010000012.1 GCA_018970395.1 Bacteroidota bacterium
TACTCCACATAAAAACACCTAAAACAAAGAAGAAAAAAAACTTAAACAATTCTAAACGAGCCGTATAAAGTCCCAGTAAAAATAAACGCATCTTTAAATAATATGTTGGATATAAATTGTACCCCTGCAAAGCAGCAATATATGTCAAATTTATAACAGTATTTTATCCCTTTTTAGCTTTCAGATAACCATTCTTCACAAGATATTGCATCACTTTCTCCCGATGATCTCCCTGCATAATAATTTCATCCGTTTTAACGGACCCTCCGGTTCCACAATAATTTCGGAGTTGTTTGCCCAGCAGTTCAGCATCGGCAATCTGTCCTACAAAACCGGCAATCAGCGTTACCGTTTTACCTGCCCGATGTTTAGTTTGCAAAGAAACTTTCAGCAATTGTTCTGCGGGCGGTAAAGTCATTGCTTCTTCTCCTTCTTCATTGATTTTAACATCCGGATTGGTACTGAATACAAGTCCGCCAAAACTTTTAATTTTTTTTGTCATAGTCGAGCCGTTTAAAGGAAAGATGCTTTTAAGCTGAGGTCAATTCCTTTCGCCTGATGAATGAGTGCTCCAACACTGATAAAATCCACTCCTGTGGCAGCATAGTCCACAATATTATCCAGATTGATGCCCCCACTGGCTTCTGTTTCACATCGCTTTTGAATCATGGATACTGCGATCTTCAAGTCATCGGGAATAAAATTATCCAGCATAATCCGATCCGCCTTTCCGTTTTTCAACACCTGTTCTACTTCTGATAAATTTCTGGTTTCTATTTCAATCTTTAATCCGGGCTTGATGTTTTGCACGTAGCGATAGGCGCTGTCCAGCGCTTGATTGATTCCGCCGCAGTAGTCAATATGATTGTCTTTGATTAATATCTGATCATATAAAGCAAAACGATGATTAAACCCTCCTCCTATACGCACCGCTTCTTTCTCCAACAAGCGAAACCCGGGAGTAGTCTTTCTGGTATCCAGCAATTTCACAGGATAACCTTTGACTTTTTCTACATACTGTCTCGTGAGGGTCGCAATGCCGCTCATGCGCTGCATCGTATTCAACACCACCCGCTCACATTGTAAAATAGTGTGGATGCTCGCCTCCACTTCAAAAGCAATCTCGCCGAACTGCACAACAGTGCCATCCGTAATCTTTTGTTCTACTATACAACCTGGCTCACGATGACGGAAAATGGCTTTCGCCGCTTCTACCCCTGCCAGTACTCCCCTTTGTTTAATTTTCAGCACCGCTCTCCCTTTCGCATCAGAAGGAATACAACTCAACGTGGTATGATCCCCGTCTCCAATATCTTCTCTTAAAGCATTTTCAATGAAATGTGCCAGCAGTTCCTGAAATTGAGATTCCATAATTACAAAGCTAAAGGACTCAAACCAAAAACGAATAGGTTGTAGGTTATAAGTTGTAGGTTGTAAGTTTTCAATATTAAATGCTTGGAAGTGAAAGAAGCATAATAATTTTGCCATTCATCTATCAAAAATTTATGCGTAAAAAAGCAATCCTGATTATAATGGACGGATGGGGGTTAGGGAAAGTGCCCTCCTCAGATGCCATTCAACAAGCCAACACTCCTTTTGTAGATGGTCTGTATGCCCAATATCCCAATACCACCTTAACCACCTGCGGCGAAGTCGTCGGTTTACCGGATGGACAAATGGGCAATAGTGAAGTTGGTCACCTTAATCTGGGTGCAGGTCGGATTGTCTATCAGGAATTACAACGAATTCAGGTGGCAATTAAAGACGGTTCTTTCGAAAAGAATGCCCCGCTCAATGCAGCGATAGATTACGCATTGAAGGAAAATAAAAAATTACATCTGCTGGGTTTGGTGAGCGATGGCGGTGTTCATTCACATACCGATCACCTGAAAGCCATCACTTCACTTTGTCATAAAAAAGGACTGAGCAATGTCTTCATTCATGCGTTTACCGACGGAAGAGATACAGATCCTAAAAGCGGTGTGGGATACCTGACCGATCTGCAACAACATCTTAATCAAACCACGGGCACCATTGCTACGATCACGGGCCGTTATTATGCCATGGATCGGGATAAAAGATGGGAACGCGTAAAGAAAGCTTATGATGCCTTAACGGCCGGAATTGGTCAAACGACAGAAGACCCCATCAAGGAAGTTGCCGCCGCTTATGAAAATGGTGTTACCGATGAATTTATTCTCCCCATTATCAATGTCAGTGTTGACGGAAAAATCACAGAGGGTGACGCTGTCATCTGTTTCAATTTCAGAACAGATCGTTGTCGGGAAATCACCCAGGTATTATCACAACAGGATATGCCAGAATTTGAAATGAAAAAAATCGATCTGCGTTATACCACGATGACGGAATATGATAAAACCTATCAAAACGTACAGGTGATTTTTGAAACAGATAATCTGAACCAAACGCTGGGAGAAGTGCTGGCAGCAAATGGCAAAACACAAATCAGAATTGCGGAGACGGAAAAATATCCGCATGTAAGTTTCTTTTTCAGCGGGGGAAGAGAGCAACCTTTCGAAGGAGAAAAACGGATTATGATTCCTTCGCCCAAAGTAGCAACCTACGATCTGCAACCCGAAATGAGTGCCTACGAATTAACAGATGCTATTGTCCCGGAGATTGAAAAAGAAACTGCTGACTTTATTTGTCTGAACTATGCGAATGCCGACATGGTAGGGCATACCGGCGTATTTGAAGCAGGCATCAAGGCCGCTGAAACGGTGGATACTTGCGTGGCTCGAGTTGTCAAAGCTGCTTTACAACACAACTATACCGTATTTCTAACTGCAGATCATGGCAATGCCGATTATATGATTAACGAAGACGGCTCTCCAAATACAGCACACACTTTGAATCCTGTTCCGCTTTTTGTGATTGATAAAGAGTGGAAAGGAAAATTAAAGTCCGGAAAGCTGGGTGATATTGCACCCACTATTCTGCACTTCATGGATCTGGAGATACCGAAGGAGATGACGGGGGATGTGTTGGAGGTTGAGAGTTGAAGGTCACAGATAAATTTCCCCCTCCTTTAGGAGGGGGACCAAGGGGGAGGAAAACAATTATTTAACTTCAATCATTAATTACTTATTGATCTCTCTCATGCTTCGCCATTCAATCAAAACACTTTCACTTAATGTGATTGCTCTTGTTGCAATTTTTGCAACCTCACAAGGACAAGTTGTACCTAAAGACAGCATCATTCCGGAACTGAATGAAATCATCGTCAGTGCGAATAAATTTCCGGAGAAGAAAAAAAATATTGCTCAAAAAATTGATCTTATTTCAGCTCAATATATCAATCGGGCAAATACTCAAAATACCGGTGACCTGCTGCAAAGCGCAGGCAATATTTTTGTGCAGAAAAGTCAGCAAGGCGGCAGTAGTCCGGTCATCAGAGGGTTTGAAGCAAGCCGTGTTTTGTTGATTGTGGATGGCGTTCGAATGAATAACCTGATTTATCGCTCCGGGCATTTACAAAATGTAATCACCGTAGATCAAAATATGCTGGAAAGCATAGAAGTATTGTATGGCCCATCTTCTACGCTTTACGGAAGTGACGCACTCGGTGGAGCAGTTCATTTTCGCACCAAAATGCCTCAGCTTGCCCAACCGGGAAAAAGTTTTTTTATAAGCGGCAATCATTTCACTCGATATAGTTCTGCCAACCATGAAAAAACTCTTCACAGCGATATCAATATTGGCGGGGAAAAATGGGCATGGTTGCAGTCTTATACGTTTAGTGATTTCGGAGATATGAGGATGGGGAGCCAATATCCAGAAAAATACCCTTCCTTTGGAAAAAGAGATTCTTTTGTAAGCCGCATTAATGGAGTGGATACGGTACTTAAAAACAGCAACCCCAACCTGCAAAAATTCAGCGGGTATCAGCAATGGGATATCCTTCAAAAATTTCTTTTTAAACCTTCCGCTTCTGTTACCCACAGTTTAAATCTGCAATTGTCGAACACAAATAATGTGCCTCGCTACGATCGCTTGCAGGATAAACGAGATTTTGGCGGAAATATTGGTCGAACCCTGCGTTGGGCTGAGTGGTCTTATGGGCCGCAGACTCGATTTTTTTCTGCTTATGAATTAAAAATTAATCCTTCAAGAGTACTAGATCAGATGAATTTGAATGTCAACTATCAATACATTGAAGAAAGTCGTTTACAAAGACAATTCCGCGCAGCAGGCAGAGAAGCAAGAGTAGAGAAAGTGAATGTGTTGGGACTTAATCTGGATATCAGAAAAAACTGGGGACAACATGAATTAACAACCGGAGCGGATGTGCAATTCAGCAACCTTAGATCTATCGCAAAGATTACTAATGTCAATACCGGAATAGTTAGCAATTTGGCAGACACCCGCTATCCCAATGGGAAAAACAATATGTTACAAGGAGGTTTTTTTGCCCAGCACATTTATAAATTCAAGAATAAGAAAATCCTACTCAATGATGGCTTACGCCTACAGTACAGCAATCTGTATTCATCCATCGCAGACAATTCCTTTCGAAATTTACCATATACGGTCATTCGTCAAAACAATACCGCTTTAACCGGCAATCTGGGTTTTGTTTTTTTGCCATCCCAACAACAAAAGATTGCCACCAATTTCTCTGTCGGATTTCGCGTTCCCAATGTGGATGACCTTGCGAAAATTTTTGAGTCTGGCACTACCGGCGGAATACAACAGGTGGTTGTGCCTAACCCGGATATTAAACCGGAGCGCACCTATAATATAGACATTAACTATTTGCAGGCGTTTGGGAAGCATTTTCGAATGGAGGCAAGCGCCTTCTATACCCGTTTTACGGATGCACTGGTTAAAGTCCCATTTACATACAACGGACAGGATTCTGTCCTTTATAACGGAGTAAAAAGTCAGGTGCTCGCAAACGTCAACGCAAACAGAGCTTTTCTCTATGGTTTCTCAGCTGGACTTCATTTATCTTTTCAATCCATTGTGTTGAGCTCAACCATTAACTATACCGAAGGAAGATTTGAAACGGATGAGAACAAGCCATCCTCTATTTACGAGCAGCAAACAGATGGCTCTTATAAGCTGGTAAAAAAGAAAGTTAGTTCCAAACCATTGGATCATATCCCGCCATTATTTGGGAAAACAAGTATCGCTTTTCAAAAACACAAATGGAGCACTGAGCTGTTTTGTTTGTATAATGGATGGAAAAGATTGGATGACTACAATGCGGATGGAGAGGACAATGCGCAATATGCTACGCCAGAGGGCATGCCTGCATGGTTTACGCTCAATATGCGCACCTCTTTTCAAATTACCCCAAAATTACTTTTTCAGTTCGCTGCTGAAAACCTGTTGGATCGGAATTATCGCGTTTTTGCTTCCGGTTTTTCAGCTCCCGGAAGAAATTTTGTCATCACCCTTCGCCTCCGGCATTGATAACCTAATTTTGCAGTATGTATAAATGGGTTTTAATTTTTGCTGTAATGCTGGAAATGTTTGGTTGCAAAGAGTCTGCTTCCAAAAACGAGTATCCGGCCATTGATGTTACAGGCTACCTGAAAGGTCAGTTGAAATTCATTGATACCGTTGCCTATGGACTTTTAAAAGTAACGGAAAAAGAAGGAAGTGAACCCGATTCAGTTTATCTCAACAAGCAACAGGTTAAGGCCCTGGTTGAACCTTTTCTTTCAGCAGAAATTTCAAAAGCACAATTAGAAAAAAACTATAGAGAAACTTCTTTCGCTGACGCGACTACTTCTTTTATAACCATCACATATGTAACTAAAGAAAACTCTTCAACTTTTCAACAAGTTGATGTTTATATTGAACCTCAGTCCGGAGCTATTCGGCAGCTTTACTTAACAGGTTTTTTTGATACGCCTATGGGCTTAATTAGAAAACAATTACTATGGTTTCACAATAAGGGGGGAAATATTATTTCAACTCCAATAAATAATTCTTCCGGAAATTTACCCTCAATTACAGAAAGATTAATATGGCTGTAAAACAAAGCCATGACTCCAGAAAAGTTTAAAGATATTGCCACTACCTTACCCAAAGAGCCGGGCGTGTATCGGTATTATGATGCCCGTGAAAAACTGCTCTATGTAGGAAAAGCAAAAAATTTAAAAAACCGGATCAGCAGCTACTTTACCGATAAACAAATTTCACATAAAACTAGATTGCTGGTAAGCCGCATTGAACGCATTGAATACACCATTGTTCAATCAGAAGCAGATGCGCTTTTTTTGGAAAACACGCTCATCAAACAACATCGGCCCGTATTCAATATCGAATTAAAAGACGATAAGGGTTATCCTTATATTGTCATCAAAAATGAATCCTTTCCTCGAATATTTTTAACTCGCAGAAAACTCAATGACGGCTCCGAATACCTCGGCCCGTTTGCCTCTGCAGGTAAAGTGAGAGAATTGATTACATTCATCAAACAATACCTGCCCATCCGAAACTGCAACTTGCAATTAACCCCAAAAAATATTGCTCAGAAGAAATTCAAATCATGTCTGGAATATCAGCTTGGCAATTGTAAAGCACCCTGCGTAGGCTTGCAAAGCGAGGCGGACTATCAGGACAATATCGAACAGATCAAATATCTCCTAAATGGGAATCTGCAAAGCGTCATACAATTTCTTAAAGCGCAGATGAAACAATATGCTGCTGAATTATCTTTTGAAAAAGCGGCAATCGTAAAAAATAAAATTGAATATCTTGAAAATTACAGATCTAAGTCAACAGTGGTCAATGCCGGCGTGAAAGAAGCAGACGTTTTTTATTTGCTTCGGGAAGATGAGATGATTTTTGTCAATTACCTTATGGTAAGAAACAGCACTGTGATTCAATCGGAAAGCAGAAGTCTTCCGGCAAGATTGGAAGAAAGTGATGCGGAGCTGCTTTCCATGATCATACATGAATGGAGGATGGTATTTAAAACTGAGGCAAAGGAAATCATTCTTCCCTTCTCTATTGAATGGTTTGATGCAGGAGTGCATATTTCAATACCCAAAAAAGGAGTAAAAAAACAACTGCTGGACATGTCGCGACTGAATGCGCAACATTTACTACAGCAATACAAAAAGCAGAAAAGTCTATTGCTTGCTCCTGCAGATCAGGATCACACAGAATTATTGAGGGAGGTAAAAGAAGCATTGCATTTACCGGAAATTCCAGGACACATAGAATGTTTCGACAACTCAAATTTTCAGGGGTCATATCCTGTATCGGCCATGGTCTGTTTTAAAGACGGGAAAGCATCCAAAGGAGATTATCGAAAGTTCAACATCAAAACAGTGGAGGGGATTAATGATTTTGCCTCAATGGCGGAAGCGGTTTACAGAAGATACCATCGCTTGAAAACAGAAAACCTTCCGTTTCCTCAGCTCCTCATCATTGATGGCGGTAAAGGTCAATTAAGTGCGGCGTTGGAAAGTCTGAAAAAATTAGACTTGACTGATCGAATGACAGTAGTAGGATTAGCAAAAAACAAAGAAGAGATTTTTTTCCCCGGAGATAGCCAGTCGTTACAGCTGCCCCTCGATAGTCCGGTCTTATTATTTATTCGAAGTATTCGAGACGAAGTACACCGTTTCGGTTTACGATTTCATAGAGAGAAGAGAAGTGTAGGAACGTTTAAAAATCAACTGACAGATATTGCCGGAATTGGGGAGGCCACAGTTAAACTTCTATATACCCGATTTAAATCGATGGACGGCATCAGAAAGGCGGAGGTTGTGGAAATTAACAAATTGATTGGGGAGAAAAAGGGGATGCTGATTCAGCAATTTCTAAAAGAAAAAGGGGCCGGATAAAAATCCCGCCCCGTCTTTAAAATCCAATATCCTATGAAAAACCATGTCAAATATAATTCTGCAAATTTGTATATGCAAGAATCTTTGTAAGGTTTTTTAGTACGACCACAAATCTTGCTCGTAATTGAAAATCTTTTCTTTGATATTCTCCCCTTCCAGCAAACGATATAGAGGGTCTTTAATGTATTCTTTCAGCTGGCGGTTAAAGGGATTGTCCATTGTTGTTTTAGTGATGTAGCTAGAAAAGAATCGGTTTTCGAATAATTCTTCCCAAGACATTCTGCCACCATAATTTTTACCGTTGTATGCATCAAATTTAGAAAGAATACCTCTACAATCAGGGTAATATACCCAAAACATCGGTGCAAAAATTGGATTACCCGGATCTAAATCTTCTCCATCGCTTCTCTTCAATCGTTGCATAGGGGCGATACCAAGAATTCTTACAAACAGGCGAGAAGACTCCTTATCAAATACCCATTCTTCTTTTACTTTGAACAGATAGATACTGTCCAGTTCAAAAGCACGATTGGATACTTTATATTTGGTGATATTACCCTCTGCATCATAAACCGCAGAAGTATCGGGTTTCCCAGTAATTTTTTCGATCACCTGATCAGGGGTAAGCGGGGTAGTAAAGCGATCATCAATAGAGGCATCAAAAGCGGTAACTTCACGATCTCTGATTGCTTTGATCAAAATAGCAATAAAACGCTGATTGCCATTATCCTCATCATTTGCATAACGAAAAGCAAGATTAATTTTCTCCCGGGCGTCAATTTCCCTCCAGATTTTTTGACGATAAATCGCATCTTCTTCTCTGATATGCTCATAAGAAAGGGGTTGTCTGTCTTTAACTAAATTTCTTTCTACAGATGCATCATTACGTTGAGAGACTTTTACAGAATCCAAAGCAGGATTACCACTTGACTTAACCACCTCGTAAGGCACATTAATCTTAGGTTGATTCGTAGGTTGGGGTTGATTGTTATTAGTAGAACCATAGCCTGAAGAAGCGGCACCTCCCGTAGCAGGAGTTCCATATCCGGAAGCGGCACCTCCTGTACCTGAAGCAGGAGCCCCATATCCAGAACTTGTTCCTCCTGTACCGTATCCGCTACTTGTAGCCGGCGTGGTCGTTTTTTTCTTCTTTTGGGCACTCAGTTGAGCACTACAAATAAAAGAGAGGAGTACTAAAATAAATCCACTACGTTGAATCAAAGTCATGATTTAGTAATTTAATATAGATTAAACGCAATCGTAGGCAGTTTTCGTGTGGTTCCATCCGGACCAACTGCTGTAATCTCATCCAATACCACTGTAGTGCCCGGCTTACAACGATTAATTAAATCCTGAACGGCATCAAATGACCCACCTCTGATACCAGGTTTAATACCAGGAGCTTCATTAAATCCGGCACCAGTTGCATAGAAGGTATAACTTGTAATATCATATTTAACCCCTTCAAAAACGAAATCTTTTAAATCAGCACGAATACCCATTTGTGCCTTAAACTCATTGGTTCGAATTCTTCCTCCTGTGCTTTGGCCTACCATAGGAGTTGGACTAGGTACTGACTTAACTCTGAATGAGAAAACTGCAGTTTTTCCATCTGCATTTACTGTTACATCCGCTTTCCCTGGAGTAGTGGGAGATGCGATATAGCGACCTGGCGCAACTTTTCTCAATGTACCATTATTGATACTTGCTGTTACTTTCTCGTCTCCAACATTTCCACCTGAAATGGCAAGTTCATTTTCAAGGCCAATATAAAGCACTTTAACTTTTTCCGCACTAACGAAAGCCCCAGTAGGAACACCAACGGTATAATCAATCTTCAACTCTTTTACCTGGTCTTTACCATCCTGATCCTTATATTGAATTTTAACAGGAACAGAACCACTTGAATTACCTACATTAGTCTTAAAGACAGAGATTCCTTCATCATTCATAGGGATATTTCTTCCCCCGATTGTTATAATGGGTTTTACATTTTTACTGAAAGCGCCTATACCGGCTGAGATTTGCAACTCTTGACCCGGGAAAAGGTAGGTAGAATTGGCGCCAACGATAGGCGCATAGGTATCAAATCTAACAACTACTTCACCAACCTTATTGTGGAATTCTGTAACGATTTTGTTTTCCGTCGTCTTAACATCATTTTGAAATTTACTAAGCAATGTTAAAGCTGCCACCGTTGGAGTCATATGAAAGTAGGCGTAAGCCCAGGTAACATTTCCTAATTTTTTACCGGAGAGCTTAGGAATTGACATATCAATAGGCAATTTATCCTTTAAAAGTGCACCTACTTCTGGATCAAGGGCAAGAATTTTCTTTTTATACTCATCTAATCTTGATCTTAATTTCTCTCCCTCTCCCTCTGTATCCATTACACGGGTCGAAGCATCAATATTTTCTTCGCCAAACTTTTGCTCCGGATCATCTATTTTGAGACCTGCAGCAATTTTTATTTTTTGTTTAACTTCATCAATCGCATCATACACTTCTTTAGTCAATTTTATAGCCTCTTGTGCCTTTGGCATCCATATTTTGGCTTTTTCGGCTGACCCCGGATCGGCTAATTTTTCTTCAAAGGAGGCCATGATGGTTTGTGTGGAGTTATTTACAACACGGTTGGTTGATATTAAACTGTTATCTACTACCTTGAAGGCGTTGATAATCTCTACTGATACGTTGAGGGCCAGCAGGGCGGTCAACACCAAATACATCAGGTTGATCATCTTCTGCCGGGGCTCTTTGGGTAATGACATGAGTTTCTAATTTTTGGTTTTAGTCTGTTTCAATAAATAGCATGGGTGAATACTCGTATTTATCTTGCCTGCATGGCATTGATCATATTACCATAGATATTATTGAGCGCACCTAAATTCTTCGCCAATGTAGAAATCTGCTCATGTGCTTTTTTAGCATCATCTACACTTCCTTGCATTGCTTCAGAAGCCTGAGCGAGATTGCCATAAAATTTATTCATCACTTTAAGATGATTGTTAGTGTCTTGTAATTCCAGCTCGTAAATAGTATTCAATGACCCCAGGTTTTTAGTCATAGCTTGTACTTGTTCGTGGAACTGTTTGGTACTTTCTGCTGCTGCATTGAAAGAAGAAACGTTGGCGGTCGCTTGCTGATAAGCATCTTTCATTCCAGAAAGTACTCCTGCTGCTTCTTTTGCTTTTGAACCTAATTCTCCGGTAGATTTTACTACATCAGACACATCTTTAATGCCTCCTACAGTAGCATTCAGTTTTTGAAAGTTATCGCTCAATCCACGTAAAGTAGTTGGAGTAATGTCAGCATCTTTCATCATTTTATCCAAAGCTGCAACACCCGGCGCACCTGCTGCCGCAGGAGCTGGCCCATGTTCAGAAAGACCGTGACCTTTAGTCGCTAGATAAGCGTAAACCAAAAATATGCCGGCTTCCGTTAGAAGCCCAATCGTCAACATAATGTCTGCAAATGACAGGTGAAGAATTTTTGCCCATGCTCCGAAGATTACAACTGCTGCCCCTGCGGATACAATTACGTTTGTGATTTTTTCAGTGGATTGAGAAATTGCCATAAATTTTGATTTAAAAAATAGTGGTTGATTGATTATTTCACCTACGGTGAAGAATTTTGAATAAAAAAATTATTATTTTCCGGGAACTGTAGCAGGAAGATCAATAACACAACGGAATCCAATGTATGATTTCGCAGTATCCTGATACTCGTAAGTCCTTGTACTGGTTTGTAAGAAGTATCCCACATCTTTCCAACTTCCTCCTCTTACAACTTTACGTCTCATACGGGGAGGATCGCTTTTTTTAGCATTGTAACGGATGTCAGGATTCATATCATGTGAAAAGTTATAAGCTCCTTCATAATAAAGAGAACCTGTCCACTCCGCAACATTTCCTGCCATGTTATATAAACCGAAATCATTGGGCCAATAGGCGTCCGCACGAACCGTGTAAAATCCTCCGTCTTCAGGATAATTACCGCGCCCGGGTTTAAAATTGGCCATAATACAACCCTTACGATTTCTCAAATAATAATTACCCCAAGGGAACATCGCCTGAGACCTGCCTCCTCTGGCAGCGTATTCCCATTCAGCTTCGGTAGGAAGACGAAAACTTGATTCAGTAGAAAAACCTCTGGACTCTAAAAAAGAATTTAAATAACGTGTCCTCCAGTTACAAAATGCAGTAGCTTGCTCCCAATTTACCCCAACTACAGGATAATTGACAAAGGCAGGGTGAGCAAAATAACGAACACTCATCGGCTCATTGTAGCTGTAAGAAAAGTCACGAACCCAAACAAGAGTATCAGGATATACTTTAACCGCATTCTTAATGATATATTTTGAACGAGGTTCATTGGGCTTACGGTAGGCAGCCGCTTTGTAGTCCACATACTCCTCCTGATAAATCAGTTTATCAGGATCAATTTCAATTCTATTCATTAAACGATCATCAGGAGACAACATCATTTGTCCTAACTTCTCATTGATATTTTTCTCTCTCCAGATACCTGCCATTCTTTTTTTATCCAGACTGCCGGTTTTGGGATCCTTGTAATCTAATATGGTTGCTGCAATAGAGTCACGTACCCAATTCACAAATTGCCTGTACTCGCTATTGGTTATTTCAGTTACGTCCATCCAAAATCCCATGATAGAAGTCTGACGATTTCTGGATGTGTAGGCATAGTTGATATCCTCATCGCTGGGGCCCATGTGAAAAGTACCCTGAGGAATTGATATCATTCCATAAGGACGATTCAACCCGGGACGAGAAGTCGGCAAAGCTCCCACAAGCTGACCATTACCAGCCGCCATTTGTGAAGCATTTCCACCGCCACAACCTACCAGAGCTAAAGCACCTGATACAATAGCAATAAAACTTAAGATTTGGTTCTTCATTGCATAAATTTTAAAGATGGACATATAGTGATGCAATTATCTGTTTAACTTTTTCGTGTGTTGAATGAAAACGAAAATAATTTTCAATTATTGTAAAAAATTAAATAATTTGTAAATATACTGAATGTTTTAAAACAAACAATCATTATCGTTGCAAATATAGAAAAGCAAAACATCTTAACAAGTTTTTTCTTAAAAATTAAGGGTAAGTACTAAGATGCTGATTCTCAATGAAATTAGCAGTAATACTACCACTAAACCCCTGATTTAGTACAGAAATGAGCATGAAAAAAGAGGAATTATTTTTTCTCAGAACCTAAAAATAGGGCAATTGCCGCCGCCATGCTGGGAATCTGCGGCTCAGGAGCTTTGATCGAAAGTTGAAGCCCTGCCTCTACAACAGCCTTAACAGTCCCAGCTCCAAAAGCACCAATCAATGTATTTTGCTGCGTATAATTTGGTATGTTTTCAAACAAACTTTTAACGCCGCTTGAAGTAAAAAAACAAATCAAGTCAAAATTCCCCTGCTCCACTACCTTTCTGATATCATTGCTAACGGTTTTATACATTACCGGCAAGTCAAAAACACACTCCTCTGCTCTGAGCATTGCTACAATTTCATTGTCAGCATGATCGCTGCACGGAAATAAAAACCTTTCGTTATTCTTATGTTTTAGAATCACCTCAACCAATCGTTTATTGGAGCCATCCACCCCAAAAAAAACTTTCCGCTTTCTGTACAAAATAAATTTTTGCAGATATAAAGCTACCGACTCTGATATGCAGAAATATTTACTCTCCTGAGAAACAGTTATCCTCATCTCATCAACAAGGCGGAAAAAATGATCAATAGCATGTCTGCTGGTAAATATGTAAGAACTATAAGTCTGAATCTCGATTTTCTGCTTTCTGAATTCCTTGGAAGTTACACCCTCAATTCGGATAAAGGGTTGAAAAGTGATGCTAAGGTTGTATTTCTTTTCCAAATCGAAATAAGGCGATTTCTCCGATTCTGGCTTGGGTTGTGTAATCAGAATCTTGCTGACGGCAGGTGATTTAATCTGATTCCGACCTTTTTTCTCCATGTTTTGGAAAATTTTTGCAAAAGTAGGAATAAATGATTACAAAATTTCCATCAATAGCTTGTAAATCAATAACAAGGGCAGTATTTCAGCGGCTGTTAAATAAAGAAAATAGGTAAGCCATTTTAACTTCAACTCTCCCGACAGGGTTTGATACGCCCTTAAAAACCGAAAAACAAACAAAAAAGCAATCAAAACTACTGAAAGTGTTATAAAAACCTCCTTTACCGTTCCGACACCAAAAGCAATTCCTGCCAGCAAGGGAAGTAATAATAGCCCGATAAATTTATTCGTGAGAAAAATAACAAATAAATACAGACGAGCCGCCTTTGAGACCTGAAATGCCCATCCTAAAAAACGAACGAATAATTGTTTGAATCCATATACCACTAACAATACTCCAACTGTAGTAAGTGGCAAATACAACCTGGGTAAGGTAAAAGATAGTTGATAATACTCGGACAATAAAAACAGATACGCGCCGGATGCCAGAAAAAAAAGAAGATCATAGAGCATTGCAGGAATCACAGAATGAGAAAGCTGCTCCCTAATCTGATTGACCCTTAAAGTGGATTGAAAATAAAACCTGAAAATATCCGAGGAGTACCTAGGATATGAAACACGAATAATTCCAAAAAATAAAAACAACAATAACAGATAGTAAAAAATAAAATCCTGTCCGCTCTCCTCCCTTTCCCGCTGTAAAAAAAACCATCCTGGCGTGTCTATATCGAGCAAGCTCCGCTTCAACACCAATACCCTGGCAGAATCGGGGGTAACCAACAATATCTTTTCCTTCAACAAAGAATCTGTGGAAACAGTATCAAAGGCAATTCGCTCTTTTGGCATAAGGGTATCTTTCGAGCGTGGATTAACCTGTGCCTGAGCGATCGATAAAAGCAATAAGAATATGAATAGAAAAAAGCCCCTCATGAAGTTTTCAAAAATAAATAAATGCATGATACTTCCGGCATCAGAAAAAATTAAAATACCCGAAATGAATTTTCATCTGTCGAGGATTAACCGGCAAGCCCTCCTCTTTCCCCAGCGCCAACGCGACATTAAATAAGCCGGCTTTCGTTTCAGTCGTTAGGCCGAGCCCCGTTCCTCCAAACCAACCCCTCGTCTGCATACCCGGCACCCGATTCTCCAACTTTGCCCCATCCGTAAAAAAATATAAATAACTGTTTTGCCCGGTCAACACCCGATACTCAGCGGTAAATACCGCATAAGCAGAAGCAAAAAAACGTTCATCATCAAAACCCCTCAACAACTGAAAGCCTCCCAACTGAAACAATTCATTCCGAAACAAATTCGGACTTTCAATCCACCCCCCATTCAATGCAATTTTAAAAGCAGCTTGTCTTCCAACACGAAAATATTTTGCCAGCACCGCATGTATGCGAAATGAATACGCTCGCTGAGGAACAGAATCATATAAGCGGTTGAAATCAAAAGGGGGAACGCCGGTTTTTGTGATACCCGTAATTTTATTGTTCTTGCGAATCCTTCGAATGCCCGCTATTGTTTGTAGCCTGATATCAAACCCTTTTCTGGGATTCATCCGATAATCGGTATTCCACCATTCATAATCTAACCCTAACCCGGTAGTAGTTTGATCAATCTGCTCGGGCAATCGTTTTGTGCTGATTAAAGTCAAGGTGTCAATATAATCAAGCGAGGTAATGAATTGCTGAAAAAATATTTTTCCGTTACGGTTTCCCCCCAAGGCATACTGAGCTCCCACCTGATACTGGATATTGATAAATGAACTATCACGCTTATAACCCTCAAAGCCTGCTACTGCCCCCCAGGGAGAGCCCCATAAAAATGGCTGCCGAAACTGCATCCTCAGTCGGGGAGATTGAGGCTGTAATTGCTGAAAAATCATGCCTACTGTCTCCCCTTTCCCAAAACTATTCTTCAGCTGCAAATTAAAATCACCACTGATCTGAAGCCTTCCTGCACCTCTTGCGTCGGTCGTGGGCAAAAACCCGAGTAAGCCATTCACCTCACTGCATTTTTTTGATTTTACATACACATTCAACAAAGCCCCGGATCCCAAATAACTTAGATCTGAAGTCTGCTGCGGGCGGAGATAAGGCAACTGCAACAATTTTCCATCTACTTCCAGCAACTTCTTTTTCTGATAGGGCGACCCGTTTGGAATCTCCAGATATCGCTGCAAAAAAACATTCGAAATACGGGCATCTCCAAAAATCCGAATGCTGTCTATCCGATACAAAGGCCCTCTGTTGATTTGCAACACCGCATTAAAACGATTGTCTTCCAACTGAACACTATCCAGCAAAACAGCTGCAAACGGATATCCGCTATTCTCCAGTTGCCGAATGAGTTTTTCCTGTAAATCTTTGAATCCGAAATAATTTAATTCCCTGTCGGCAAATTGCTTTTCCCTCCACCCTGCCGCTTGCAATAAAGGAATATCCTCCTGACGCACTTGCAATTTTCCCCACTCATATTGCTTTCCAGCGAATAATCTTATCCTTGCCTGAATACTATCCATCAGAACCTTATCTACTGATGCGCCCAAAAAACCTTTGCTTTGTAATAACAACGGGATTTGTTCAATATATTTTATACAATCCTCTTTTCCCTGAAACGCTTGTTGCAACACGGGCAACTGAACCGGTTTACTGCTATCCGCAATATCAATCTTCAAAACATAGTTTTGAGCGGACGATGACATGATCATTAACCATACACAGACATGCAAACCGCAAAATAATCTTACACAATGCCTCACAAAGCGATTAATTTTACCCTTCATAAATAATTCTCTTCTGGCCGGCATATATATTCATATCCCCTTTTGTAAACAAAGATGTCATTACTGCGACTTCCATTTCTCTACCAATTTACGCCATACAGACGAGCTGGTGACCACTCTCGGTAAAGAAATCAATTTGCAATACGAGCAAAACTACCTTGAATCGGCCAGCCTTGAAACCATTTATTTCGGAGGCGGCACGCCCAGTATTTTATCCGTATCTGCTATTGAATATTTATTGGCTCGAATCCATCAAAACTGGACAGTCCTTGCCGACGCAGAAATTACCCTGGAAGCCAATCCGGACGATTTGAACGAAACATCGCTGCGTCATTGGAAATATGCCGGCATCAACCGGTTGAGTATTGGTATTCAATCTTTATATGAAGATGAACTGAAATGGATGCATCGCGCACACTCGGCAGCAGAAGCACTTACCGCACTCGATAAAGCCATGGATGCAGGATTTGAAAAACTTTCCGCAGACTTTATCTATGGAAGTCCACTGCTGACAGATGAACGATGGGCAGCTACGCTCGACTGGCTTACCGGGAAAAAAATCCCCCATGTATCCTGTTACGCCCTCACTATTGAACCCAACACTGCGTTTGGAAAAAAACCGAGAACATCGACGATGGTAGAAGCAGAACAGGAACGACAACATCATCAGTTTATGATGTTGGTTGCCGAGATGGAAAAAGCAGGCTACGAACAATATGAGATCTCCAACTTTTCACTTCCGGGTAAAAGAAGCCGGCACAATACCGCCTATTGGGAAGGCAAACCATACTTAGGAATTGGCCCTTCCGCTCACTCCTACAATGGTCATTCCCGGCAATGGAATGTATCAAATAATCATGCGTATATGAAAGCGATTGGAGAAAACCGGATACCTGCGGAAATAGAAATACTTACTCCGCTGCAACAATTAAATGAATATTTGATGACTTCACTAAGAAGATCCTGCGGCTGTAACTTAAATGAAATCGCGGAACGATGGGGAGAAATTTATGCAAGTAAAATTGAAGGAACTCTACCCGGCTACTTGGAAAAAGAGATGATGCAAATCAACGGAAAACAATTCACCCTGACCCAGTATGGAAAATTATTTGCCGATAAAATAGCGTCAGAGCTTTTCTTTACAGATTGAATCAATCAACTTTTCTTCTCAGCGTTTTAGTGAGGCAATCTCTTAGCAAGCATTCCATAAACTTTGGTGCCTAAAAGAGCTGCACATAAAGGAATGATTATGATCAATGATCCATTGCCCAGTAGCGCAAACAGCGGACCGGGACATGCGCCAGTCATTGCCCATCCAAAACCGAAGAGTAAGCCACCATATATATTCCCTTTCTGGAATTTTTTTGGGGTAATCGCAATCGGCTCTCCATCCAGCGTTTTAATTTGTAATTTTTTAATCAGGAATAAAGAGAGCATGCCGGTAGCAATAGCAGATCCAATGACGCCAAACATGTGGAAGTTTTGCAGGCGAAACATTTCCTGAATGCGCCACCAGGATACCACTTCCGCTTTGATCAAAATAATCCCAAATAAAATTCCCAGTAACCAGAAACTGAATAGCCCGCCTTTATTGGATGATGGTTGATTCGTTTGCATTTTGATTGATTTAAAGCCGAAGAATAAAAGGTAAAATCAGGTTAGCCATTATGAATCCTCCTGCCATGAAACAAATGGTTGCAATAATGGAAGGTACTTCAAGATTGCTGATGCCCATAATCGAATGGCCGCTGGTACATCCGTCGGCATAACGCGTGCCAAAGCCAACAAAAAATCCACCTATCACCATCAGGATAAATCCTTTAATTGTTAACAACGATTCCCAGTTAAACAGATCCTGTGGAACCAGGTGCTGATAATCCTGTATGCCGTTCGTGCTCATTTGAGTTTTTAAATCTTCATGTACGATTATTTCATTAGGATTATTTAAAAGCAAGGCACAGAGCACCCCTCCGCACAACAATCCAAAAGCAAAAGCAAGATTCCATTTTTCCTGTTTCCAATCGTATTTAAAAAAATCCGTTTTGCCCGGCATGCAGGCAGCACAGATATGCCGAAGTGATGAAGAGATGCCCAATCTTTTATTGCCAATCAGCAAGAGCAGTGGCACCATGAGTCCAATCAAAGGACCGGCAACATACCAAGGCCAGGGTTGAGAAAGGAAGGAAGACATGAGAGAGTTGAGAGTTAAAAGTTGAAAGTAAAAAGTAAAATTACAGATTTCATAGCAAACACCCCCCTCTCCTTTATACAACTTACAACCCATTGCTGTCCGATAAAATATAATAGTAACCAACCGTCATCCTGAGCGTAAGCGAAGGATCTCCTGCTTGAGAACGCTTCGATTAATGAGATGTTTCGCTAACGCTCAACATGACGAGCAAACCGTATTCGTTTATCGTTGATCGTCTATCGAAAAACGAGAAGCGAAGGAGGAAAAACGAACCAGCCCGCGCGTTTTGCCTTGCCAGCGCCACATTTCGGTAGCGTCATCCTGAGCGAAAGCGAAGGATCTCTCGTTTCAGAATGTTTCGAATTATGAGATGTTTCGCTGATGCTCAACATGACGACCTTTGCGGTCTTTGCCTCTTTACAGCTTTGCGTGAAATAATCAATCATCAAAAGAGTTAATTCTTGGTTTAAAAATCCACACATTTCAATTTTCCGGACAGCATACTTACAACCCTATTAAGGAGTCCTGATCGTTATCAGTAACCCATGAAGATGCATCATTTGTGTCAAGTTCTTTTGCAGTTAAATTGTGATTAGACAAGCCAGTCATGAAAATCATTCAGGTATTTTTTCTTTCCGTACTTTGTTTTACCGCATTGGCTACAGGGTTGGTATTCATGATTCACCCGATGTATCCATTCGGACTGTCCTTGTCTCCCCTCGCTTACACACCCTTTGAAAATTATTTTCTCCCGGGCTTATTGATTACGACGCTGGTTGGAGGGATAAGTTTGGTAGCACTGATTCTTCAATTGCAAGAGCTGAAAGCTGCATTTCCGTGGACGCTACTCTCCGCGTTTGTTAGCATTTCCTGGCTGCTCATTCAAATGAAACTGGTCAATGATTTTCACTGGATTCAATGGACGCTTGTATTAATGGGCATTTTACTCATTATGATTAGCCTTCAACTCAAACACCGGGAATTGATTTGAATCATTTAGGTCGTTCAACATTTTCTTTCCCTTAACCCTGCGGCAGTTTAATTTTGCAGGAATATGTTACCAACTTCCCCATCAGACCAAAAGGTTGCCAACTGGCTATTAACAGGTGTAGGAATGCTGATTATTCAGATTGCACTGGGAGGCATCACTAGATTGACCGGATCGGGACTTTCGATCACTGAATGGGAAATCGTTACCGGTTCACTGCCACCACTCAATCAGGAAGCATGGCAAGAGGCATTTGAAAAATACCGGCAAACCCCGCAATTCCGTTTACTCAATTTTGATTTTCAACTCAGCGACTTTCAATTTATTTATTTCTGGGAATGGTTTCATCGTTTGTGGGCTCGACTGATGGGAATGGTATTTGCCATTGGCTTTATCTATTTTCTGATTAAAAAATATTTCCGGAAAGAAATGGTGCGCCCGCTCATCATTCTGTTTCTACTCGGCGCTTTGCAGGGTGCAGTGGGATGGATTATGGTGGCAAGCGGATTAACCGGAGACGCAGTATATGTAAAGCCCACTCGCCTCGGACTGCATTTCATCATGGCGATGGGATTGCTTTGTTATACTTTTTGGTTTGCGCTTCAACTGAAAGTCCCTTCCAGACATATTCATCCCCAAGCCAAGGCTTTCCGTTTGACAGTAATGCTGATTGTCTTATTAGTAATACAACTACTGTTGGGAGCGTTGATGGCTGGACATAAAGCGGCTACGGCAGCGGCTACCTGGCCTTTGATTCAGGGGGAGTGGTTACCGGAGAAAGCGTTTACTGAATCCCCATTTTGGATGGATCTGCTGGAAAATAAACTGAGTATTCATTTTTTGCATCGTAATCTCGCCATGTTACTGGTCATACTTACAATCTTCTGGTTTTTCGGAGTAGAAAAAATAACACGAGGAACATTATTTCATGCCACGCGCATCATTCCGGTAGCATTGGTATTGGTGCAGGCAATGATGGGCGTCGCCTCTGTACTCATGGCTCAGCAAATCATTCCCAACCGATGGGGCAATTTTGAATGGATGGCACAATTTCACCAACTAGGAGGCATGTTGCTGCTCTTGAGTTTGGTTTGGTATCTGTATCTTACTTCTCCACCTTCGCAATCGCCTTCACGGTCTTAACAACGGAGTCGGGCGTTACAGAAATACTATCAATACCCAATTCCACCAAAAACTCTGCAAAGTCAGGAAAATCTGAAGGGCCTTGTCCGCAGATACCCACTTTTACTTTTTTGCGCTTGGCAGTTTCAATGAGCATACGAATCATTCCTTTCACCGCTTCATTGCGTTCGTCGTATAAATGTGCAACAAGGGATGAATCTCTGTCAAGTCCCAATGTCAACTGGGTTAAATCATTGGAGCCAATGGAGAAACCATCAATATGATCGGCGAACTGCTCTGCCATGATAATATTGGAAGGCAATTCTGCCATCAGATACATTTCCAACCCTTCTTTTCCTCTCTCCAAACCATATTCTTTCATCACTGCTTGTACTTTCAATAGCTCCTGCACGGTTCTGCAGAAAGGCACCATCACCACTACATTCTTCAAGCCAATTTCTTCGCGTACTTTTTTAATGGCGATACATTCCAAACCAAAAGCTTCTTTGTACGCTTCACTGTAATAGCGGCTCGCGCCTCTCCATCCAATCATCGGATTCTCCTCATGCGGTTCAAAATATTTTCCGCCTAAGAGATTGAAATACTCATTGCTCTTGAAATCACTGAAACGAACAATGACTTTATTGGGATAGAAGGATGCGGCGATTTTTGAAATGCCATAACTCAACCTTTGTATGAAGAAAGATTTTTCATCTTCAAATCCACGGATCATCTGCTGAATGCTCTTGCTGAGTTCGGAATCATTCAGTTCCTTATGCTTCATCAAAGCCATGGGGTGAATCTGGATATAGTTGTTGATGATGAATTCTTCTCTCGCTAGTCCCACCCCGGCATTCGGATAATGCGAAAAGCGGAAGGCCATGTTGGGAGAAGCCACATTCAGCATGATCGGCGTTTTCAGTTTGGGCAGATCATTCAGATTAGTTTCCACTTTACGGAACGGAATATTTCCATCATAAATAATGCCTTCATCCCCTTCTGCACAAGATGCAGTTACCCATTGACCATCGTTTAAAATTTCAGTCGCATTGCCACAGCCAACAATAGCCGGCACACCCAGTTCACGTGCAACAATCGCAGCATGACAAGTCCGTCCGCCTTTATTGGTGATGATGGCCGATGCTTTTTTCATGATCGGTTCCCAGTCGGGGTCGGTCATATCCGTAACAAGTACATCACCGGCATTGAACTCATTTCCTTCTGTTACGCGTTTATCGAGTGAAAACAGAATAGATACTTTACCCGTACCGATTTTATCTCCCACCGCAATTCCTTTCAGGAGTGTCTTGCGCTCCACATTATCGTCCATCACAAACTCCGTGATAGAGGTAAAGTCTTTTTGCGAGTGAATGGTTTCCGGACGTGCCTGCACGATGAATAATTCTTTTGACAATCCGTCAATCGCCCACTCCACATCCATCGGACACCAGTGTCCTTTGAGTTTGGTATAATAATCTTCAATCTTGCTGACCCAGTCTGCCAGTTGAAGAATCCGTTCATCCTTCAAAGTATAACGAGCCTGCAAAGGTTTTTCTACCGGAATGATTTGCACACGCTCATCCGGATTATCTCCATAGACCATCTTGCGGTCTTTGATGCCGAGTTTCTTCTCGATGATGGCGGCATATCCCTGTTTTAAAGCTGGTTTGAAAACAATGTATTCATCCGGAGAAACCGAACCTTGCACCACCATTTCACCCAAGCCAAAAGAAGCGTTGATGACCACTACATCTTTGAAACCGCTTTCTGTGTCGAGAGAGAAAGCAACACCGGAAGCGCCGAGATCACTGCGCACCATTTTTTGTACGCAGACGGAAAGACCGATACTGAAATGATCATATCCAAAATTATTGCGATAACTGATCGCGCGATCCGTGAAGATGGAAGCGAAACAGTTGCGCACGGCATTCATCAGTGAGGCCGGTCCGCGCACGTTGAGATAAGTTTCCTGTTGACCTGCAAAAGATGCATCCGGAAGGTCTTCAGCAGTGGCAGAGGAACGCACCGCTACGTCGGTTACGTCCTGCTCATAGCTGCTGCTGAGCTCATGATATTTCTCAATGATCGCCTCGCTGAGTTCCTTGGGGAATTTTGAATTTTTAAGGAGCTGACGAGCAGCCAGTCCACCCCGACGGAGCGATTCGATATCGTCGAAATCAATTTGATTGATAATGGTTTTGATCGCTTCATCCAGATTGTTGAAACGAATAAACTCACGGTAAGCTGCAACGGTAATGATGAAACCATTCGGAATTTGAATGCCAAGAGAAGTGAGATTCTGCAGCATTTCTCCCAATGAAGCATTTTTTCCGCCTACCTGTTCAATGTCTTTAAGTCCAACCGAATTGAGATCGGCCAGATAAATGGATTTATCCATATGGCTGTAATAAGGGTTAAAGAAAGTTTAAGCAATCGTTCTCCCTTACGGGAGATTCGGCGGCAATTTAAGTAATGAACGTTAGTTTTAGAAGGAAATGAGTATAAATTTTTGGGTAGGGAGACCTTTTATTACTCTCCCCAAATCTGCCCTTTCCCATCGAGCCATTGTTTAACCAGATCAGTTGTAACGGATTTCGGGCGTTCGATAGGCAATCCCAGTGCTCGATCCCAAATTAAACTAGCCATTACACCCATAGCGCGACTGACGGCAAAGAGTACCGTATAATATTCGTATTCAACCAGTCCATAATGTACCAGCAAAGCACCGCTATGAGCATCTACATTGGGCCAGGGATTTTTTATTTTTCCGAGGGATTGTAAAATGGGGGGCACTACTTCATAAATATTCCAAACGGTATTCACCAATGCATCATCAGGCATGTGTTTTTTACCGAACTCCATTTGAGCAGTAAACCGAGGGTCTGTTTTTCTTAATACCGCATGTCCGTAACCAGGCACCACCTTACCTTCACTCAATGTCTTTTTCACATATTCGGCAATCTGTTCTTTCGAAGGCAGATCTGTCTTGAGATTTTCCTGCATTTCGAAAATCCATTTGATTACTTCCTGATTTGCCAGACCATGAAGCGGTCCTGCCAAACCATTCATTCCGGCAGCATAACTCAAATACGGGTCACTTAAAGCACTTCCTACCAAATGCGTGGTATGAGCAGACACATTCCCGCCTTCGTGATCAGCATGGATGGTCATATACAAACGCATCAATTCCATGAAACCTTCATCCTCATAACCTAGCATATGTGCCAGATTACCGGCCCAGTCGAGCAGACCATTAGGATGAATATGTTCATTGTTTTTATACTTTCTTCGGTAGATATAGGCGGCGATGCGCGGCAATCGTGCCAGCATAATCAAAGCATCATCAAATACCGGCAACCAGTAATCTTTTTTATTGATGCCTTCCCCATATTTTTTAGCAAAATAACTTTCTGTTTGCAAGGCCATTACGCCCACCACATACATTGTCATCGGATGGGTGCTAATGGGCAGCGCATCAATAGCAGCAAATACGTGATTGGGAACATGACTTCTGCGCTGCAGAATATCGGTGATATAATTGGCATCCTGCTGAGTAGGGAGTTCTCCTGTAAGCATTAAATAGAACAATCCTTCGGGTAAAGGCTGCTCGCCACCCGGCGCTTTAGGCAATTTCGTCTGCAATTCAGGAATTGAATAACCCCTGAAACGAATCCCCTCTTGTGCATCGAGTAAAGAAGTTTCTGTTACCAATCCGGTAATGCCCCTCATTCCCTGATAAATTTGAGAGAGGGTAACCTCACCGGCAACTTTATTGCCATGCTGTTTTAATATTTCTTTGATTTCAATATTGGCAGCATCAGCTTTCTCTTTGAAACGATCTTTTAAGATACCCATATCACAGTTTTTATGCAGATTTTTTAATCTAACAATTGAGGCGTAAATATCAACAAAAGATTCGATAAAAAAGTTAAAGACTTATGAATTCTTTCTGAAAGAGGAAATGAAGAAGCTAGGTTATCCTTATTACTGAGGCGATCTTTTATATAAAACAATGGTAACCAAACCGAAAACTAAAGTAGCCAGCCAGGCGGCAAGCATTGGATTAAAATTTCCCTTTACACAAAAAACCATCGAAAATTTATCTACCAGAATAAACGCTACTCCAATGATGAAGGCAACCGCCAGGTGAACCCCGCTGCCCCCGCGAATTTTTCTGGAAGCGAGAATACCTGCAATCAAAGTCATTACAATCACAGAAGCTGCATTAGCATCTCTGCGATACCGCTCATACAAAAGTGCCGGCACTCCCTCAGAACCCCTCCTTTTTTCATTTTGAATTAAGCGGTTTAATTCAGGAGTTTTAAGTTTGTCTTTTCGGTATTCATCGGTTGTCAGATCAACCGGTATGTACCCGATTTTAATTCGGAAGGTTGGATGATAGACGACTTCTTCCTGCAAACCGTTAATCTTTCTTTCAATCGCATTTTCCAGTTGCCATTCTTTTTCTTTTACCAGCCATATAATGGATTCGCTTCTAAGGTTATAGGACATTTGATTACCGCTAACCCTGGACAGATAAAAGCCATACCCTCGTTTGGCAAGCGTATCGAAGCTACGTAAACCGGCGTACGTAAAAGAATCAATCCGGAAATGAAGATTATTGAGGTACTGATTGGATACTTTTTGTGCGTTCTCCAGATAAATATATCTCATCTCGAAATCCGTTCTGATTTTATTCGCCGGAGGAATAAGATAATGATTACTGAATCCAAGCAGCAGCGCCAGAAAAATACCGCCGATTAAAAACGGACGAAGTATTCTTCCCAAACTCATTCCCGTACTTAACATCGCCACAATTTCTGTTCGCATCGCTAACCGGGAAGTAAAAAAAACAACAGACACCAAAACAAATACCGGGAAAAGCAGAGTAACAATGTGTGGGATGAATCCAATATAATACTGTTCAATCACTTGCCTGGCAGTAAATTGATTTCGAATGAATTCTTCAGATTTTTCACTCACGTCAATGGCAGTGGCAATCAACGTAAAAAGAAACAGGGAAAAGAAAAAAGTTTTTAAAAAAATACCTAGTATGTAGCGATCCAGTTGCTTCATGAGTAGTGCAAGTTAAACAGAAATGGCAATTAATAGCTTCAAGTATCAAAGCCTTGTTTTCAAACGTGCAATCATTTCAGTTTTCCATTGATTAAATCCGCCTTCTTTTATTTTTAACCGGGCTTCCCGCATGAGCCATAAATAAAAGGCAAGGTTATGCATGCTGGCGATAGTTAAACCGGTGATTTCTTTTGATTTAATTAAATGCCTCAGATAGGCTTTGGAATAGTTTTGACTTACTGCTGCGCCAATTCCATCATCAATGGGCGAAAAATCCTTTTCCCATTTTTTATTGTCAATATTCACTACTCCCTGCGAAGTAAACAACATGGCATTTCTTCCATTACGGGTGGGCATTACGCAATCAAACATATCCACTCCCAAAGCGATACATTCCAGTAAATTCCATGGCGTGCCTACGCCCATCAGATAACGGGGCTTTTCTTGCGGTAATTCTTCACAGCACAAAGCGGTGAATTCATACATCATTTCTTCCGGCTCTCCAACACTTAATCCGCCAATGGCACAACCGGTAAGAGCGGCAGAAGCAACAAATTGTGCGGAAGCTTGTCTTAAATCAGCATAGGTTCCTCCTTGTACAATCGGAAAAAGATTTTGTGTGTAACCGTATCGGTCGGGGGTGTTGTTAAACTGTTTGATACATCGGTCGAGCCAGCGATGGGTCAGCTCCATTGATTTTTTGGCATAAGCATAATCGCTGGGATAAGGGGGGCATTCATCAAATGCCATCACAATATCCGCTCCAATTACCCGCTGAATATCCATTACATTTTCCGGTGTAAAAAGATGTTTACTGCCGTCTATATGACTTTGAAAAACGACCCCTTCTTCCTTAATCTTTCGATTGGCCGACAAGGAAAAAACCTGGTAACCGCCGCTGTCGGTCAAAATGGGACGATTCCATCCCGTAAATGCATGAAGACCGCCGGCTGCTTCCAATACAGAAGTGCCGGGGCGTAAATACAGATGATAGGTATTTCCGAGAATAATCTGCGCTTTTACATCCGCTTCCATTTGTTGCATGGTGAGTGCTTTCACACTGCCGACAGTACCCACGGGCATAAAGATGGGCGTCTCTATGATACCATGATCTGTGGTCACCAAACCCGCCCTTGCATTAGATGCGGAATCTCTGTGTTGTAGTTGAAACTGAAGTGCTGCCATCAAAACGGCAAAGATACTCTGAAATCAGAAGTCGTAAACAATGGGTAAAACGCGTGTATATCAATTAATTCTATGCCTCCATTAATTTGTATGATTGCAATAAATTCGCAATCTGTTATGCAAATTTATTGGTCACTTATCCTTCTCATTGCCCTGTTATCGGTTGTAGTAATACAACTTTTTTATTATTTATTTTTTTTCAGTCGGATTGCTTTTTACAAAAAACCGAAAAAGAAATCGAGCCGACAACATGCTGTATCCGTTGTGATTTGCGCACGCGATGAAGCGCAGCAGCTGGCAGAGAATATGCCGGTCGTCCTGCAACAAAACTATCCCTCTACGTACGAGGTGATTGCCGTGGACGACAATTCTTATGATGACAGCAAGTATGTACTTGAGCATCTGTCAAAAATTTTCAAACAACTGCGACCTGTTACACTTAAACAGGAGGCCCGGTTGATACAGGGGAAAAAATTTCCGCTCTCTATGGGGATCAAAGAAGCAAAGTATGAATTGCTGTTGCTCACCGATGCGGATTGCATGCCCGCTTCTCCTCAGTGGATTCAATTAATGCAAGACGGTTTTTCTGATCAGAAAGATATTGTTTTGGGTTACGGACCTTATCAAAAAGAATCCGGTCTGCTCAACAAACTGATTCGTTTTGAAACGTTCCATACCGCCCTTCAGTATCTCTCCTTTGCGAAAGCAGGAATACCCTATATGGGTGTGGGAAGAAACCTAGCCTACAAACGTGATCTCTTTTTTAAGCACAAAGGGTTTGCAGCGCATAACCAAATTCCCGGAGGAGATGACGACCTCTTTATCAATCGAATTGCCAACCGAAAAAATACCACCATCGTGATGGATGCCGATGCCTTTACATATTCTCCAGCCAAAAAAAGCTGGTCTGCCTGGCGTGCTCAAAAAGCCAGACATTATACCACTTCGAAATATTATAAGAAGGGGCATCTTTTCTTATTGGGACTCTACTCCTTTTCTCATTTTTTATTTTATCCGCTGCTGGTTGCCGCCTTCTTTTTTCTGCCCTTCTGGATACCGATATCCATTTACAGCGGCAGACTGCTGTTTCAGGGATTGATCTACTATCCTTCAATGAGCAAATTAAAGGAGAAGGATTTATTCTGGATGTATTCGCTGCTTGATTTGTGGCAATGGTTTTATTATCTTCTCTTTTCAAGAATGCTGATGAGGGCTCCCAAAAACAACTGGAAATGAACGCTGATTTAGTCAGAAAATATTTTGCTGATTTTACGCCTCAACAAAATGAGCAACTGGATGCGCTGTATGAACTCTACCGCGAATGGAATGAGAAAATCAATGTTATTTCAAGAAAAGACATTGATGCGCTTTATGAGAAGCACGTATTGCACTCACTGTCTATTGCAGCATTGTTTGAATTTCAAAAAGGCACCCGAATTGTTGATCTTGGCACCGGCGGCGGATTTCCCGGCATTCCCCTTGCTATTTTTTTCCCGGAAGTGCAATTTTTATTGACTGACAGTATTGGGAAAAAACTGAAAGTAGTGGAATCAGTTGCGCAATCCATCGGTTTGAAAAATGTAAGTGTCAGACATACCCGAACAGAAGCGATTCAGGATCAAAAATTTGATTTTGTCGTGAGTCGTGCCGTTGCTCCGCTCAAAGAATTATGGCAATGGAGTTTACCCATTCTCAAAGCGAAAGGACAGGGGCTTTCTGCTACTATGGGAGAAGAAAAAATTTACGGCGGATTGATTTGCTTGAAAGGCGGCGATCTTACAGAGGAAATCAAAACAAGCGGTCTGCATCCATACGTATGGAAGATTGAAGAAATTTTTGAAGAGGATTTCTTCAAAGAAAAATTCGTTCTGCTAGCGAAGAGGTAAGGAGATTACCAGTTCAACTCCAGTTTATTATTGGTTCGGTCAACATCTGCCATCCTAAGAGAAGGATCAATCTCTGCTTTCTTCAGTGAGGTAAGTCGTTTATTGAAAGAAAAAGTATAATAAGGATCTGTCCATTTCCATGAAGCATGTACGGTTCTAAGCAGACTATCTTCTGCCGGCTTTTCTCCAAACATGAGATACATGGGTATATAATGCAATTCTGTTGAACCATCGCTGAACTGAAGTTCGATATCCAGCGGCATCGGCATCCATCCTTTTCTTTTTACTCGTATATAAGACAGCCCCTTTTCTTCCCATAAACTATCGATGGCATAATCAATGGTTTTCGTTGTATTAATCCAGTATTCATGATACCAGTCGAGCTGCATACCACTTAGATCTTCTGCGAGTTTAATAAAATCGGAAGGACGCGGATGGTGAAAACGCCAGCGTTTGTAATACTCCAATAATAATTTATCAAGGGTTTGCTCGCCAATGATATATGCCAACTGATTCAGGTAAATACATCCTTTGGAATACGAGGCAATTGAATAAGCAAAATTGGTATTGAAATGATCCGCATGGGTGGTAAGCGGCTCTTCCAGCCCTGATTTGACCAATTCAAAATAACTTTCGTATTGCCCACTGTGATAGCGGGGCAGTTTTTCGTCTTTATATGCTTTCCCGGATTTTTTTGCCAGTTCGCTATAGTAATAATTTTCCACCAGGTCGGTGGCATATTCGGTGAAGCCCTCATCCATCCAGCCATATAAACTTTCATTGGTGCCAAGCATCATCTGATACCAGCTATGCATCCATTCATGAAAGGCAGTTCCCAGAGAAGAACCTGCAATCAGGGTTGCCATCGGATATTCCATTCCTCCATCTCCGCCTTGTATAAAAGTATATTGAGGATAGGGATAGGCGCCGAAACGTTCTTTGATAAATGGATAAACAATGGTAGCGGCATTGAGTATTCTCGTCCAGGCTGAATCGTTTTTCGCATCGCCCGGTTTGTTTTTATAAATGACATGAATTTCAGGCCCGTCCTTAATCGTTGTATTAAGGTGTTTGAATTGAGTATCGGCAGCCCAGGCAAAATCGTGCACATTACGCGCAAAGAATTTCCAGGTTAAGGTATTTGTTTGTGGACGGACAACTTTGGCATCGGGAGTTGAGTAACCATGACCGATTTGTTTAGGATTTTGCAATACACCTGTTCCTCCGATCATGAAAGCTGAATCCATCGTAATATTCACTTCATAATCACCCCACACACCATAAAACTCCCTGCCGACATAGGGATTGGGGTGCCATCCGTCGCTGTCGTATTCGCAGAGTTTGGGATACCATTGTGTCATGGAGTATTTCACGCCATTGGCGGCATCTCTTCCGCTTCGTCTGATTTGCACCGGCACCTGTGCTTCAAAGTCAAGATTAATAGATACGGTTTGTCCGGGGAAAATAGGTTTCTGTAGTTTTACATGCAGAATGGTTTCTTCCACTTTAAATTCCTGAAGGATGCCGTTAACAGAAAGTTTTTTTATTTTTTGATACCCGATTTCATTCTCTTTCAAGAACTGAATACGATCTCTCACACGACCATCCCAATCCTGTCGCGAACCAATTTTATTTTTTCCGAGTTCACGACTACGAGTATCCATCATACTATTGGGTTGAAAGGCATTCCAGTATAAATGATAAAATAATTGCCTTAAAGTATCGGGAGAATGATTGGAGTATTGGAGCGCTTGTTTACCGGTAAGCAGATGGGTTGTAACATCCAGCTTCACATCCATCACATATTTCACTTTCTGCTGCCATTGAGGCTGGGCACTGGCGACGATTGAACAGCATACAAACCAATAAAAAATTAAAAATTTATTCATATTAATTTTATTTTTTTCGGGCTGAAGCCCGGGTGCAATTCATTTCTCTTTTCCCCGGGCTGAAGCCCGAGGCGATTTATTAATTAAATATTCACGGGAGAAAAACATTTCGCCCCTGCTAAACGTTTGACCCTTCTACAGTAATCACAATTTCTCCCTTCACTGCCTTCTCCATAAAATAACGGTGTACATCTTCCAACGAACCGCGTTTGTTTTCTTCAAATTTCTTGGTCAATTCTCTGCTTACGCAGCATTTTCTTTCTGCCCCAAAATATTGAATGAAATCAGCCAGTGTTTTAACGAGTCGGTAGGGCGATTCATAAAAAATCATCGTTCTTTCCTCGGTAGCGAGTTGCTTGAGCAGTGTTTGTCGTCCTTTTTTCTGTGGTAAAAATCCTTCAAAGACAAAACGATCTGAAGGCAATCCGCTATTGACCAGTGCGGGAACAAATGCAGTCGCACCGGGCAAGGTTTCCACCTGTATATTTTCTTTTACACAAGCGCGTATCAGCAAAAAGGCGGGGTCACTGATGCCGGGTGTACCTGCATCGGTGAGCAATGCCATTCTTTTTCCTTGGTGGAGCTGTTCTATCAATCGCTCCAACACCTGATGTTCGTTATGCTGATGGTAGGGTGTAAGCGGTTTTTGAATGCCATAATGATTGAGCAGAACAGAAGAAGTGCGTGTATCTTCTGCCAGCACCAAATCAACCTCTTTCAACACATCGAGCGCTCTCAACGTAATATCTTTCAAATTACCTATTGGCGTTGGTACGATGTACAGCATGCAGCAATTAAAATGAAAAATGGTTATAACACCCGCACTTCAAAAAATTCCATTACCTGATTGGCAAGTAATTTTTTGGCGGCATTTTCAGCGATTTTTTTGGCCGAATCGGCATCAGCCGCTTCTATCTGAAGCGCGATTAGTTTCCCTACCCGAACGTCTCTGATTTCCTGAATGCCGAGATTTTCCAATCCACCCATTACCGCTTTTCCCTGAGGATCTAGCAATTCTTTTAAGGGCATCACTTTCACTTCAACTGAGTATAACATAGACTATGAATTATTGAGATAAAATTTTTCGTCTGGCGAACAAAGATAAAAGAACGTAAGCGATGTAAATAAGCGGAATGGCCAACCAGTGTAAAAAAAGAATGAGGACAACCGAAAATACCAATAGCATTAATTGAGGTAGATATTTTTTCATGGAGCCGCCGGACCATTTCAAACTCATCATAGGAATATCGCTGATCATCAACAATCCTGCTACCAGCGTCAATCCATAAAGCACAACTTTTTGCAACAGAAGCGCAGCTGCCCCTCCCTGTTCAAACCATAAAATCAGGGGGAAGGAGGCAAACATCAATGCGGTAATGGGAGTAGGCACGCCTCTGAAACTTACCGACTGTCGCTGATCCACATTAAATTTTGCAAGGCGCCAAACCGCGCAACAAGCGATGAACAAGGCTGGCAGCAATAACCAAAAACTAGTCGCCATTCCATTGGAAGATTGCATGTAACTCAACCGCAACAACTGATATACAATCAGTGAAGGCGCCAAACCAAAACTTACGGCATCAGACAAAGAGTCCAATTGCTTTCCCATCTCCGAAGCTGCATTCATCCATCTTGCGATAAAGCCGTCTAAAAAATCAATGATGGCGGCGCAATATATCAAAGCTGCACCTAGTACCATATTCTCAGGCAAATGATCTTCCGTTTGTAAAATCAAAATAACAGCTACTGAACCTAACACCAGATTCAATAAGGTAAACAGATTGGGGATTTGGCGTAACATAAAAGAATCCTATGGGTTTTTACTGAGAATTTCCTCCAGTTTGGCATGCAACTCTTCACCTCTTAGATTCTTGGCGATGATCTTACCCTCAGGATCGAGAAGAAAATTCTGAGGAATAGAACTAATCTTATACATTCTGGCTACATCATTACTCCAGAATTTTAAATCGCTCAGATGCGTCCATTGCAACTGATCCTGCGCAATTGCCTGCAGCCAGGGCTCTTTGGCGCGATCCAGAGAAACCCCCAGCACTGTAAAGTTTTTGGCCTTATATTTTTGAAAAGCCTGAACGAGGTTAGGATTTTCCATTCTGCAGGGGCCACACCAGCTTGCCCAAAAATCAACCAGCACATATTTGCCACGAAAAGATTGCAGCGATACCGGATTGCCGGAAGTATCTGTCTGTGTAAAATCGGGCGCTACTGATCCTATGCTTCCTACTTTATTTTCGGAAATGATTTTTTCCATCATCCTGCCATAATAACTTTTTTTTACTGCTGCATCGAGGGCATCAAAACGACGATCCAATGGATCGGGTTGCTGAAAAAAGCTATAGAGTGAATAGATCAACAATGGTGTTATCAGAGATTTGTTATTGGCTTTGATAAAAACATCTGCTTTAGCTTCCAGTTCTTCAGCCAATGATCGAGCAATTTGCAACAATGAATCGCGCTTGTTAGCGTATGCGGGCGCATTGATTTGTTTCCCCAATTGATCAATTCTAAAAAAATAAGGATCGAATTGATTGCGGTAGGACTGAAAGTCTTTTTGCAAAATAGAGCCTGTAATTGTTGCAATGTTCAAAGAATCAAAATGGGCTTTTACTTTTACGACTGCTGCATCCAGAAAAATAGCCGGACTTTGCTGGGTGCCTTCCACTACCAGCATGTAAATAGCGGGCTCGGGAATGACTCCTTTTAATTCAAATTTCCCCTTTTGAATAATCCCCTTAACCAATACTTCATTGGCAGGATTATCAAGATGAAGACTGACGGCAGCATTTTCTTTAGCCCCCTTGATTTCTCCTTTTACTAAAATATTAATCTGAGCCCTTAGAGTAGTTGAAATAAAAATCAAAAAAATGAAAAAACCAATACAATAACGCATGCAGGTTGATTTGAAATTATCGTTGATGTCTTTTTTCTAAAATAGTCATTACGTCCTGTAAGGTACAATCTTTTGCCCTTAAAAGAATCAGTAGATGAAAGAGTAAATCAGCAGCTTCATTTAAGAAAAGATCCCGATTGTCATCTTTTGCCTCTATCACGAGTTCTACTGCTTCTTCTCCTACTTTCTGCGCGATTTTGTTAATGCCTTTTCCAAATAGAGAAGCAACATAGCTTCCTGCTTCTTTGGATTGCCGCCGAAGCTCAATGATGTCCTGCAGATACAGCAGAAAATTGTCGTGATGATTCTTTTCCGCCCAGCAAGTATCTGCACCGGTATGGCAAGTGGGGCCAACGGGTTCAGCTTTGATCAACAGCGTATCATGATCACAATCCGAGAGTACTTGTTTGACCTTCAAGAAATTACCACTCTCTTCCCCTTTTGTCCATAACCGCTGTTTGCTGCGACTGAAAAAAGTAACGTTTCCTATTTCATAGGTTTTAGCTAAGGCAGCTTCATTCATAAAACCCAGCATCAACACTTTGGAGGTATGCATATCCTGCACGATGGCGGGCACCAGTCCATCAGCATATTTGGAAAAATCGGGTTGCGGTAGGTTCATATTAACAATAAATAATTCCGACAAATCTACAACCTCACATTTATATTTCTGTCTTTCAGGAATTGTTTGAGCGGCTTGATCTCCATTTCCTTAAAATGAAAAATGCCTGCCGCCAGTGCCGCATCAGCGTGAGCTGTTTCAAAAACTTCCGCAAAATGCTCCATTGTTCCCGCTCCGCCGCTGGCAATCACAGGAACCGGCAAAGACAAAGAGAGGTCACGCGTAATATCGAGCGCAAAGCCCTTTCTCGATCCATCATTATTCATGGAGGTAAGCAATATTTCGCCCGCTCCTCTTTCCACTGCTTCCTTTGCCCAATCGCGACATTTAATTTCCGTCTTCAATCTACCACCATTCAGATAAACCCACCATTCTCCATCTTCTTCTTTTTTGGTATCAATAGCCACCACACAACACTGACTCCCCGCAGCTTTGGCAATATCTTCAATTAAACCCGGATTGCGAACCGCGGCTGAGTTAACGGAAACCTTATCGGCTCCTGATTGCAATAGCACGTGCATATCATCTACGGAAGAAACGCCTCCGCCAACGGTGAAAGGGATATTGACATGTCGAGCGATTCGTTTGACTAATTCAGCCAACGTTTTTCTTTTTTCAACCGTAGCCGTAATGTCGAGAAAGACTAATTCATCTGCGCCCGCTTTTGCATATAAAGTGCCGAGTTCCACAGGGTCTCCTGCATCACGCAGATCCACAAATTGAGTACCCTTTACGGTGCGACCGTCTTTTATATCAAGACAAGGAATGATCCTTTTTGTGAGCATAATGACAATTGATTTCCGTGCTGCAAAATCATTGCAAAGGTAATGGAATACCCTGGCAGGCTATACCGGACTTACCGGCGTTTTTATATCGTGATAAAACAAAAACTTCCACCCAAGTGCATTACCCTTCTCCCACCATTCAGCCCTTAATGAAGCTGCGAGTTTACCATCTTCATCATACTTAGCCACAAAACGATTTTTGAGTTGCGCCAACTGCGGCGCTACGTCTCCTCCAAAAAAAGCAATGCTTCCTTCCGCTTCAATCCAAAATATCTGATGCCACTTACAATGCCCACCGGTGAGGGCGTAGCTGATCTGCGTTGTTCCGGTACCGGGAATATTTATCTTCCCGCTTCCCTCTACCAGCATCAATCGGTCTGAATCAATCAACGGTGCAAGGGTAGAAGCAACATAAGAGGCGGTATTACCCTGCAACGCAGTTTCAAATTCATCTCTGTTGATTACGTAAGTGGCATTAGGAAAACTCAACACTCGCTGATTAGAAAAGGGAAGCGGTTTGCTGATACCGCCGGCATGATCTTTATGCAAATGACTCATCAGCACATAAGTTATATCAAGGGGATTGATGCCTGCTTTGATCAAATTCTGATGAAGCATCAGATTGCCTTGTACATCCGTAAATCCTAAACCCGTATCGAGTAAAATAATCTCGTCTCCGGCAACTACTACAAAAGGCTGAATTTCTACCAGTAAACTTCCGCGTGATCGATCGGCAAGTGCATCTGTTTCATTAAAGGGAACAAATTGTTTGGTGGCATCCACCGTAAATCTACCTTCAGACAATGGGATGATTTGCAAAGCGAAAAAATTTAGGCAGCAAAGGTAATTGAGATTACCGGAGTACCGTTTGCCGATCGAGATCGAGTCGCAATAAAATAAAAATCAGCGTCGTAAAAGTTAGGAGCGAAGAACCGCCATAACTCAGTAGTGGAAGGGTAATACCAATGACTGGCATTAGACCAATCGTCATGTAAATATTGATGAACACATGAAAAAACAAGATAGATGCTACGCTATAAGCATACACTCTTGAAAAAGTACTTCGCTGTCGTTCCCCAATACGAATAATGCGTAAGAGCAGGAAAAAATAAAGGAGTATGAGCAAAGTGCTTCCCCAGAAACCAAAGCTTTCCGCTACAGCGGTAAAAATAAAATCAGTGTGTTGCTCCGGGACAAAATCGCCCTGTGTGGTTACCCCTTTTAAAAAACCTTTCCCCAATAAACCTCCGGATCCAATGGCAATTTTTGATTGTTTAACATTGTAAGAATAATCTCTTTTCTTCCCCTCTGCCTGCTCTTTTTGAAACAAGGCTAACCTGGCTTCGTCTTTCGGAACATAACTTTTACCGAACATGCTCAATACCCGCTCCGACTGATAAGGTTTGAGTATTTTATCAAATACGATGTAATCCACAAAATATTTGATCCCGATACAGAATCCTGCGAGTAGTAGAATTCCCAACAGCCGAGTATATTTTTTTCGGATGCTTCTCCACCGGAAGTAAACAATAATCAAGGCTACAATACCAATAAGGATATTGTAATACTGCAGGGGCATGACGATAGAGGTAACAAACAGAACGGCTACAGAAAAACCGGTAATGAGGTAATTGGCTGGTAACCCTTCACGAAAAAGCACCAGGAAAAAAGAAAAATAAACCAGTGCCAGTCCGGTTTCTTTTTGTGCAATGGATAAAAGCGCAGGAAATAACGCTAAGGCAATAGCAATGACATGAGACCGGGTTTTGGTAAAATCCGTGTCTTGCCGACTCATATACTTCGCCAAGGCGAGCGAAGTAAACACTTTACACAACTCAGCGGGCTGCAAATTAAATCCGCCTCCCAGCACAATCCAGGAGCGTGAGCCGCTGATATCTTTTCCAATGACGAAAGTAAGCAGCATCAGCACCATGCCTAAAAAATATAACAGGTTTGCAGATGCAGCGAAAAATTTACTGTCGATCAATAAAATTACCGCGGCAAAAACAGTACTGATGAGCAGGTATAAAAGCTGCTTGGAATAATTCTTTTTGAGTCCGATCAATGTTTCCCAGAAGGGATCATCAAAACGATACTCAACCGAAAAAATCGCAATTAGCCCAATGGAAACCAACAGATAATAAAAAATTACCACCTGCTGATCTGTTCCCTTACCGATTATTTCCGTTTGCTTATTCATTGTCTTTTGAGCAGCGACAAGTTACGTTTTTGCAGTTGTAAATTTTTGATTTGCTGCAAAGAATCTTTAACTCGATTGATGGAATCCCTAACATGCAACTCCTGACGAATTCTAGCAGGTATTAAACTCACTTTTGAAATCCGTTCTACCTCCGCTTTTCTGCGATCGCCTGCAATAGAATCCGTTAAAAATTTTTCCATGAGGAGGGAGGCGATTGGTGCAGCCCAAGTGGAACCGAAGCCGGCGTTTTCTACTACTACGCAAATGGCGATTTTGGGTTTTTCCTTCGGAGCGAAGGCCACAAAAAAGGAATGGTTCTGTTGTTTTTTCCCTCTGAAATAATTTTCCACCGTTCCGGTTTTGGCGCATACCGCAATACCTTCAATAGCCGCATTACGAGCGGTTCCGTTGGTGACCACCATTTCCATGCCGTCAATAACTGCCTGGTAGGTACTATCGTGAATATGAAGTGGCTTTATTTTTTTTCTGAACTTATGCAAAATGGTATCGGAAGCCGATTCTCTTTCAATTGATTTCACGAAATGGGGAATATAATACCAGCCGCGGTTGGCAATAAGACAGGCAGTGTTTGCCATCTGAAGCGGCGTTGCCTGTATTTCTCCCTGGCCGATACCGAGAGAAGCGATGGTGCAGGAATTCCATCCCCCTTTACGAAAGACCCTGTTATATCGTGCCGTATCGGGAATATAACCGGCATATTCTCCCGGAAGGTCGATGCCGAGGCGATGTCCCAGTCCAAAACCGGTCATATAATTTTTCCACTGCATGAGTCCAAGCTCAATATTGCGATAGGCAGGATTATCGAGCGCCATTCGAAATACATGGGCATAGTAGGAATTACAGGAATTAGCGATAGACAATTTAACATTTGCAGCATGACCGGCATTGGAGTGCGTACAGGCCGGCTTTCCGCAAGGGCCATAGCGCCCAAAACAATTATAGCCGAACTGCGGGTTAATGAGCCCTTCATCCAAAGCCACGAGGGCGCCGAGTGGCTTGAAGGTAGATCCGGGAGGATATACTCCCTGCATTCCTCTGTTAAGCATCGGCAATGCCGGATTCACAAAGAGACGATTAAAGTTTTTGCGCGATTCTGGTCCGGTTAATTCGTTGGGATCATAACCCGGAGAGGAAGCCATGGCAATGATACCACCGGTCTGTGGTTCTATGGCAACTACACTTCCCACTTTGTTGGATAATAGCTTTTCGGCTAATTCCTGTACTTCAATATCAATGTACGTGTGTAAATGTCTGCCTGCAACTGATGGCGTATCAAAAGCGCCTTGTTCATAGGGGCCGATCGGGCGATTGAAATTATCGCGCAGAATATATTGTATCCCGCGTTGTCCCATCAATATTTTTTCATAATAATTTTCCAGCCCACTTCTTCCCGCATAATCTCCCATCTGATAAAAAAAGTTCGATTTTTTAAGCATAGAAGAATCCACTTCTCCTACATAGCCAAGTACCTGAGCGGCGGACTTGAAAGGATAGGATCTGACCGGCCTTTCCTGCAGAAAAAATGCCGGCTGAAAACGAAAAAGATTTTCATTCACTTTGGCATATTTCTCCGGAGTAAGCAAAGGTTCGAATACAGAAGGACGGTTGCGTGAATTTTTAATGATGGCAGTAATGATGCGCTTTTTGAATTCTGCCGTATCAATTCCTAAAATACGACAGAGCGTGAAGGTGTCAGTGCCTTTCACCTGTGCAGGAGTCACCATCAAATCGTACATGGAAACATTTTGCAGGATTGGCTTCCCATCCCGATCAAAAATAATTCCCCTGCCCGGATAAACCACCTTTCGTAAGATAGCCTGATCCGTTGCCAGTTTCTCATACTTGTCGGATAGTAATTGCAAGAATATCAACCGCAACAACAAAATAATAAAGACAATCGCGAAAATGAATTGTATGGTAATATTTCTCGATTGATTAAATACTGCCATAAATAAGATATGCTTTGAATGACGCTATGCTAAAATACATCAGGTATTGGTTAGAAATTTTTGTTTGCGGTGAAAGATCAATTCGATGGATAAAATTAACACTAAACTAACCCCCCAGGAAATTCCGGTTTTTAACCACATATAAGACATATCGCCAAACTGAAATGCCTGAATAGAAAAAAGGCAGAAGTGATGCAAAAGGGTAAGAATGGCTACATAAGAAATGTAAGGTACCATTCCCATACTTTGGGCAGAAGGTTCTCTGTAATTAAATTCCACTCCTTGCTGCGGCATCAGTAAAGCGATCAGAAAAGGTCGTAAGTAGCCAATCAGCACCATTGCAGCTGCATGCATGCCGGGAGTTTTGGTAAAAAAATCCATCAGCATCCCCGTGATAAAACTCAGGAGCAGCAACGGCGCTCTTCCAATTTGGAAAGGAAGCCATAATGAAAAAAGAAAATATAATACCGGAACGGCAGTATGATGCAGAGGGGGAATCTGATAAAGCAAGAAGTGCTGCGACAGGAGCAGCAGCAGCAAACGAAAAAGATGTTTAATAAATTCACTCATTATTTTTCCTTATTTCTATTTTCGAGTTCTTCCTGTTCGGCGCGTTGCAAGTTTTCAATCACGAATACATTTTGAATTTTGCTGAAATCGGTAGCCGGTTTTACCTGTAACAGAAAGTTATTGCTGCTTTTTTCAGCGATTACTTTTTGAACAGTGCCTATCATGAGGTTAGCAGGAAAATCGGAATATTGACTCGTGAGAATAGTGTCGCCCGGCTTTACCTGTGTTCCCTTGGAAATATCTTTCATTTGTACAATCCGCGGATCAGCACCATCCCATTCTATTCTTCCCATTTCGCCGGTCTTTTTGAGGCGACCGCTGATGCGACTTTGGCGGTGGAGCATACTCATGACCGTAGCAAAATTGTCGCTCACATCCAGTACTACGCCGACCACGCCGGAGGGGCCGATGACAACCATGCCCGGTTCTATTTCTTGAAGCCGACCCCGGTGCAGGGTAATGAAATTATTAGGAAGATTCACGCTATTATTGACCACTGTAGCTTCGCGGTAGCGATACTTGCGAAATTGGGAAAGGGTATCTATACGAATTGTGTCAAGCGCAAGCGTACCCGCCGTAGTATCGGGTGCCTGAAAATTTTGAGACAATTGATTTTGCAAGATATTGAGCCGGTGGCGCAGGGCTTCGTTTTCTTTTTTGAGTGAGAAGTAAAGGGTGAATTGCTGCGCTTTTGCTTCCAGCTTGCCTGTCCATTCGCCCGCTACATCCATATAGGCAGCACGATGAAACTGGTTGTAGCGAAACAGCAAATAAAAACTATAGATTTCCAGTGAAAGGAAAAGGAGGAGGATGAAATAGCGACGAATGAAAGCGAAAAGATTCCGCACTGAATCTGTTTTAGGTTTGACTCACCATCAGTTACGCATTACAAACGGATAGCGGTTGTAATTTTTAAGCGCGATACCGGTTCCTCTTACAACACTTTTGAGGGGGTCGTCGGCGATATGAACAGGCAATTTGATTTTTTGCTGGAGTCTTTTATCGAGACCGCGCAACAAAGAACCGCCGCCCGTAATATAGATGCCTCTTCGATAAATATCTGCAGCCAGTTCGGGCGGCGTGATCTCCAAAGCTTTTAAAATCGCCTCTTCAATTTTGAAGATACTTTTATCGAGGGCTTCCGCAATCTCCTGGTAACTCACCATGATTTGCTTGGGAATACCGGTAACCAGATCACGGCCATTTACAGGAATATCATCCGGCGGATTGTCCAGCTCCTTCATCGCAGAACCAATCTGAATTTTGATTTGCTCGGCTGTACGTTCTCCAATGAGCAAACTGTGATAACGACGCAGAGCCTCCATAATGTCAGCGGTAAATTCATCACCGGCAATACGAATACTCTGATCACAAACAATACCTGCGAGTGCAATCACGGTAATACCGGTGGTACCGCCTCCGATATCCACAATCATATTTCCTACCGGCTCTTCCACATCAATGCCAATTCCCAAAGCAGCTGCCATCGGCTCGTGGATCAGATATACTTCCTGCGCGCCGGCCTGCTCGGCACTGTCGCGCACGGCTCTTTTTTCCACTTCAGTAATACTGCTGGGAATACAAATCATCATGCGCCATTTCGGAGGAAACCAGGGCTTTTTAGGATAGACTAATTTGATGAGCTCACGAATCATCAATTCAGCCGCATTGAAATCAGCAATTACGCCGTCTTTCAACGGACGCACGGTGCGAATGCTTTCATGTGTTTTTTCATGCATCATCAATGCCTTCTTGCCAACCGCCAAAACATGTTTGGGATTGTTGCGATCGAGGGCAACGATGGAAGGTTCATTCACCACGATTTCATCGTTGTGTATAATGAGTGTATTGGCGGTGCCAAGATCGATGGCAATATCCTGTGTAAAAAAGTTGAAAAGTCCCATTGTAGTAAGCAAGGATCTGATAGAATCCCAATGTAGGCAAAGTTGAGAGAAAATATCCGAATTAACAAAGAAGCAAAGTAAGTAATTATTAATTAAGAATTAATAATGAGTAATTAGGGAAACTGTCAACCGCCAACAGGCAACAGAGAACTTCTATTTGCCTTAAAATTCATACCCAATATCCCTCCGGAAATACATCCCTTCGAAGGCAATTCCTGAAAGCGTATCCACTGATTTTTGCGCTGCCTCCTTAATCGAATCTCCAAATGAAGTAACCGTTATTACACGACCGCCATTGGTGACAATCTCATCACCTTCTGCTCTTGTTCCGGCATGAAAAAGCATGGTATCAGGATGAACAGGTACCCTAATTTTCATGGGTAACCCCTTTTTGTAATCCCCCGGATATCCTCCGCTCACGGCCATAATGGTCACGGCACTCCGGGGATCCTGCTCAATTTCTGTTTTCTTCAATTCTCCTTTGGAGAGCGCCTCCAACAAAAGCAACAAATCAGTTTTTAATCTGGGCATTACCACCTCCGTTTCGGGGTCGCCCATGCGGCAATTGTATTCAATGACATAAGGATCTTCGCCCACTTTTATCAGTCCAAAAAAAATAAATCCTTTATACTCTAAACCATCTTCCTTCAAACCACGTATGGTAGGACGAATAATTCGTTCTTCCACTTTACGCATAAACGCTGCGTCAGCAAAAGGCACGGGACTGACGGCGCCCATTCCTCCGGTATTCAGACCGGTATCTCCTTCTCCGATTCTTTTATAGTCCTTTGCTTCGGGAAGTAACACGTAATCTTTCCCATCGGTAAGGACAAACACACTCAATTCTATACCAGATAAAAAAGCTTCCACCACCACTTTTGCACTGGCGGCTCCAAACTTCGCATGGGTTAGCATCTGCTCAATTTCACTTAACGCCTCTTCATGGGTTTGGGCAATGATAACCCCCTTGCCGGCAGCGAGTCCGTCTGCCTTCAACACCACAGGCAGAGCGTGAGCTGCAATGTATTTTTTCGCTTCTTCAACTGTTTCTGATGTAAACTCACGATACGCAGCCGTAGGAATATTTCTTTTTTGCATGAAGGTTTTGGCGAAGGCTTTACTCCCCTCTAATTGCGCAGCAGCAGCAGAAGGGCCGATTACACCGAGCCAGTTGTCTCCGAATGAATTTTGCTGATGCGCTGTTTTGAAATAATCATATACCCCCTTGACCAATGGATCTTCCGGCCCCACTACAATAAGGTGAATATTTTCTTTTCGACAAAACTTTTCCATTGATTCAAAGTCTCCATCTATTCGTAGGGGAATATTGATGCCGCATTCAGCGGTACCTGCATTACCGGGTGCAATATAGAGTTGTTCGCAAAGAAGACTTTGTTTCATTTTCCAGGCGAGTGCATGTTCTCTTCCCCCGGAGCCGAGCAGCAGGATATTCATTTGAAAAGTATTTGTATTTCAGATGCAAATTATATCTTCGGGAGTAAACTTGATTTTATTTCCTATTTTCGAAACTGAACTGAATAAAATTTTATCTCATGAGTAATGTAACGAGTGCAAGCCATCCTAAGGGACTTTACGTGTTGTTTTTTACTGAAATGTGGGAGCGTTTCAGCTATTATGGCATGCGTGCCATCCTGATGCTTTTCATGACCAAAGCTTTATTGTTTGATTCGGAATTTGCTTCCGGATTATACGGGAATTATACCGGACTGGTGTATCTCACCCCTTTGATTGGCGGGTATATCTCCGACCGTTACTGGGGCAACAGGCGCTCGATTCTGGTAGGCGGCATATTAATGGCAATCGGACAGTTTCTGTTATTCGGAAGTGCTTCGTTACTGGGAACTGATCTAGCAAAAATTCTGTTTTTTCTTGGATTGATGTGTCTCGTCATTGGAAATGGTTTCTTCAAACCAAATATTTCTACGATGGTGAATCAACTCTACCCTCAAGGTGATAAGCGGGTAGATGCCGCTTTCTCCATTTTTTACATGGGCATTAATTTAGGAGCTTTATTTTCACCATTGGTTTGTGGTACACTGGCAGAAAAAGTGGATTATAAATGGGGATTTTTTTCAGCAGGTATCGGTATGATTATCGGCATTCTCTTATTTGAATTTTTGAAGAATAAATACATTGTAACAGCAGAAGGGAAGCCGGTAGGTACAAAACCGCTTCCGGTACAGAAAGAGAAGATCGAAACTCCCACCACAAGTTTTGATGTGAAGCGAGTGATGCTTTGGGTTGTTATCTATGCTATTTTATGGGCAGTTTTTATGCAGGTAGTTGGATTCAATTTTGTCAGCACCCTTATTTTTGCTACTTCTATTGCCGCAGCCGGTTTTGTGATTACTGACCCCTCCCTAACAAAAGTTGAAAGAAGTCGGATAGTGGTTATTTATATCATTGCGTTTTTCGTGATTTTCTTCTGGAGTGCTTTTGAGCAGGCAGGTGCTTCACTCACCCTCTTTGCCGATCAGCAAACCGACCGGTATATTTTCGGATGGGAAATGCCCGCCAGTTATTTCCAGTCTGTTAATCCGTTTGCTATCGTCATCTTCGCACCAATTTTTGCGATGTTATGGACCGGCTTAGGGAAACGCAATATGGAACCTCCTTCTCCGGTTAAGCAAGCCATTGGTTTGTTTTTACTGGCGGTGGGTTATCTCATCATTGCCATTGGTGTAAAAGGCGTATCAGGTGCTGATAAAACCAGCATGTTTTGGTTGTTGAGCATGTACCTGGTGCATACAATCGGAGAATTATGTCTGTCGCCCATCGGTCTTTCAATGGTAGCAAAATTGTCGCCGGTCAGACTTGGTTCTTTACTGATGGGGATCTGGTTTTTAAGCAATGCGATGGCGAATGATTTTGCGGGTATGCTGAGCAAATTGTATCCTGAAGGAGGAAAAACAACGAGTTTGCTCGGACTGGAAATTACCAATCTTTATGACTTCTTCATGGTATTTGTGGGGATGGCCGGCATTGCCTCTGTGATTTTATTTTTATTGTCGAGTCGTTTATTGAAGATGATGCATGGGTTGAGGTGAGAGCGATTACTTTTGCAATGTGAGAAGAAAAGAAAAAAACAGAATACTCCGGGAGATTTTGGTGGAAGACTATGCCGCAGAGGGGAAGTCCATCGCCCGGGTGGAAGGTAAGGTGGTATTTATCGAGGGCGCGGTCCCGGGCGATGTGGCAGATGTCCGTTTGACTAAAAGTAAAAAAGACTGGGCAGAAGGGAAAGCCGTTCATTTTCATAAGTATGCGAAAAATCGCACCACTCCTTTCTGCGAACACTTCGGGGTATGCGGTGGATGCAAATGGCAGATGCTTCCGTATGAAGAGCAACTCCAGTTTAAAGAAAGAGAAGTGGCTTCACACCTCCAAAGAATCGGGAAAATTGATCTCCCCCAGCCTTTCCCTATTGCCGGAGCTGATACCGATCGCTACTATCGCAACAAACTCGAATTTACTTTTAGTAACCGCCGGTATTTTACGAATGAAGAATTGGCGGAGAAAAGAAAGCATTCACAAACGGCAGAGATGCTACGCGAAGAAAGACCTAATCTTTTTTCAGGCATCCCCGATGAGCCCGCACTGGGATTTCATGTGCCCGGATATTTTGATAAAGTGATTGACATCCATCAATGTCACCTGCAATCTGAACCCAGCAATGCCATCCGGAATTTCATCCGCAATTATGCGCTGCAGCATGAACACAGTTTTTACAATCTACGTGCCCATGAAGGATGGCTGCGCACCATGATTCTTCGCAGTTCCACTTTGGGAGAATGGATGGTGAATCTCTGTTTTGGTTACGATGCGCCGCAGGAAAGAAATGCATTATTGCAAGCGGTGAGGAAAGCTTTTCCCTCTATTACCACGCTGCTCTATACTATCAATCCAAAAAAGAACGACAGCATACACGACCTGGAACCGCAGGTGTTTGATGGCAGCGGGTATATTACAGAGAAATTAGGCGATTATGTTTTCAAAATAGGTCCTAAATCTTTTTTTCAGACCAATACCAGGCAGGCAGAACAATTGTACAGCATCACCCGCGATTTTGCGAAGCTCAGCGGCAATGAAGTACTATACGATTTGTATTGCGGCACCGGCAGCATTGGTATTTTCTGCAGTAAGGAAGCGAAGAAAATTATTGGAGTGGAAGTGATTGAGGAAGCGATCCAAGACGCACGCATCAATGCGGAGATGAATCAGGTAGCGCATGCGCAGTTCTTTGCGGGAGATGTGATTGATATTTGTACGGATGAATTCTTTGCCTTGCATGGAAGACCGGATGTCATCATCACCGATCCTCCCCGTGCGGGCATGCATGCGGCCTTAGTGCAAAAGCTGCTGGAAATAGAAGCAACTCGTATTGTTTATGTGAGTTGTAATCCTGCCACACAAGCTCGCGATCTGCAGTTGCTGGATGCCAAATACAAAGTGGAACAATTACAGGCCGTGGATCTTTTCCCGCACACGCATCATATAGAGAATGTGGTGGGGTTGGTGCTGAAAGAAGGTTTTGGGTTGTAAGTTGTAGGTTCGATAAATGTTGTCGGGTTGTCGGCTTCGCTGGTGTCGCCGCCGGAGGCGGGGTGTCGGGGCTATTTCTAAACCTCTAAACGACTCAACGCATCAACGAATCAACCTTTCTTCCTCCTGTACGCCTTTCTCGCCCCATAAGCAAGGCCAGCCGCAGCTAAGAGCGATAACCCGCCATCTACGGGAACGGCACCGCCGGTGCCACCACCACCACCGCCGCCGGAAGGAGCACCACCGCCAACAGGATTACCCGTACCGCCGGTAAATGGATCACCTGGATCACCGGGAGGAGGAGGATTGGGTGTTCCGCTTAATGGATTACCCACTCTCATAGAGGCTCTTGAGGATGCCCCGGAAGATCCGGAAGCGCTGTTACCCTGATCTGATGAAGCACCTCCTGAAAAGCCATCAGTACTTACAGAACCGGAAATAGCGGTTTGTGAAGAAGCCGAAGCATCCCCTTGAGAAGAGGCTACAGCAACCGTCTGATCTGTTGAAGGATCTCCGGCACTGCTTGCTGAACTACTCCTTGATCCGATCAGTTGAGCGCCCAGATAGATACCCGAAAACGACAGGGGGGCTATGATGAGCAAATATTTTAATGAGAATTTACTAACGATCACGCGTTGAAAAGGCATAAATTATGTTTAAAAATTTATTGTATAATAATCTTGTTTTGCTCAGACACTCCGTTGCTGTCGCTGATTTGCAGAAGATAATTGCCCGCTGAAATTTTATCTGAAATCTGCACCGAATGGTTGGCACTTCCTCCGGGATGTTGCAATACCCTGTTTAGTAACCTTGCGCCCACCATATCAAACAGTGTCACCTGATAAGTTCCTGCAGGTTGTTGTTTGAACTGTAATTGGAACGAACTACCTTTTGATACAGGATTAGGATATATCTGGAACCCTTTGATGAGATTTAAATCCTCAGTACGGGTAATTACATTCTGACGGAATACAATCCGGAAACGATCGCCGTTGCTTGCCGGCTGATCATCTATCGTAAAATTGATATCATTAACGCCGGAAAGATTCAGGACACGTTCTGTTTTGGCATAAAGGTCTTCCAACACCGCTGTAGTATTGGTCAGAGTTTCAAGCGACTCGCCCATTATCTGCAAGCGATAAGTTTTCTTGCTTAATTTATTCAGTCCGATAAACAAGGTATCAGCTTTAGTCAGTATCGGGTGGAATTCGATTGCCAGTTTCTGGTTATTTCTCAGCAGATAAACATTATCCTCCGTCAATCCGAATTTTCTGGCATCCATTTTATCAATGCCGTCCGACGCGTCTGATCGGAAAGATGCCGCCACCCCATCCAACAAGAAGGCATCGTTTGCACTTAGCAGATTAACCCTGAGTACTTGATTTTTATCTTCAGCAACCCGACCAAATACGCTTACAGAAGATGAACTATTTTTTTTGCTTGACTCTGTCATGCTGATACTTCCATCCCCATTAGAATAAACCCAGAAAGCCGTGCCTGAAGGAATTATAGATTTTTCACCTTCGGTATAGCTTCCTCCCGGACGAGCAAGAACGCCAGCACTGTATGTCTGATAACCTCCGAATGTACGAGTACCTAAATTTAGTTTAGGGTCCCATATCCAGAACATATTCTCCAAACCACTGCCCCTGTTTACCAAAGTAAAATCAATAGCGGCAGGGTAAGGATTGGGAATCATGTGAAAGCCTGATGCGAGCGAACCGCTGAGATAGGATCCCTGGTATAAGGTTCCGTTAGAACTGAGTGTCGTCTCTTTAGGTACCACCGTTTCGTTTGTCTCGCTAATAGGTCTGAGTGCATGAGGCTGTGTTACGAAAACCAAATAAGGGATCGGTTTGTTGGAACCGAACAATGGCTCATCTGTATTACTAAGTAAAGAGAATCCGGTGCCACCAACAAATTTTCTGATGTTTTGGCTGGAATTTTCGTTGGGATTGAAAGAAAAACCATCCCCTGCAGTTGCGGTAGAACTCCACAAAAGAACTCCTTTGCCGGTAGAATCGCCCCCATTATTTTGCCAATTGTACTTAATTGAGTTATTATTTCCCGAAGCGTTGCTGAGAGGCACCGCCAGGCCTCTCCATTTTAGGGCAGCAGGAATATATCTTTCAACCGTCACATTGGTTGCGCCGGTTAAAGAACCTGTTATTCTTCCAATGGAAGCTGTTCCGTCGGAAGTTGATTTCAGTGTTACCGATTTTCCTCCAAAGTCAGCCGAACCGGTGATGGTGTAAATGATGTTTGGATTAATCGTAAGCGTTCCTATAGATGAAATAGATAATGTTTTGCCAGAGCCCGTAGTAAAATTAACATCCATAGTAGTGGGATGCAGAATTTCAACATCATTGGAAGAACTCGGGGCGACAGAAGCCTGAGTGTAGGTAGTTCCATTGTCAACTTCCCACTGACTTGCATTATTAAATGTAGCGGTTCCTTTCGTGCGATAATCTTTTCTAACAGTGATGGTACCGGTTGCATTGACCGAACCACAACCACCGGTGAGCGGGATGGAATAATTATAGACGCCTCTATCTGTTGGTGTTCCACTGATGGTGATGACATCGGACGACCAGTTGGCCGTTACCCCGGCAGGAAGTCCGGTAGTAGAACCAATACCGGTGGCAACTGTAGTGCTATGGGTAATGCTTGGCGACAAAGCATTGTTTACCAATACGGTTGGCGTGGAAGAAGCTGCGCCGGCAGTCATTGTTGGGTTAACTGTAATAGATTTTGTAGTAAATGTCGTTCCGCAGGAACCACCACTAGTGGTAAGCGTTAAAGTGATTGAACCTGACTCAGAAGCTCCGGCAGTATAGGTTGCCGTAGAAGGATTATTTGCATTCGTCCAGGAACCCGCTCCACCGCTCCAGGTACCTCCGGTAGCACCACCACCTACTGAACCACCCATTTGCTGAGATTCCGCACCCTGACATATTGCAGATAAAGATGAACCTGCATTGACCGTAGGGCCTTGATTTACTGTTAAAGTAACCGTTGAACTATTGGTAGTGCCACACCCGTTAGTAGCGAAATATCTAACTCTTTTGCCATTGTCTGCAAATGCAACTGTATAAGCTACAGTAAGCGATGTATAACTTCCAGATGATACTCCTGTTTCAATCTGCCAGCCTTGTGAGGTTACAGTCGAACCGTTAGCAGTTACAGATGGTGCGGTTGGATTATAGCTGCCTCCATCACAGAGCGCTGATGGAGTTGCGGGTGTGGCTACGGTGGGTACATTGTTTACCGTAAGCGTTACGGTTGAACTATTGGTAGTACCACACCCATTGGTAGCGAAATATCTTACTCTTTTGCCATTATCAGCAAATGCGACTGTATAAGGTACAGTAAGCGATGTATAACTTCCAGATGATACTCCTGTTTCAATCTGCCAGCCTTGTGATGTAACTGATGAACCATTTGCATTTACGCTTGGGGTAGTTGGGCTGTAACTACCACCGGAACACAATGCCGATGGGGTAGCAGGCGTAGCGACCGTGGGGGGGCGAACTACGGTAACAGAAAGTGATGCTGGGGATATACATTTCCCACTAGCTCTTACAGTCGCTGTAATTTGGTTGCCTGTTGAGAGGCTAATTCCTGTAAGAGTCCATGAACCGCCGCTAACAGTGGTTGTTCCTATTGATGATCCAGACCTAAAAACAGTTACAACACTTCCATTGGCTTCTGTAGAGGTACCGCTGACAGAAGTAGCGCTGTTACAAATAGGACTTGAAACCGTCGGACGCAAAGATGCCACTGCAGAACAATTGGTAACACTAATCCTACCACTGCTTGAAGACAAAAAATATGTATTGTTCTTATTTGTTGCCGTACTTCCGGTACTTCCCCAGGTTCCTTCCAGTTGACCCGTTCCATTTAACAATAAAGCTCTTACACTGTGAAGCCTACCGGTTCCCAAATTAACCGCTCCGGAAATAATATTTAAAGTATCTGCAATTGTTTGATCATAAGAAGTAAAGGAAATGGGATTAGCGGTGGTTTGGTTGACTTCTACATTACCCCAAGTAATTCCTACTGAACCATCGTTGGCATCTATTGGACTGGTGCCGTGATTTCTTATTTCATAAATCCCTGCGCCTAGTGTAACACCATTATCTGAATTTGTCCAGAATCTGGAAATGCCAATAATTACATTCGAGCCGGTATTATGTATAAATCTACCTCCTCGATATAAAGAAATATTTGAAGCGGTTAAATCCACTGCATTCGCATTAACAATACCTCCATTAAAAATAGATATACTTTCTAAAGAGGATATCCCTCCATTGTGCGTGTAAGTTCCATAAACATTTACATCAGTAATAGGCAGAAATTCATTAAAGGTTCCTCCGGCGGACATAGTTATAGTACCACCCGATTCAATGGTTAAGGTTACCGCATCAACCTGCCCCCCAATATCTTCTCCCAAATCAAGAATAGAATTGACCGTAAGATCGTGACCATTTTGGACAATCCAGGTTGTGGTATTTGTATTAAAACCTGCAGGAGCAACTCCGGTTCCATCTCTTTCCGTATTCCAATTACTTAAAACACTAAAATTTGCATCTCCCTGGGAATAATATGTCGTCTGCGCCATGGCAGCGGCAGCGAAAAATACGAGGGCAAAGAGCAGGGCTGAAAATTTAAAAATTCGGTTGAGTAACATACAGTATAATTATTTTTGGTAGGGTAAATCGCTCTACATAATAATGTAGGAATGTCGAAGATAGCGCTTTTTATGGAATTTCATAGAAAATCCCTATTCATTTCTTGGAAATCAGGGGGGGGGGAAACCCTTTAAAGGTTGTGGGTTGGAGGTTGTCGGCTTCGCTGGTGTCGCCGCCGGAGGCGGGGTGTCAGGGCTATTTCTAAACCCTAAACGACTCAACGAATAAACGAATCAACGACTCAACGCCTCAACAGTTATCAAGCCCTTCGGGCTGTTGTCACGGTGTCGGGTTGTCCGCCACGAATACTCGTGGCTGTTGTCACGGTGTCGATCTCTAAACCCCTAAACCTCTAAACGACTCAACGACTAAACGCATCAACGAATCAACAGTTGTAGGTTGGGGGTTGTGGATTGTGGGTTTCTAAGAGGGTCTTCTCCGATCCTGTTGCGGTGGGCGGCGGTTACCTCCTCTGCCCGGCTCGTTGCCTCCTCTTGATGGAGGCCTTTGTCCGCCTTGGGGGCCTCTTGGAGGTTGTTGCTGTCGTTCGCGGTCTCTGCGTTTGCGACTATTTCTTTCTAAAGTGCGCAAGCTGATTTGTCCGACAAGTTCCACGTGTGCCATTTCTTTTTCTTCCGCTTTGGCAGGAGAGAGTTCAACGGCGCCCAGTTCATCAGGCCTTTGGCCTTTGGCATTCAGGGCTTTGATTTCGCGTACTCTTTCAATGGGGACCGGATATTGTTTGTTGCTATCGGGCAGCACATACCACATCAGGTTTTTGAAGATATCTTTTTTGATGAGTGTTGCTCTTCCTCTGGCGAGTTCGAGCGTTTCAGCATGGGTGGGAAAATGCTGCAAAGCGTCGAGGTAGGTATCAAGTTCGTAGTTGAGGCAGCATTTTAATCGGCCGCATTGCCCGCTGAGTTTAACTTGATTGATGGAAAGATTTTGATAGCGGGCTGCCGTGGTGTTGACGCTTTTGAAATCACTCAGCCAGGTGCTGCAGCAGAGTTCTCTCCCGCAGCTGCCGATGCCTCCGATTTTAGCCGCTTCCTGTCTCAAACCAATCTGCTTCATTTCAACCTTTACTTTAAATTCAGAAGCATAAACTTTGATGAGTTCCCTGAAATCCACCCGATCTTCCGCCGTGTAGTAGAAGGTTGCTTTTCTACCGTCCGCCTGAAACTCCACCTCAATCAGTTTCATATCGAGTTTCATCTGTATAATAACGGCACGGGCACGGGTGAGGGAGGGTTTTTCCCGCTCCTTGCTTTCTTTCCATTTTTGAATATCCAGATCGTTAGACCGGCGCAATATTTTCTTGATTTCCGGACTATCTTCCTTAATCCCTTTCTTTTTCAATTGCAGTCGTACCAGCTCACCGCTTAAATTGACGGTGCCCACATCAAAGCCCCCTACCCCTTCCACCGTTACCAATTCGCCTTTGAAATAGGTTTGGAGACTATGATTTCGATAAAATTCCTTGCGACTACCATTATTGAAGGTGATTTCTACAATTTTACATTCCGCGGATAAATCGCTGATAGGCAGATTGGCCAGCCAATCGTGCACATTTAATCGATTACAGCCTCCCGTACTACAACCGCCATTACTTTTACAGCCATTCGGCTTTCCCGTTCCGCAACTGGTACAACTCATGTTAATTCAATTCAAATGATTCTGTCGGCACTAATTTCTTATGTACATCATTTTCTGCGACAGGATTTCAAAATTAGGTAAAATAAGTGGTTAATAGGTTAGGCATACAGCCGGAGAATATTTAAAAGAAAGATTAGAAGCACCCAAGATAAAAAGTCATTGCTCATTCAGAAATAGAGATTTTCATCAAAAAACTCAAAAAATATGTGTATAAAATATAAAATCGCCCTATTTTTGCAACCCGGAAAACGGGTTGTTGATTGGTAGTTAGTTATTGGTTGATAGTTAAGGGTTTTCTTACGAACAACGAAAAACGAGCATCGAACAACGAATAAATTCCTCCTTAGCTCAGTTGGTTAGAGCATCTGACTGTTAATCAGAGGGTCTCAGGTTCAAGTCCTGAAGGGGGAGCTTGATAATCAAGCAGTTACGAGATAATAATCGTAGCTGCTTTTTTTATGTCGAAACAATTTCGAAACATTTCTCTCTGTATAGCTACCAGTCTATCTCCATTTTTTTCTTATAAAGTACTGGATATTCTTCATTGTAGAACGTCCATTAGATAGCTATAAATACAAAAACGGCTATAATCTATCCTGTATTCAGCTCTCTGATCAACTACCCCTCAAACCAACCCCCACTCAGTTTCTGCCAGGCTCACCCCCCCTTCTTTTACAGTATCACTTTATTTAACCCTTGACACCACCAAAAAACAAACCCTGCTAGAGAAGTATTTGAAGTCCCTTCTCCCATGCTGAAGCTCCGCTGACTCCCATACATCCAGCAATTAAACTTCTTCACACTTAAAATTACAGCCAGTAGTGCACGACTGGTTAATGCTATTTGAGTGTAAAGGTCAATCATCTATTACTTAACAATTAAACCAAATTAAAATGGTAACAGTAACATCATGTCACGAAAGACAAAAAACAGATGGCAGCACATTTGTAGTGCTTGAAATCTCAGGCGGCGTAGAACTTGTATTAAGTCAAAAGACGAACAGGTATTATGCCACCCTTAGAAAATGCACAATTCCCTTCACTGGAACTCTTGATGTAGCAAGATTAATGCTTGGTCAAAAGATTGAAGGAGAAATTGTAAAAGCAATTTGCTCACCCTATGAATTTGTAAATCCAAGAACAGGTGAAGTAATGGTTTTGCAACACAGTTGGGCATATCGTCCAAAAGACAGTCATGAACTCATTGGTCATACTATGATTAGTGAACTTCTTAATGCAGACTAATCAACATCGAATCATCTATCTACAAGGCTGCTCACGACCAGAAGTAGAACAATTACATCAATCGCTACAGAGTAGTTCGTTTGTAGCGTCTTGTGTATAGTGATTGATGAGTGACACAGGGGTTGGTTTCCACCAGCCCCTTTTTTATTATTTAAACTTAAAAAATGTAAACTTATGCAGTTACAAACAGCTCAAAGAAAACGAGCAAAAATCAAAATGGGAATGCAGGGTCCTTCTGGAAGCGGTAAAACCTATTCCTCACTCCTCATTGCATACGGGTTATGCAAAGATTGGAAAAAAATAGCCGTTGTTGACACTGAAAACCACTCTGCTGATCTTTATGCACACTTAGGAGCATACAATACTATATCACTAAGTGCACCATTCACTCCTGAACGTTACATGCAGGCTATTGATGTATGTGAAAATGCAGGAATGGAAGTGGTTATTATTGATAGCATCACCCACGAATGGGAGAATCTCCTGGATTATCATTCCTCCTTACAGGGTAATAGCTTCACTAATTGGGGTAAGGTTACTCCCAGGCACAATGATTTTGTGCAGAGGATACTACAATCTCCTTGCCACATCATCAGTACTATTAGAACAAAGCAGGATTATGTTCTATCTGATAAAAATGGCAAAATGGTTCCTGAGAAAGTGGGATTAAAATCTGTACAAAGGGATGGAGTTGAATATGAACTTACCCTTGTATTTGACCTGGATATGAAAAATCATGCCACAGCTTCTAAGGATAGAACAGGATTATTCTTTGGCAAACCAGAGTTTAAGATTTCCATTGAAACAGGTAGGATGATCCATGAATGGTGTAATAAGGGAAGTGATGTATCGGTAGATGACATCAGCATACTCATAACGGAGGTTAATAGCATCAAAGAACTGATAGCCCTCTATCACCAATTTCCACAGTTCAAGGAGGTATTAAAGCCTGAATTTGAGAAGCGTAAGCGTGAGATCCTTGTTCAGCAGGAAGATAAGACAACACATATTGCCACCACTACTAAATTCAATTCAAATGGAAAGTTACACTGATAGCACCCTGGAGTTAGTGCCTGTATCACAAACTAATGTGCATAATACAAGTACAGATGCTCCCTTTATTCAAGCAAATACCATTGGTTGCTCTTTGGAAGAGATCAAACAGGAACATATCATACCTGTATTTGTAAAAGACAATGAGCCGCTGATATCCCATGATGAGTTTATTGATGCTACACTGGATATAGCAACAGATGTATATCATGGCGAAATGATCCTTAAACCATCTATACGTGTTTCTCATCCCATTAAAGGGAGAGTTCCTGATGCAAAGGACAAACCAGCTAATCAACTTGAAGATTGGGAAAAAACGCTGTATTACGAACGTATGGCATTTATCATTGAGCTTCCCTCTATACGTGATAGTGTTGGAGGTAATGTTCTCAATCTCACCATTGGAGGAGTGAAAGCGTACAATCTGGATAATCTTTACAGCAGAACACAGAGCGAACAGCATTTTAAAATCTTCGTTGGATTTAAAAATCGCGTTTGCACCAATCTATGTGTATGGACAGATGGCTTAATGGATGATGTAAAAGTGAAATCCTTAACGCAGCTTAAAAGTGTAGTACGGTCACTTTTAGAAAGTTATCGTCATGAGAAACACCTGGAGCATTTAAAAGTGTTCACCCATCACAGCATTACAGAGGAACAATTTGCACATTTGGTAGGTAGATGCAGGATGTATCAACATCTTCCTGGAGAGATGAAAGCAAACATACCACCCATTCTCTTTGGAGATACACAAATGACCTCTGTGGTAAAGGATTATTACAGGGATAATAGCTTTTGTCGTGATGCAAGTGGTGACATCAATCTGTGGAAGCTGTACAACCTATTCACAGGGGCTAATAAGTCCACCTACATTGATTCATTTGTTTCCAGGAGTGTAAATGCTTTTGAATTAGTAGATCAAGTGAGGAATGGATTAGAGCACAGAAATGATTGTTGGTATTTGAACTAAACAAAAAAGCCACTTCGTAATGGAGTGGCTTTTGTTATTGAGATTATTTTGATTAATTGTTGTACAGATAGGTAATTTCTTGTTGTGTTAATGCACGGTTGTAGATGCGGATGTCATCAACGGTTCCAAGTGTCGCTCTTCCATTGGTATTATAGCCAATTTGGAAACCATTCCAAGCTAAAGTAGGCAAAGCCATATTGCTTTTAGCAGCAATAAGAGATTTATTTAGGTATAATTTGGCATCACCATTTTCAAAAGTGAAAACTACATGTGCCCACTGTTTTGTAAAAAAAGTATTATTTGGTAAAATAAAGCGGCCAGAAATATTGTCTGCTTTTGTTCCACAATAAGCGGCACCATTAATGTAAGTATGAAATAGAAAAGCATTCCAGCCATTTACTGCACCTAAAACATTTGTCTCCAGGATACCGCTTGGGTTATTTGTAAAGTTTTCAGGGTTAATCCAAAAGCTAATAGCGAAAGAAGATGTCACAGACGTGAAAATTGTAGAATTATATATATTATCACTGGCCGCATCAAAGTAATAGGCTTTATTTTCGCTCCCAAACCTATCAGTTATCAAAGTAGCCCCATTCACTATTCCATTATTCCCATTTCCACTCTCATCATTTGCATTTCCATTAAATGGATAAAAAGCAACTAGTCCAGTAGTAATATCTACATTGAGCGTCTTGAAGCTCACCTCATTCCCATAAGAAGTTCCTGCTCCATTAGTAGCATATGCTCGAACATAGTAGGTAGTATTTGCAACAAGTTCAGTTAAATTACTTGCAAATGCTCCTGTTCCTGTACCATCACTTGTTTTAGTTGTTAGTGCAATAGTGGGATTGGGAGTAGTACTCCAAACAATTCCTCTTGCTGTAATAGGACTCCCTCCATCACTTGAAATTGCACCTCCACTTTTAGCAGACGTATTACTGATATTGGTAATAGCATTGGTTGTTAATACTGCTGCTCCAAATGTTGTAACTGTCACTTCATCAGTGTATCCTAATGAAGCTCCAGCACTATTGGTTGCATATAACCTGTAAGTGTATGTTGTGTTTGGAGTTAGTCCATTATCACTGTAGTTGGTTACATCTTTGCCAACAGTAGTAATATCAGTAAAATTCCCTGTTCCAGTTTTACGCTGAATTTTAAAACCATCTTCATTGGTTGATTTATCAGTCCAGGAAAGATCTACTTGTGTTGTAGAAATTACTGTTGCAGTAAGATTTGATGGGGTAATAGGGACAACCGTAACCGTATTATCCTCATTTTTTTTACAACCTGCAAAGAGTAATCCTGTAAAAAGAATAAAAAGCAAATTTCTCATAGCTGTATGTTTTGAGATGTGATAGATTTTTAGCTGTACAAAAATAGCCTAAATCGCCTGTATTTCACCAAATCCACCACTTGACCCCTGAAAACATATTGCAAATCAATTATTTATTCATTCCTTAAAATCAATTTTTATGTCCCAATCTATTCCACAAATAGCTGAAATAAATATTAGCTATAAGCCAAATCAACGTATTTCAAAACGTATTTCCACCTCCAGGGATGCGTTTGATGTGTTCAAAACGTTCTTTTCTGAAGATACTATTTCACTACAGGAACAATTTATGGTAATGTTCCTCAATCAAGCCAATGATGTTTTAGGAATTTATTCAGCATCAAAAGGTGGTATATCAGGTACAGTAGTTGATGTACGGATTATCCTAGGTATTGCGTTGAAAAGTGCTGCTGTTGGTATCATTTTAGCCCATAATCATCCCAGTGGTAATCTTCAACCTTCCAATGCTGATGTATCACTTACTGCTAAACTCAAAGCTTCTGCAGCATTAATGGATATTAACGTGCTGGATCATCTCATACTTGCAGGAGATAAGGATTATTATTACAGTTTTGCTGATGAGGGGAAGATGTAAAATTATTCTTCCCTTTCAAATCGATTTCAATTTTTTTATATAAATTTGAAACTGTTAGGGATTAAAAAAAGAATAAAAATAGGCACTAACTGAAAACCGATACGAGTAGGATTAATTTTTATAATAATAATGATAATTTAAAAAAAGAAAATCTTATTTGTTATTTTTTGGGTGCTGATATAAGTTATTTATTAAATGATAACTTATCTCTTCGAGCTAACATAATAGATAGAAGCGCATTTTTTATTCTCTGATTATTTTATTTTTTATATGAAATTAAATTTTATGAATATTCACTTACGTATTTTAATTGTATTTATTATAAACCTAATATCACTTAATTCACAATCACAGGAAAGAGTTAATGTTCAAAAAGTTAAAATTGATAAAATTGGAGGCATAATAAATGAAGCGACAGGGTATTCTTTTAGTAAATATACTGGACAATGGAATGAAAGTAAAAAAGATCAATTTGGTTCAAATAGATGTTCTCACGTAAGTTTTTATAATTTCTTTTTTACCACGGTTATAAAAGAAGATATAAGCTACTACATTTTAAATATTAATTTTTTAGATGGCGGCTATAAATATCCTACAATAAAACAAGGTTTCTATACTATAAATAAAATATTATCTTTTGTTTTTGATGAGGAAAATTTTAAAAAAATCTCTAATTATGAAGATGGCTCAACAAGATTTTATGAATTTTCAACTTATTCAGACGGTAAAGAAATCAATGATGCTAATCTAAGGTTATTAGAAGAAGCCACAAATACAGCTTTACGTTCTAGTATAAAGGGTTCAAAGTATAAATTCAGAGTAAAAAAAGAATCCGAAAATGTAATTAGATTTATCCTTCCAATAAGTTCTGAATATAAAATCTTAGAAAAGGAGTGGGAGTTTGATAAACAATACTTTGAAATATCAGCAACAGAATTTAAAAAACTTTTTGAATTTACTGATATAAATTTAGTAAGATAAAAAATGCAAAAAATTATTTTTTCCATTTTTCTATTTGCTGTTCTGAGTTGTACTAAAGAAAAAGCAGCTCAACAGCAAAACCAATGTAATTGTGGCACTATTGCTAATGACGGGATTGATAATGGCTGCTATTGGCTTGAAATTAGAAATAATTGTAGTGGAAATAAAAAGAAATTTTGTTTTGATCAAGATATTTGGTTAAACGCTCAAGTGGGAACGAATTTCTGCGTCACAAATCAACAACAATGGTAAATGATTTGATTATGAAATCTTTATTTTTCTTATTTCTAATTTTTACATTATGCAAATCAAGCACAGCACAGTATTCTAGAAAATATGATAAATTCAACGATGAAGTAGTTTGCACTTATAATACTCCTTCAATTAGTTTTAACAAATACATAAAAAATAAGTCAAATTCCCCATATCCAGATACATCATATCAGACCGTATTTTATATTTATGATACATATCTTACAGGTTCAGGAACTAATGCTATTTTACTATTTTCAGATAAGTCAAAAATTGAACTAGAAGGAGAGGTTGATGTTACTTACTCTCACAATAATTTATATAGATACAGTTTCTATACTTATGATAAAGAAATTGTCGAAAAATTATCTACTATCAGTTTGTTGGGATTTAAGTTACATATTTTCGAAAAGAATTTGCCTCAATCAAGTAGAAATAGTATTATAACAGCTGCAAAAAAAATTTTAAGTTCAAGATGATTTAATAATACTTGATTTCCTTTTGACTCAAATACCATTTTACATTGAACTTTTGTTTGAATATTTTAATACCTATTTTTAAATAGTTGAGATTAAATTAATTGTTAAAAAACAGAATATTTTCCAAAGGAGAATATTAAAAAACTCAATTTTATTAATCACCTCTTGGATGAAGAAAATGACTGCATGGTTGTATATGCTCTGTGTGTAGTTTATGAGTACAGGCTATCCTATTTTGAATCAGATGTGTATTGTTTGATTTGGTAGGATAAATATCTCTTGGTGAAAACATGATCGTTACATTGCTAGGATCACCGCCAGGATGCATGATATGACTACAAGGAATAATATCTCCTTTAGGATGCAAAACATGAATACATAACTTTTTATGTCTTCCTGTACTTGTATTTGTAGAAACCTTTATGCATGACTCATTTATTAAAATTAGAAGTAATAAATAAGTAATTATTTGAATAGCCAATTTCATAACAAATAATATCAATAATACATTTGATTTAGGTTAATTGAATGATTTTATGTACTCACTGTGTTTTTTTAAATTCCAAGTAAATAGACCTCCGCAATCATTAAGTTTTGTACATGAAGAGCATTCAGGCAAATAATCATTTTTCCAATCTGAAATAGACTTTCTAGCATATTTCCAAAGTGACTCAGGTAAAACACATAAAGGAGTATTATAAATCGATACGTGCATTCCCTGTCCAGCAAGAAATTGAACAGATTCCCCTAACTCGTCTTGATAGTCATAAGGATCAACCCAGAGTTTGTCAATATTATGAGGTGTGTACCCAATATATTCTAGCCCCATAAAAGCAACATGTTCAACAAAAGGAAGATTTTTATAAATATACCTTGCCAGTCTAGTTAAACGTGGTATTGATTGTTTGTGTAGTACAATCCTAATCTCCAATCTTTGATTATATCGAGCTAGATTGTGTAAACCAATTATTGTTTGGTAGAAAGCATTTTCCGCTTGTACTATATAATCATGGACTTGATAATAATCTGAATAAACAGGAATCCCAAACATAACCTTGTTATAGTTAAGATTTCCTAGTTTTTCCGCCATATTATTCCAGGCAAAAGAACGACCATTAGTCAATACATGAAGTTCTGTATTTGGAAGTTCATCTTTAATTTGAGATAATAAATCAAAAAATAAAGTTCCCATTAATGTAGGCTCGCCTCCTGAGATTCCTAATTCAATACAATCTTTAGGGATAAGTGGAATTAGCTTTTTATGAATTTTGTAATGCAGGGGAACATCATTTCTGTCTTTAGGTGGTTGAGAGCACATTAAGCAGTTTGAATTACATCTTTCAGTAGCTAATAATGTGTTATGATTGCTATTTACTCTATAAAGAGTATTAATATTACCATCATTACCAACTGAAATAATATCTCCTTCCGAGAGATGATCTAAAGTAGGAATATTAAAAACAGCTTTTCTATCAAATAAAATAGTTTCAGTTAAATTTGCCTTTGTTAACATTCCAAGACAGTTAAAATCCATTAGATCGGGCACACAATCATCAGCAAGTAGAAATGTGTTTTCATTGAGTTTATCAGGATTTCGAGTAACCGTACCCACCAAATGATCATCTATATTTATAGGCTTTCCTTTAGTTCTTAGTAGCATATCAGACAATTTAATGTATTGCAGGTCTAGCCCAACTTTCAAATATTTTTCTTATTCTATTATCACTTTCCATTAAATCAAACAAATAACGAATAATTTCCATATTCTTTTGGCAAAAATCACTTGTAGGGCGATATCCATACATGTGTCCCTGTGTAGCATGATTATGAACAGGGTCTGCTCCACAATATTGCTGAAAAGCACACTCAGAGCAACCAGTCAAAGCTTCATTTGACCATACCTCTGCTATTTCTTGAGCTTTCGTTCCAAAGAATAATTCATTATAATTATCATTAAGTGTACCTAATTTAAATGTGAAATCTTTTTGTTCAGCCAACATTCTACTCTCATCTGTTGCATAAACAGATCCATCATAATTAAATACTATAACTCCATTGATTAATCCTGCAGGTGATTGTAAATCAACAAATCCAACATTAAATGGTGTAAGCATTTTTCTAAGAAATATCTTAGCAAGATCTTCAGTAAAAAAATGTCCATTAAAGTTATATTCTAAAATTCTATCCAAAGCTTTCTTATAAAAAGACAAGAACTTTTCTGTTTCATATTTTGACTTATCAGTACGTAATGCAAATCCATATGGACTAATATTTCTTAGAAATATTCCTTGAAAACCTCTATTGAAATATTCATCAACTATTTCTGTGGGGTAATCAAGAGAAAGTTTGGTGGTAGTCATTAGAGCAGATACTCTATCATGTCCCAAAATTTTCCTTGAAAGTTCTATTCCTTTAATTGCTTGACTATTCCGGTGATTCTGACCCCCTAATCCGGCGATGTTGACCCCCTATAGGTTTTGGTTTTCAAGAATGGAACTCATGACAAATTTACATTTTTTTTCTCATGCTCTCTCCTTTCAGT
>JAGWWM010000043.1 GCA_018970395.1 Bacteroidota bacterium
CATAAAGTTCCTCTTTCTTTAGAGGCATTGGTTGGCGCATAGTATTTGTCAGCTGATCGAGCAGCTGTTCTATTACCTTAGGTTCTGCGATAAGCGTAACAGACTGAAATAAATTAATAACTCCGAAAAAAAGTGCCACATAGGCATTAACCTTGATAAAATCCTTTCTTCCGGTTTTAATTTTCTGATTTTTTAGAACCCCTTTATTCAAAAAATGAAAACTTGAAAAGGAATACAATACCACTCCTGCTGCCACAAAAACAGAGAGCAATAAAGCAGGGTTAGTAAAAGCCCCCGTCAGGAGCATGAGCATTCCTAAACCAATAAAGGAGGCAACCAGAATAAGCAGATAAGATAAAATCCGATAAACGGTAAGCATTGTACAAATTATTTCAGATTTAATTGAATTTGTAATTCCTGTAACTGTTTGGCATCTATCGCTGAAGGCGCATCCAACATCACATCTCTTCCGGAATTATTTTTAGGGAAAGCGATAAAATCGCGGATGCTTTCGCTGCCTCCCAAGATGGAACAGAGCCTATCGAATCCAAAAGCAATTCCCCCGTGCGGCGGCGCGCCATATTCAAAAGCCCCTAACAAGAAACCAAATTTATGCTGCTGCTCTTCGGCGTCCATCCCTAAAGCTTCAAACATTTTCTGTTGTAACTCTTTTTGGTAAATCCGAATGGATCCTCCTCCTATTTCATTGCCATTCAGCACCATATCGTAGGCGTTTGCCTTGATGGAAGCATAAGGATGTTTGAGATATTCAGCAGGATTATCAATCACCGGACTGTTGTTAATCATTTCAGTGATTTGCGAGGGCTTTGGACTGGTAAAAGGATGATGTCGCGCCACCCAGCGGTTTTCTTCTTCCGCATATTCAAATAATGGAAAATCGAGCACCCAAAGTAATTTCAATTCCTCTTTTTTTCTCAAACCCAGCCGCTCTCCCATTTCAAGGCGCAACTCACTCGTCGCTTTACGCGTACGCTCCTCTGCTCCAGCAAGAATCAGTACCAGGTCTCCAGCTACTGCGCCGGCAGCATCCGCAATCGCTTTCAATTTTTCCTCGGAGTAAAATTTATCTACACTGCTTTTATAAGTACCATCCGCATTGCATTTGATGAATACGAGTCCCTTCATTCCTATTTGAGGACGCTTCACCCACTCCGTCAATTCATCGGTTTGTTTGCGCGTATATTCACTGCAACCCGGCACAGCGATTGCGATCACTGTTTCCGCTTCCTCAAAGACTTTAAAATCAACTCCGGAGATTAATGATTCCAGTGAAGCTCTTCCGGGAAAAGTGTGTGCAGGATATTTGAGATTGCACAACTTCATGCCGAAGCGGATATCAGGTTTGTCATTGCCGTATTGCCACATCGCTTCTTCCCAGGTCATGCGTTCAACTTTCTCATCATAGTCAATTCCCTTCACATCTTTAATGATGGTTTTAATCATGCCCTCAAACATGTTCAAAATATCTTCTTGTTCCACAAAAGCCATCTCGCAGTCGATCTGAGTAAATTCAGGCTGACGATCTGCTCTCAGATCTTCATCGCGAAAACATTTCACCACCTGATAATACCGATCATAACCACTCACCATCAGCAATTGCTTAAAGGTTTGCGGCGATTGAGGCAAAGCATAAAACTGTCCGGGATTCATACGCGAAGGCACCACGAAATCACGTGCACCCTCAGGGGTTGATTTAATCAGAAACGGCGTTTCAATATCCATGAACCCGTTCTGATGCAAGAAATTTCTTGCTGATCTGTTCACTGCATAGCGCAGTTCCAGATTTTTACGAACCGCATTTCTCCTCAGATCAAGATAGCGGTATTTCATCCGCAAATCATCCCCTCCGTCGGTATCATCCTGTATGGTGAAGGGAGGCACGGCAGATTTATTCAGAATGGTAAATGTTTGTACTTCGAGTTCAATTTCACCCGTGGGGATATTCAGATTTTTATTGGAGCGCTCACGAACGAGTCCGGTAGCCTGCAACACAAACTCTCTTCCCAGCGGATTAGCATCCAAGTCATTGTTCAGTGCTTCGCCAAAAAATAATTGAGTAATGCCATAGCGATCACGTAAATCCACAAAAGTGATGCTGCCAAATTTGCGCACGGTCTGCACCCAACCCGCGAGGGTAACGATTTTTCCATTGTGAGCAGTGGTTAATTCACCGCATGTATGGGTTCTAAACATAACAGATATTTTCAGGGCGCAAAGATAGCGGAGAAAACCGTTTTAGGTTGTAAGTTGTAGGTTAAAGAAACTACTAACATACAACCTTCAACATACAACTGATATTGTTTTTGCCTTTTGACCTTTGACTTAAAATGAAATGTTGTTGTTATTTTTATACTTTAAAATCAAATATGTCCGACGGCCGCATCTATTCCATTCCCTCCCGATTTCGACGCATTGAAAATCTGCATATCCTTTTCTGGCTGGTGAAGGATTTATGCTGGGCAATGAATTTCAGATACATTGGGTTGCTGATGATTATTCCTACGCTGGTTGCGGCATTGATGATTACCTGGCAAACCAGAAAAATATTCAGTGAGCGCATGCATAATCTTGCTGTTGTGTTTTGGATCATTGCCAACTGCACCTGGATGGTTGGCGAATTTTTCGGGATAGATGAAGGTTCTTATGGTCTGCGCACCATGGCCATCATTCCTTTCAGTATCGGCCTTGTGATTCTGGCTTCCTTTTATATTCGGTTCTACACCCAACAGAAAACACGGCAAAAAGTAATGGAACAAACGTATCAGACGATTGAGAAAGAACTATCGAAATAAAATTTAGATTGTCACTACCCCCGCATCAACCAATTAACAATAGACGCCTTTTCCGTAATTTTGACCCTTCCAAACAACCACAAATACATGATGCAAAAATTAACTGCTGCCATTACGGCTGTGAACGGATGGGTACCGGAAGACAAGCTGACGAATTTTGATTTGGAGAAAATGGTGGATACCAATGATGAATGGATTCGTACGCGTACGGGTATCATTGAAAGAAGAATACTGAAAACACCGGGACTAGGCACTTCTGATATGGCAGCTCCCGCTGTACTTGAACTTTGTAAAAAAAGGGGAATTACCCCTGCAGAAATTGATTGTCTGATTGTGGCGACGGTCACTCCTGACATGGTCTTTCCCGCAACTGCCAATGTAGTATGTGATAAAATTGGTGCGGTGAACGCCTGGGGCTTCGATCTCAGCGCTGCCTGCAGCGGGTTTCTATTTGCCCTCACTACCGGCGCCTCCTATATTGAAAGTGGCCGATACAAAAAGGTGGTTGTTGTGGGCGCAGATAAAATGAGTGCCATTGTAGATTATTCCGATCGTAATACCTGTGTCATTTTCGGAGACGGCGCCGGTGCGGTTTTGCTGGAACCGAATGATGCGGGAGAAGGTATTTTAGACAGTATCCTGAAATCCGATGGTTCAGGAAGAAATTATCTGCATATGAAAGCCGGCGGATCTGTAAAACCTGCCTGCATTGAAACAGTTACCAACCGCGAACATTTCGCTTATCAGGAAGGACAGACTGTCTTCAAGTTTGCCGTAAAAGGAATGGCAGATGTAAGTGCGGAATTAATGGAGAGAAATCAATTAAAAGCAGAAGATATTGCATGGCTGGTTCCGCATCAGGCCAACCTGCGCATCATTGACGCTACTGCCAATCGGATGGGATTAGATAAAGAAAAAGTAATGATCAATATCTCTAAGTACGGTAATACAACTGCTGCTACTATACCACTTTGTTTGTGGGAGTGGGAAAGTCGACTAAAAAAAGGAGACAATGTGGTTCTGGCTGCCTTCGGCGGCGGATTTACCTGGGGTGCGACCTGGGTGAAATGGGCGTATTGATTTAATTAAGAATTAGTAATTAATAATTAAGAATTAGTAATTGGGGTTATTCTATCATGGACTTATCCACTCGACTGATACACGAATTTCATCTCAACAATAAAGAGCAAGCTGTAATCCCTCCATTATTTACCTCCACTACATTTGAAAGAGGGTCTGATGGCATCAATTTCCCCGGAGGTTTTATTTACAGTCGCTACGACAACCCCAACCGGCAACTGCTCGAAGAAAAATTAGCCATGATGGAAGAAGGAGCGGGCTGTATCAGCTTTGCTTCAGGGATGGCGGCGGTATCTGCAGTTTTTCAAACACTCAAAAGCGGAGATCATCTTTTACTGGCTGACGATTCTTATTTCGCAGTAAGAAATTTACTGGATATACTATTTTCCCGTTTTGATATCAACTATACCCTGGTTGATATGACGATTCCGGAAAAAATCAGCACTTATATCCAACCCAATACGCGTCTTATCTGGATAGAAACACCCTCCAACCCGCTACTCAAGATTTCAGATATTGAAAAAATTACCCAAATAGCAAAAGCACATCAGTGTATCACAGTGGTAGACAATACCTGGCCAACCCCTTATTTCACACAACCACTATCATTGGGTGCCGATATTGTAATCCACTCAACAACCAAATACCTGGGTGGACATTGTGATATTGTGGGTGGCGCCTTAATTGTAAAGGATAAAGATGAAAGATATCAGCTGCTCAAGGATATACAAAAACTGGGGGGTGCTGTTCCCTCCCCCTATGATTGCTGGATGCTGTGCAGAAGTCTGAGCACCTTCAGTGCGCGTATGCCCATTCATGCATCCAACGCTATGGCACTGGCTATTTTTTTAGAACAACATCCCGGAATTGAAAAAGTATTATATCCCGGGCTTCCGTCCCACCCTCAACATATTATTGCAACTCAACAAATGAAAGGTGGTTATGGAGGAATGTTATCCGTGCTCATCAAAGGCAATCAGTCAGATGCCCTCCGCGTGTTGTCAAAACTCAGATTTTTCAAGCATGCTACCAGTCTGGGCGGTGTTGAAAGTTTGGTTGAACACCGCAAATCTATCGAAGGCGCCGGCTCAACTACTCCGGAAAATCTGATAAGAATCTCGGCAGGTATTGAGCACAGTGAAGACTTGATTAAAGACTGGCAACAGGCTCTCAATCAATCATAAATTTTTATTTTGTCGGCCTACGTAATGTAGCAAAATCAGCTTTGGCTTTTTTCAGGGCGGTTTGTAAAGCTGATATCTTTTGAATCTGCAGATTTCCCGGAGCAGCTTCCTGACTCACTATCGCTGCATACAAATCTCCAATTTCATTACGCAGCCTTTTCAAATCAGCAATCCCTTTGACTACGGGAGGAACTAATGTGAGTCGAAATTTCTCGACTGCATCCCACTGTTTTTGCAGAACCGATTTAGCTTTTTTACTTGTTTGTGCATCAATTTTTTTCTGAAGCTCCCCCTGATACAGAAGCACACTGTCCACCAGTACTGCGAGATCTTCATTCATGGCAAATAATTCCATTCCCTTTTCATACTGCAACAAACGATCCTTTTCCGTGAAGAATTCGTTGCTTGCATCATGAATCATTTGTATTTGTTTCACATATTCTTTACCATTGACTTTTAGTTTAAGCAGATAGTTGCCCGGCAATACTTGCAGCGCTGAAAAAGCAGCTTGTTCCGTCTGATTCCCTCCCTTCGCAATCTTGGGCGGCATCATGCGTTGATTCCACAAAGAACGGTTATATCCTTTCCGATTGCTCGCTGTTAATTTTTGAAGCAGTTTTCCATTCATATCCGTTACCTCCAATTGAATAGAGTTGGCACGTTCTTTAAGGTAATACTCTATGAAAGGAATAGTATTGGCTGTACCGCCGTTCCAATCGCCGGAGGCATTGGGAAAACTTCCTCCGTATTTACCATTGGTTAAACCCATTGGCTGATCATTTAACATTACAACCGGTTCAGCAGCCACTGACTCATTGATTTTTCTCATCGGTGAGATATCCTGAATCACTATTATTCCTCTGCCATGCGTAGCCAGTAACAAATCACCGGTCTGACGCTGAATATGAATATCACGAACTAGCGCGTACCAGGGAAGATTTAATTTCATTCGGAACCAATTCTGGCCGCCATTGACACTGGCAAACAATCCCATTTCTGTTCCAAGGAATATCAAATTTTTAGATAGAATATCTTCTTTAATCTTATGTGCGAATCCAGTAAACTCCTCACTTTTAAACCGCGTCCAGGTAGCACCACCATCTTTACTCACCGCCGCGTAGGTGTTGTGATCGCCGTACATGTGATTTTCGAAACTGGCATACACTGTTTTATTATCAAATGCGGAAGGCTCAATGCTGCTGACCCATGCCCCTGCGGGTATGCCTGCTGCCGTTACATTTTTGGTTACGTTATTCCATGTTTTACCGCCATCAGCCGTATATTGAACGTTGCCATCATCGGTTCCCACCCAAATCAGATTTTCATCTAGCGGAGATTCAGCGATTGTAAAAATGGTACAGTGGTTTTCAGCACTGGTAACATCCATGCTCAATCCACCACTCTTCTCCTGCTCTTGTTTCTTTTTATCATTAGTGGTCAAATCGGGTGATATTTTTTCCCATGAAGCGCCTTTATTGGTACTCTTGTATAAGTACTGCGCAGCGGTATATAAATTTTTAGGATTCTTCGCGCCTGCCAACAAAGGAGTATTCCAGTTGAAACGGAGGGGATCGTCCCCACTCACCGCTTGAGGTTTGATATTGATGCTGGTACCTTCCGTGATATGTACTCTTGCCATATTGCCCCCCTGGTATTCGGCGTAAGCGTATTGAGGATTTTCAGGATCAGGCTGCACCCAAAATCCATCGCCTCCGTAAATACTTTTCCAATCACCATTCATTACCCCGCCTGCAATGCTGCTGGGCGCCACCCAACTCCCATTATCCTGGAGACCGCCATAAACACGATAGGGTTGCTGATCATCGGTATTGACATGATAAAATTGTCCGACCGGAAGATTGTTGACAAATTTCCAGTTCACCCCTTTATCCAGAGAATAATAAACCCCTCCATCTGTACCGAGGTAGAGTATATTTGTATTGTTGGGATTGATCCAGAGTGCATGATGATCGCTGTGAATCCAGCCACCTTCATTGCTTGCTTCCGCAAAAGAGTAACCTCCGTCATTCGAATAAGCGAAGCTGAAAGCAGGACGATAAACGCGTTTGGCATCTTTAGGATCTACTTCCAGGGTTGAAAAATAAAAAGGTCTGGAGCGGATATTGGCCGTAGCCGATTGTTCTTTCCAGGTGGCACCGCCATCAGAGGAAATATACAAGCCTGTATTTTCGCTCTCTACAATCGCCCAAAGGTTTTGCGGAGCAGAGGGAGCAAGTGCAATAGCTACTCTTCCGAATGGTTTTTTAGGCAAGCCGTTTGTCAGCTCCTTCCAGGTTTTACCTGCATCGGTGCTTTTGTAGATGCCGCTTCCATTTCCGCCGCTGTTGAAAGCGTAGGGTAAACGACGAAATTCCCAGGTAGTGGCATACAATACATTCGTGTTTTGGGGATCCATTTCCACATCTGCCACACCTGCTTTTTCATTGATATATAAAATCTTTTCCCATGTTTTTCCCGCATCGTTTGATTTATACAAACCCCTGTGTTTACTGTCGCTCCAAAGCGGGCCCGGTGCAGATACATAAATCACGGAAGAATTAGAGGGATCAATCAGAACTTTGGAAATATGCTCGGTAGAGTCTAATCCGATTTTCGTCCAGTTATCGCCCCCATCCGTTGATTTATACATCCCATTCCCGATGGAAACCGTGTTGCGCATATTGCTTTCACCCGTACCTGCGTAAATGGTTTTTGGATTTTTTTGGTCTATGGCAAGGGCGCCGATGCTTTGCACATATTTGTCGAAAATGGGTTTGAATGAAAACCCCGCATTATTCGATTTCCAGATCCCTCCGCCTGCCGTGCCCACATAAATCGTTTTCCCTCCATCGTTATTAACGCCGGCAATATCGGTTATCCTTCCACTCATTGTACCCGGACCCAGATAGCGTGCTTCCATCATGCCGTAGGTGGAGGAGTTGATTTGGGCGGAAGCGGGAATGCTGATTGCTGAGATGATGAAAAGGAGAAAGAAATGTTTTCGTTTCATAACTGATGTAAAGTTTAAGTCAAAGGTCAAAAGGCAAATCCAAAAAACTTGGTTCTTAATTATCTTTTGGGTTTTGAGTTTTAACTTTTGAGTTTATGCCTTTATGAGCAAAAAACCCCGCCTTCGGCGGGGCTTCCTACTTAAGAATAAAATTATTTAGCGGGAGTAAAAACCGCGGGGTCAATGGTTTTGTTGATTTCAATTTTCGAAACTGTGAAATCAGCATTTACACCCGGTCCAAGCGGAAGTGAAATGCTTTTAGCAACAACTACCCCTTCCGCTAATTTTTCATAATTGCTGAAGGTAGTGGTGATTTCAACCTCCTGATCGTTGGCTTTCTGAACGGCGATTGACTTAATCAGGTAGTAAGAAGCAGGATCGAAAAACATCGTTTCGTTTTTACCGTTTTTATAGGTGAATTTAACTTTATGGCATTCTGTACCGTCTACTTCTTCCTTGCCAAGATATTCTGCACTATGTCCTTTGGCAACATAATCTACCACAGCGCCCTGCGCATCTAAATCATTTTGACCTTCTTTTACATCATCGGCTGTCATTGCTTCCGGAGCAGTTTGTCCGTTGAACGGCATGAAATTCCATCCTTCGGTAGGAGTAAGAATCTGATAGCCGCTCATACCCATTACGGATATCTCATTTTTGAATCCTTTGTTATGCGCTACTGTACGAACAAGCGAAATCTCTGTCCCTTGCATGGACATGGAACCAGACATCACAACGGTATTTACTTTTTTCCAGTTATCCGCACCGCCAATGGCAGAAACGTATTTGGAAATGATTTCATCTGCCGATTGGGCGAAAGAAATAGAGAAACTAAGACAGGCAGTCGCAAGAAAGAAAAGGAATTTGATTGAACGCATTTTTAATAAAATTTAATTTTTGCAAAATTGACTAAAAATTTGGAAAGTTTAAGTTAAATTAAATCATAGGCGCTTTCCAAAAAAAAATCAACATTTTCTTTGCTTTCCTCTTTTTTAACAAAGCCAATATCATATTAATTTACTAAATTTTATTAAATTCGTATATTATACTTTTTATTTTTTAATTAATTTGGATAATTTAAGGTATGATAGCTATCTCCAGAACCATAGAAAAACAAATATTGGATTCGTTAAACAGCAATAAAGTATTGCTTTTATATGGTACTCGTCGGGGGGGGAAAAACCTTTCTCACAAAAAATATCATTGAACAATTGCCCGACCGACCTGTCATCCTTAATGGGGAGGATATGGAGGTGCAGGAAGCTTTTAAAAAAAGAAACATCACCCATTACAAAAATATGATTGGTGATGCGCCTTTGCTCATTATTGTCGAGGCGCAGGCTATTCCGGAAATCGGCAAAGCATTGAAGCTGATGATTGACAGCAATCCCCAATTGACAATCCTTGCCACGGGTTCCTCTTCCATTGATCTGACAAACAAGTCCGGTGAGCCACTCACCGGCAGACAAATTCCATTCTACCTCTACCCGATTGCGCAACAGGAATTAAAACAAAATTATCTGGAAGCAAGGCAGCAATTGGACGAAAGGTTGATATACGGCAGCTATCCGGAGATTTTTCAAATACCTGATGCTGAAAAAAAAGCCCGCTATCTGCAACAACTGGTTCAATCTTATCTGCTCAAAGATATTCTCAGTTTTTCCGGCATCAGACATTCCGACAAAATCTATGCTTTGTTGCGATTGATTGCTTTCCAGACAGGGCATGAAGTTTCCTATCAGGAACTCAGCAACCAACTTGGCATCAGCAAGATTACGGCAGAAAATTATTTAGACCTCTTAAGCAAAGTATTTATATTATTCAAGTTGCCTGCGTACAGCACCAATCAACGCAACGAAGTTGCCAAAACTTCCAAATGGTATTTTTATGACACAGGCGTACGCAATGCAGTAGTGAATGATTTTCGCATGCCATCCATGCGACAGGATATGGGACAACTATGGGAGAGTTATATCATTTCTGAACGGATTAAAAAAATGAGATACGCGCAATCACTGACACAGTTTTATTTCTGGCGCAACTACCAGCAACAGGAAATTGATTTGATAGAATTTGAAAATGGGATTCTGCGTGCTTTTGAAATTAAACATAGCTCCCGAAAAAAAGTCAAGACTCCCTCTTCATTTCAGTCAGCATACCCCGGCACTGAAGTTCAATTAATTGACAGAGAGAATTATCTGGAAATGATTGTCTAAAGTTGGATGTCGTAGGTTGTAAGTTGTATGTTTAATCAATATCTTCACGAACAATATATTAAACAGATGACAAGCTTTACCATTTCCGGGAACATCGTAGATATCCCCAATCGAATTATTCGCAGCGGAACAATCCATATTTCAGGAAGCTCTATTGATAAGATAGCGCAGACGGGAGAAGAGGATCCCACTCTCCCTTATGTACTACCCGGATTTGTGGACAGTCATGTGCACGTGGAAAGTTCGATGATGGTGCCTTCGGAGTTTGCGCGACTGGCGGTGGTGCACGGAATGGTAGCCACCATCAGCGATCCGCATGAAATTGCGAATGTCTGCGGAATAGAAGGGGTGGAATTTATGATTGAAAACGGGAAGCAGGTTCCATTTAAGTTTTATTTCGGGGCGCCGAGTTGTGTGCCCGCCACGCTCTTTGAAACAGCCGGCGCGTGCATTGATGCGCAGCAGATTGACAACTTACTCGCACGCCCGGAGATAAAATATCTGAGCGAGATGATGAATTTTCCGGGCGTGCTCTTTCACGATCCGGAAGTGATGCAAAAAATTACCGCCGCGCAACGACACGGCAAGCCCATCGACGGACATGCACCCGGGTTGCGCGGCGAAGCAGCAACAAAATATATCAGAGGCGGACAAAAAGAAGGCCCGGTAGTCATCAGTACCGACCACGAATGTTTCACAGCAGAAGAAGCACTCGACAAACTGCAACACGGCATGAAAATCCTCATCCGCGAAGGAAGCGCTGCCAAAAATTTCGAAGCGCTGATTCCACTGCTGCATGATTATCCCGACCAAATCATGTTCTGCAGCGACGATAAACATCCCGACAGTCTGGTGGAAAATCACCTGAACATCATTTGCAAAAGAGCCGTTACAAAAGGTATTGATGTATTTAAAGTATTGCAAGCTGCCTGTATCAATCCGGTACAACATTACCGGCTTGAAGTGGGCTTATTGCGACCCGCCGATGCGGCCGATTTTATTTTGGTAAAAGACCTGAAAAATTTTGAGGTATTATCCACCTATATCAATGGCAAGAAAGTAGCAGAAAACGGACAAACTCTAATTTCCTCTGTACCGGTAACGCCCATCAATCAATTTCAATGTGAGCCGACAAATGCGAAAGTGCTTGCCTTCCATGAAGATGAACTGGTGAAATCGGAAGACGGCAAAACAATTCCTGTGATTGAAGCGCTGGAAGGACAATTAATCACCAACAAGCTCGACATTCCCCTTGATCAGTTTGCAATTGAGGAGGGAATAGTGCAGAGCAACACTCAAAAAGATTGGTTGTATATGGTAGTGGTAAATCGTTATCATACAGCACCCATTGCCAAATGCTTTGTCAAAAATTTTGGCTTAAAGCAAGGAGCGATTGCCTCATCGGTAGCGCACGACAGTCATAATATTATTGCCGTTGGTGTTGATCTTGTTTCGTTAGAACGTGCGATTAATTTAATCATTGAGGCAAAGGGCGGAGTCAGCAGCGTAGTACCCTCCGCATTAACGGATGAATGGGAAGAAGTGATTGTTCCCTTACCTGTAGCCGGACTGATGAGTGACAGAGACGGGTATGAAGTGGCGGAAAGCTATGGCGCGGCCGACAGACTCGCAAAAAAAACGGGCAGCCCTTTGGCCGCGCCTTTTATGACGCTATCCTTTATGGCATTGCTGGTAATACCCTTTCTAAAACTCAGCGATAAAGGACTTACAGTTTGCGATGAGAAGGGAATCAGAAAGTTGTAGGTTGGAGGTTGTTAGTTTACTAAACAAAAAATATGCTTAATTATTAAGAATCAAAAAAATCGCCGGCTGCTTGTGCAAGGTCGGCACCTGCTTCCTCCACTCTCCTACTGTCATGGACCATATCTTTTCATTTTCTCCCGTAAGGTTCAGCGCCACACATAATCTGGTTTGAGGATGAAGCGTTTTCAATAAAGCAGCTAATAACTTGTCATTCCGATAAGGGGTTTCAATAAAAATCTGCGTAACGTGGTGCTTCTTTGATTGCTCTTCCAGCGATTTGATTTTTTTCATGCGCTCTCCCTCCTCCACCGGCAAATAACCATGAAATGCAAATTGTTGACCGTTAAATCCGCTTGCCATTAATGCCAGCAATATTGAACTCGGCCCCACTAATGGCTTCACTATGGAATTTTCTCTGTGTGCTAATTCAACAAGCAGCTGGCCGGGATCTGCTACACCCGGACAACCGGCTTCACTTACAATTCCAATGTTTTTACCAACCCTTAGTTCAGAAAGAAATGCATTTTGCACCTCTTCTCCTCCCCTTTCAATATTGTACCATCTGTAATCATCAATAACAATAGATGCGTCCAGTTTCTTGAAATATCTTCTGGTTGTTCTTTCGTTCTCCACAAAAAAAACGGCACAGTCTTTTATGGCAGATAATACATAGGAAGAAATCGGCGACAAAGTATTTTCATCCAAAGGAGCCGGAATTAAGTAGACCATTGCCATCAGGGTTCATCGTTTTGATGATAAAGACTAAGGGTAGCCGCAATCACTGCATAAGCAGGCGCCAGCACCCAACCTATAATGGGCAGCAGATGCATCAGATAAAAAACCATTCCATTACCAATAGCCAGCCCTTTCCTTGATCCAATAAAAGCGGCACTTTGTGCCGGACTGAGTTTATGTCTTTCGGCGCTGTAATCCAGCATGGAAAAACCATAGTAATAACATTCTACCATGAAAGCGACCATAGGAGCAATCCACCCTATTAAAGGAAGCAGAGAAAAGAGTAAGATGGTAATGGTATAAACGGATTGCCACAATGTATTGCGCAAAGCAACCCTTATGCCTCTCCACATATCTTTGAGCAATTGTACGATATCAAATTGGGTCGCCTTCCCTTCAATGATATTTTCCGTCTGCTCACTCAGCCAGGCGAATACCGGTGAGCCAATAATCAAAAACATATATTTAAATAAGGAAAAATAAAAAAATAATAAGATCAGCCTAAAGATGAGTGTACTGAAAATGAACAGGAAATTCAGGACATCATTGTGCATTTTTTCCAGCCAGGATAACACCCCAAGATTTTTAAACAGCCAGTCCAGAAATTGTCCGGTTGACCCCCAAAACAACCACATGCCTGTTAAAAAAAGAATGGCATAGATAATTCCCGGTATCAAAATCCATTTCCACAAGCGATGTCGGCGGATGAACTGATGCGCCCTGAAATAGGCCTGAAAAGCAATGATAAGTTCTTTTAACAAGGAGATTTTTTAATTTTAAGTTTAATCATTTCACACTAAGCTCGCAAAACGTCTTCACGTTGTTCAATATGGCAAAATACAACAAATTCAACAAGCTTGATCTCAATTTTTATCTTAATCCAAATGTCGTAGAAGTTGCGCGTGAGCTACTTGGGAAAATCATTGTAAAACAAGAGAAAGGTAAAAAAATCATGGCACGCATTGTGGAAACAGAAGCTTACGAAGGAGCAGAAGATGCCGCCTCGCATGCCTATCAGAACAAAAGAACGATCCGTACGGAAACCATGTATGCATCCGGTGGAACGGCTTATGTGTATCTGTGTTATGGGATGCATCATCTTTTCAACATCGTCACCAATCAAAAAGACATTCCACATGCAGTACTGATTCGGGCAATAGAACCTTTAAGCCCATTACCAGATAACCATCCAAAACAAAAACGTAAAACAGGTTCGGGACCTGCGTTGGTTACGCGTTATTTAAATATTACACGGGAACATGATGCAACTTCTTTGCTCACTGACGCTTTTTTTATTGTAGACGATGGCTATCAGGTAAGAAACATCAGGGAAAGTCCACGCATTGGAGTAGCTTACGCAGGCGCAGCTGCCCTATGGCCTTATCGTTTTTTTATTCAAGATCATCCTCATGTAACACCGGGATATAATTATTAATTACTAATTAATAATTAATAATTACTAATTAATAATTACTAATTATTAATCCACATCCCCTCTTAACCCTATCTTTATAATCATGCCAACGAATTTGGTTCTATTTGACGGAGTTTGTAATCTTTGTAATCATTCTGTTCAGCTGTTATTGAAGATCGACAGCAAGAAAAAATTGGTTTTTGGTTCGCTGCAAAGTGAAAAAGCAAAATCCTTGCTTACTGACCATGGCATAGACCCGAACCAAATGAATTCAATCGTTTTTCTAAAAGAAGAGAAAGCTTATACAGAATCAGATGCAGTACTGCATATTTGTAAAACGATTGGCGGAGTTTGGCAAATAGCCTACTTATTTATTTTAATCCCCCGCTTTATTCGAGATGCCCTTTATCGTTTCATTGCACGTCACCGATATCGTTGGTTTGGCAAAAGAGAAAGCTGCATGCTTCCTTCCCCTGAATTGAAAAACCGTTTTATAGATTAAAAACCATTGCAGTCCGGGTAAAAGTTGATTTTTCTTTTCTTTTAAAAAGTTTTTCCTTGTGAGCGATGTTCAAATTTAGCAATTTTGGTTGCTACAAGCCCTCATTTCTGTACCAATCTAAAGATTATACTACTCATCCATTCAAATTTTTAATTCTCTTTTTTGAAATCGTTCAAAAAGATAAAACGGCTGTCCGGATAATTATTACATTGAACCCTTTTGGGGTTCTGTATTTTTCTTCATTTAGATGCCGCCGATTTTATCGGCGGTTATTTAAATTCAACCCCTTCAGGGTTGTTAGCATACGGCTATTGTTTTCCCCACCGGCTCACGCCGG
>JAGWWM010000072.1 GCA_018970395.1 Bacteroidota bacterium
AGAAAAATCATAGAGGCATTGTCTATTACTGCTTCTGTGCGTTATGATAAAAATCAGAATTTCAAAGGAAGGTTTACACCTCGTGTAACTGCTTTATACAAAGTAAAAGAAAATAAAAACCTTCGTTTTTCTTTTCAAACCGCTTATCGTTTCCCTGCCGCTCGTGATCAGTGGATCAATCTGGATGCAGGTTCCAATGTGCAGTTGATTGGAGCGGTCAAAGATTTCAGAACCTTCTATAATTTTGATAAGAACCCGGTTTATTCATTGGAGAGTATTTTAGCAGGTTCTCAACAGGTCGCCACTATTCCTGAATTAAAGCCTGAGTCTGTGACCTCTTTTGAATTGGGGTATAAAGGGTTGCATTTGGATAATAAATTATTGATCGATGTTTATGGCTATTATGGTACGTATCAAAACTTTATCATTAGTCGCCAGGTGGTGCAAGCTAAAAATCCAACTACGCTTACCATCAACAATATCAGGAATCCGCAAATAGCAAAAATATTTTCAATCAATACCAATGCAGCTGAATCTGTTTCTACTTATGGTTATGGATTAAGTCTGGAATATCGTTTGCCTCGTAATTTTTACATCAATGGGAATTTTTCTTCTGATGTATTGCAGGATTTGCCGGCAGGCTTTATTGCCTATTTCAATGCGCCCCGTTATCGGGTAAATGCGACTTTGGGCAACAACGGAATGTTCAAGCGTAAATTGATTGGACTGAATATTACCTACAGATGGCAGGATGCATTATTCTATGAAAGTACTTTAGCTACAGGAACCGTTCCTGCTTTTCACACCCTGGATGCGCAAATCAGTCATAAGCTTCCCAAAATCAAGTCTATATTTAAATTGGGTGCTACTAATTTGTTGAATCAGTATTATATACAAGGGGTCGGAAATCCTTCCATTGGCGGATTGTATTATGTGAGTTTTACGTATAATGTTTTTTAGGAATTAAGAATTAGTAATTAGGAATTAATAATTAAAAAATTAATAAAATGAAAAATGGTTTTTTGAAAAATAAAGTTGCAATGATGGCTTTAGTGCTTTCATTGAGTATTCTGATTGCTTGTAATAAGAATGTGGATGACCCGGTGCCAAATACAGTAGTGGCTCCTACGGGTAAAACAATCGGGCAGTTACTTGGGGAGAATTCGGACTATAGCTTGTTGGCTGCTTTGGTAGAAAAAGCAGGATTGAAAAATGCAGTACTGGATTCCAGTAAATCTTTTACTGTTTTTGCACCCAACAACAACGCCATTAAGCAGGCTGTTAGTATTCTTTCCGGCGGTCAGCTTTCTACCAATGATCCTGATGCAAAATTTTTAGGTTTTTTTAGCATTGCGGATGCCAACACCAGTTTATTGCTGTCCCGAGTTGTCAATTATCATGTCATTCCCGGTTTGAAAATCAAAGCAGGTGCATTATCAGATACATTTCCAAATATTCAACTTCCAACTAATTTTATTATTCCTGAACCTAATACAAATCCTTTGGTACGGTTCTCCATTTTTGTAGCACGTCGTCAAAACGCTGCCTGGGTCAATAATATCCCCGTTACATTACCCGATTTAGCAGTGGCCTCCAATGGGGTAATTCATGGCATTCCGGCTGTTCTATTGCCGCCTAATCAACTCATGGGCGATGCTATAAAAAATGATCCGGAGTTGTCCTATTTGCGTGCGGCAGTTGCCAGAGCAGATTCAGGGCTTGATGTTAAAAAATCTCCCAGTTTTCAGTATGCGTTGTCAGAACCGCTTGCAAGTATAACCGTATTTGCTCCTAAGGATGATGCATTTAGGACTATTCTTACTACATTAATCAAACAAGCGCTTATGAAACAAGGAGCAGATGAACCAACGGCAAGTTTAACTGCCTCATTCTTTGCCGCTACGCCCGATGTTTTTTCAAATCAGGCATTGTATCCTGTTCTTTCAGCAAATGTAGTTAGGGCTTTAGTTGCCTATCACATATTAGGTAAAAGATGCTTTGCGAATAATTTCCCAACTACCCCTGATCTCTTTAAAACCTTACTTAATTTAAACTCATTAACAGCTGCTCATCCAGGTGTAAGTGTTTCCTCAAGCTTTACGGGTCCATTTGCAACCGGATTGAAAGTAAAAGGTACGTTGAATCCATCCGATGCTTCTGCAGCGCCTACGGCTACTGGTGCTGTTGAAAATCATACTGTCAATGGTGTTTATTATAAAATTGATCAGGTATTGATTCCATTTTTACCTTAAGTGCATTTTTCTCTTTAAATGAAGCCGGTTTTTTAGCCGGCTTTTTTTATGCCGTATTCTGTTGTAATTTCAACCTATGCAATACTATCTGTGCGATCCTGATCAGCGGGATATGCTTTATCCATTCTCCAGACTTCATCATTTTGCTGATATCCGTTT
>JAGWWM010000044.1 GCA_018970395.1 Bacteroidota bacterium
GTATTGAATGGTACGGCCTTGCCTTCTACATCGGGGGGTAGTGTAACGATATCATGGACGCCTACAGCAACGCTGACGAATGCGACGACGGCACGTCCTACGGCACGTCCTTCTGAGACGACGGTATATACGATGACGGTAACGACGGGTGAGGGTTGTAAGGCGAGTGATGAGGTGGAGGTAGTGGTGTTTGAGTTGGTGGACATCCCGAATGTGTTTAGTCCTAACGGGGATGGGGTGCACGACAAGTGGCTGATTGGCAAGATCGAGCAGTATGCGAACTGTGTAGTGGAGATTTACAATCGTTATGGCAGCAAGGTGTATGAGCAGCGGGGCTACAACAGCAGCAATGCGTGGGATGGCACGAACAAGGGCGTACCTTATCCCGTAGGATCTTACTACTACCTGATTAATTTAGGCAATGGCAAACCGCTGCTCAAAGGAGTGATTGCTATTGTAAGATAGCGTATCTTCGGGGAGAGGTCATTTTCTAGAATTTAAATTGTTGAATACAGGATGAGATTTATTGGAATATTTTTAGTTTCCTATTCATTTTTTTTTGTTTCTGCCTACGCAGTAGATTATAATATGCCTACGGGGTCAACTCCGGTTACGTATTCCACCTGCTCCGGCAATTTTTATGATGATGGAGGCGCTGCCGGTAAGTATGGAAATAATAGAACGAACAGAACAATTACATTTTGTCCCGGCACTCCCAATTCTATTATCAAAATAACCTTCACTTTCTTCAAGCTTCAGGGAAATTATGATGATTATCTGGAGGTTTGGAGTGGTAGAAACGTCGGCAATTCATCCAACAGGGTAGCGATTTATACAGGGGTGATCAACAGGGTTTTTTCTATTGTATCTACCAGTGCGGATGGTTGCCTTACATTCAGATTTAATTCAGATGCCAGCACGAGAGAAGATGGATGGAAAGCGGAGATTATTTGTTTAAATCCGTGTATAAGTCCGATTGCCTCTTTTACAACGAATTCATCAGCCCCTATTTGTTCTACCAACGGCAATTTGAATGTGAGCGTAGATGCAAGTGCTTCCAGTGCTCCTTCTGCCAGTATCAGTAAATATGAATGGGATTGGGGTAATGGGGATCTTACCACCACCACAACACCTCAAACGACTTATACCTATACGGCACCCGGTATTTATCTCATCAGATTGAATGTAAGAAATAATAAAACTGATCTTGATCCTGCCGGCTGTCGAAGTACAAATTCGGCGACCAGAACAGTAACCATTATCAATCCGCCTGATTTTTCGGGTACTACTTCGACGATAATCAATACAACTTGTGGACAATCGGTTAATTTAGATGGTGTTGCTACATCCACCACTAAAGTTCAGAAACCGCCATTCATCAGATCTCAACTTATTTCCCTTCCAGATGGAACAGGGGTAAGCTATATTTCACAATTGGATTTTACAGGATATTTTCCGCCTGGTGCTCAATTGGGTACAGCTTGCTACCCGACTGTGTCGTTTGAACTGGAACATTCCTGGAGTGCGGACTTAAGGATAGAACTCGTTTCTCCCACGGGTAAGAAAGCAATCCTTTTTAATGAAGTATATAATCAGGGAAACAATAGCGGGATTTCTGTATTTGGCAGCTGTGTCAATCAACAAGATAATGGAGTAGCAGGCTGTCCGGCTACCTATACGGTAGTAAATTCAGGGGGGGCTAGTTGGACGAGTTCAAGTTCTGTTATCACGAATTCAACCACTACTTGCCCGAGCTATTCGGGGCCTTGTGATGTAAAAAGTTTAACAGGTACGCCCTATAATTTTTTCAAACCTCAGAACTACACTTCTGAGCAATCTTTTTCTGCTTTAAATGGATCTGAGCTGAATGGGGTGTGGTCTTTGGTGATTACAGATACCAAAGCAGAAGATGATGGTGTATTGAAAGCATGGAATCTGAGTTTCCCCAATTCATGTTATGCGACATTCAGTAGTGTTACGCCAAGATTGAATGAGGGTAAATGGAAACATACCGGTTCCGGTCCTGCAGTTCCTGCCAATTCATCAACTCGTGTTGTCGTTACTGATCCCGGTCCGGAAGCTTGTCCGATTCCGGGTACGTGCAGCGGAAGCAAACTGACCAACTCGGTACCGATTGGCCCCTTTAATGATGCAGGTGATTTTGTGTATACTTATGGAGTTAAAGATGAGTATGGATGTACCTACACTAAGGATGTTACTGTAAGAGTGAATTGTCCGGTTAATAATTGTATTCTTACGCTTACTTCCCCTTCCGCTTTAACCAATCAAAGTGTATGTGTAAATAAGCCTGTTAATCCGATTGTCTATCAGATTGGAGGAGATGCAACCAGTGCTGTAGTCAGCGGGTTGCCTTCCGGTGTAACCGGCACACTTGGAAGCAGTGGCGTTTTTACAATCAGCGGAACTCCTACTGTAACTGGAACTTTTAATTATACTATTTCGACGGTTGGTTGCGCTTCTAATAAAAGTTTAACCGGTACCATTAATGTGGATGGGGCTCCTGTTGTAGTTGTAGCTGATGTAAAAGTATGTGCCGGTGTTTCTGCTTCGGTAAGCGCTAATGTTACACCTGCGACTGCCACGTATTCCTATGTTTGGACGGTTCCTTCAGGAGCAACCAATCCGGGTAATGTAAAGATTTTCAATACTACAGTAGCCGGAGATTATAAGGTAGTGGCAACAAATACCAGCACCGGTTGTGTTAGTGCTCAGGGCACCGGTAAAGTAAGTGTGAACGCACGCCCCTTAGTTACCTTAACCTCGAGTGGAGCAGCAACTGAATGTGTGGACAGCGATTTAACGTACAGTACCCAGACGGGGCAGTCCAACTATGTGTGGACAGTATCCGGGATTATTAATACTGATTACCAAATTGTTTCAGGCGGGTTGGGTTCAACGAATGCAGTGGTAAGAATAAAATGGCTGACTCCGGGCAATAAAACCCTTACGGTCAATTACAGCAATATTGCAGGTTGTGAAGCATCGTCACCCGCTGTCATCAATACTACCATTAAACCCATCAATACAGCCAGTCCGCCAACTATAATGCCGGAATTATGTAACAATACACTGCTTACTGTTGTCGAGCATACTACAACAGGAGCTACGAATATAGCTGCACTTACGTCTGCTTTGTTGGGATTACCCGATGGGGTAACGGCAACTTTTACAGGAGATGCTACAGCAGGAAAAATTACTATTAGCGGTACACCCACCACAGCGAATGTATTCAATTATGCTATCCCTTTAACCGGTGGTTGCGGAGGAGTGGAAGCTAGAGGTAAAATAACAGTCAATCCGCTGCCATCTAAGCCTGTATTAACTCATAGCTGTGCTGCCGGGTCAGGAAATGTGGGTGTTCTGAATATAACAAATGCCAACCCTAATGAAGAATATGCATTAAACGGAGCCGCCTATCAGTCTTTAGCTTCCTTTAGTAATCTTGCCAACAATACTTATACAGTTGTGGCTAGAAATATAGCTACGCAGTGCAAATCTATTGTCTCATTGCCTGAAGTCATCAATTGCGGATGCGCCAATGCGCCCTCAATAAGTTTGAGTAGTAATGCAGGCACTACCTGCGGCATTACGCCGATTACAATCAACGGGAATAGTTTTGGGGGAAGTGCTACATCAGTTAGTGTGACCTCAGATGGAGGTGGTATTTTAAGTGCATCCAGTTTTTCAACAAAACCATTTAGCTTCACCTATACGCCTGCTTTAGCGGATGCAGGAAAGACAATTACAATCACTTTATCAACCAATAATCCTTTGGGAGCGCCTTGCGTTGCGGCTGTAGACAATTATACATTACAGGTTAATGCGCCCGTTACGCCTGAATTCCCTTCCTATGGGCCGTATTGTCAGAATGATTTGATTATTCAGCCCATTCTTCCAACTACTTCCAATAATGGCATAACAGGGAGTTGGAGTCCTGCTTCCATTTCACTTGCTAATGCCGGTTCTATTCCTTATACATTTACACCTGATCCAGGACAATGTGTAACCGGCCCATTCAATACTAATATTAATGTTAATCCAACTTCCGCACCGGTAATCAATTGTTCCGGTACTATCAACAGTGTTGAGTTTAGCTGGGCTAATGTAGTAGGTGCGCTTAGCTATGATGTTCGATATTCAATCAATGGAGGAATACCGATTACTGTAAATGGAGTGAGTTCGCCTTATCCAATTCCCGGACTAAATCAAAATGATCTAGTAAAGATTGAAGTAACTCCTGTAGGTCCTGCAGCTGCTTGCTTACAGTCATCTACACAATCCTGCTCGGCGAAAAATTGTACCGTGCCTCCGACCGGAACCTTAAGTGGGAATACCAATATTTGTATAAACGGCAGTACTACTTTCAGTTCAACAGTTGCCGGAGGTGTTTGGTCATCCGGCAATACCGCTGTCGCTGATATAGATCCTTCTACCGGAGTCATTACGCCGGTGAGTGCGGGTACTTCAACTATTTCCTATACTGTAGCAAATACGACCCCCGGTTGTCAGGATGGTGTTGCCCCCCGAATAGTTACGGTTAAAGGATTAGTTGCCCCACAATTCAATACAATCAATCCTGTTTGTGCAGGTAAAACGATTATACTGCCGGGCAGATCACTGAACAACATTACCGGCACTTGGTCGCCGGTGGTTGACAATACTACAACAACGACTTATACCTTTACCCCTGCAACTGGACAATGTGCCACTGATGCTGCTCTAACGGTGGTAGTGAATACAAGTCCTGCAGCACCTGTTGTTGGTCCAGCTCCTCTTGAATATTGTACCAATCAGGCAATCGGAGTGCTCCCCTTGCAGGCAACTGCCATTGCAGGAGCAACCCTGAACTGGTATGGCAGAAATGCTACAGGAGGAATCCCTGCCGCAACGCCGCCGGTTCCTGCCACGAATATCACCGGTAATTTCTCTTATTACGTAAGTCAGGTATTGAATGGCTGTGAAAGTCCGAGAGTTTCCATTGCAGTCAAAATAAATCCGCTGTCAAATCCACCCCAGGTGTTGCAAAATGTGTTTTGTGAGAATGAATTAGTATCAGGAGGTTTGAATGTGATCGGTAATAATTTGCTTTGGTATGCAGCCCCTACAGGAGGAACAGGCAGTATCTTTCAGCCAACAGTAAATACCCAGATTCCCGGTACGAAAACCTATTATGTTACCCAGCAAATTGCCGGTGGTTGTGAAAGCAGGCGTGTGCCGGTGGTGGTAACTGTGAACCCACTACCCAACATAAGCGCGGGAGAAGATAAAAAAATGGACCAGGGATTGTCTGTTCAACTATCCGGGGAGGTCGAAGGTATTCCTGCTACCATCCGGTGGGCTCCTTCTGCTTTTTTAGATAATGCAAATTCACTCACCCCAGTGGCATCGCCATCTGTTACGACACAATACATTTTAACAGTCGTATCTCAAGAGGGTTGCCGGGTTCGTGATACCATGAAGGTGGTCGTATTGCAACCGCTGGATATCCCAAATGCTTTCAGTCCAAACGGCGATGGCATTCATGATACCTGGGTAATTCCAAACATTGAACAATATCCGGATTCAAAACTTCAAATCTTTAATCGGTATGGAACCGTGATTTTTGAGCAATTCGGCTATCAGAACAGCAAGGCCTGGGATGGCAAGTTTAAAGGGGTGGAATGTCCGGTAGGGGCATACTATTATTTGCTGGATACCGGGAATCTTTCTAAACCTTTGCTAAAAGGAGTGATTTCGATTATACGTTAATGCGCCGGCAAAATCCTGTGGCAATGAAGGCGCTTTTTTGATGCTCCACAAGAAGTCTTCCAGACTAACAGGTTTGAGCAGGCAATTATAAATGCCATGGTGATTAGCTTCGCTGATTTCAGCTTCGTTGGCGGCAGTAACAATGATTTTAGTTTCCGGAGATACATAGTCAAGCAGCTCAAATCCGGAATGACCATCCAGTCTTGTATCGAGTAAAATCAAATTCACTTTGTGATCGACAAGGTATTGAACGGTATCTGATAGGTTATCGAAATCTTTTTCCAATTCTATATCGGGGTGGTTGTCACAATAATTGGTAAGCGTCATTCGTGCAACCATATCATCTTCCACTACAATTGTTTTCATTTTGGGTTTCATTGCTCCTACTTTTCAATGTCAAAGAATAACAATTTACGGCAGGGATGAAAGAAAAAAAATGATGTTGGTAGGCATAAAAAAAGATCCTGAAAACGGATCTTTTAAAGTTGCCCGACCTGGATTCGAACCAAGACAAACAGAACCAAAATCTGTCGTACTACCATTATACTATCGGGCAATCCTTCCCTTACGGGGTTGCAAAAATAAGTTATCCTTTATTCTGTGCCAAATGCTTTTTAAAAGAATTAAGCAAAATGGAAGGTTATTGCACCTCAATCAGGAAATAATGTTTTTTCCCTTTTTGCACCAAAAGATATTGGCTGTGTAAAAGGTGCTGATCGGAGATCAGTTCATTTTGATCCTTGATTTTTTCCTTATTGAGGCTAACTCCTCCGTTTTGAATCATTTTTCTGGCTTCGCCTTTGCTGGGAAAAATGCCGGCATCAGTCAGTAGCTGAATAACAGGAATCCCTTGCGCTAAAGCCGAGTGATCAAAAGACAGTTTGGTAACTCCTTCCAGCTGTTCGAGATCTTCTTTTGAAAAATCCGTAATGGGTTTTTCCACACGGGAGAAAAGTTTCTCAGTGGTTTGAAGGGCTTGTTCCAAGCCTGCTTCTCCGTGAATAAACCGCGTTACTTCTTCTGCTAATTTTTTTTGAAGCAGTCGTTCGGAAGATTGTTGTTGATGCTTTTCGGTCAGCGGGTCAATAATATCAGGGGGTAAAAGGGTAAAAATTTTAATCCATTTTGCAGCATCCTCATCACTGGCATTCAACCAGAACTGATAAAATTGATAGGGACTTGTTTTTCCCGGATCGAGCCATACATTACCAGTCTCAGTTTTTCCAAATTTACCGCCATCTGCTTTAGTGATGAGGGGACAAGTGAAAGCAAAACTTTCTTTTCCGGTAATTTTGCGGATGAGTTCAGTGCCGGTAGTGATATTGCCCCATTGGTCGCTGCCGCCCATCTGGAGTTTGCAATCCATATTTTGATAGAGCCACAGGAAATCGTAACCCTGCATCAGCTGATAGGCAAATTCGGTATAACTGATACCGGTTTCTCCTTCAATCCGCTTACGAACGCTGTCCTTACTCATCATATAATTAACCGTGATGTGTTTTCCTATATCGCGAAGGAATTGAATGAAGGAGTAGTTTTTAAACCAGTCGTAATTGTTGACCAGTCGGGCAGCGTTGGGTAATGAGGGGTCGAACTGAATATATTTTTCCAGTTGAGCCTGTATGCCTTTTACATTGAGTTCGAGTTGTGCTTCACTGAGGAGATTTCTTTCCTGACTTTTACCGCTGGGATCGCCTACCATGCCGGTGGCGCCACCAATGAGCGCAATGGGTCGATGACCCGCTTTCTGAAGATGCACCAACAGCAGGATGGGCACCAGACTGCCGATATGCAGGGAGTCGGAAGTGGGATCAAAGCCGATATAGGCGGTAACAGATTCTTTTTCAAGCAAGGAATCTGTGCCGGGAATTATATCCTGTATCATTCCTCTCCATCTTAATTCTTCGATCAGACGCATGGGTTAAAATTTACGCAAAAGTAACACGCATATTTTTTTCTGCTTCAACAAATCTGCTCTCACAAAAATTGAATATAGCAGATAGAATGATTAAATTTGTTCATTCAGTTAAATGCCTCATTATAAAGTAAATTGATGCCTAGAATTAAAAAGTGTAAGCGGTTTGTCGTTTTGATGTTGAGTTGCCTGCTGTTTGCAACGATAATTGTGCAGGCTCAGGTGCGTATTTATTCCAATGAATTTTTAAATATTGGTGCGGGAGCAAGAGGGCTTTCCACGGGAGGGGCACAAGTGGCTTCTGTGAATGATGTTGCAGCCGGCTATTGGAATCCTGCCGGGCTGACTCAGGTAAAGGATCATCCGTCTTTAGCGTTGATGCACGCTGAATATTTTGCGGGTATAGGGAAATACGATTATGCGGCTTTAGCGCTTCCGGTGTCTGATAATAAGCGCACGCTGGGCATTTCCATTCTCAGATTTGCGGTGGATGATATACCTAATACCCTGTATCTGATTGAACCGGATGGCAGCATTAATTATGCCAATATCTCCAGTTTCAGCAGTGCCGACTGGGCTTTTATTTTATCCATGGCGCAGGTGATTAGAGAAAATGATCAGCATCGGTTAAGTGTGGGGGTGAATGCGAAGGTTATTCACCGGAATGTGGGAAGCTTTGCGCGTGCCTGGGGTTTTGGTTTGGATGCAGGGGTGCAATTGACCGGTAGTCGTTGGTCGCTTGGCGTAATGGCAAGGGATATTACAACTACTTTCAACACCTGGAATTTTACTTTTACCGATCGGGAGAAAGAAGTGTTGTTTTTAACCAACAATGAAATTCCCGTTCGTTCTACTGAAATCACTGCGCCCAGATTAATACTTGGCGGCGCCTATAATTTCCCTGTCAATGAAAAAATTTCGATTAAGGGAGAGTTGAATCTGGATCTCACTTTTGATGGCAGGAGAAATACATTGATCAATTCAAACGTGCTCAATGTGGATCCTCGACTGGGGGTAGAAGGAAATTTGAAGGATTTGTTTTTTTTGAGAGCCGGCATTTATAATTTTCAAAAAGTATTATCGGAAACGGATGTGAACAGTCAGCGGAAGACCTGGATTTTTCAGCCCGGTGCGGGAGCCGGTTTTATTCTCAATAAAACATTTCATATTGATTATGCTTTTACGAATTTAGCCAATCAATCGAATCCGCTATATACACATGTGATTTCATTGAAGTTGGATTTAAATAAAAACAGGATGAGAAGATGAGGAATGAGATATGTTAAAAACATAAAATGAAAAAGTTTTTTTTGATATGCGTTTCGTTGTTGACCGTGATTGCAGGCTACGCTCAATCTTACATGAATGAATGGGTGGAATTTGGGAAACCTTATTATAAATTCAAGATTGGGGCAACCGGTGTATATCGTATTTCGCAGGCTGATTTAGCATCTATTGGTCTTGGCAATACCGATGCCGCACATTTTCAGTTGTGGAATAAAGGGAAAGAAATTCCCATTTATACCTCCGTTCAAAGCGGAATATTGCCTGCACAAGGATTCATTGAATTTTGGGGGGAAACGAATGATGGCGAGTGGGAGAGTCGTTTATACATAAAGCCGGAATTTCAAATTAATCCATTGGTGAGTTTATTCACAGATACGGCCGTTTACTTTTTGACCGTTAACAAGAAAACGCTAAATAAGCGATTGAAACCGCTAGTGAATGCAACAAATTCAACTGTCCCTGCAGAGCCTTATTTTACGCATACCCTGAAAGGCGGTTACCACCGTAGGCCGGTGTTGCTTTATAGTTTTGGTTTTGGCCAACAGGTAGGAGAGGAAGTGTTCTCCTCTTCTTATGATAGCGGAGAGGGATATGTAAGTCTTGCTGTTGGTGCAGGTCAAACCAATACGCTCAGTCTTTCAAATCTGATGGTAGCTCCGGGAGCAGGAGGAGCTCAATTCAGATATACCGCTGCCGGAAGAAATCCAAATATCAGAAATATAATTACCACTGTTAATGGCACGATATTAGACGATAGGCAAATTAATTATTACGACTGCCTTAATAATAAATCAGAATATATACAGATTCCTCAAAATTTAATCAGTACCGGAACGCTGAGTATTGAAATCAAAAATTCCGTTTCAGTACAGGATCGCCTCTTTTTGGGCATGTATGAATTGATTTATCCTAGGATTTTTGATTTCGGCGGACAGACCAATTTCAATTTTGAATTGCCTGCTGCTAATGTTGAAAAAAAACTGGTGATTAAAAATTTTAATCATGAAGGGGCAACGCCTGTTTTATATGATTTGACCAATGGGTTACGTTTTGAAGTTCTACCCCAAAATAGCGGAGAATTCATGGTGGTATTGCCGGCTTCACCCACATCCCGAAAATTGGTTTTTACTTCAATGGCATCCGCTCGCATCGGATCCGTAACTGCATTTACGTCGGTCAACTTTATCAACTATTCTCTTCCTTCGAATCAGGGAGACTTCCTGATTATCTCCAACCCTTTGATTTACAAAGACGCGAATCAGGTTAATCAGGTCGAAGAATATGCGAAATACAGAAGTAGTACAGCCGGAGGCTCTTACAAAGTGTTGGTGTCGGATATCAATCAAATTATTGATCAGTTCGGGTGGGGAATTAAAAACAATGCATTGGCCATTCGTAATTTCCTTCGTTTTGGACGTAAAAAATTCCCATTTAAAGAGCAATACTGTCTGCTGATTGGGAAGGGTATCGTAGCGAATCAGGCACGTGTTTTTGAAAACAGAAACGCAGTTGGTGTAATGAATTTAGTGCCAACATTCGGCATGCCGGCTTCTGATATGATATTGGGTGCTGATGAAGGCAGTATTATTCCCCGTACGCATATTGGAAGATTGAATGTAATCAATGCCGAGGAAATAAAAGAGTATCTGGAAAAGTTGAAAATTTATGAAGAGCACCAGAGGAATAAATCTTGTTCAATTGATGAAGAGTGGTGGAAGAAACAAGTGTTGCACGTCGGCGGCGCGAATGATTTCTTAGGCGAACAAATCATGTATTATCTCAGTCAGTATGAAAAAAAGATTAAGGATACATTTTTCGGCGCCAATGTTTTTACACTGCAAAAATCATCCCAAACCAATATTCAGGTATTGGCAGGGGAGAAAGTAAACGAGTTATTTACCAACGGTTTTTCCTTGTTGACTTATTTTGGTCATTCATCTGCTTCAACCCTGGAATTTAATCTGGATAACCCTCAAAATTATCCGTATTCGGGAAGATTTCCCTTTTTCGTAGTGAATGGCTGTAATGCGGGCAATCTTTTTATGCTTGATTCTACAAGACTAACGGGCAGTTACACTTTGTCTGAAAAATATGTTGTTTCAACGCCACTGAAAGGGGCGATTGGATTTTTAGCAACCACCCATTTAGGTCTGGTAAGCAACTTGCATTTGTACACAGAGGAGTTTTATCGTCAATTGACGAAGGTTTCGTATGGGAAAAGTATCGGTTTTGTTTTGACAAACGTGATTGATTCTTTGATAAGCAGATATACGATGAATGATTACTTTGTTCGGGTGCATGCCGAACAAATTACTTTGCACGGCGACCCTGCCGTTGTTTTGAATTATGCTGAAAAGCCTGATTATGCAATTGAAGCCAAGAATGTAAAAATTTCTCCTGAGTTTATTTCAATAGCGGAGGATAAATATAAAGCTTCGATTCAATTGTTTAATATTGGGCGCGCCACTAAGGATTCGGTGTTTGTCAGAATTGTGCGCATAACACCGATTGGCATGACAGACACACTGTTTAATAGAAACCTGTCAACCTTGCCCTGTAAAGATTCTATTAATCTGGAAATTAATTTAAGTTCACAGACAGACAAGGGTTTGAATAAACTGGTGGTTACGATTGATCCGGAAAACAAACTTGACGAATTTTGCGAGTCTAACAATTCCGTCACCAAAGACTATTTTATTTTTGAGGATGAAATCCGTCCGGTATATCCCTATAATTACAGTATTGTCAATAAAAAAGATTTTACCTTTTACGCTTCCACTGCGAATCCATTAAGCAATGTTCGCACTTATTATTTTCAGATTGATACGACCCAACAGTTTAATTCTTCCCTGCTAAAGGAAAAGGAGCTAACGTCGTCAGGAGGTTTGCTGGAATTTTCAAGCACAGGAATGATGATGAAAGAAAATACAGTTTACTATTGGAGGGTTGGATTACGATCCGGCTTAAATATGCCGATTCTATGGAGCGGACATAGTTTTATTTATCGACCTGATTTGAGTTTCGGGTATAATCAATCGCATTATCATCAGTTCAGCTCAAATACTTATAACGAAACCGTGCTTGATGCCGCTTCAAGAAAAATTGAGTTTAAGAATGTAACACGTAAATTAAAAATCAGAACCGGTTTATTTCCCTATTTCAACTTTTCTTCCAATGAGGTTTTCCTTGACTTGCAACAAGTTGATTTTTGGAGATGTAACTGGAATATTTTTTCAATTTTTATTTTTGAACCTAAAAGTTTAATCCCTTGGTTGAATTTTTCTCAGGGTTCGATGGGAACGTATCAAAGTTTGCCCGTATGCAACTCGCCAAGAAAACAATTTGAGTTTTCCATGTCAGATCCGCAATCTCGCAATAATGCCCGTCTATTGCTTGATTCAATCGTAAAGGATAGCGCTTTAGTATTGGTGATTAATCAAGGTACTGCTCCGGGCTCGTGGGCAGGCCCGAATACTGCGTTTATTCAGCAGTGGATGTCTGATACAACGATTTACGGAAAAGAGAAAACGATTTATCATACCCTCAAAAAAAACGGATTCACTCAAATTGACAGCTTTACCCGAAATCTGCCTTTTGCTCTTCTCTATAAAAAAGGTGATCCCGGTTTTGTGCGACAATTCATTGGAGAAAAAGAAAGTGATTTTATTGACGTAGTGATTGATCTTCCCGCACAATTGCAAAACGGATCCATGGAGTCTCCCTGGTTTGGACCTAATCAAAATTGGGATAAATTTTATTGGGATGGGGTCTATCAGGGTGGACGTTCTGATCAAGATTCTACTTTCTTCGATATTATCGGCAAGACGAAGGATGGTTCGGAACAATTACTTGCTACCGTCGTCAATGCGAAAGATACTTCCATTTCCTTTATTGACGCGGCATCATATCCCTATCTCAAATTAAAAATGCGTACGCAGGATTCCACGATGCTGACGCCTTTCCAATTAAATTACTGGCGACTTACCGGCACGCCGATACCGGAAGGAGCTCTGATGCCGAATGTTTCACTGATTGCAAAAGATACTGCTGAAATAGGAGAGCAATATGCATTTGCCATCGCTTTTAAAAATATCAGCGCAACCGCCTTCGACAGTCTGAAACTGAAATTCATCATCACAGATAAAAATAATAAACAGAAAGAAATCCTGTTTCCCCGTCAAAAGCCCTTAGTATCCGGGGATACGATCTTAATCAAATACACAATTAATATCGACGATCTGGAGGGGGTGAACCGCATTTATCTAATGGTAAATCCGGACAATGATCAGCCGGAACAATACCTCTACAATAATTTTATATATAAAGATTTTTTTGTTCGAAGAGATACGGAAAAGCCCTGGCTCGATGTCACTTTTGATGGGGTGCACATCCTCAACAGAGATATTGTCTCTGCCAAGCCGCATATTCTCATTCAATTAAAAGATGAGAATAAATTCAGGCCTGTACTTAATCAAGACTCAGTAATTGTTGAAATCCGCTTCCCGGATCAGTCGGTCAGAAAATATCGCCTGGGTTCAGATTCAGCACGCATTACAGCATCTGATTTATCAACCGGCAAAAACGAGCTGGTGATTGATGTGCTGCCGTATTGTGATCAGGATGGAGAATATGAGTTGATTGTTTATCCGCAGAACCAAACTGCTGTCAATAAACTTTTCGGCACCTATCGAATCAACTTCCAGGTCATTAATAAGCCCATGATTTCTCATCTGTTCAATTATCCGAATCCGTTTACTAGTTCCACAGCTTTCGTTTTCACGTTAACCGGTTCAGAGATTCCGCAGAATTTACGGATACAGGTAATGACAGTCACCGGGAAGGTGGTGCGGGAGATAACCCGACAGGAACTCGGTACGATACGTATTGGAAAAAATATTACCGATTATAAATGGGATGGAACCGATCAGTATGGCAACCAACTCGGTAACGGGGTTTATCTCTATCGTGTAATTACGAATTTAAACGGCAAACAATTGGATCATTATAAAGTGCCGAACGCAGAAACAGATCAGTATTTTAATAATGGTTATGGCAAGATGTATCTGATGAGATAATCATAATAAACGCAATATGAAGCGAAAAGATTTTTTAAAATTCGGGGCTCTATTAACAGCCGGCTTCGGAATGAGTCATTCTGTTGCTGCTGAAAGTGGGGCACTCGAAGCACAAGGGGAAGAACTTTTTAAGCAGCAACCCTTACCGTATGGCTATAATCAACTGGAACCTTATGTGGATGCCCTAACCATGGAATTACATTATTCCAAACATGCGGCTGCTTATTGTAAAAATCTGAATAGTGCCGCGGTGCAATCGGGTATTCAGAAAGGAATGACCTTACCCGATCTCATGCGGGAGATTTCCAAATATCCTGCAGTGATTCGCAACAACGGAGGCGGTCATTTCAATCATGAATTTTTCTGGGGGTGCATGCAGCCCGGTGGTTCTTCTATTAACGATCAACATTTACTCGCTGCCGTTCAAAGAGATTTTGGTTCCGTGGATCGGTTGAAAGAAAAGTTTTCAGAAGCTGCGCTCAAAATTTTTGGCAGCGGTTGGGCATGGCTGATAGTGGATGCTCAACAAAAATTACAAATTGTTACTACGCCGAATCAGGATAATCCGCTAATGGACGTAGTTCCGGTACAGGGCACGCCGCTGCTGGCGCTTGATGTATGGGAACATGCGTACTATCTGCATTATCAAAACAGAAGAGCAGAATACATTAAAAACTGGTGGGCGATTGTCAATTGGAATCAGGTAGCTGCGCTTTACGGTTGATTTGTTGAGAGGTTTAGCGGTGCCTCCAACCAACAACAGTTTTCTCCCGCCTCTGGCAGCAACACCATTTCACGCAAAGCTGCAAAGAGGCAAAGCTCACATAGATCGTCATGTTGAGCGATAGCGAATTTATCCCGAGAATCGGGAACATCTCAAGAAGAACTCAAAAGTCAAAGGTCAAAAGCAATTAAAACTTTTTGGTTTTGCCTTTTGATTTTTGCCTTATAGACGAGATCCTTC
>JAGWWM010000013.1 GCA_018970395.1 Bacteroidota bacterium
AAGCCAATTAAATAAAGTAAGCCATTTGTAATACTGAATTATCTTCATGTAGTCATTAATGATGGTGTCTAATAGACTTTTGGATCTTACCTACACCCATCTCCCTATCTCCTCCACCAACTCACCCTTGGTTAAAGGTACTCCCTTTATCTTATTGTATCCTTTCGCATCCACCATAAACTGATCTCGAATGATTTTGATGAGCTGGCCGTTGTTGATCTCAGGTATAAGTATCGTTTCGTAATTCTTTAAAATGTCCCCGAGATTTTTCGGGAAGGGACGTACATAGCGAATATGCGCATGGGCAACCGATTTGCCCTGTGACTGTAACTCTGCTACGGCACTCTTGATGGCTCCGTAGGTAGAGCCCCATCCTAATACAAGCACTTTCCCTTTTTCTGGACCGCTGTCTAATTTTTGATCGGGGATATAATTCGCAATCATATCAACCTTGGCCTGACGCGTCTTCACCATGTGCTCATGGTTATCAGGATCATAACTCACGTTACCGGTAATATCCTGCTTCTCTAGTCCTCCTATACGATGCTCAAGTCCGGGTGTACCGGGGATCGCCCAGGCGCGTACTAATTTTTCATCTCTTTTATAAGGCATTAATTTCGTTTCGCCTTCTTCCAATTCCCTTTTGAAGTTCACTTTGATTTCGGGTAAATTTTCTGCCTGCGGGAAACGCCAGGGCTCAGCTCCATTGGCAATATATCCGTCACTTAATAATAAAACGGGAGTCATGTGCTGAATGGCAATACGACAGGCTTCGAGCGTTACATCAAAACAATCGCTGGGAGTGGAAGTTGCAATCACCGGCATCGGACATTCCCCGTTTCTGCCATAATAGGCCTGCAACAAATCACTCTGCTCCGTCTTGGTAGGCAAACCGGTAGAAGGGCCGCCCCGTTGGATGTTGATTACCAAAAGAGGAATCTCCAGCATCACCGCCAAACCCATTGCTTCCGTTTTCAAAGCAATGCCGGGACCACTGCTGGTAGTTACCCCAAGCGCCCCGCCATAGGCTGCCCCAATGGCAGCAGTAATAGCAGCAATTTCATCTTCGGCCTGATAGGTTTTTACACCAAAACTTTTATGACGACTCAATTCATGTAAAATATCACTGGCAGGCGTAATGGGATAAGAGCCTAAAAACAAAGAAAGTCCGCTTTTCTGACTGGCGGCAATCAATCCGTATGCCACCGCCTGATTCCCCATGATGGAACGATAGACGCCAGGTTTCATTTTAGCGCGCTCCATCTTGTAGGTAGTCGTAAAAGTTTCTGTCGTGTCTCCGTAATTATAGCCTGCTTTTAATGCGGCAATATTGCTATTTAGGATTTCGTCTTTCTTGCCAAACTTATCAGTTAAAAACTGTAGGGTGCTATCCATATCACGGTTGTACATCCAGTACAAGAACCCCAGCACAAACATGTTTTTGGCGCGATCTTTCTCTTTGGTGCCAAGATGAAATTCCTTCAATGCCTCACGGGTCATCTTCGTTACATCCATTTTGATCACTTCATAACCATTCAGTTGATCACCATCGAGTGGATTTTCGCCGTCCGCATAATTGGCGAGACGTAAGTTTTTGGCATCAAAACCATCGGTATTCACAATGATTTTACCGCCTTTTTTAATGGCAGTAAGGTTCACTTTTAAGGCTGCGGCATTCATTGCCACCAGTACATCACAGGCATCGCCGGGGGTAAATACAGGATTGCTGCTAAAGCGCAACTGATAGCCGCTCACACCGGGCAGTGTTCCTTGCGGAGCACGGATTTCAGCGGGGAAATCAGGGAAAGTGGCCAGTTCAATACCTAAAAGAGCTGTATTATTAGTAAACTGACTTCCCGTTAATTGCATACCATCCCCACTGTCGCCTGCAAATTTTATCACAACGTCACTTAAGACTTCTTCTTTACGTACCATATTCTTGATTGAAACCGCAAAATTAACGCTGAAAGCCCTTATTCAGCCATTCCGATTAATATTTAATAGGAGGAGTGACCGATTTGCCTTAACGAGCCTGATGTACGGCTGCAATCTGGTCAATGGCTTCAGCGAGTTGCCGATCTTTTTCCGTAATCCGGTTGCCTGCATCATGGGTGCAAAGACGGATGTCCACCTTATTCCATACATTGCTCCACCAGGGATGATGATTTTGGCGTTCAGCTTCAAAAGCAACGGCAGTCATGAAGGCAAAGGCAGCCACAAAGTCGGCAAATTCAAATTGTTTACATAGTTGTTGATCCGATTCAATCCACATAAAAGGGAATTTAAAAAACTAAATTAAGTTTGTTTTTCATTTTTTCCAATGTTAACGGAATAACCAGCTGCACCCCCTGAATATGTTTTATATCCTCTATTAATAGTCCTTCTTCTTCTTTATCAGGCAGATCCCCTTTCAGTAGCCATAAAAAATCAAGATGCTTGAATTCGGGCAATAAATATTCCCCATCGTATTGATTTTTATAGAGGTAATAAGTGAGTGAAATTCCCGGCTCCTGATATTCAAAAACAGGAAAATAATAGTTTCTTCCCTTTCTTTTAAGCTCAATTTCCAGTGAATCGTTGATGCGGAAATCAAAACGAATAGACTGGTTTACCTGCCACACAAAACGCTGCGCCTCCATAGAGGAAGCCATGATGCCAAGCAGCAGACTGTCCTCGTAAAATTCTTCCGCCAGTTCTTCATTATCAAGCGTATGTTTATTAGACATGGGGTGCAAAATTATACGTCCCTAACAAAACCAAAGACACACTAAGATAATTGTTAAAAAAATTCCTTCAAAATAATTACGTGTATGTACATGTATTTTCTTAGCTTTGCACAAAACAAAAAATTTTTATTATGAAAAAATCAATTTTGGCTTTGCCGATACTGGCAGGCGTCCTTGTTCTTTCTGCATTCAAATCTGTAAACTTAACTGAGGAAATAACCTCCATTAATCCACCAGCAGGCAAGCAGATTGTTTCAAAATGGACGGTGGACAAACCGCATACCTCTGTTCGCTTTGCCGTGAGTCACATGGTAGTAGCAGAAACAGAAGGTACATTCAAAGTGTTTGATGGCAGCGTAGAGCATACCAAAGCTGACTGGAGTGACGCTAAGATCAATTTCTCGGTAGATGTCAATTCTATCAACACCGACAATGATTATCGCGACAAGCATTTAAAAGGGGACGACTTTTTTAATGCAGAAAAATACCCGTCAATGACGTTCAAAAGCACTTCTTTCAAACCGCTTGGAAAAAATAAATATGAATTAAAGGGAGATCTTACGATCAGAGATATTACCAAACCTGTGAAGTTTGATGTGGTTTTCGGCGGCATCACTACCGGTCCGAAAATGGATAAAGCAGGATTTAAAGCCACCGGTTCCATTAATCGCTTTGACTACAATTTGAAATGGAATCAACTTACTGAAACCGGCAGCGTTATGGTTGGGAAAGAAGTTGAAATTGTGGTTCGGTTAGAACTGAACAGAGAGAAATAAATAATTGGTAATTAGTAATTAATAATTAGTAATAGAGTAATAAATCAACCCAATTATTAATTATTAATTATTAATTACTAATTCTTAATTATATCATATTCACATTCCTTTGAATAAACTCCGTCAGCTTTTCGCCTTTCAGCAAGCCTTGCGATAGTAAAGCCAGGTCTGCGAGATTACGAACGGTTTCTTTGCTTTTTTCTTTATCTGCTCCACTCAAAATCTTTCTGTACACGGGGTGATTGCCATTGACAGTGAGTTCAACTTCATCTGGCATAGTCGCATAGAAAGCAGCCATCGGCCCACCGATACTGCCCATATCTTTCATGCGACGCATCATTTCCGGACGAGTGGCGATGACAGGAGGAGCCTCCTGACTCAAGCCCTTCACTTCTACATTGAGATGCAGATCAGTTAATTGAATATTGAACCATTCTTTTAATTCTTTTACTTCATCTTCGCTTAAAACAGATTTTAAATCTTCCTGTTTGTCAATCAGGTTGTCGGCGATATCCGCATCAACGCGACGAAGAACTACATTCTCCCATTTCATTTCTATCTGACTGATGAAGGATGCATCAATCAAAGTGTCAAAGATGACTACTTTATACCCTTTTCCGGTGGCTACCTGTACAAAGCTGTTTTGCTCTACCGGATTATTGGTATAGAGGATTGTTAATTTGCCGTCTTTATTTTTCTGCAAGGCCTCTGTTGCTGCACGATATTCTTCCAGCGTGTAGTATTTGTCTTCGCCCACCGCCTTCATGATATGAAACTTGTTGGCCTTCTCCAGAAACTTCTCGTCCGTCATCATGCCATATTTCACAAACAAGGACAAGCTCTCCCATTTCTCTTCAAATTCTTTGCGCTCGTTACGGAAAATTTCATCGAGTTTGTCGGCAACCTTTTTGGTGATATGCGCATTGATTTTTTTCACATTGGGATCGCCCTGCAGATAACTGCGACTAACATTCAAGGGAATATCCGGACTGTCTATCACGCCATGCAACAGCATTAAGAATTCAGGCACGATATCTTTCACTTCATCCGTAACAAATACCTGATTGCAATAAAGCTGAATTTTATCTTTCTGGATTTCGTGACTCTGCTTGATTTTGGGGAAATATAAGACTCCGGTGAGATTAAAAGGATAGTCCACATTCAGATGAATCCAGAACAAAGGGGCATCACTAAACGGATATAATTCTTTGTAGAAATCCTGATAATTTTGAGATGTCAGTTCAGCAGGTTTCTTCACCCACAACGGTTGGGTATTGTTGATCTGCTCTTCGCCATAATAAATGGCAACAGGCAGGAAGCGGCAAAAACGCTTGAGGATTCCTTTCAATTTGTCATCTTCCAGAAACTCTTTGCTTTCATCATCGACGTGAAGGATGATGTCTGTCCCGCGCTCTGTACGCTGCGCGGTTTCTTCGAGCTTGTATTCCGGACTGCCATCGCATTCCCAACGAACGGCAGATCCATCTTTAAAACTTTTGGTAATGACTTCAACCTTTTTACTCACCATGAAGGCAGAGTAAAAACCCAGGCCGAATTTGCCGATGATGGCATTTTCGTTCTGACCTTTATATTTCTGTACAAATTCTTCAGCACCGGAGAACGCTACCTGATTAATATATTTCTGTACTTCTTCTGCTGTCATTCCTACTCCTTTATCGGAGATGGTAATGGTGCCGGCTTCTTTGTCGAGTTTTACATCTACCCTTAATTCGCCCAGTTCGCCTTTGGCTTCACCCAGGGAGGAGAGGGTTTTGAGTTTTTGGGTGGCATCCACCGCGTTGCTCACCAGCTCACGCAAAAAAATCTCGTGATCGCTGTAAAGGAATTTCTTGATGATCGGGAAAATATTCTCTGTCTGTACGCTGATACTTCCGGTTTGCATAGAAATCAATTTTTCCCAAACTAGTCAAAAAAAATGCCAGAAGGAAAGATGCGACAAAATGTCAAGGTAGGGTTAGCAATCCCCCTTTTTATGAACAGATAATCTTCGTCCTATTGCCCCTGCGCCAGACTATATCCTTTCTTGCCTCCCCAGCTATTCAACAGTTCGGTGGAACAAATTTTAAAATCTTTAATCACTCTTTGCTGAAGATCGAGAATATCCTGTTGGGAAACGCCGGTTTCCAACGGAGTTTCAAAACGACAACGGAATTGATTGACCAGGTTGGTAAAAATGCTTCCCTTCGGCCACACCTGCGTGCCGCGATTTGTAATGGTTATCAGTTGAAATTTTTCTCCGCTGTGACGAAGCATTTTTTCAGCAACGCCATCCGGCTGCGCTTCACTCTCTACAAACAAATCAACCCCCATGATTACTTCCTGAATCAATTCCTTCGACATAATCAAAGGATTTTTGGAAGGTCGAAAATGGGTGGGCGTAACCGGCAAATCCGGTGTTTCTTCTTTTGCCTGTAAAGAAGGCTTCTTTCCAAAATTTTGAATGATTGTATTGGCGAAATCGGTAGTGTTTAGGGATGTTGTGTTTTTATTTCCAAAATCTCCTGTGTGGATGCCACTCTCAAGCGTATAAAGCAGCGCGTTTTCAATCATGGCCGCTTTTTTCATAAACCCCAAGTGGCGCAACATACTCAGACCGCTTAATAATAATGCAGTAGGATTGGCAATATTTTTTCCTGCTATATCCGGTGCCGTGCCGTGTACTGCTTCAAATATGCAGATATGATCGCCAATATTGGCACTGGGAGCAAAACCAAGCCCTCCTACCAGTCCGGCACAAAGGTCGCTTACAATATCTCCCTGAAGATTGGTGAGTACAATCACATCAAACAGATCGGGGCGACTGACCAGTTTCATGCAGAGGTCATCTACAATTACATCGTCAGCTTTGAGTTCGGGATATTCACGCGCAATCTCATAGAATACTTCGAGAAATAATCCGTCAGTAATTTTCATGATATTGGCTTTATGTCCGCAGGTAATTCTGCGCGCGCCTTTCTTCTTTGCCATTTCAAAAGCATAGCGAATCACCTGTTCACTGCCTGGCCGGGTAATAAAGCGACGGCTGAGTGCAACATCATGGGTAAGCATGTGTTCGATGCCCCCGTAAGTATCTTCAATATTTTCTCTTACAATCGTGAGATCAATGGGAATACCGGCTTTGGAAAAAACAGTGTCCACTCCGTGCAGCGTTTGAAAGGTTCTTTTATTGGCATAAGTGTTCCAGGTTTTTCTTGCGGTTACATTGACGCTTTTTACACCTTTCCCCTTGGGTGTTTCCATAGGCCCTTTGAACAGGATGCCCAGCTCCTCAATCGTTGCCTGCGCTTCGGGAGTCATTCCATTAGAGAACCCTTTGTCGAACACCCACTTTCCCATCTCAACAAATTCATACTGCAGCGGTACTTCTGCCTGATTAAAGATATCTAGCACCGCCTGCATGATTTCTGAGCCAATGCCATCTCCTTTAGCAACCGCAATTTTTGTCATGGGAAAAAGTTTGCGGCAAAACTAATGATGCTAACTTTCGTTTGTGTGAAAATTTTCAAAAAGAAAAGATAAAATTAGGTGGCGGTAAGGACAACATACTATATTTGTTCCCATTCAGAAGCATAGTGATTCGATTCATTAAAATATTATTTCTTTCTTTCCTTCTGGCTCTGCTAAATGGAACCGCCCTGGCGGCTTCTTTTGAAGAGGTAGTTTTTAGCATAGGAATTGTTTCAAATGACTTGGAAGAAGACCTTAAAGAAGAAAGAATAGCAATTGTTACCGGAGAATATGACTCCGTTGGAGCCGGGGGTTCTGACAACAATGATAATCAGGCAATCAATGAGCCCAAGTCTACCCAACACAACTCGTTCTCTCCACCTCTTGAATTAATTGCTGACGCTCAACAGAAGATTACTTTACGTTATAAGCAATACCGGATCTCCTTACAAAAGTCACTTGTTATTTCTCCTCTATTCATCCTCTATTGCTGCGCTAAAGATGCTTTCCTTTCCTGAGCCAGATCTTCCGGAATTAAAACTACCTGTTCCCTGAATTTTTAAATATTTATTTAGAAAACTATTTTGTCGCAATCAGGAGTTATAAATAACAACTCTTTAACCCTTAAATAAGTCCATTATGCAACGTTTATCTGTAATCCTTTATGCAATCATTTTATTTGTTGCAGCAAGCTGTAAGCACAAGGAAGCCCACCAAGAAGAAGAAGCCACTTTTCAGGCAACAAGTCCCATCCGTATCGATACAACCATTTACAATGAATATGTATGTCAGATACATGCCATTCAGCGCATTGAACTCCGAGCCCTTGAAAAAGGGTATCTGCAAAATATCTATGTGGATGAAGGACAATATGTAAAAAAGGGACAATTGATGTTCAAAATCATGCCCACTATCTACCAGGCTGAAATGCAAAAATCTCAGGCAGAGGCAGATTACGCAGCAATAGAATATCAGAATACTCAGTCGCTCGCTTCCAAAAACATTGTTTCAAAAAATGAGCTGGCCCTTGCCAAAGCAAAACTGGATAAAGCAAAAGCGGAACTGTCACTTGCGCAAACACATCTGAGTTTTACAGATATCCGTGCTCCTTTTGATGGCATCATGGATCATTTTCACGTACGACTCGGAAGCCTGGTTGACGAAGGAGAACTCTTAACAACCCTTTCCGACAACAGTAAGATGTGGGTATATTTCAATGTGCCCGAAGCGGAATATCTGAATTACGCTTCCAAATCAAAATCTGAGGGAAACACGAAGGTGAAATTGAAAATGGCAAACAATGAAGCATTCTCACAAATCGGAGAAGTGGAAACGATTGAAGCAGACTTTAATAATGAAACAGGCAATATTGCATTCAGGGCTACATTCCCAAATCCAAATGGTTTGTTGCGTCATGGAGAGACCGGAAATATTCTCATGCCTGTGCCCTTAAAAAACGCAATGATCATTCCTCAAAAAGCCACCTTTGAAGTATTGGATAAAAAGTATGTTTATGTGATAGATAAAGAGAATAAAATAAAATCTACTGAAATCAAGATAAGTGCCGAAATCCCCCACCTCTACGTCATCAGCAGCGGCATCAATGAAAATGATAAAATATTACTGGAGGGATTACGCAAAGTAAAAAACGAAGAAAAGATTAAATGGACATTCAAAGCTCAAAAAGAAGTGATGAATGAGCTCACACATCTTCATGCCGAGTAATTCCTTATCATCCAATTAAACATATCTATCATGTTTTCAAAATTTATTAAAAGACCTGTGCTGGCAATTGCTATTTCTTTAGCGATTGTCTTTATGGGAATATTAGCGATTAATTCCCGACCGGTTGCTCAGTTCCCGGATATTGCTCCTCCGCGGGTAAATATATTTATTGAGTTTCCCGGATCCAATGCGGATGTATTGGTAAAATCAACAGTCACTCTCCTTGAGCGCGCCATTAATGGCGTGCAGGGGATGCAATACATCATCTCCGATGCCACCAGCGCCAGTGAAGCAACGATTCAGATCGTGTTTGAGCCGGGCGTTGATCCTAACGCGGCCGTTGTTAACGTAAAAACAAGAGTAGATCAGGTGATGCCGAATCTCCCCCCCTTGGTGCAGAGAGAAGGGGTAATTATTACCCCCATACAGCCCTCCATGCTGATGTATGTAAACCTCTATAGTACCGATAAAAATGCGGATGAAAAGTTTTTATTCAACTATGCGAACACTTACATGTTGCCTGAGCTGCAGCGGATCAGCGGAATGGGTCGTGCCATTGCTTTAGGTAGTCGTGCTTTTGCGATTCGTGTGTGGCTTAAGCCTGACAGAATGAGGGCTTACAATATTTCAGCGGATGAAGTACTCGAAGCAATTAACGAACAAAGTGTGTTGGGGAGACCCGGCAGAGTGGGATTGAGCTCTGGAAGAGTTGCTCAATCTCTTGAATATGTTTTTACATATAAAGGTTGGTATAATAAACCCGAGCAGTATAATGATATCATCGTTAAATCGAACCCTGAAGGAGAAATGGTCAAGCTGAAAGATATTGCTGAGGTAGAAGTGGGCAGTGAGTTTGTAGATATTTATTCCAACAAAGACGGCTATCCTTCTACTTCTTTGGTATTAAAACAAATTCCGGGAAGCAATGCCAGTAAGGTTATAGACAATGTAAAAGCCAAACTGAATGAACTGAAAAAAGATTTTCCTCCCGGAATGAACTATGAAATCAATTATGATGTATCCAAATTTGTAGATGCCTCCGTTGATAAAGTTTTGCATACCCTACTGGAAGCATTTCTTTTAGTAGCGCTTGTAGTGTTTGTTTTTCTGGGCGATATTCGCTCAACGCTCATCCCCATTATTGCAGTACCGGTTTCCTTGATCGGAGCTTTTGTCTTCATGCAATTTTTCGGTCTGAGCATTAATCTGATTACCTTATTTGCCCTGGTATTGGCAATTGGAGTGGTCGTAGATGACGCGATAGTAGTGGTGGAAGCGGTGCATGCCAAAATGGAAGAAGAACATTTGTCTCCCTATCAGGCGGTAAAAAAAGTGTTGGGTGAAATCAGCGGCGCCATTATTGCGATTACTTTAATCATGACCGCTGTTTTTGTGCCGGTGGCATTTATGACCGGACCTGTTGGCATTTTCTATCGTCAGTTTTCCATCACCATGGCCTCCTCGATTGTGCTCTCCGGAGTAGTGGCGCTTACGCTGACACCGGTACTGTGTGCAATGATTTTAAAAAACAATCATGGTAAACCGAAAAGAAAAACACCGGTCAATCTGTTTATTGGATGGTTCAACAGAAAATTTGATAAAGTAACCGGCAAATATACTTCTCTACTGAAAATAATTACCAACAGAAGATTCGTCACTTTTGGCATACTGGCCGTTTTTTGTCTGGGTATTTTTACAGTTGACAAAAGTTTGCCTGCAGGATTTATTCCCAATGAAGATCAGGGACAAATTTATGCCATCATCCAAACTCCGCCGGGTACTACCCTAGAAAGAACCAATGCTGTTTCGCTTGAGTTGCAGAAAATAGCTAAGAGCGTTGAAGGCGTTGAGTCGGTAACATCCTTGGCCGGCTACGAGATTCTTACCGAAGGAAGAGGATCCAATGCAGGAACCTGTCTGATCAATCTGGCAGACTGGGAGAAACGTAAAAATTCCATTAAAGAAATCATTGAAGAACTGGAAGTAAAGACAAAAGATCTTGGCGCCATTGTAGAATTCTTCGAACCGCCTGCCGTTCCGGGTTATGGATCTTCAGATGGATTTTCTTTACGACTCTTAGATAAAAGCAGCGATGTGGATTATCAGGAGTTTGACAAAATCAATACGGAGTTCATGGAGAATCTTAAAAAGAGAAAGGAACTCAGTGGCTTGTTTACTTTTTATGCAGCCAATTATCCGCAGTATGAACTGATTGTAGATAATAAACTTGCGATGCAGAAAGGGGTTTCCATTGGCAAAGCAATGGAGAACCTGAATGTGCTGATCGGAAGTACTTATGAGCAGGGATTTATTCGGTTCAATAATTTCTATAAAGTCTATACACAGGTGGATCCGCAATACAGGAAACTGCCGACGGACATTTTGAATCTTTATGTAAAAAACAATCGGGATGAAATGGTTCCTTATTCTGCATTCATGACGATGAAAAAAACCCAGGGCCCGAATGAAATCACCCGCTTCAATTTATATACTTCTTCTTCCATCAAAGGGATTCCTGCCAGAGGATACACCAGCGCGGAAGCCATTAAGGCGATTCAGGAAGTAGCTGCAACCACTTTACCCAAAGGATATGATATTGCATGGGAAGGATTGTCTTATGATGAAGTACGAAGAGGGAATGAGGCCATTTATATTTTTATTGTGGTGTTGATTTTCGTATATCTGGTGCTGGCTGCTCAATATGAAAGCTTTATTATTCCGCTTGCCGTTGTACTTTCTCTTCCTGTGGGAGTGTTCGGCTCATTTTTCCTGCTCAAGTTAATGGGACTGGCTAATGATATTTATGCCCAGATTGGATTGATCATGCTCGTTGGTTTGCTTGGAAAAAATGCCGTATTGATTGTAGAGTTTGCTGTCCAAAAACACCGGCAGGGAGCTACAGTTCTCGAAGCAGCCATTGAAGGCGCACGGGTACGTTTCCGTCCTATTCTGATGACTTCCTTTGCATTTATTGCCGGCTTGATTCCTTTGGTGCTTGCAACAGGAGCAGGTGCGGTAGGCAACAAAACGATTGGGGCTTCAGCACTCGGAGGGATGTTGTTCGGCACCCTCTTCGGAGTGATAGTGGTACCCGGACTTTATTATATATTCGGCACCCTGGCAAAAGGGAGAACACTGATCAGAGACGAAGACGAGAATCCTTTAACAGAAGATATCATTGAAAGCCATTCCGACCAATCACTCAAGGTTCGCATTCAACAATTGTTCACTAAAAAATCAAAAAATGATGAAGCTTAGTAATCTTAAAAAAAAGGGTGCGTTCATTCTCTTTTCTTTTTTATATTTTTCCTGCAACATTCCATTGCTGGTGGAAAGGAAAGAAAACAAATCGCTGCCGGCTTCTTACAATAACAGCACGGATAGTGCGACCTCGGCGAGTGTGAATTGGAGACAGTATTTTAATGATCCATACCTGATTACGCTCATTGATACTGCACTCATACACAATCAGGAGTTAAATATTGTAAAGCAGGAAATTGAAATCAATAAAAATGAAATACGCGCCCGTAAAGGAGAGTATCTGCCTTTTGTTGGCTTGTCGGGCGGCATGGGTTATGAAAAAATTGGCAAATTTACCTGGCGAGGAGGGATTGAAGAAAATGTAGCTGCCAAAGAAAATGCCCGTGCCATATCATCCAATTCCGATTTCATAGTAGGCCCTACTGCATCCTGGGAGCTGGACGTTTGGCGAAAATTACGCAACGCCAAAGATGCGGCAGTACAACGCTATCTGGCCGGCATGGAGGGAAGGAATTTTATGATTACTAATCTGATTGCCGAGATTGCGGATTCCTATTATGAATTATTGGCTTTGGATAATATGCTGGACATTGTACAGCAAAATATCAGTATCCAAAGCAATGCGCTTGATTTGGTAAAGGCACAAAAAGAATCTGCAAAAGTAACCGCTTTGGCAGTTAATCGTTTTGAGGCGCAATTATTGCAAACCAAAAATCTACAATATGCCATCAGTCAAAACATTGTGGAAACAGAAAACAAACTTCATTTTTTAACCGGAACATTTCCTGCGAAAATTTCGAGAAACACTAATTCTTTTTATGCTGTTTCAGTTGATTCAATACAGGAAGGACTGCCCTCACAATTATTGGCGAACAGACCGGATATCCGACAAGCGGAAAATGAACTGGCTGCAAGCAGATTAGATGTTAAGTCTGCACGTGCCAACTTTTATCCTTCTTTCAAGATCACTGCTTTCTCTGGTTTTCAGGCTTACAATGCCGGTTTTTTGATCAAACCTGAAGCGCTGGTGTATAATTTTGCCGGAGAGTTGCTGGCGCCTTTGATCAACCGTAACGCCATTAAAGCGGTTTACTCAAATGCCAATGCCAAACAGGTACAGGCAGCGTATAAATATGAGCAAACTTTATTAAATGCGCATCTGGATGTATTGAATGAATTGTCGAGGCTCCATAATTTTTCAAAAAGCTACGCCATGAAATCGTCGGAAGTAAGTATCAGAACCGAGTCGGTTTCCATAGCTACAAGTTTATTTAATTCTGCAAGAGCAGATTACGGTGAAGTGCTGTTTACTCAAGGAGAAGTACTGGATGCCAAAATGGAATTGATTGAAACAAAGCTTAAACAGCTGCATGCCAAAATAAATATATACAGAGCGCTTGGCGGCGGATGGAGATAGTTGTGCTATTTTTACAACCTTTCTCCCTTTGCGCACAACGTTTTATGAAGCTGAATCAAAATCATTTCTTTCCCAAAGATGGCATTGCAGGATTAAAAGAGAATTTTTGGAATGATTTATTGTCTGGCTTTATGGTCGCACTGCTGGCGCTTCCACTTAGTCTTGGTATTGCACAAGCCTCTGATTTTCCAAATCCTTTTTACGGCATATTGACTGCCATCATTGGCGGCATGCTCCTAAGCTTTTTCACCGGGTCTGCCTTAACGGTAAAAGGACCAGCAGCAGGTCTCATTGTAATCATGGCAGGTTCAATAACGGAATTCGGCGGAGGGGTGGTTGGATGGCGTTTTACATTGGGGGCAATCATAGTCGCAGGTTTACTTCAAATTATCTTTGGCGTTTTTAAGCTTGGCAAACTGGTTAATTTTTTTCCGTTGTCTGTGGTGCATGGCATGCTTGCTGCGATAGGATTAATCATACTGTCCAAACAGTTGCATGTTGTCATTGGCGTCAATCCTTTAGGAGAGAACGGGAAACCGTTGATTAATCCATTTGAATTATTCAAAACGCTGCCGGATAGTTTTTATTCGGTCGGCCAAAGATTGCACGTGGTCATTACCGGATTGAGTTGTCTTGCTCTCGTATTTTTACTTCCTCTGTTACCGCAACGAATGGCCAAAAAAATACCTGTTCCACTGGTGGTTTTGCTGGTATCAATTCCACTTGGTTCAATATTGGGACTTAATCAAATTCAGGGCGGGCTTATTCATTTTAAAACATCATTTTTGGATATCATTGGAATACCGGTAGATTTTGGAGGATGGCGCTATGCTTTCATCTTTTTGAAATATGTATTGTTGATTGCATTGATTGGGAGTCTGGAATCTCTGTTGATCGTAAAAGCGGTTGACCTGCTGGATCCTTATCAAAGAAAATCAGATTCCAATAAAGAATTGAGGGCACTGGGAGGAGGCAATATGGTTTCCGGATTAATGGGCGGACTTCCTATTATTGCTGAAATGGCAAGAAGTGCCGCTAATGTAAATTATGGTGCGAAAACACGATGGGCGAATTTCTTTCACGGCGTTTTCTTATTGATTTTTATGCTGCTGCTGATGCCCTTCATTGAAAAAATCCCCAATGCTGCACTGGCTGCTTTACTCATTGGCGTGGGGTATAATCTGGCACATCCGCGACATTTCATTGAAATGTATCATTCCGGCAAAGCAAAGCTGATCGTCTTTATAATTACGATTTTTTTTACGCTCATCAACGATCTGCTGACAGGAATATTTTCCGGATTATTGGCAGATATCCTGATTCGTCTGTATCAAAAAAAAACGGTTCGGTCAGATATTTAATCCGCCGCAAACACTGATGGTTTGTCCGGTGATGTAATTGCCCATATCACTCGCAAGGAATAAAGTAACATTAGCGATATCTTCCGCTGATGCAAATCTGCCTAAGGGAATTCCTGCTTTATATTTATCAGCGCCTTCTCCTTCTTTGAGGTAGCTGGTCATATCGGTTTCCACAAAGCCCGGAGCAATGGCATTGCAGCGGATATTTCTACTGCCTAATTCCTTGGCAACGGATTTAGTGAATCCGATCACGCCGGCTTTGCTTGCGGCATAACTGCTTTGTCCTGCATTCCCCATTTCACCAATGACGGAACTCATATTGATGATGCTGCCGGATTTTGCTTTCATCATGGGACGGATCACCTGTTTGGTCATATTAAACACACTGTTCAGATTTACCTGAATCACTTCATTCCACTGAGCATCACTCATGCGGAGCAATAAATTATCTTTCGAAATGCCGGCATTGTTTACACAAATATCTACTGTACCAAACTCCTTCACCACCTCGTTTACAAACGCTTCACAGGCCGCAAAATCTGCCGCATTACTTTGGTAAGATTTTGCTTTTACACCCAGTGCCTGCAGTTTTTGTTCCAGTGCGGCTGCTTTTTCCTTACTGCTATCGCTCACATAAGTGAACGCTATATTGGCGCCTTCTTCTGCAAATTTGATGGCAACGGCTTCTCCGATACCGCGCGCTGCACCTGTAACGATGGCAACTTTTCCTGCTAAAAGCTTCATAAGAAATGTTTTAGGGTTGCAAAGTAACGAAAAGTTGGGGGAAGGTTGTTAGTTGTTGGTTGTTGATTAGAATGCAGTCCCTTATTTTTGTAATATGACCTTACGAGCTCAAATGGTACTGGCTGCCTTCATGATCTTCGCCGCATTTTCTCAACCTGCTTTCTCCCAAGAAAAATGGGATTTAAAAAAATGTGTGGAATATGCCTGGGCTCAAAACATTTCCGTACAGCAAACAGATATTCAGGCGAGAGTGGCAGCGCTCTCCTATCATCAACTACAAACATCCCAATATCCGAATATCAATCTGACCAATGCCACCGGAACGAATTTCGGAAGAGCTGTAGATCCTACTTCCAACCTTTTCGTGAATAATACCCTTCTCTTTCAACAATTTAATTTCAATATCAGCGGACTGATTTATAACTGGGGCAATACCCGCAACAGCATCATCGGCGCGCGCTATAATTCATCAGCGGCAACCAAAGAAGTGGAGCGGGTAAAAAATGATATTGGTCTTACTGTAGCCACTACCTACCTACAGGTATTGCTCGCCAAGGAACAAGTTAAAATTACAGAACAACAAATGCGGCTGACAACCTCCAGATTGCAGGATACCCGCAAGCGCGTGGATGCAGGTCAACTGCCTGAGTTGAATGCACTCGAATTGGAAGCGCAGCATGCGCGCGACAGCGCAACCTATATCACCGCCATTATGAGCGCAGAACAAAATTTGCTCACTTTAAAAGCAACCCTCAACCTGGATGCCGCAACTCCATTTGATATTATTGAGCCGCCGGTGGATAAAATTCCGGTCGAAAATATTGCCGACCTCAACCCGGAATCAGTCTATGAAACAGCACTTCGAACACAACCGTTACAACAAGCCAATGATTTAAGATTAAAGGCATTGCAGTATAACCTCAAAGCAGCGAAAGCCTCATTATATCCTTCCATCAGCTGGTTTGGCGGACTAGGTACCAATTTTGCCAACCCGAATATTAAAATCAGCGATATCAAGTTCAACGGGTATCAAACCCCAACGCTTTTATCTCCCATAGTGAATACAGGTGCCGGCATTTTTCCTGTTCTCCAACCGGATCTTACCATAGTACAGGGAAAAAAGAATTTCAATGAAATGTGGACCGGATGGGGGACGCAGCTGCAGGATAATTTTCGGCAAAACATCGGCTTGCAAATCAGTGTTCCTATTCTCAATGGTGGTGCAGCCCGAACCAATTATAAACGGATTCAATACGATATTCAAAATGCAGAATGGGTAAAAAAACAATCCAATCAGCGCTTGAAGAATGATATTTATCTGGCCTATCAGTCGGCCGTCAATGCACTGAATCGTTACAGGGCAAGCCAAAAAACAAAAACGCTTTCCGAAAAATCTTTCGCTCTTGCACAAAAAAGATACGATGCCGGCTTATTGCAGCCGATTGAGTACATCACGATTCAAAACAATTTGTTTCGTGCCAACATACAAACCACCGCAGATCATTTTGATTTCGTGTTTCGGATGAAGGTACTGGAATTTTATAAGGGAATGGGATTAAGATTGTAGGGGATTAGTAATTAGTAATTAGTAATTATTAATTATTAATTATTAATTACTAATTGTTAATTATGAATTGTTAATTATGAATTTGGGGAAACAATAAATTTATTCTGATGAACAAAAAAGCAATTTGGATTAGCGTATTGTTGGTGATTATTATCGCTACGCTGATTACGTTAAAAAAGACGGGGGTCATCGGAGCAGATGAAGCTGTTAAGGTAGCAGTAGAGAAAGTTAGTCGTCGTACCATTGTGGAAACCGTAAGTGCGAGTGGTAAAGTTTATCCTGAAGATGAGCGCAAGGTAAGCAGTGATGTAAGCGGAGAAGTGGTAGAAATGTATGTGGAGGAAGGCGATAGTGTACGAAAAGGACAGGTGCTCGCAAAAGTATTTGCCGATGTGCTCACGAGTGCACGAGACAGAGCAGCATCGATCGTCAATCAGCAGGAAGCGCAGGTGGGCAATACAGCGGCATCCATTGCTGCTTTTGAAGCACGCTTCGGCCAAGCTAAAATAAATTATGACCGACAAAAAAAATTGTTTCTTGAAAAAGTCATTTCAGCGGCGGAGTTTGAGCAATCGGAAACACAATACCTCGCTGCACAGGCAGATCTCAAAGCAGCAAAAGAAGCAGTAAAAAGTACTCAGGCCGGTGTGCAAAGTGCGAGAGCCAGCTTAACCGAAGCAGATAAAAATTTAAGTCGTACCGCCATCATCGCTCCGATGGACGGCATCGTTTCTTTGTTGGCAGTAAAAAAAGGAGAACGCGTAGCAGGAAATAGTTTTAGTCTGGGCACCGAAATATTGCGCGTTGCGGATATGAGTAAAATTGAAGTACGAGTGGATGTGGGAGAGAATGATATCCCGAAAGTAAAAATCGGAGACAGTGCTATTGTGGAAGTGGATGCTTACAATGACAGACGCTTTAGCGGTGTGGTTACAAAAATTTCCAGCAGCAGTACTTCAGCACAGGCAATGTCGGTAACCGGAACAGCAGATGTTACTAATTATAAAGTTTATATCCGGCTCGATCCCGCCTCCTATGCTGATTTGCTGAACGGCAATGGTCGTCGTCGGCTTCCTTTTCGTCCGGGCATGAGTGCGAGTGCGGATATCATGACCCGCAAACAGGAACAGGTAGTAGCAGTACCCATTTTAGCCATAACCACACGCGATAAAAATAAAGGCAAGAATGGGGCAGAACAAGAAGCCAAAGATAAGAAGAAGGCGACAGGGGATGAAGATGCATCCGGCGCTGAAGAAACGGCTCCAGCTGCGAATCCGGAGGATCTTGAAGAAGTGGTTTTTGTGTTAGGGTCCGACGGAAAAGTGAAGAAAGTGAAGGTAAAAACAGGTATTCAGGATAACGACTATATTGAAATTATTTCCGGGGTGAAAGAGGGGGAACAAGTGATTGCCGCGCCTTATAACACCATCAGCAAAACTTTGAAAGACGGGACGGAAGTGATGGTGGTTTCTAAAGAAACACTCTATCAGGCAGAATAAATTTTAGAATAAATGTAGTCCGGAGTCCCGCCTTCGGCGGGATTCTTTTATTTTTGAAGGGAAATGCAGAATGCTTCCTCTTCAGTACAGTTTGCGGTTTTAGGCAGCGGCAGCTGGGCAACGGCGCTTGTTAAGATATTGTCCGACAATGGCGCAACGGTGCACTGGTATGTACGCAATGAGCAAACGCTGCGGCATATTCGTCAGTACAAACACAATCCAGCTTATTTAAGTTCTGCGGCATTGCGTACCGATTCCATTCAGTTTTATACCAATGCCCAGGATGCGGTGGAAGCGGCAGGAGTGCTCATTTTAGCCATTCCTTCAGCTTATGTGGTAGAATTGTTGTCTTCTTTTTCGGATCAACAACTGGCATCCAAAAAAATTATTTCTGCCATCAAGGGTTTGGTGCCGGAAAAGAATTTATTGCTCAACGATTTTTTGGCGGCAGAATGGAAATTTGATGTCAACCGCTACTATTCCATCATGGGACCTTGTCATGCCGAGGAGGTTGCTGCTGAAAAATTATCCTATCTCACTTTTTCCGGATTGGATGAAGAAGGAACGCAGTGGTTGTCGGAACAGTTTAAAAATCATTATATCAATACGGTCATCAATACCGATATTTTCGGAGTTCAGTTTGCTGCCGTATTAAAAAATATTTACGCACTGGGCAGCGGCATAGCGCATGGATTAGAATACGGGGATAATTTTTTGAGCGTACTCATTGCCAATGCTGCCGACGAGATGGCAGTTTTTCTTCGAAAAGTAGGGGTAAGAAATATAGAGGTAGGAATTCATAAGGAGCCCATACCCGGCGTACAGTTATTGAAAGGTTCTTTGCGCAAATCTGCCAATTATGCAGCTAGTGTATATCTCGGTGATTTATTGGTTACCTGTTATTCACCTTTCAGCCGCAACCGCACTTTTGGAAAAATGATTGGGAAAGGATACAGCATCAAAGCGGCGCAGCTCGAGATGAATATGGTGGCGGAAGGATACAATGCGAGCCGCGCCATTTATCAGATTAATGAACAGATGAAGGTTGATATGCCTATTGCCGGTACGGTGTATAAAATACTATGGGAGCAACTTCCACCTGCTGAGGGTTTTAGGATTATTGAGGAGACCTTGATTTGATTAGAAGGAGATATTCTTATACTAATATCGAGAGAAGTATCGGCCTTCATCCACCCCACCCTTCTCGGTCGAGACTTCGATAGTTGATCGCTTCCGCCAGGTGAGCAGGTTCTATATGTTCTGCCTGTGCCAGGTCGGCGATGGTGCGACTCACTTTTAAAATTCTGTCGTAGGCGCGCGCAGAAAGATTCAATCTTTCCATGGCGGTTTTCAGCAATTGCTGACCGGTAGGGTCGATAAGACAGATTTCTCGCAGGAGTCGGCTATTCATTTGCGCATTGGAATAGATGCCCTCTTCTCCTTTAAATCGTTGATACTGGATGGCGCGCGCGGCGATGACACGCTCTCTGATAACCGCACTGTTTTCGCCGCGCGCGGAATGCGAAAGTTCTTTGAAAGCAACGGGCGTTACTTCTACGTGCAGATCAATGCGATCTAGCAAAGGACCGGAAATTTTATTGAGGTATTTCTGCACCGCCCCTGCGGCACACGTGCACTCTTTATCCGGATGGTTGAAGAAGCCGCAGGGGCAGGGATTCATCGAAGCAATCAACATGAACGATGCCGGAAAATCAATCGATAACTTAGCCCTCGAAATCGTTACCTTCCTTTCCTCCATCGGCTGCCGCATCACCTCCAGCACCGTCCGCTTGAATTCAGGCAATTCATCCAAAAACAACACCCCGTTATGCGCCAGCGATATTTCTCCGGGCTGCGGCTGCGTGCCGCCACCGACCAAAGCGACATCTGAGATTGTGTGATGGGGCATGCGAAAGGGTCTCTTTGCCACCAGCGTCGTATAATCGGGCAACTTGCCTGCCACACTGTGAATTTTCGTGGTCTCCAGCGCTTCTTCCAAACTCAAAGGAGGTAAAATAGTAGGTAATCTTTTCGCCAACATCGTCTTCCCTGCTCCGGGCGGACCAATCAAAATTGCATTATGACTACCTGCTGCTGCAATCTCTAGTGCACGCTTGATATTGGCCTGCCCTTTCACTTCCTCAAAATCATTTTCAAATGCCGATTGTGCCTGAAAAAACGCCTCCTGCGCATCCACCGATACAGGAGTAAGTGTATTTGTTCCGTTGAGGTAGTGAATCAATTCTTCCAGATGCTCAATGCCATACACGGTAAGATCACTCACCATCCCGGCTTCTCTTTCATTGGGCTTCGGAACAATCAAGGCTTTGAAATTTTCTTTTCTCGCCTGCAACGCAATGGGCAATACTCCTTTGATGGCTTTCACGGATCCATCCAGTCCCAGTTCGCCCATCATCATCAGTGATTGCAAAGACTCCGGATCATTTAATTGTCCGGTGGCTCCAAGTATCGCCATCGCTATCGGCAAGTCAAATGCGGAGCCGGTCTTTCGGATGTCGGCAGGAGCAAGGTTGACAATAACCTTTGTGCGCGGGAAATAATAACCTCTGTTTTTTAAAGCACTTTCAATACGATGTTCACATTCTTTTACTGCACTGTCGGGCAATCCCACTATGTAAAAATGAGCGCCGGCACTAACATTTACTTCTACGGAAATGGTGATGGCATGTACGCCTGCAAGCGTGCTGCCAAAGGTGGAGATGAGCATGGTGTTTTTCGATTTAGGTTCCGTCAAATGTAGGAATTATACAAACAGCGGAAGGGTAACCGTCTTTTTATTAACTTTTTGTTGGGAACAAAGAATACGTAGAGGACGTCATGTTGAGCGAAAGCGAAACATCTCAAGATAAACTCAAAAGTCAAAGGTCAAAAGCAAGGCTGTCCGGATAATCATAACATATTATATTTTTACACCCAATTTTATCCAATGCAGATTAATCGTTATAGCTTTCTCCTGTTTTGCTTGATAACGACTGTCGGGGCACAATCCCAAAGCAGTTTTCTGACGCAGCAATCCAAACATCTTCCTTTGCTCGACAGACTGGAAATACAATCCGGCAAAGTGTCCGACAATCATTTTTCCGGCTTAAAACCTTACGACCGGCAATTGCTGGTAGCCTATACTCAATCTTTATTTGATACTTCAAAGCAAGGCACGCTTTCGGAGAGCCGGCTCTCTAGAGTTGACCAATTCAACCTGAATAGTTTTTATGGTAATCATTTGGAATGGATGAAAGAGAAAAGGGAAAGTTACGCATCTAAAAGACCGGTGTTGAAAAAATTCTATCAAACGCCGGCGCATTTTCTCGCCCATTATGGAAAAGATTATTTCATTACGGTAGATCCGCTCATACAGGCTCGACTGATGCAGGAGCAATGGGATAACCGAAGGGCACGCAATCGTTTTATCAATCAAAGAGGGCTGATGGTTCGCGGTGGCGTTGGAGAGAAAATCGGTTTCGCTGTATCTGCATCAGATGTGCAGGAAAGAGGGCCTTTATTTTATAGAGAATGGGTGGATAGTTTGAAATCGGTTCCCGGTGCGAACTTTTTCAAAAGCTTCAAGACAGACGCGGTTGATTTTATAGATGCAAGAGGATATTTTACATTCAGAGCCAATTCTTATATCCGCTTTCAGGCGGGCTACGATCGGAATTTTATCGGCAACGGATACCGCAGTTTGTTGCTGAGTGATTTTTCAGGCAATCAGCTTTTTGTAAAAATCAATACGCGCTTCTGGAAACTCAATTATCAGAATTTATTTTTAGAACTACATGCGGGTGCAGCCAACAACAGCGTCAATAATATCGTGCCGCGCAAGTATGCCGCTATGCACCATTTGAGCATGAATGTAACTCCCTGGCTTAATGTGGGTTTATTTGAAGCGGTGATTTTCGGCAGAACCGATCGATACGAATTTGGGTATTTGAATCCGGTGATTTTTCTGCGCAGTGTAGAGGGGAATTTAGGAAGCAAAGACAATGCACTGGTAGGAACGGATTTTAGAATGAATGTGTTGAAAAAAACTCAAGTGTATGGCCAGCTGATGCTGGATGAATTTAATTTCAGAATCATTCGGCAACAGTCCGACTGGTGGGGGAACAAAAACGGCATTCAGCTTGGGGTTAAATACATTGATGTGGCTTCCATCAAAAATCTTGATTTGCAACTGGAGTATAACCGGGTACGACCTTTTACCTATTCACATTTTGATTCAGTATCTAATTATGCTCACTACAATCAACCGCTTGCACATCCGTTGGGTGCCAATTTCAAAGAGTATATCGCCTTGTTGCATTATCAGCCGCTGCCCAGATTAACGCTGCAGGGGAGAGTGATTTATTGGCAGCGGGGGTTAGACAGCAGTGCCAAAGGTTTTAATGCGGGAGCGAATATTTTTCGCTTGAGTGGTGATGGCCGAAGCTCGGAATTCGGATACAACCTGCTTTCGGGCGTGCAAAATGAAGGACTGAATGCACAGGCGCGCATCAGTTATGAAGTGAAAGAAAATATATTCATAGACTTTCATGCGCTTTACCGCAGCAACCTAAAAGGCAATCTTCCGATTCAAAACAGCTTGGTGATAGGGGGAGGTTTTCGGATGAACTTATGGTTCAGAGAGTATGATTATTGATACGTATTTAATTTATCCTTCCAGGTGAAGACTGAATACAATCATGCGTCCCTGTAAACGATCAATTACATTGGAATAAATGAGATTGGGATCGCGACTGTGGATATTGGGTATGGTATTACTGATTTTTATTTCCGGACTAAAAATAAAACTGGGAAAATAAAAGTTGAACCCAAATCCTAATTCATAACCGGCTGCACCTTTGGCTAATTTCACCAGATCTTCTGCCCTTCTTTTCTGGCTGTTACTGGCCAGATCATACTCGTATTTCAATCCGCTCATAACGTATACTCTGAAATTCGAAATGCGGTCGCTGTAAAATTTGAGTTGAATCGGGAAGCTTACATAAATGCTTTCAATCAGTTTTTCCTGAATTGGTTTTTCATCAAAGCGAGGATAAGAAATCTGATACGACAAAGTGCGCGAAGTAAAAATCAGATGCGGATTGGTTCTGAGTTCCAAATGGGGCATCAGTTTGAGCGTACCCAATAGTCCAAGACCAAACCCTCCGTTGTTCCGCGGCGACACTACTGTTACACTATCCGACCTTAGAAAATTCTGATCATGCAGCAAATGAAATCTTGCGGCATTCCCGCTAAGGGTGATGCCAAAATAGTATTGTTTGAGTTCATGATCGGGCAGGTTGATGACTTGCTGCGCATTAGTTTCCACAGCATGCATTAAAAAGAGCATGCCTGCTATGATTTGACTCCTGTATAGATACTGCTTACACCAAATGACAAAGGGTTGCATGTTGTCTGCTTGAATCCTGTTTTTGTCAGCACTTCCAGAAACGCTTTCCCTTCCGGAAATGCCTGAATGCTGTTGTTTAGATATACGTATGCCTTTTTGTTTCTGCTCAACCACCCGGCAAATATAGGGGCTATAAAGCGCATATAGCTGTTATAGAGCTGACTTAAAACCGGAATCCGAGGTTTGGAGAACTCGAGTATAACCACCTTCCCACCCGGCTTCAAGACCCTTCTGATTTCAGCAAGCCCGGCTTCCAGATTTTCAAAGTTTCGAACGCCAAAAGCAACGGTTACCGCATCAAACGAATGATCAGGAAATTTTATTGCTTCACTGTCTCCTTCTTCCAGCCGAATGATGGTTTCAAGGGATTTTTGCTCAATTTTTTTTTGTCCGGCTTCCAGCATTTGCGTGCTGATGTCTATCCCGATAATTTGGGAGGGTTTTAGCATGCTAGCAGCCATAATGGCCACATCCGCAGTGCCTGTAGCCACATCGAGAATGGTTTGAGGATTTGAACCGGACAATTTTTTTAGGGCTTTTTTTCTCCAGTACACATCAATTCCAAGCGACAGAAAACGATTCAGGAAATCGTAGCGGGGGGCGATACTGTTGAACATTTCAGCCACCTGCTTTTTTTTCGCCTGATCCGATGACTGATCCGGTACGACGTTATCGTGTGAATAGGAAGAAGACATGTTGCGACAAAGGTAAGCGGGGAGAAACGAATTACCATTAACTTGCAAACACTACTATCATATTTTAATGATGAATATTATTGCCGCCTCATTTTTAATCAGCAGTCCGGATTGGGCAAAGTGCCCTGCACCAGATAAGCCTGAATTTGCTTTTATTGGGCGTAGTAATGTCGGAAAATCTTCTCTGATCAATATGCTTTGCAATAAACAGCAGCTGGCAAAAACCAGTGCTACTCCCGGTAAAACCCAGCTGATCAATCACTTTTTGATTGAGAGCGAGGAGCAGCAGTCGGCCGGTTCTTCCCGAAAGCAAAGAACCCACTGGTATCTTGCCGATCTGCCCGGTTATGGTTATGCGAAAGTGGCACAGGGTAAGCGCAGGCAATGGAAGCAGATGATTGAACAGTACTTGAGAAAAAGAGAAAACATCATAACGGTCTTTGTGCTCATTGATGCCCGACTGCGTCCGCAGAGGATTGACATCGAATTCATCCGCAGTTTGGGAGAATGGGAGGTTCCCTTTGCATTGGTCTTTACCAAATCAGATAAAACCACCCAGCGAGAAGTGAGCACCAACATCAAAGAATTTTTAAATTTGCTTCGTGAGGAATGGGAATTTCTCCCTCCTCATTTTGTTACTTCTGCTGTAAAGCAGCGCGGGCGGAAGGAATTATTGGAATTCATAAAGGAAACGATGAAGGGATAATTCAATCCTAGTTAGCTGTGCTTTTCAATACTTTCTCATTTTTTCCATCCAACATTTTTTTTGCATGACCCTGATTGTTTCCATTAGCGACTTTGACGCTTTTATTTTGCAATTACTCTCACGTGGTCGATCATAGCGCGATTAACAGTTTCATTCATGTTGATATTCCAGCTTTGCATCGAAAGCCGGATGGTATTCATTCCTTTTTGCAGCGGCACGGAATAACTGTTGGAATACCCCCAATTGCTCCACTCATCTGTGCCTCTTTGCGGAAAAACGACTGTTCCCATGTATTGCTTATTCACTTGCAAACTGCGCAGCGCGCATTTGTTGTCTGTGTTCCAGGGGCCGCTTCCGTTTGAATAACGAAAATCAATTAAATACATTCCTTCCTGAGGAATATCAAACTCCAATACGATTTCTTTATTGAGCTCATTTGATATTTCTACAAAACCACTGCCCGTATATTGCGTAAACGATTCCGCAGCGGGAGGTATCTGATCTTCTATTTCAACAATCGCCTGAAACTTTTCAGGACGATAAGCAATCGGCTCACTGATAAAAGAAGCAATCCCGCGATTGTCAACTGCCGACACCACATATTCTCCTGCTTCCTGAGGAGATAATTCGAATAAATTATTTTTCACACTCATCATCATCGTGCCATTTCTGTACACACGGTAGCTAACTGCTCCTTCGATTTTCTCCCAACTTAAGGTATTGTCTTCCAAGACCACTCTCGGGGCAGGAAGACTAAATGTATTGGGCACCAGATAAATTTTTTGTCCGGGTAAGGGTTGGTTATTCAATTCGATTTCAATACTATGTTCTCCTGTTAAAGTATCAGCAATAAAAGCCTCATTCATCAATTGTCCATCAAGTTTGAACGACTTTAGTTTGCCCGTGCCGCTTACTTTTATTGTCAGCTTCATATTCCTGTATATGAAATTGCTGAGTGTTTTTGTGCCTCCATACCGGGAAGGCACTACCGGGTTGAAACGTATGCCCTTCTCTTCAAATTGCATGCCCATAAATACCCGATGCACCATTGCGATATTGCCGGCCATACTCCATAGCATTCTGCTTGAGTTGATTTCGGTGCCTTTGAAATCTCCGGTTGTTGCCACCATGTTTTCATAATTGGTCAGAAACAAAGCTGCAGCCCGATAAAGACTTCCCAGTCCGTGTGTCAATGCCGCTTCATTGCCAACTTTAGCAGCAGCTAAATTCCAGTAAGACTGCACAAATGGCCAGATGGCATTATTGTGATAGGGAGGAATGCCGGGTATTTGCGGATAGATGCAAGTGATGCCAAAAGGAGTCAACGGCGTACGTTCTACTATTTGTACAGCCTTTGTTGAATCAGCCACTCCAAATAAAACGCTTAATGCTTCACCCAATGCCTCCATTCTTGGAGAGGGAATCAGTTCGCTTCTTCCGTATAAATATTGCCCAAAAAAACCTTTGTCGGCCATCCATAAATGTTTACGGATTCCTTTTTTGATTCCTGCAGCTCTTCTTTCAAAAAAAGCAGCCGGCTGCCCCAGCGCTTTCGCCATTTCTGCTGCGATACTCCAGGCCTGATAATGTAATACATTGGTGCCCAGATTGAGGGATTGAAAGATGTCTGCATTATTCATCCAGGAAGGATAGGTTTGTTCTCTCCAATCAAGAAAAGAAGATTCTCCTTTAAAGAGACCGGTTGCGGGATCGTATAAAACTTTTTCATCCTCTTCCAGTGTGTTTTTGACAATTTCAAAAGCAATTGAAAGCCAGTCTTTATCTCCGGTTACTTTATACAATTCCCATGCAGCGAGTACCCATACCACACGATCTGAAGAAACCGGCCATGATCCTCCGGATCCTGTATCCTGAATGATGCGTTTGCGTTTCACTTTTTTCAACAGTGAAATTTTTGCGATATCAGGCTGATGATACGCAAAGGCAAGCCATATGCTGTAACTAATATCTCTGGTCCACACGCCGCCCCATTCCGCACCGGTGCGGAAAGTGCTGTCGGCTTCAATATTTGTCAGCGCCTCTTCGAGCGATAAATTATAGAGGGCATCTACGATCGGTTGATCTGAGTGATAAGCGGGTTTGGAGGAGATATCTTTTTTCAATTGCCACCTGCGTTTCTGTGATTCTCTTTCTTTGTGCGGATTGAAAATGAGCGTGATGGTGTAGATACCGTCTCCGTCGGCATCTTCCATCTTTAGCCCTTTGTTGCCGAGGTTTACGAAGTCCCATGACAGCGGCGCCGCAGCACCTGCGATATAGAAGCCTTTGAAATCTGCTTTCGTGATGCGCGAGCCATCGTACGCTTCGTAATATCCTTTCTCTTCAAACTGTTTGAGAACGGGGCGCATATCGGCGCGGAAGGTATAAGAATAATTAGTGGGAAGATAAGTGGTAGGCATTGGAGGAAGCGGGTCGGGGAGTTGGCCGAACACGGCGACCGGCGATGTGTGTTCATTCTGGATGGAAACCCAGTGATCATCGCCGGGCGCCAGCTCATTGTCCTTCTCATTAATACTAAACTTGAATTTGATCAGCCGTGAAAAAGTAGCACTGGCAGGACTGGCATAATCAGACTTAATTCGTGTTGAAGAAGTCGCTACTGCCTTGTGTTTCCCCTGCACTACTTTGTGCTTATATAAAGTGTACTCCGGTGAATCATAAAGTGATTTTTTTTTGAACATCGTACAGGCATTGAATAAAAGCATCATCATTCCTCCTGCAAATAATTTCCATTGAATTTTACTCATATCCTTCTAAGCATTATTAAAAAATGTTTATCCATGCTGATGCGGCGACTGACTTGCATGCAGCGGACCAAACTCGCTGGTATAAATTTTAAACAGCAACATAAAATAACTGATTAGGAGCGGTCCGAATACAAAGCCCCAAAACCCAAACAAGCTTAATCCTACGACGACCCCTAATACCGTTACAATGGGATGTACATTGCCTAATCTTTTCATCAGCGTAACGCGGGCAAGATAATCCACATTACCTGTAATCAATAAACTCCAGATAGTAAGTCCTAAACCTGCGCCACTTTGTCCCTGCGAAAACAAATACACGACAATCGGCAACCAGATAACCGTAGTTCCTACAATGGGGAAAAAAGCGAACACGCCGGTCATAAAACCCCACAACACAAATTCATTAATCCCAAAAATCCAGTAACCAAACAAAGCAAAAATTCCCTGTATTAATGAAATCAAAGGGATTCCAATTGCATTTGCACGAACCATGCTAATGGTCTCTTTGCTTAATATTTCTATATTTTCATCTCTGAGCGGTAAAAAATTTTGGATGCCTTTTTCCATAACATTCCCATTGGTAAGCATGAAAAAATAAAGAAAGAGCATCATAGCAAGATTGCTCAATATCAATGCGGTACTGCTCAAGAATGCAGGGAAGAAATTGGCAATTTTCTCCTGAAATTTTATAATCGTATCCGGAGTAAGCAAATCCTGGCCTGTCCATTCTTTCAACTGTTCTGAAACGGCTTTCAACCCTTGTATCAATTCCTGAGAATGACTGAAAGCTTCCTGAACCTTCGGAGCAATCAATGAAAAAACGGAATATACCGGCAAGCCGAAAAGCAACAAAAAGCTTAGGAGGAAAAAGGTGGCAACCATATTGCTGTTTCTTTTTTTCGTGATCGTTAAATAACGATACCATCCTCTGCTTAAAATATACAAGGTAACTGCTCCTAAAAAGCCGGGCAGAAAAATATAGAGCTCATTCAGCAATAAAAATCCTAATGCCAGCAGGGCAATCAATAAAATGATTTGGCGAAGGCGATTTGAAAAAGAAGACATGGCTATAAATTTACAATGAAATGAATTAATCCTGCCACACTTTGAGTCCTTCGCTGCAATTGGAACAGATATCAATATTTTTTCTACCCATCGTAAGCTGTTGCCTGAATTGCTGATACTTCTTATTCTTCCAAATATTTTGCATGGAATCTGCACGAAGATCGCCTAGCTGATGCTCGGCATCTTTATCAAAACAACAGGGCACCACTTTCCCATCCCAGGTAATCACGTTGGAGTGCCAGAGTTTCCAGCAATGGTGGCTTAATGGATGTTTGGGCTGATAATTTCCGTCCGCATCTTTTTTATACCGACTATATCGGTTGTTGGAAGGAATCAAACCATTCGGGTCGGTTTGGTAATCATATACCTGTGCCGATTTAAACCAAACATCATCCACTCCGATTTTTTTTGCGAGTTGTTTCACTTCCTCCACCTGATGTTCATTTGGTTTCACCACCAGAAACTGAAAAACCAAAAAAGGTTTACGGCTATTCAGTTTACGTTTCCATTCAACGAGCTTTTTAGTTCCTTCAATCACTTTATCCAACTGGCCGCCCACTCTGTATTGCTGATAGGTTTCCTGCGTGGTGCCATCAATCGAAATAATGAGTCTGTCTAATCCGCTTTCTACGGTTTCACGCGCTTTTTCATCGGTGAGATAATGTGCATTAGTTGAAGTAGCCGTATATATTTTTTCTCTTGCGGCATAGCGTACCATCTCTAAAAATTCAGGATGCAAGTAGGGCTCTCCCTGAAAATAAAAAGTCAGATAGCAACAAGTGGCTTGAATGGAATCTATGGTTTCTTGAAAAAAGTTTTTTTCCAGCATGCCGGTAGGACGGGTGAAAGAACGCAAGCCGCTGGGGCATTCAGGACAACGCAGATTGCAGGAAGTCGTTGGTTCAAACGCAACGGCAATCGGGTAGCCCCACTGAATCGGTTTGCGCAACAAACGAGAGAGTCGGTAGCTGCTCCACACTTGTAACGCATTGAGTATTTTTTTAGCGGTCAGCTTGCCAGCGAAATTTAAGATATCATGCCAATGGATGCGTTGCATAAATACAAAGATAGAGTCAACCTTTATCCGTGCAGCCACCACCAGTAAAAGGCAACAAAGGGAGCAGCGATAAGCAAGGAATCGAAGCGATCCATAAAACCGCCGTGACCGGGCATAATGCGGCCGCTGTCTTTCACGCCTGCCATGCGTTTTAATTTGCTTTCCAGCAAATCACCTAATGCGCCTGTAATGGAGGCAATGGCAGCAATAGCTGCAATGTCAGCAGTTGAAATGGAAGCAGACAGTTGTCGGGATGCCGCTGTAATCAGTCCAACCGACAACAGTATTCCGCCGATTGTACCCTCCCATGTTTTTTTGGGAGAGATGGAAGACAAAGGAGTTTTGCCAATGAAAGATCCTACTACATAAGCCATGGTGTCGTTGATCCAGATGGAAGCAATCAGCCACAGAGGAAGAGAGCAATCCTGTACTCGCAGATATAGTATCAGTGCGATTGGCAGCGAGAGATACGCTATGCCGATCCAACTACGGAATAAAACTTTTGCGTTTGCTTTCAGAGAAAAAAAAGTCCCGATCAGCATTAGTAAACACCCTGTTGTTGCAATACTTAGCGTTGTTGTTTTGAAAAAAGGAATCTGAAAAGAATGAGGAAAGAAGAAAAACAAGAGTGACCATCCGGCTATAGCCAATCCGGCTTTGAATAAAAAATGCAGGGCGTCATAGGCTGGAAAAATCCTGCGATTGAGTTGATGATATTCAGTCCAGCAGCCAAAATGAATGAGGGAAAAAAGCAGGAGAAAACTCCATTCATTCCAACACAATCCCGTGAGCATAATAGCTGCAAAGACCACCGCGGTTAAAGCACGGGTACGAAAAGTTTGCCAGTTCATGCTCATACTGAAAAACGATTGTCATCCGTATCGGGGGTAGCAGCGATGCTGTCGGGTGCAACTTTTGTAACAGAGACGCGATGCAGTTGTCTTAATAAAAAAATCACGAGAATCAGACTGAGTATCCCTGCCCACCAGGGAGCGGAATCTCCTATTTCCGTATCTATGGGTTTACCCTGCAGATGTTGTACATACAAAATGGTTACCATGAAAGCGTTGTTAAAAAAATGCGCGGCGATGCTGTACCAAAGATTTCCGGTATAATGAAAAATGCCGCCCAGCATCATGCCTAAAACAATACGAGGAATGAAGCCATACCAGGAAAAATGAATGGCACTAAAAATCAGGGAGGTAATGAAAATTACCAGCCAAGGGTGTACAAACCAGCGGAGAAAAATCTGTTGCATCGCTCCGCGAAAAAAAACTTCCTCTACAAATGCCGGGAAAAAAGCGATGACTATCAACGCGACAATATAATCCAGTGGAGAAGTAAACAAAGCGATTTTTTTAATTTGTTCCATATAGTTAGACTCCAATCCTTCAAACATTTTTTTTAAAGAAGGGGTGAGCGGAATTGCTTTGTTTACATCCGCCATAAAACCTACGAGTGGCAACACGCAGAACATGATGCCGAGTGCAAGTAAAAGGCGATCATATTTAAAGCTTTTGACAAAGCCCAGTCGTTTCATCGGATGTGAGGAGGCGCGGCGAGCCGTAATATAGGCGGGAACAAAAAACATAATGACAGTAGAAACCACTTGAATCATTTTAAATGCGTTAAGGTTGTCAGGCTTCAACAGATCCGTTTCGAGCATAGCGATGGATTGGCCGGTCATGAGCCACCAGGTAATAACCGATGCAAAAACAGAGACCACCATGAAAAGCAACCACATGAGGATGAGATAAAAAAATTCACGGGAGGGTTTCATGGGAAGAGGCTCATAATACTGGTTCATAAAACTGATTGAAACGGGTTAATTTTGTGCTTTATAAAGTATGGTAAAGATAGGCAACATCTCGCTTCCCGAATTTCCCTTATTACTTGCTCCGATGGAGGATGTGAGTGATCCTCCTTTTCGTGCAGTGTGCAAAGACAATGGGGCGGATCTCATGTTCAGTGAATTTATTTCGAGTGAGGGGTTGATTCGGGATGCGATCAAGAGTCGGCAGAAGTTGGATTTTGAGGAGGAGGAGCGACCTTTTGGCATTCAGATATTTGGAGGGGATGAGGAGGCGTTGGGGATGAGTGCGAAGATTTGCGAGACGGTGCAGCCCGATTTGGTGGACATCAATTTTGGGTGTCCGGTGAAAAAAGTAGCGATGAAAGGAGCCGGCGCCGGTGTGTTGAAAGATATAGATTTGATGGTGCGTCTCACCGGCGCCGTGGTCAAATCCACCTCCCTGCCCGTAACAGTTAAAACCCGACTGGGTTGGGACGACAACACTAAAAACATTGAAGAAGTTGCCGAACGTCTGCAAGACGTAGGCATTCAAGCACTCAGCATTCACGGTCGTACCCGGTCTCAAATGTATAAGGGAGAAGCAGACTGGTCCTTAATCGCTAAAGTCAAAAACAATCCTCGTATCCATATTCCCATCTTTGGCAACGGCGACATCGACTCACCGGAAAAAGCATTGCTCTATAAAAACAGATATGGAGTGGATGGAATCATGATCGGCCGAGCCGCCATCGGATACCCCTGGATCTTCAATGAAATCAAACATTACCTGCAAACAGGCACGCACCTGCCACCTCCAACCATCGAACAAAGGGTGGAGGTATGTCGCAAACACTTGCATAAGTCATATCACTGGAAAGGTCCGCGCGTCGGCATCTTTGAAATGCGTCGCCATTATGCCAACTACCTGAAAGGCATGCCGAATATCAAAGAATATCGGAGCCGGCTCGTAGTATTGGAACAATTGGAAGAAATTGATGCGGTATTGGATGAAATACTGATTCAGTTCAAAGGCTTCGAATTCTCCCGCAGTCCGATCGAACTACCCAATTACCACGAAAAATGTCCGGTGAACTAATACCAATTAACCTTTTATCGTCTTAAGGATTGCCTCATCAAGCGGAGAAACTGCGGGATCATAATATTGCAATAACCTGCCTTCTTTGTCAATGAGATATTTTCCGAAATTCCAGGAAGGAGCTTTTTTATTCCAACCATTCTTAGCCGGATCGGTAAGCCACTCATAAACCGAATGCTGTTGTGCACCGGGCAATACATGTGACTTTTGCATCAACCGAAAACTAACGCCGTAATTCTTTTTACAGAACTGTATAATCTCGGCATCGGTCGCTTTCTCCTGATTTTTAAAATCTCCCGAAGGAAACCCAATCACTTCTACCTGCTTGCCATAGCGTTGATGTAATTCCTGCAGCTCTGCATACTGAGGGGTATAACCACATCCGCTCGCAGTATTCACCAACAAAACATATTTCCCCTTCAGCGAAGCAAATGAAAAATTTGCTCCGTCATTCAATACTCCCTTCAAACCATAAAACGATACTGGCGGCTGAACAGGAGCATGCGACAACCGAACCGCTTTTTTACGGTTAAGTCGCGATAGGATGGAGTACACCATTTTCTTGCCGGACTGCATCAGACTATCTGTTGTCGGTTCTTTTATTAATAATTTCCCCCATGACCATAACCCTAAAAACAATAACATAACAAGGATTCCCCATTTGAACATAGTCTTTTTATTTTAATAACAACAATTCTATTGCAGGGTTTAAAAAGTGGGGAAATTATTCTTTTCAAACCATACAAAAACATTATTTTTGGTTACTGAAAAGAAAATTTGAAACTTCAAAACTCCTCACAATGAAATGGTTAGCGTTCTTTTTCTTGGTTTGTTCTTCCTTTTTATTATCCTGCTCTCCCAACGCCATCGGGACAATTACATTTACTCCTCCAGAAGATGAAATCATAGTTCGATCTACAATGAAAGAATTCATGGCATCCCATCCTAGTCCCAAAATTGTACTCAGGAGTACCCTTGATAAAGAAAAGTTGAGTTTTTCCGAAGAAGAAGTCTCCGCTATCTGTAACGCCATTGAAAAAGAATTAACCAAAGGGGATTTTCAGGTTAAAGACAGAAAAACCACCAACCTTAAAGATTCAGCGACAGTTGACCTGATCCTCGATGTAGTGAAAAAAAATGCGACTGTTGACTACAAAACCAATGTATACACAAGTAAAACCAAGAAGGAAAAAGTTTGGAAATACGGTGTTGTAGAAGCAACCGGCATTCTGTTTGAGTGCAAGTTTATCATTGCCTCTACCAATGATGTAGCAGCTATATTTGAATTTAATTATGTTGATTGCATGAATGGCTGCAAATATGAATTAAATCAGGATGGCAGGGCAAGTAAGTACCAGGCAAAGGCAGATAAAAAAGCTAAAATAAATTCCCTTCAAAAAAATAATCCCATGGAAATTTTCATGAGGGAAAGCACCAAGAAGATGTTGGCAAACATCAGATAATCCATTCATGTTGACTGAAAAGAGTGATGAGCATTATATGCTGCAAGCCCTTCGCGAAGCTCAAACTGCGCTCGAAAAAGGCGAAGTACCTATCGGTGCAGTTGTGGTTGCCAAGGATCAAATCATAGGAAGAGGGTATAATCAGACAGAATTACTGAAAGATCCCACCGCTCATGCGGAGATGATCGCCCTTACAGCAGCTTTTAATTCCATGGGAGCTAAATATTTGCCGGACGCCACGCTTTATGTCACCATAGAGCCTTGCTTGATGTGTGCAGGGGCGCTTTACTGGAGCAAAATCGGAAGAATTGTATGGGGAGCGGATGATGAAAAACACGGACATAAAAACCGTACGAATCAAAATCCCTTTCATCCCAAAACAGCAATTACATCAGGGATTCTCAAAGAACCTTGCGCACGGCTGATGAAAGATTTCTTTTTATCGAAAAGAAAGTAAAGTTAATTGAATCATTCAGCCGACTAATCGTTTGCAACAATATCTCTCCTCATTTGTTTGTAATTTGAAAACTAATATTATTGCATTATGTCAACACAATCCAACAACGATCAGCCCCAGCCGAAAGTAGCTGCCTGCTTTCCAATAGAAGTAAAAGTTACTGCCGGAAAAACTTACGCATGGTGTACTTGCGGATTAAGTGAAACCCAACCCTTTTGTGACGGCCAACACAAGTCGCTTTCGGTTGAAAAAGAGGGCGAAACCGTGATGCCTTTTAAAAGTTTAAAATACACGCCGGAAAAAGACGAAAGCGTTTGGCTATGTCAGTGTAAGCATACTAAAAATCCTCCCTTTTGTGATGGAAGTCATAAGGCATTAACGACAGAATAAGAAAAAGGCAAATCAGCTTACCGATCCAATATCGGACGTAACCATTTTTCAGCTTCTCCCAAAGACATCTGTTTTCTTTGAGCGTAATCTTTCAATTGATCGGTTTCAATTTTGCCTACGCCAAAATATTTACTTTCCGGATGGGCAATATACCAGCCGCAAACAGATGAAGCGGGATACATTGCGAGCGATTCCGTCAATTGAATGCCGGTTGCTGTTTCTCCGCCCAACAAATCAAACAGCTTGGTTTTTTCGGTGTGATCCGGACAGGCGGGATAACCGGGCGCGGGACGAATGCCTTGATAGGCTTCCTGAATCAATGATTCATTAGAGAGCGATTCAGATTTTGCGTAACCCCAAAATTCTTTTCTCGTGCGCTCATGCAAACACTCAGCAAAAGCCTCTGCCAAACGATCGGCAAGCGCCTGTAACATGATCTTGTTGTAATCATCCTGTGCGGCTTCAAATTTTTTCACGTATTCATCTACCCCGTGTATGGTAACTGAAAATGCTCCTATATAATCGGTGTATCCTGCAGTAGCAGGAGCAATAAAATCAGCGAGTGATACATTCGGCTGCCCCTCCGCTTTCTTAATCTGTTGTCGTAAAAATTGCAGGGCAACTTTATTTTGATTAGCCTGCAGCGTAATGGTATCTCTGTCGTTGCTATTGGCTTGCCAAAAACCAATTACCCCTTTTGCACTCAACCATTTTTCAGTGATAATCTTATCCAATAATGCGTTGGCATCATTATATAATTTGCTCGCTTCTGTACCCACCACTTCATCTTTCAGGATAGCAGGAAATTTTCCGTGCAACTCCCAGGCGATAAAGAAAGGTTGCCAGTCTATATAGTTTCTCAACTCGCTTAAATCATAAGCATCAAAAACTTTTGTTCCGCTGAATGTGGGTGCAACCGGCTGATAATCCGCCCAGTTTATTCGGGTTTTATTGCGAACAGCATCTTCGTAACTGAGCAGGCTTTTGACTACTCTTTTCTGTTCAAAATCTTCCTTGAGTTTTTGATATTCAGTTTGTACGCCTGATAAAAAATCCTGCTTCTGTTCTTTGCTGAGCAAACTCCCCGCAACTGTTACACTTCTGGAAGCATCGAGCACATGAATGACTCCATGTTCATACTGGGGCGCAATTTTTACTGCCGTATGCATTCGACTGGTAGTGGCTCCTCCAATCAATAAAGGCTGCTTCATCCCTCTTCTTTTCATTTCATGCGCTACATGCACCATTTCATCTAAGGAAGGAGTGATGAGTCCGGAAAGTCCAATAATATCGGCGCCGAATTTTTCTGCTTCATCCAATATTTTATCGGTTGGCACCATTACCCCAAGATCTTTGATTTCATATCCATTACACCCCAGTACAACCCCTACAATATTTTTACCAATATCATGCACATCCCCTTTTACTGTCGCAAGTAAAATTTTAGCTGCTCCTTCAGTACCGTTTGCGAAAGGATTATTGCGCTTCTCTTCTTCAATGTATGGCGTTAAAACAGCTACACTTTTCTTCATCACGCGCGCGCTCTTGACTACTTGAGGTAAAAACATTTTTCCGGCACCAAACAAATCTCCCACTACATTCATGCCCGCCATTAAAGGCCCTTCAATCACATCGAGGGGACGGGGATATTTTTGTCTGGCTTCTTCGGTATCTGCATCAATGTAATCCGTAATGCCATTCACCAATGCATGCTTGAGTCTTTCTTCCACGCTGCCGTTCCGCCAGGCTTCATCTTTCACCTCCACTTTTCCTTTTGCCTTAACCGTTTCCGCGAACGCTATCAGTTTTTCCGTTGCCTGATTATTGTCATTATTGCGATTGAGAATCACATCTTCACAGAGTTCTCTTAATTGCGCTTCGATTTCATCATACACTACCAGCTGTCCAGCATTCACAATGCCCATGTCCATACCCGCTTTAATGGCATGGTAAAGAAACACACTGTGCATGGCTTCTCGCACATGTTCATTTCCTCTGAACGAAAAAGATAAATTGCTGACACCACCACTTACTTTTACCAACGGCATCAGTTGTTTGATTTCTCTTGTAGCTTCAATGAAATCTACGCCGTAATTATTGTGCTCTTCCAGTCCGGTGGCTACGGCAAAAATATTGGGATCGAAAATAATATCCTGCGGCGCGAAGCCCACTTTCTCTGTGAGAATTTTATAGGCGCGATGACAAATCGCCACTTTTCTTGCCTGCGTATCGGCCTGTCCCACTTCATCAAATGCCATTACCACCACCGCTGCACCAAACATTCTGCAAATCCGTGCTTGCTCGATGAATTTCTCTTCTCCTTCTTTCATGGAGATGGAGTTGACGATGCATTTTCCCTGCACGCATTTTAATCCCGCCTCAATGATTTCAAATTTGGAAGAATCAATCATCACCGGAATTTTGGCAATATCCGGTTCGCTTTGGAGCAGATTTAAAAAGGTAACCATTGCCTGCACGCCATCGAGCAATGCATCATCCATATTCACATCAATAATCTGTGCTCCACTTTCCACTTGCTGCCGCGCCACACTCAATGCTTCTTCGTACTGATTCTCTTTAATCAGTCTTGCGAATTTTTTTGAGCCGGTAACATTGGTTCTTTCTCCTACATTGATAAAATTCGTCTCCGGTCGCACCACCAGCGGTTCCAGTCCTGAATATCTTGCGTATGGTTTAATTGTTGCCATAAAATATTTTAGAAACCCAATTATTAATTCTTAATTATTAATTATTAATTCTAACTCCGGTTTCTTCCTCGGCTGAATATTTTTTACATGCTCTGCGATATGTTTGATGTGATCCGGCGTGGTGCCGCAGCATCCGCCCACAATATTCACCCAGCCGTTCGCTGCCCATTCTTCCAGATAATGTCCGGTATCTTCCGGACGTTCATCATATTCTCCCATGGCATTGGGCAATCCGGCATTCGGATAAGCACTCACATAGCAGGAGGCGATTTGAGATAACTCTTCGATATGCGGACGCATTTCATGGGCGCCCAAAGCGCAATTCAAGCCCACGCTTAAAGGATTCGCATGCTGTACTGAAATATAAAAAGCTTCCAGCGTTTGTCCGCTCAGCGTTCTGCCGCTGGCATCAGTGATAGTTCCGGAAATCGAAATAGGCAATTGCGGTTTTTGGATGTCGGCGAAAAACTTTTTAATGGCGTAGATGGCTGCTTTGGCGTTGAGGGTGTCAAAAATGGTTTCTATTAAAATCAAATCCACCCCTCCTTCATACAATCCTTTTACCTGTTCGTAATAGGCTTCCATTGCTTCATCAAAAGAAAGCGCCCTGTACCCGGGATTGTTGACGTCAGGAGAAAGAGACAAGGTTTTATTCATCGGGCCGATGGCTCCTGCCACCCAGGCTTCTTTACCGGTTTCTTGTACAGCTTCTTTCGCAATTTTAGCAGCTGCTACATTGATTTCATACGCAAGCGCTTCCATTCCATAATCTGCCATGGAAACCCGTTGGGCATTAAAAGTATTGGTTTCAATGATATCGGCTCCTGCTTCGAGATATTGCTTATGAATTCCTTTTATAATCGAGGGCTGAGTTAGACAAAGCAAATCATTGTTCCCTTTTAAATCGGAAGGCCAGTCTTTAAACCGCTCTCCTCTGTAATCTGCTTCTTCCAGTTTGTGGCGCTGAATCATGGTACCCATCGCGCCGTCAATCACCAAAATTCTTTTTTCCAGAGCCTGTTGAATTGTTTGCATAATATATCATTTGACCGGCGGAGCAAAACTGCAGTCAATTGATTCGGAGGAACTGATAAACGAGGGAAAACCTGAAAGGTTGAGTGAGGTTTATTAGTTCCGTTAGGCCGAACAATAAACAAATCCGCCAAATGCAGAGCAAATATAGAAGAAATCAACTAAGAAACAAGTGTTTGTAGAAAGGAAAATTCATTGTTTAACACAGCGGCATGGATTCTCTGAACCACAGAGAACGTCATGTTCGGTTACTTTCTTTTGAGGCTAAACACCCTTGATATATTGAATCCGAAAAGCAAATCGCCTTTACCCCAGCTTCCAATCGTTTCATTGATGAAAGTTCTTTCCGTCATACCTCTCGAATTGGTTACATGCAACTGAAACACGTGCCCCCCTGTTTCTATATCCAGTCCGAGTGAAAGTGAATTGCGGGTGTTGGGGAAGCGGGAATTGGGTAGCTGGTAATAGTATTCCGCATTAAGGCTTACTCTTTTTGAAAGGCGTTGTCTGCCACCAATACCAATGGACAGCAAATCACTTGGGTCGGCTGTTGTTTTCACTAAATTATAATGCACTAAAGTAGGCATGATTTGTAAGGAAGTGGCGGATGTGAATTTTCTGGCAATCAGCAACTGATGAGCATAATACAGCCTGGATCCAAAATAATTTTTTCTGTTAGGATTTTCCCATTTGAGCGTATTGAGCATGATAGTAGATGAGAAACTCATACTTACCGGCATGCTGTTGTTGACAGTTTGAGACAGGATTCTGTATTTAAAAAAAGCATCTACTTGTTTTTGAAATGTACTCCTTCCCAAACCTACCATCAGGTTGTCGGTGACGCCATAATCCACCCCCATTCTCATGGAAGCATTGTCTAATCCGAACAGACTGTAAAGCCCTTCATTGATTTGACCGAAACGATGGGAAATTCTTAAATCAAGAATACCGGAAGGAAGTTGCTCAATACTTTGTCCGTTGATGATACGGGTTGCATAAAAAGTTCCCTCTACCAGTTCAGCTTTCTCATCTTTTGGCTTTTCAGAATCAATAAGCTGATTCAGATCAACGTCTTGTCCATAAGCGATACTAAAGCAAAATGAAATACTTAGCATCCATTGAAATAAAGAAAATATGCGCATGTTTTGGTTTTATTTTTTATACGGCAGGTACTCACAATTTACAGTTACTTCTACTTCTTCAGCAATTTTTTTAAAGACAATCTTTGGCACTTTGATATCATAGTCTTCAAGTCGAACCGGAAATTTGGCAGTGCCGGTTATTTTTCCATTATTGACCGTTAGGTTTCCGTTCATTTTAACTGTACGGGTAACCCCATGCATCAACAATTGACCTTCAATGCTGGCAGCATAAGTTCCATTTTTTGAAAAATCTATCGCTGAAAGATTAATAATGTTCCCTTTAAATTCAGAACGCGGATATTTTTCAGAATTCATATAATCTTCATCGTTAAAGTGCTCTTGCATAGCAGATTTTTTGAATTCAAACTGATTAATCGTGACCAAAAATTGCAACACGCCGTCCTTGGTATTCAAGCTGCTATAGACTTTTTTGTTAATCGCTTTAATGTCTTCAATAGGGGTTGAAGAAAAAAACTGGATATTCCCGTTACGGGCAACATACAGCGGTTGGGCTACTGCAGCACCAACAAACAGCAATAAAACACCCATTAAAAAACTTTTTCTCATAATACTGGTTTTATTATTAATTATTAATTACTAATTATTAATTTTTTATTACTAATTCTCCTTCATCCCCTGATTAATCCAAGCTCTGATCTGATTGATTTTACAGGCAGACAATCGGGAAGCGTTTTTCGGCATGGGATTATTATCTCTGATAACCGACTCCAGGAACATTTCATTTTCTGCCGCATCTTTTACTTCCTGATACGTTTCGAGCTTGATGCCCATTCCTCCTGTAGCGTTGCCGCTATGGCATCCGGCACAATGAGCATTGAGAATATTTTTTATTTCTACATTGAAACGCACATTGGAGGTGTCGCAGGCTGTTCCATAAAGGACGTCTTCTTTATCATAATAACAGGAAGAAAATAAAAAAACCACTCCGAGTAAAACAAATGGGAAATAAAATCGTACACGCATAAAACTTTTTTTAAAAGAAATCATTGATAATTTATAAATCGTATTTAAATTAATTTTTCCTAATTATTTAATGCCCCGGCTTGTATCCATTTATCAAGTTGTTGTATTTGACAATCAGACAATTTCCCCCCCACCGGCATTGGGCTATACCCTGCTTCATGGTTTACTGAACCCATCAATCGTCCGTTTAAGGCAATCGTTTTTACTACATTGTAGTCTTTTAAATTTAAGCCGGCACTCTGATTGTTTGCATTATGACAACCATAGCAGCTGCTCTCCAGTATCGGAACAATTACGCTGCTATAGTTAGTGGCCGATAAGTCACAGGAAGAAGCACAGTTGGTAGTATTCTTAGCTCCCTGAACAATCCATTTATATATTGAATCCTTTTGGGCTTTTGTCAAAGGCGCGTCCGGAGGCATTTCCCCACTCATAATAACCTCCCAGTACTTACTCTCATAGGGATTATTAGGGGTAAATCCTTTCCGGATACCGGCATAATCGTATGTTCGGACATTTTCCCGATGTGAGGCAGCATCGTGGCAGCCGGACTTCGCACAATTGGAGACAAAAATGGGAAGCACATGCGACTCGAAACAAATTTCAGGAGCCCCTTGAACCGGAGGGGTAATGCCTTCTGTAAGATTGGTCACGGGCTCGTGCTTACAGGATTCGCCTGCCAATAATGTTACCAACAACAGCACGATTGAAAATCTTACCATAAAACGGGATTTTGTTTATCGGCTTGAAAGATAGAAATATATTTTTGTTAAACAAAAAAATTTCGCCGAATTTGATTATCCTCGCATCCCTACATACTGCGTAACCGGCTGTCTGTTTTGAATGGATCGTGCCAGCGTCATTTCATCTGCGTATTCAAGTTCGCCCCCGAATGAAATGCCTCTGGAAATGGTGGAAATGGTGATTTTTTTATCACCCAGTTTTTTATGGATATAAAACAAAGTGGTATCCCCCTGGATGTTCGGGTTTAGGGCAAATATGAGTTCTTCCGTTTCTTCTGTTTCAATTCTTTCAACCAACGCATCAATCTTCAATTGATCAGGACCAATTCCGTCCAACGGAGAGATCAGTCCGCCTAACACATGATAACTACCGCTGTATTGTTGAGTGTTTTCTATGGCAATGACATCGCGGATAGATTCTACCACACAGATGACTTGTTTTTTCCGCATTGGGTTGTTGCAAATATTACATAATTCCTGATCGGAAATGTTGTGACAGGTTTTGCAAAACTTCATCTCATTGCGAAGTGCCGTCAGTGCATCACTCAGTTGCTGAACTTCTCCTGCAGGGGTATTCACCAGATGTAAAGCCAAACGCAAAGCGGTTTTTTTTCCGATACCGGGAAGCCTGGATAATTCCTGCACAACTCTTTCCAATAAAGAAGATGAAAAAGACATGTTACGAAAATACGAATCTAAAGATTGGTTAAGGAGTTGGAGTGAATAAGTTTATTTCAAGTTCGTTGTCCCAGTTTTCCTTTACGGAACATTCTTTCTCTATGGCATGTACGATCTCCGGTTGTTTTTTGGGATTGGCGAAAAAATCTCCTGCGTCCCATGTTTCATTGCCATTCGTATCATACAGCAGCGCAAGCTGATAATTCCCCGGGCGGAATAGTCGGGCGTAAAATTCATTTTTGTTTAAGGCAACCCGATGGCGAATACTTTCATTCTGATAAAACAACAAAACAGGCTTATTGGAAAAGTTTAAATTATTGAAGCGGATACGCAGACTGCCATATTCTTTTTCTTCTTTAACCCTGAATCGTAGGGTGTCATTTTTTGCAGTTATTCTTCCGGCACTATCAGCCGCAAACCCTTTGTTTAAATACAACTTACAGGAAGTGCCGGGTTTGAAAGCAGTGATCAGTTTAAGTCGGCTCTCGAGACTGTCATAAACCAGCTCAAAATTTTTATTCTTTTCGATGGAATCTTCTGTCATCCGAATCAGTTCCCGGTTTACATTGGTGATTTTTCGAGGAAAGGTGAGGGTAAGTGTGTCGAGTAAGTCGAAGTTGCCTCCTGTCAGGTTACTCTGATAACTCAGTTTATCATCTTTTGTTTTATCAGCAGTTTTTGGCTTCACGGGTTTCTTTTCTTTTTCTGTAGCAAAGGCGTAAAGAATCGGACTTAAGGAATCAGCGGGGAGCAAAAGAGGCTGATTTAAAAACGCGATGGATTCTATGGGTTGATTGTAGCGCTTATTGCCGTCCGCATCTTTGAGTGCATAGAGGTAAAACTGTCCGGGGGGCAGTCGGTCAAAACGAAAATATCCTTTTCCATTTACTCTTGCTACGTAGCGCGGATTTTCTTTGGAAATGGTCGAGTCTTCCTGTTTGGAATACAATACTGCCCATAAAGTACTGTCCACTTTTCCTGTTTCTGCCGTCAGCACCCGCCCCGACAAATGGTTGGAATCAATATGATTGCCGGTAGAAAAGACGTAGGTAAAGTTCTTTTGAATGTTGCCTTCATTAATATCCGCAACTGCGTTCCCGAAATCTATCGTGTAGGTCGTATTGGGCAGCAGCGTGTCTTTGAATTTGACCGACAAAGTTTTCAATTTGGATTCTATCAATGGATTTTTTGCCGGATATGGAGAAATGATTACTTGTTCAGTCGCATTCTTAAGTTCAATAAATTCATCGAATTGAAGGGTAAATTTAGATTGAAGCAGATCTACACGAAGCGCAGAGTCTTTAGGTAAAGCCGCTACCGGTTGGGGCGGCAGGGAATCAATGGGACCTCCGCCGGGAGGTATAATATTGGCACAGCCCCATCCTCCGGGAAAAGCCAGCACTCCAACCATGAATACTATTAATAAATAGCGGGAGAGCAACCCCGTATTCCCTTTATACCCTTCACGTTCAACCATTCGCATTATCAATTGTAATTATCAATATGTCTAAAATCTATCGTTTAAAAACAGTTCAAAAAATTCCGGTCTCACTGCGTGAAGCCTGGTCTTTTTTTTCCAATCCGTCCAACCTGGCATCCATCACGCCGCAAGAACTTGATTTCAAAATCATTTCTGCTTTTCATGGAAACCGCATGTACCCCGGACAAATCATTGAGTACAAAGTTAAGCCGATCGCCGGCATCCCCGTTTACTGGATGACAGAAATAACCCATGTGGAAGAAGAAAAGTTCTTTGTAGATGAACAACGCTTTGGCCCTTATGCCTTATGGCATCACCAGCATCATTTTTCTGAAATACAAGGGGGGGTAGAAATGACGGATATTGTTCATTATAAAATTCCTTTTGGTTTTTTGGGAGATATCGCTCAATGGCTCTTCATTGGCAAACAGCTCAATAAGATTTTTGAGTTTCGCAAGGAAGCCGTGGAGGAAAAATTTGGTCGGTTTTTGTAAAAAAAGACCATTTTTTTACAAAAATTTCAAAATAACACATATTTGTTATTTTCTATACGAAAAATTGACTATATTTTCGTAGAAGAATCTGAATGGCCGTTGTTAATCCTCCGAAGTGATTCTACTTAACACTCTTTTTTTTGCGAAGCATTCATGCTAATTTGCTTCGCTTTTTTATCCCGGTAACCTGGAGATATATTTTTCCATTTGTTTCATCTGATCTACAATCTGAGGGGTAGCGGGCTTGAGTGCTTTTGCCTTACGATAAAAATCTTTTCCCGCCCTGAATTCCCGCTTATTAATCATGATGCTTGACATCTGTAAATAGGCTGCTGCCTGATTTTCCTTGTCAGGCAATCCTTTTCGAAGCGCCTGTCTGATATAACTCTCTGCCTGTTTGAAATTATTTTTCTGTAGTGCCAGCATTCCCATTTGCAACAGGCTGGCGCCCTCTGTTCCCTGAATCAGAGAAGACCCTGCGCCTAAGTCCATCCCTTTTTTCATCAATTTCTCCGCCGTATCAAAATCCTGTCTTGCCATGGCAAGGTTGCCCTTTAGGGTAAAATAGACGGAACGAATAGGCTTAAATAAAAGATTCGGAAAGCGAATCGAATTCAGAATTTTTTCCGCGCCTTCCATATCGCCCTTTTCCATATACTCCTGAATCAGTCTTAACGGACCGAACATGAAATGTCCTACCAGACTAATCACGGAAATCAGGTAAAGAATGAACGAAGGCCAGAAGCCGGTAAGCCAGTTGACCAAGATGGCCAGCACCAGAAAGAAAATTCCCAATGCCAGTCTGTAACGGATATAAATATTGAGAAATCGCATGGCTGCAAAGGTAAGTCTTGTTCAAACATATTGCGTTGTGTCAATAGACATACTTGAGCAAGCCATCTTCCCGCAATAAATAAAGTACTTCTTTTTGCAAGATATATTTTGGAACGGGTTTTTCTCCTGAAGAGGGAAGGGGATACCTGTTTTCTTGCAGCGTACCGAAAGTAAAAAACAAGAGCTTGTCTTGATCTATGCCGGTCATTGTTTTACCAATGACATTCACATCCGCAAGTCCGAGATACGTGAGTTTGGTTTTGAATGCCCCATAAATATCGAACACATACATTCCTTTTTCAGGGTCATACAGATATACAAAACCTCCCTGATCTATTATTTTCACCGGAGAAGGGACTTCCTCGAACAGTAATCGAAAATCAAGGGTCTCCATCAATACCGTTCCGTCTTCTCCTATTTTTTTGAGTTGATTGTTTTGCTCATCAAAAATCCATATCTGATTATCGTAACTCTGAGCAATGGCACTTACCTGAAAGATTTTTTGCTTGCGCAGATCAATCGTGTTCACAGTGTTCATAAACCGATCTAATACCACAATAGTTGAAAAATTCCGATAATAGAGCAGGGTTTTAAGCGGATTATTTACATCTATGGCATGCAACTTGCCATACCGCCTTACTTCATTGAATACCCCCACGGAATCGCCGCGGTTATTGATTTTTTTAAGTTGATTGTCTTTGGAAAGTAAATAGTAATTGCCCAAATTGTCCACATTGGCATCTATCCAGTTGCCTCTTATTTGTTTTTCCAATTGATAATGAAGGCTATCCTGTGCGCTTGCATCAGCATACATTCCCACCAGCACCAGCATCAGAAAGAAGCCATGTAATAAAAGCTTATTCCTTTTCATACATTAGTTTACATTCTTTACCATCAAAAACAACATAAGAAAAATACCGAATCCAGTCGCCCAGATTGAGATATCTGGCAGGACGTCCGCTATTCGGACAAGTGAGCGCATAATCAATCGGGAGATGCCGATGACCGAAAATAAAGTAATCGTAAAACTGATGTTGTAACGTTGATTTACAGAATTGAACGAGCCATTCTTTTTCTTCTCCTAAAAAATGATCTTCTTTAATACCGGTGGCAGCGCGACTGGTTTGACTGAAATAGTGAGCAATGCCCATTCCTATTGCAGGAGGGAGTATTCCAAACAGCCACTGACAGACCGGATTACGGAAAATTTTTTTGAGCATTTTATACCCATGATCTCCGGGACCCAGTCCATCTCCATGTCCAACCAAAAAACTTGATTGATTCAAATGATATTGTTGTGGCTCGAAGAAAACGGGCACGTTGAGTTCTTCCTGAAAATAATTTTTCATCCACATATCGTGGTTGCCCACAAAGAAATGAATGGGGATGCCGCTGTCAGTTATTTCGGCCATTTTTCCTAGAATACGCACATGTCCTTTCGGAACTACTTTTTTATATTCATACCAGAAGTCAAACAGGTCGCCTACTATGAAAATCATCGCCGCATCTTGTCGGATTTTTTCGAGGAAAGAGACGATTTTTTTTTCACGGATCAAACTCTCAGATGCGGTGGGAATACCAAGATGAAAATCAGAAAGAAAATATACTTTTTTTGATTCAGGAATCTGCATGCTCGGAAGTACTGTTGTTGGATTTAAATTAACGCTGCTTGCTTTTCATGTATTCAAACACATCGCCACTTTCTACAATGGTGGTGGAGTGAATGACGCCGGTGTACCAATAAACCCAGCAGGGATAACTTTGGCCATTACATTCAGCAGTGGTAAGGCTGCGTTGATAAGGTGCTGCTTCCCCCTCTTCCGGATTCAATCCTTCGTAATCATCCAGTTGGGCAATCGCCCAGTCAAAATCATCCGGACTTTTAGCTTGGTACAGTTCCCCGATGATGTGGTGATGCTCATCCGGAACACCTACAGGATAATCGCCTAAATCATATAAAGCGCCCTGTACAGTAGCTCTGCCTACACAATCAAAATGGTGTTTGATGTATTCAAAAAAAGGATTGTCAAATCCTTGTCTTAAGGAAGCATAAACAAACAAATAGGTTATGGAGTCATCATCGTTCTTAATATGTTGCATAGTTCTGTAAAACTTTAAAATAAGCGTTCATGTTTTTCCCTTTCGAAGATAATAATTTCTGCCTAATAACAAGAGGAAAGTAACAGTGACTGAGCAGGGTGTTGTAGCTTCCTGTGTTTTTTTTATTTATCTTTCTCCCTCAATTACAGGCTATATGTCATATCCCTATCAGATAAAATCATTTGAGCAATACCAAGAAGCATATCAGCAAAGCATCCAATCTCCTGAAAAATTCTGGAGTGATATCGCGCAGCATTTTCGTTGGAAAAAAACATGGGACAAAGTATTGGAATGGGATTTTAAAAAGCCGGAGGTAAAATGGTTTCAGGGTGCAGAATTGAATATCACAGAAAATTGTATTGACCGTCACTTAAAAACAATTGGCGAAAAGCCGGCTATCATCTGGGAGCCCAATGATCCCAATGAAAAAACACGTATTGTTACTTACAACCGATTACATAAAAGCGTTTGTCAGGTTGCACAAATGCTGACTAACCTTGGCGTGAAAAAAGGGGATCGGGTATGTATCTATATGGGCATGGTGCCCGAACTGGCTTATGCGGTACTGGGTTGCGCAAGAATCGGTGCCATACACAGCGTGATCTTCGGAGGTTTCTCTGCGCAAAGTATTGCCGATCGTTTGGACGATGCCAAGGCGGAATTTATCATCACTTGCGACGGAGCCTTCAGAGGAAACAAAGACATTCCGTTGAAATCTGTGGTGGATGATGCATTGGTGGGCAATCATGTAGTTAAGAAAGTGATTGTCTATACCAGAACACGTATGCCGGTTTCCATGATTAAGGGCAGAGATGTTTGGTGGGAAGATGAAATGGAACAGGCAGAACATCAAATAGAAAAAAACGGACAATATCATTTTCCGGCTGCAGCAATGGATGCAGAAGATCCTTTGTTTATTCTTTATACTTCAGGCAGTACCGGCAAACCTAAAGGCGTGGTGCATAGTATCGCCGGCTATATGCTATGGACGAATTACACTTTCGTCAATGTTTTTCAATACACTCCGGGTGATATTCATTTCTGTACAGCAGATATCGGCTGGATTACCGGACATAGTTATATTCTCTATGGACCCTTAAGTGCAGGCGCTACTACCTTAATGTTTGAAGGCATTCCTACTTGGCCGGATGCAGGCAGATTCTGGGAGATTGTAGATAAGCATAAAGTCAATATTCTCTATACCGCACCCACTGCCATCCGTAGTTTAATGGGATTTGGACTGGAACCATTTAAAGGAAAGAATCTTTCTTCTCTTAAAGTATTGGGAACAGTAGGCGAACCCATCAATGAAGAGGCCTGGCACTGGTATCATGAACAGGTTGGAAAGAGGAAATGTCCGGTCGTAGACACCTGGTGGCAGACAGAAACCGGAGGAGTATTGATTTCAAATATGGCTGGTATTACACCTGAAAAAGCAAGTTGGGCAACGCTGCCGCTTCCGGGGGTACAGCCTGTACTTGTTGATGAGCATGGAAAAGAAGTAACAGAGACAGATGAAAACGGAATTACTAAAGGCAATCTTTGCATTCGGACGCCCTGGCCTTCGACCATTCGAACCACTTACGGCGATCATGAAAGATGTCGGCAAAATTATTTTGCTACCTATGAAAATTTATATTTTACCGGTGATGGTGCATTGAAAGACAAAGAAGGGAATTTCAGAATCACAGGAAGAGTGGATGATGTGCTCAACGTGAGTGGACATCGTTTAGGGACTGCTGAAATTGAAAATGCTATCAACATGCACACCGGCGTCGTGGAAAGTGCGGTAGTCGGTTATCCGCACGACATCAAAGGCCAGGGCATTTATGCTTATGTTATTTACAGTTCCTTACATCAGGGCGATCCTGAACTAACGAAGAAAGATATTTTACAAACCGTCAACAGAGTGATTGGCCCCATTGCAAAACCCGATAAAATTCAATTTGTAAGCGGGTTGCCTAAAACCAGAAGCGGAAAAATAATGCGACGTATTTTACGCAAGATTGCGGAGGGAGAAACCTCCAGTCTGGGCGATACGACCACACTCCTTGATCCCGGAGTGGTAGAGGAGATTTTGAGGGGGAGGGTATGAAGAAGAGAATGTATTTGAAAATATATCCAAAGAAAGTAATTTAGTGTAGATGAGTTTGATAGTATAATTTCTAACTTTATTATAACCAATAAATACTTGCCATGTTTCTAAAATCCTTCTGTCTGTCTGCCGCGTTATTCTCATTTGTAGGAACGATAAATGCACAAGCTCCCAATATCAGCTATCCCGCAGGTAATAAAGTCTATATTGTGGGTTCTTCAATCTCCACAATTAGTCCGACTAATACTGGAGGCGCGCCCACCGGGCTTACCGGTTATGTGAGCACATTCGCAGGAAGTATTGCTGGTTTTGCCGATGGTATGGCTACGGCAGCAATGTTTAATTCCCCTTTCGACGTTGCGGTCGATGCCAGTAGTAATCTGTATGTGGCAGATCAGTATAATAATCGCATCCGAAAGATCACGTCTGCAGGCGTGGTGACCACACTGGCAGGTAGTGGAACGTATGGCTATGCTGATGGTACTGGTACGGCTGCAAGTTTTTCATATCCGTCAGGCGTTGCGGTGGACGGCAGTGGCAATGTATATGTGGCCGATCAGAATAATCACCGAATCCGTATGGTCAGTGCTACGGGGATCGTTACTACACTGGCGGGTAGTGGTATTGCCGGTTTTGCAGATGGTACGGGTACGGCAGCAAGTTTTAATAGCCCAACTGGTTTAGCGGTCGATGGTAGCGGCAATGTGTATGTTGCAGATGTTAATAATAATCGCATCCGCAAGATTACGTCTGCAGGGGTGGTAACAACTCTGGCAGGAAGTGGTAATGCCGGTTTTGCAGATGGTACGGGTTCGGCAGCAAGATTTTATTATCCAATTGACGTAGCGGTTGATGGCAGCGGCAACGTGTATGTGGCGGATCAGTCTAATAATCGCATTCGCAAGATTACTGCTGCAGGGGTAGTGACAACGCTGGCCGGCAGTGGTATTGGTGGTTTTGCAGATGGTACAGGTACGGCGGCAAGCTTTAATAATCCTGTAGGGGTAGCCGTGGATGGTAGCGGTTTTGTTTATGTAGCGGATAGTTATAATAATCGTATCCGCAGGATTAGCTCAGCCGGGGTAGTTACGACTCTGGCAGGTAGTGGAAACTATGGATATGCTGATGGGACGGGTACTGCAGCAAGTTTAAATAATCCTACAGGAGTAGCAGTCGATGGCACTGGTAACGTATACTTGGCGGATCAATCTTACAGCCGTATTCGCATGATTAGCCCATCAGGCGGCTATAGTGTTAATCCGGCTTTGCCTGTCGGCCTTCGCCTTAATGCAAGCACAGGTGTCATTTCCGGAATTGCTTTTTCGGTTACCGCAGCTGCCAACTATGTGGTGACTGCCACAAATGGCAGTGGCAGCAGTAGTGTTACCCTTAATATCGCAGTTGTTCCACCTGCTCCGATCCTTCAATCATTTTCACCTGCAAGCAATGTGCCCAATAATACCACCGTGACCATCAAGGGACAAAATTTTAATTATGGTATTGCTTCCGTAAGTTTTGGAGGGGTGCAGGCAAATTATTCAGTGTTAAATGATACTACCCTTACTGCCGTAGTTTATTGTGGGGCTTCGGGCAGTGTGAATGTTGCCAATGCAGGCGGAACGGCTTCACTGGCAGGGTTTGTTTACAATAATGCTCCAAAAATTACCTATCCCTCTCCAACAACACAAAACTATTTGCTGGGAACAGCCATTCCCCCCCTTACTCCCGTAAATACCGGAGGAACTGTGGGAAGCGTCTCCACCTTAGCATCAACGACCATTACGATTCCTTTAACTCCAAACGCCATAGCGGTTGATAGTTCCAATGGAAATGTATATGTAGCAGACGCTAGTCGACACCGTATCCTCAAGATCAGTCCTGCTGGCGCAGTTACCATTTTTGCAGGCAATGGGAATCCCGCTTTTGCCGATGGTAGCGGAACGGCAGCAAGTTTTTCAAATCCATCAGGATTAGCAGTGGATAAAAGCGGGAATATTTATGTAGCAGATCAAAACAACAATCGCATCCGCAAGATTACGTCTGCAGGCGTAGTGACCACTCTGGCAGGTAGTGGAACCTATGGCTATGCTGATGGGACGGGCACGGCGGCAAGTTTTAGTTATCCCTTAGGTGTAGCGGTAGATAAAAATGGAAATATTTATGTGGCAGATAGTTATAATAATCGCATCCGCAGGATTACCTCCACTGGGGTTGTAACTACCCTTGCAGGTAGTGGTACTCCATCTTTTGTCAATGGCACCGGCGTCAATGCCGGTTTTTATTATCCTTCCAACCTGGCGGTTGATACCAGCAATAATGTGTATGTTTCAGATAATCAATGCATCCGTAAAATCAGCCCAACCGGGGTTGTTACAACTTTGGCAGGCAGCGGCAGTTCCGGTTTTGCAGATGGCACAGGTACAGCGGCGACCTTTTCAAACCCGTTAGGATTAGCGCTAGATAAAAATGGCAATGTGTACGTAGCAGATCGAGAGAATCAAAGAATCCGGAGAGTTTCACCCACAGGGGTTGTGACTACTCTGGCGGGTAACGGAAATTATGGCTTTGCAGATAGTTCCGGTATAGCAGCTTTGTTTGCCAATGTCCAGGGTGTGGCATTGGATAAAAGCGGGAATATTTATGTGGCAGATCGCGACAATAATCGTGTGCGTAAAATAAGTACCTCGGGAGGATATAGCATCAGTCCTGCCTTACCTGCGGGATTAAGCATTAATCCCAATAATGGCGTCATCAGCGGCACGCCCACTGCAGTAACCGCTGCTGCCAATTATACCGTTACTGCAAGAAATGGTTATGGCAGTAGTACGAGTGTACTGAATCTTAGAACGGGCTACCAATCCGGCATGATGCAATTGGTCGCCGATACTGCAGCAAGATATATTATTGATACAGTGCGGGTGTCTGTGAATGTTTTAGGTGGTGTGAAAATTGCTTCAATAAACGGATACCTTACCTATGATACGGCTCGACTTACTTACAGCGGATTTACCCTGGGTAACTATTTGGGAAGCAGCAATAATCTGATTACCCAAAATCCCATTGCTACCGGCAACAGCATTAACTTCGGCGCTACCCAGGTTTCCGGACAAACAGCTGCTAATGGCAATGGTAATATCTACCAGTTCATTTTTGTTCAAAAGCAACTGCCCGATACCAATACCATACGATTCAACGCTACCACTCCTAACCGCTTTCCATTGAACTTCTCCTTGCAAAATATGAGTGTGTATGATTCATCAAGACAATTGTTGTCTTCCTTTAATTCCAACTTCTTTGCTAATAATATTGTTTGGCTGAGATATCTGGTAAACGTGTGGCCGGGCGACTTGAACCGGGACAGGAAAGTAGATGTTACCGACCTGTTGCCCATTGGATATTTTTATGGAATGAGGGGGCCCAGACGTCCGAACAGCAGTTTATCATGGACGGCTCAGCCTGCTATGCTGTGGGGTTATGGATTAAGTACAGTGAGCAGTACAGGTTATGCTTGTTATGCCGATGCGAATGGAGATGGCATTATTGATCTTGCCGATCAGGCACCTATTGGGTTTAACCTTAACAGCTTTACTACGTTTCGTTTACAAAACCCCACGGATGAAACTCTGCCTAGTGTGCCTCAATTCCTCAACGATAAAGCTGCCATCCATGTAGCTGCTGCCAATCATACCATTGTACAGGGTGCTTTACCTGTCAGTCAATCGCTTGAAATAAGGGCGGGTAGTAAAGACTATCCGGTCAATAATCTATACGGGTTGGCTTTTGACCTGTATTTTGATCCTCAATTTGTAGAGGTTGATATGCTGACGTCTGATTTCAACAACAGTATTTTTGGGAAAAACGGTATTGATTTTACTACACTGGTGGATAAGTCGAAAATGAAAAAAGGCAAAGTAAGTTTTGCTATAACCCGAATCAATCAAACGCCAATTTTTTCAAAAGGAGATGTAGTGATGAAAGTTTCTTTGCCGGTAATTTCCGGAGGCGGCTGGCTGCGCTTTTATACCCAACCTCTAGCTTGCAACAATCAGCAGGGCGAAACCATTGAGATTACGGGTTCAGCGGATTCGATACTTATTGGTGCGCTGCCTCCTGTTGTGTCAAGTGATAAGGCCATTATTGTTTATCCCAATCCTGCCAAGGGAGCGATGACAATCAAAGCGGAACATGTTGCCGCTTATGAGATCATGGATAATATGGGTAAGCGGGTACAATCAGCTATGCTTCAAGATGCGCTCAATCCGGTTTTATGGCTCAATAAGCTTTCTCGGGGAGTTTATTATATCCGGGTAAGAAAAACGGATGGCACTATCAATAGTGTGCGGTTTGTGAAGGACTAGCAGAAATATATTAGCCTATTACTGCCTCTATCATTTTTATCACTTGCTCAAACTGCGAAGCATCCTGCCCTCCGGCGGTTGCCAGGGTTTTTTGTCCGCCACCACCACCTTTGATCAGCGGGGCTGCGATTTCTTTGATGAGCTTGCCGGCATCCAGATTTTTTTCCTTCACTAATTCATCACTGATAGCAATGGCAACACTTGCCTTACCGCCTACATTGGCACATAATACCACCACGCTGTTGGACAACTGATGGTTTATGTCAAGCGCTAATTTTTTAACCGCATCTACACTGCTCAACTCAACAGTTTCTCCAATGAAGGAAATATGATTAATGCTTTTTGCTTTTGGCACGAGCTCATTGCGTATCGCAATTAAGATTTGATTTTCAAGCTGCTCTGCTTTCTTTTTCCATTGCGACAACTCCTCCTGCAAATTTTGAATGGCCTGCAACGGATCTTTGGTATTCTTCACCAACTCCTTCACTGCATGGAGTTGCTGTAACTGATCATTCACATATTGTTCTGCCCCTTCCCCGCTAACCGCCTCCACCCTGCGAACCCCGGCAGCCACCGCAGATTCTACAATCAATTTAAACATGCCCAACTCTCCGGTGCTGCCTGCATGCGTTCCCCCGCACAACTCTATCGAATAAGCAGGATCAATAATAACCACGCGTACTTTATCTCCGTATTTCTCTCCAAACAATGCCATTGCTCCCATAGCAATAGCTTCTTCTTTCGACATCGTCTTGATTACCACCGGATGATTCTCGCGGATTTTTTGATTCACCAACTGCTCTACCCTCGCAATCTCCTCATCCGTCATTTTCGAAAAATGAGAAAAATCAAAACGCAACTGCTCGGCATTCACCAAGGAACCTTTCTGCGCTACATGCGTACCTAATACCGTTCTCAATGCCGCATGCAACAAATGTGTGGCACTGTGATGCAGGGTGATTTTTTTTCTATTGTTGGCATCTACTGCTGCGTACACTTCTTCGTTCGGATTATTGGGAAGCTGATCGGCATATAAAATGATCAGATCATTTTCTTTCTTTGTATCAAGAATAGCAATCTTTTTCCCTCCTATCTGAATCGTTCCCTTATCGCCTATCTGACCACCGCTCTCTGCATAAAATGGGGACTGCTCGAGCACGAGCTGATAGGTCGTTTTACCCTTCATACTTACGGTACGATACTTTAATAATTTTGTTTTTACTTCCAAAGTATCATAACCCACAAAAGCAACATTGCCCGCATTGACTTCAATCCAGTCTCCCGCATCAATGGCAGTAGCGGCACGACTTCTGTTTTTCTGCTGCAGCATTTCCTCCTCAAAACCGGCTTCATCTACTGTCAGTTTATTTTCTGTAGCAATCAGCCGCGTAAGATCTATAGGGAATCCATACGTATCATATAATTCAAAAGCATCTTTACCATTGATGCTTCCGGTTGAAGCCGCTGCTTTCAAACTATCTGCAATGCGTTTCAGTCCTTTATCAAGCGTACGCAAAAAGGCTTCCTCTTCTTCACGAATTACTTTCGCAACAAATGCTTCCTGTTGTTTCAATTCAGGAAACACATTTTCAAACTGGGTCGCCAGCAACGGCACTAAACTGTGCAGTAAAGGAGATTTATAATCGAGGTAAGAATAATAATACCGAACAGCTCTTCTTAAAATTCTTCTGATTACATACCCGGCTCCGGTGTTGGCAGGCAATTGTCCATCAGCAATGGTGAAACTGATCGCACGGATATGATCGGCAATTACTCTAAAGGCAACACTTTGCTTGTCATCGCCGGCGGAATATTTTTTCCCGGTAATATTTTCTGTTGCAGCAATCGTACCGCTGAACAAATCTGTATCGTAATTACTTTGTTTATTTTGCAGTACACGCACCAGTCGTTCCAGCCCCATACCCGTATCAACATGTTTGGCTTTCAGCAATTCGAGGGTGCCGTCTTTTTTTCTGTTGTATTGAATAAATACATTGTTCCAGATTTCAATGACCTGCGGATGGTCTTTATTCACTAGTTCTCTTCCGGGAATTTTTTTTCTTTCTTCGTCCGAACGACAATCCACATGAATTTCAGAGCAGGGACCGCAGGGGCCGGTATCGCCCATCTCCCAGAAATTATCTTTTTTATTGCCGAAGATGATGTGATCTTCAGGCACTAATTTTCGCCAGGCAGCCAATGCGATTTTTGAGGGTGGAAGATTTTCTTTTTCATCCCCTTCAAATACAGATACATATAAACGATCTTTATCGAGTTGATATACTTCTGTCAGCAGCTCCCAGCTCCAGGCAATGGCTTCGTTTTTAAAGTAACCCGCCGCTTCATTGTCGGGGTCGCCCAGGCTCCAGTTGCCCAGCATTTCAAACATAGTGTGGTGGTAGGTGTCCACGCCTACTTCTTCAAGGTCGTTGTGTTTGCCGCTGACGCGCAGACATTTTTGGGTATCTGCTACGCGGTTATAAGGAGGTTTTTTATTGCCGAGGAAATAATCTTTGAACTGATTCATCCCTGCATTGGTAAACAACAGGGTAGGATCGTTTTTAACCACGATAGGAGCCGAGGGCACAATCGTGTGTTGTTTGGAAGCAAAAAAATCCAAAAATTTTTGGCGGATTTGCGCAGCCGTCATCATATTAAGAAGGGTTTGTATTGCTATTGCAGGGGCAAAACTTATCTTTGTTTGCCCGCAATGAGCAGCCGCTAAGTTACGGCAAAGCAGCGCAATAGCGGGAACCGGTCAAGATGAGGAAGATTAAATATTTTTATAATACCCATACGTTACGTTATGAGCGACTGATTACGCCACTGCGGGTAAAGCTGTTGCGGATATTCGGAATCATTGCCGCAGTGGCGGTGGGCGCCTTCTTCGCTACTCAAGTCATCTATCGCTATTTTCCCAGTGCCAATGAAAAACGACTCATGAATGCCAATGCCCGTTTAGAAGAGGAATTAAAAATCACGCAGGAAGAACTCGAAAAAATCAGCTTCGCGCTCGAAGAAATCGAAGTGAGGGACAATGAAGTGTATCGTTCCATCTTCGAGGCAAGTCCTATCCCCGACAGTGCCAGAGCCAAAGCCATGGAAAAAGAAGCGTTGGAACAACTCAATGCTACGCTCTCCGATGCTCAGCTCAATGAATCCATCAAAAAGAAAATTACTACTTTAAACAGCAGACTGCAAGTACAAAAAGCCTCTTTCGAAGACCTTACCGAAATGGTTAAAAACAAGGAAGTGTTGCTCGCCGCTACACCGGCCATACAACCCGTCAGCAATAAAAATCTGAACCGGTTGTCTTCCGGTTTTGGTTATCGTATTGACCCCGTTTACAAAACACCCAAGATGCATGCGGGACTTGATTTCGCAGCGCCGCAGGGGACGCCTGTTTATGCTACTGCAAACGGCATTGTAAAATTTGCTGCTAATTCCGGTAATGGATACGGCAATCATATCATCATCAGACATGGCTTCAATTATGAAACATTGTACGGACACCTGTATCGCATAAAAGCCCGAGCCGGCAAGAAAGTAGTGAGAGGAGAAGTGATTGGCTGGGTAGGCAATTCAGGCAAAAGCACCGGCCCTCATTTGCATTATGAAGTGCATAAGAACGGCAGGCCATTAGATCCGGTTTACTTCTTTTACAATGATCTTAATCCCGAACAATTTGATCGTATGCTGAAAATGGCAGCGGCAAGTAATCAGAGTTTGGATTAAGATGTTTCTAGGTTGGAAGTTGTTGGTTGAGAGTTGATGAGGTTGAAATGCAGTTTGGAGGAGAGGAGTATGTGTATTGTATTTAGTACTACCTGCTCTGCCTGCATCATCCAGGCTTTGTGTTGAGCTGAAGTGGATTGATAAAGTGGAATGAAATTTTTCAATCCGCTCAAGTCGAAATGATCGGCATAAATGCCCGCACCTGCCTGAGCTGCATCTCTCGCATTGCACCATTGCTCAAAATGATTTTTTACCGGCACCATCAGCACGGGCTTGCCGCAATACATTGCCTCACATACTGTTTCAAAACCAGCCGTAGTTGCCAGTCCCGCAGCACCTGCCATATAGTGCAAAAACTTTCGGTCGTCCAACGGGTGAAAGAATAGGTTTTTATGATACTCCCATTTTTCTTTTACACCGACTGAATCGGTAAAACAATGTATCTCTACTTCTGGATTCAGCTGATGCCATTCAATAATCTCTTTCATATATCCGGCATTTACCAGATATACCAGGATGTGTTTACCATTGTAATTATTTTCATGATGCAGTATCTCTTTTCTTAATAACGGCGGACAAACGTTCAGCTTTGCTTCCTTCATCTTGTTGACCGGATAGAACGACAATGCCAGCAGCTGATCGGAGCCCCATGCTGTAAAACGAGTATATGCTTGAAGGATTTTTTGATTTTTTCGATTACTGTTAGAAGGGAAACGAAATTCCGGGTGTAAATAAAGGTATTGATGCGCAACAGAAAGAATGAGGGTGTTCCACTTATTTAATCGGGATGCGATTCCTACAAGCGGGTCATAAAAATTAATGATTACATCAGGTTCATATTTTTTTATGATTTGATCCAGCAATTGAATACTCTTATAATATTGACGCGCATTGAATACAGTATGAAAAAAAGTTTTGCTGACTGAAATCGAACAATTGTTTTTATCCTTCTTAAAAACCGGACTTGGAAACAATAGAATTGGAGCTTCTATTCGCTGTCGAACAAAGGCGGGTAAATCTTTCCCTTTCCCGGAACCGATCAGTACCGCACTAACGGTATGTCCGTTTGCCGTTAGCAACTCGTAGAGGGTGATTGCCTGAGTAAGATGGCCTCTCCCTTCTCCCTGGACTACAAAAACAAATCGTTGTTCAGGCATTTTGCAGGGATTGAAGAGATGGTTTCGGAATGTATGGATGAATATTGTTTATTATAGGAGTTTCGGACAAGTCCGATACAATATTGATGCCTTCAAATTTTTTTATCCACTCCGCATAGTACAGGATTCCCCATTGTCCGTCCTCCGTTTCTGTCAGCGCGCTCATGGTTTCTACCCAGTCACCGCTATTGAGATAGTGGATATCGCCAATCATTTTATCAGCTGCCTGATGGATATGACCGCAAATCACTCCGTCGCAACGATTGGCATGCGCTACGGCGCTTAACTGTTCCTCATAGTCGGAAATGAAGGAGACGGCCGATTTTACTTTTGCTTTTACCACCTGAGATAATGAATAGTAGGGCAATCCTTTTTTCAGCCGATAATGATTATAGTGACGATTCGCCCAAAGTAAAAATGTATATCCAATATCACCCAGCTTAGCAAGCCATTTCAACTGTGTCGTCACACTGTCAAAAATATCTCCGTGCACCACATAATATTTTTTATTGCCAGATTGAAGGATATGATTCCGTTTGATCACAAAAGAACCAAATGAAAAGGGGAGTATTTCATCGAGGAAGTCGTCGTGATTGCCGCGCAGATAAATGATGCGGGTTTGATGTTTGTGCATGTATTTCATCAGGATCCGGAAAAACTGGGTGTGTTTCTTTTTCCAGGTACCTGATTTTTTGAGCTGCCATCCATCAATGATGTCGCCGTTGAGAATGAGTGTGTCGCAGGTATGTTGCTGAAGAAAAAAAGTCAGTTCTTTAACCCTGGAGTTGGTAATTCCGAGATGTAGATCAGATAAGACAATGGTTTTAAAATGCTGCTTCACGTAGTGTGTTTCACAAATTTTGTCAAGCAGTGTTAACTCAATGTAACCTTATTGTTAAGTCTTAATGAAAATTCGATTTAAAAATTTTAAACAAAATGGCGACAGCCCTACAAATCTCCCAGTTGCGGGCGGAGGAGAATATCTTCCACGCAGGCGGCCGGCGAGAGATGTGCCGCGGTAAAAATCATCGTTGCGATATCGCCGGCCGCCATAATGCGATGTCCGCTGTTGTCGAAATCTCCCCATGAGTCTGTCAACACTGCGCCGGGTAAAACAGCTGTCACCTTGATATGATACTGCTTTAATTCTTCGCGCAGATTTTTTGTGAATCCATATAAAGCATACTTGCTGATACCATATGCCCCGCCGTTGGGATACGCTTGTATTGAAGCGATGGAACATAAATTGAAGATGTGTGCTCTCGTATGTTGCAGCAGCGGTTGACGAATAAGTGCAGGCAATAAGTTTCGGGTAAGATGATAGGCGCTGTATAAATTGATGTCCATCATTTTTTCCAGCACGCCATCTTCTTCATTTAGAATACCGCCGGGAAGATAAGTGCCGGCATTATTGACCAGTATATCTATACGAATAGACTTTTCGAGCAGCCAATGGGCGAAAAGTTCTGTTTCGTGTTTGGAAGTGAGATCGGCTGCTTTGAAAAAAAGTTTGGCTTGGGGAAATTGCTGTTCCAGTTCGTCGGCAGTTTGCTGCAAGGCAATTTCATTTTTGGAGCAGAGATACAGTGAGTACCCGGCCGCCGCGAATGCGGCGGCCGTGGCTTTGCCAATTCCTCTTGACGCACCGGTAATAACAATATTCATCCAAAATTATTTTGAACGATGAAGGTAATACAATTGCAGCTTCTATTTTTCGGGACGATAAATTTCGCGTCAACCCTGCTCTCTTTCTCTGCGCATCATACCATACATTTCATGCATCACCTGCAAGTGCGGCGCGGTGAGTACAGCCAGTCCTAAAAAAACATACACGACCATCAGTTCCTTGTTGATAAACAT
>JAGWWM010000014.1 GCA_018970395.1 Bacteroidota bacterium
ATTTGTCTCCGTACATTCCCTTGATGGTACGGGTAATATCTCCCAATGCAGTATCACTCAAATTCACACTGTCCGTCCGCATGTAGGTAATCTTTCCACTCTCATACAATCGCTGTGCAATCTGCATGGTTCTGCTTACAGAATAGCCCAACTTTCGACTGGCTTCCTGCTGCAGAGTAGAAGTGGTGAAGGGGGGTGCGGGAGATTTTTTTCCGGGTTTTACCTGTACATCTTTAACGGTGTATTGCGCGTCTTTGCAGGATTGCAAAAATTTTTCTGCATCTAGATAGGTATCTTGTTTTTCTCCTTCTGCTTTAAACTGAACTAATTTATTTTGGAGATCTTTCGCAGTAAAAATAGCTTCTATTTTATAGGAAGAAGTGATTTGGAAAGCATGTATTTCTCTTTCTCGTTCCGCAATCAACCGAACCGCTACACTTTGTACTCTGCCGGCACTCAGGTTGTTGCGCATGCTCATTTTGCGCCAGAGCACCGGGCTCAATTCAAAACCTACAATACGATCTAATATGCGCCGAGCCTGTTGTGCATGCACCAGATCCATATTTACGGTGCGGGGTTGTTTGACTGCTTTTTGGATGGCGGGCTTGGTGATTTCATGGAAGACAATTCGTTTTGTCTCAGCTGGATCGAGCCCCAAAACCTCACAAAGATGCCAACTGATGGCTTCTCCTTCGCGGTCCTCATCCGTTGCCAGCCATACTTCATCCGATTTTTTGGCAATGGATTTTAATTCACGCACTACTTTTTCTTTTTCTTCCGGAACGATATAACGCGGTTCAAACTGTCGTTGTACATCAATGCCCATTTCATCCTTTTCCAGGTCACGAATATGGCCAAAACAACTCTTAACGGTAAAATCCTTGCCGAGAATTTTCTCGATGGTTTTCGCTTTCGCAGGGCTCTCTACTATCAGTAAATTTTTAGACATATCAATGGGTTCAGCCGAAGTTTTCAAAGTGCTGCGGCGGCACAATATTATTAAATCCCTTTCAATTCTTCATCAATCTTCTTCTTTCAAGGCGTTAAAACGGATGTTGGTAAGTGATTCGATGAGCGGTTTTAACTTGTAAATATTAGTGTTCATTTTATTGCCAATAGCGATGATGGTAATCCTGTCGTTCGGAATTCTGTAGAAGCTGGCATTGCTGCCATGCCACCATCCATTGTGGTATAGGATTGTTTGTTGTTTTGGCAAACAATACATACGCCATCCCAGTCCGTAGTTGTTGATGCCCTTCTTCTCAAAACTACAGGGGTTAAAGGCCGATTCGAGCGTGGATTTTTTAAAACATTCTGGATGATATAATGCCTGATCCCATCGCAACAAATCACGCGGGGTACTGCAAATGTTTTTATCTCCGTAGGTGTCATCCAGCCATGTGATGGCTTCCTCACTACCATCCCAACGATAGGAGGGGGCATTTTTACTCTGATAAGCGGCGTCACAGACTTTGGTGTCCTTCATGCCAAAAGGTTCAAAGAAATTTTTGTGTAAATATTCTGCATAAGTTTGATGGCTTAGTTTTTCTATAATTAATGCAAGCAGAACATAATTGGTATTGCAATAGGAAAAGTTTTGGTTGGGTTTTCCTTGTAAGGGAGGTTTTTCTTCGTTCAGAAATTCCAATACCTGCTGATTGCTAATCCGGGTGGTGTCACCAGGTTTAGGAGGTTTCATTACATTCATGTAGTTGGGTAAAGCGCTTCGATGGCTCAATAGCATTTGAATATTAATGTCTTTATATGGGAACTTGCTCAAATGTTTTTTAACGGGATCTGTCAGCTTTAATTTTCCCTGTTCAGCCAGCCTAAGTATCGCCATTGCAGTAAAGGTCTTGGTGGTAGAGGCAATATGAAGTGCAGTGTGCATCCCAATACTGTCGTTTTCGCCAAGATGTAAATTGCCTTGATACTGTTCAAAAATAATCTTTCCGTTTTTTGCGACTAAAAATCCTCCGTTAAGTGGATTGCTTTTGAAATTAAAATCATAAAACCTTTTTGATTTTTCATACAAAGCTTTTTCATCTGATTTAGATAAGGATTTTGGTTGAAAGGGGTGGTCGTTGATCCACTCAAAACAGATCTTGGACGGTGTTGGAGGTGCTTCTGATGAGCAAGAAAGTAAGCTAACGGATGTTATGCAAAAGAAAAGGAACTTTATTGCGAACTGATACATTGTATTACTGAATAAAAACTGCTTCACATTTATCTTTGCGTGCAAAATAAAGATACAATTCTGACTATGGCCACAAAAAAATCAACCAGTTATCCCAAAGAAAAAATCAATATTCTGTTGTTGGAGAATATCAGTGACCGTGCGGTGCAGCAAATCAAATCGCTGGGCTATTTGAATGTAAAAAAAATGAGTGGCGCATTGAGTGAAGCCCAATTAGTGGAGGCCATCAAAGATGTTCATCTCTTAGGAATACGTTCCAAAACACAAATTACGGAGCGGGTGCTGGAAGCGGCTAATAAATTGCAGGCAATCGGCTGTTTTTGCATTGGAGTCAATCAGGTTAATCTGAAAGCCGCAACACAGAAGGGTGTAGTGGTTTTTAATGCGCCGTACAGCAATACCCGAAGTGTAGCGGAGCTGGTGATTGGTCTCAGTATTCTTTTAATTCGTAGAATTATTGATAAAAACAAAGCTTGTCATGAAGGCGTTTGGCTGAAAGATGCGAAAGGCAGTTACGAATTGCGCGGTAAAACGCTCGGGATTGTGGGCTATGGGAATATCGGCAGTCAGGTAAGTGTATTGGCAGAGTCGTTGGGCATGAAAGTGATTTATCATGATATAATTACTAAACTTCCTTTAGGAAATGCGCAGCAGGTTCGTTCATTGAAGGAACTGGTGCAACAATCCGATATTATTACGCTGCATGTGCCGGAAACACAACAGACGAAGAATATGATCAATAAGCAAGTGATCCGTCAATTCAAAAAAGGCAGCATACTACTGAATTATGCCAGGGGAGAAGTGGTGGATTTGGTTGCGTTGAAAGATGCGCTGGAGAATGGGCATTTATCCGGCGCAGCTATAGATGTTTTTCCCATAGAACCGGAGAAAACGGGGGACTCTTTTAGCACCCCCTTGCAACAGCTGTCCAATGTAATTTTAACCCCACATATCGGGGGAAGTACCGAGGAGGCGCAGCAAAATATCGGAGAAGATGTGAGTCAGAAGTTGATGCGGTTTTTAGAGAGTGGTGTTACGATTGGTTCACATACTGTACCCGAACTCGCCTTGCCTTTGCAGGAAGGGGCGCATCGCATTTTGCATATTCATAAAAATGTGCCAGGTGTATTAAGTGCCATCAACACTCAATTAAGTAATCACCGCATTAATATTGTAGGTCAATACCTTAAGACCAATGATCAGATCGGATATGTGGTCCTGGATGTGGACAGAGGATTGTCGAAGCAGGCATTGAATTTACTAAGGGAAATTAAGGAAACGATTAAGGTGAGAGTGGTGTATTAAATTTAATTAGTAATTAGAGAATTAATAATTAGCAATCAGACTACCCAATTATTAATTATTAATTACTAAATACTAATTACATACCTGCGCATTCTCCCTACCTTTGCACCCTTATTATGCAATCATTTACAGTAGCCATTGTAGGGCGCCCAAATGTGGGCAAGAGTACATTTTTCAATCGCTTACTCCAACAGCGTAAAGCAATTGTGGATGATATTAGTGGGGTTACACGTGACAGACAGTACGGAGTGGCAGACTGGAATGGTAAAGCGTTCAATCTGATTGACACCGGTGGATTTGTTCCCGATAGTGAGGATATTTTCGAAAGGGAAATCAGAAAACAGGTACTGATAGCAATGGATGAAGCAAACGCTATCGTTTTTATGTGCGATGCGGCTACAGGTATTACAGATCTAGATGCGGCTATGGCTGATGTATTGAGAAGAAGTACCAAGCCGGTCTTTTTGGCGGTTAATAAAGTAGATAATCACGAACGATTACTCGAAGCTAATGAGTTCTATGCGCTTGGATTTGAGCATTTGTTTTTCATCTCCTCCATGACGGGAAGCGGCAGCGGAGAGTTGCTGGATGCCATTACGGCCATTATGCCCGATGCAACAACAGCGGGGGAAGAGGAGTCAGTTCCCCGCATTGCTATCATCGGTCAACCCAATGTGGGAAAATCTTCTCTCCTCAACGCATTGATGGGGCAGGAGCGTACGATTGTAAGTGATATTGCAGGGACTACACGCGATACGATTCATACTCGTTATACGCTATTTCAAAAAGAATTTATTTTAATAGACACTGCCGGCATTCGGAGAAAAACAAAAGTACATGAAGACCTGGAGTTTTACTCCGTTATTCGTGCCATCAAGGCCATGGATGAAGCAGATGTTTGTCTTTTATTGCTGGATGCGGAAAAAGGAATTACGCAGCAGGATTTGAATATCTATTCCCTTGCGGTCAAAAAAGGTAAAGGGATGGTGGTGCTGGTGAACAAATGGGATACGTTAAAAAAAGAAACCAATACAGCGAGAGATTATGAAAAAGAGTTAAAAGACAGACTCGCGCCTTTCAACGATGTGCCCATTTTATTTATTTCTGCAACAGAGAAACTCCGCATTATGCAAGCCATCGAAGCGGCGCTTGAGGTAGTGGCAAACCGTCAGCATAAAATACCCACTGCTAAGCTAAATGATGTGATTCAAAAAGCAATTCAGGCATATCACCCGCCGGTGGTTAGGGGAGTGCCCGTGAGTATTAAATATGTTACTCAATTGCCAACCGTAGTACCCTCTTTTGCTTTCTTTTGCAATCACCCCGATGATGTTCGACAGCCGTATAAAAATTATCTTGAAAATCAATTGCGAAAATCGTTCAGTTTCAAAGGAGTACCCATTCGATTGTTTTTCCGGAAAAAATAAAATGCACCCAAAGTTACTCTGGCAACAATCATTCTCATTTTTCGTTATTATTTAAATAAATATAGGTGTTCCTGAATTTTATTCAGTAATTTGCTTCTGAATCAACCAGCCCAATTATTAATTACTAATTACTAATTATTAATTAAATGAAATTTCTCTCCTTCTTCATCTGCTTGCTGCTCTCTCTCTCTTCTGTCCTCGCACAGCCCTTTTGTGGCTTTAATACGGCTCATAATCAACAATTGAGCCAAAATCCGGATTATGGAAAAAATATTCAAAATTTTGAAAGGATTTATAAAGAACGTGGTGGTAATTTGAATATGCGCTTGGCAGCTTCCGGGCCTGATACGATTCCGGTTGTAGTTCATGTGATACATACCGGAGATGCTGTCGGCACGGTTTATAACCCCTCTGATCTGCAAATCATTGAAGCCATTAAATACCTGAATGATGTATATAGCGGGACTTTTCCCGGCAGACAAGGGGTAGGAGATATGGGCTTACGTTTTGTTTTAGCGCAAAGAGATACGCTTTGTAATCCTACCACCGGTATTGTACGTGTAGATGGAACGGTTGTTAATGGTTACCTGAGCTCGGGGGTCAAAGTGGAGAAAAGCGGTGTCACTGAATTGTCCATCAAAAATTTAAGTCGCTGGGATCCTTCCCGATATTATAATATTTGGGTAGTAAACCGTTTGGATGGTGAAGATGGCTCCAATGGCGGCACGTTGGGTTATGCGTATTTCCCGGGTGGATCTCCCAATTTAGACGGCACTGTTTTGCTGGCGAGATACATGAAAAAAAATGATAAAACACTGCCGCATGAGATTGGGCACGCTTTTGCGTTATACCATCCCTTCCATCCCTATAACACCCGTTGTGCAGATAATGAGGGAGATTTTTGTGATGATACCGATCCGGTAACATCCAGCTTTACAGCCCGCTCCGGTACCAATCCCTGTACCAATACCTCTTACAACATCAATACTGAAAGAAATTTCATGTCTTATACCCAGCTCTTTACCCTGTTTACGGTTAATCAAAAAGACAGAGTACTTGGAGCTATTGCTACTTCTCGCGCAACTTTGGCACAGTCTACCGGTAAAACGCCACCTAGTATATTGCCCCTATGTCCTCCTAAAGTCAACTTTCAAACTTCACTCAATACTGTAGCAGAAGCAACAGACAGTACAAGTGGTTGTCTGGGATACAAAGATTATACCTTATCAGTTAATTTAACCAGTCCCTTAACTGCGGATGCAGAGGTTCAGATTATTGAAAACGGAGGTACGGCACGCATTGGAATAGATTACGATATTTTTACCAATGGTAATCTTACTAGTGCTTCCAATTTACTGAAGTTTCCGACTAATGCACTTGCCTCGCAAAATTTTGTTTTGAGGGTGTATGATGATATTGATATTGAAACTGAAGAAACCATTGCTTTGAAGCTGAATAGTCTAAGCGGTGAACTGAAAATAGGGGAGGCTGCACCGGTGATTTCTTTGAAGTTAACGGATAACGATGCGCTGCCGATATTCCCCAATACAGCTTATTTCCAAATTCCGGTCGGACAATCCACTACTACGCTTAGCGCGCAGTCTTCTGCCAGTCCGTTCACTGGCGCTTTGAGTAAAAACAGAGTACAGGTGCTTTACTCTTCCAGTGAATTGAGACAAGCGGGTTTGTCTGCCGGTCCTATAGATGGATTACTGCTTACTGTCAGTACTAAAAGATCTTCAAGACCTTACGATAATTTAAATGTTTCAATAGGTAATACGACCACTAATGCTTTTGTAAACAGTTTCATCACTACGGGATTGACTTCTGTTTTTCTTGGTAGCTATACAACTCAGAAGGGTGATAATATTATCAAATTCAATAAATCCTTTATATGGGATGGTGTCAGCAATTTAGTCATTCAGTTTTGTTACGATAATCAGGGATTCACCACTTCTTCTGATGTGGTGGCAGGACAATCCAGAGATGGCGGGGTAGCCACTATTTCCCTCACTTCCGGAGGAGCGGGTGATTTTCAGGCTTGTAATTCTTCGGCATCTTTTCAAGGGACTACCCGGCCTTATATTCAGTTTTTGAAGAACAACCCCGGCAATCCGGTTGCCAATGGTATTATTTCTACTGAATCTTATTTGGGGCCTAATGCCAATGCCTGTTTTTATGATACTACAGGCAAAGTACTTGGCTGCATCAAGAATTTATCTGACTTTGACTATGGCTGCACCAAATTGGAAATTGATCGTTCAGGTTCGGGAGTGGCTAATTTCTGGTTCAATGAAGCAGCCAGGCGCCTTACTCAAAAAACATTCAAAGTAACGCCCGCTAATCCAAATCCTAATGGCAGTTATGAGATTACACTCTATTATACCAATGCAGAAAAAGCCGGTTATGAATCAGCAACAGGAAGCAGCTGGACGACGGCAAGTGTGGTAAAATCTGAGGGTGCCATCTCAACCATCACGCCCTCCAATCAACAGGCTTCTTCAGTGACGGTTAATAATCAGGTAGTTTTTGGTACTTATAATACAGATCATACCGTTAAAGCCACGTTTAATAATGGCTTTTCCGGTTATGCAATTGGTAATCCCGGTACGCTTACTTCAGTTACTGATTTACAGTTAATAAAGAAAGTGAAAGTGTACCCCAATCCTGTTGGGAAGGAATTATATATACGTTTTGAAAATCTGCAAAGAAATGTGAATCTGCGATTGCTATCAGCAGAGGGAAGGATATTGCAAAACAAGCGATTGAATGGGTTGTCACAATTACATACGCTTACAATCGATCAACTGAATCAAGGACTCTATCTGCTTGAAATTATCACTGAGGAAGGCAAAGCCACTTTCCCAATCATCCGGCAATAGAATTCATTTTGAAGAGAACGTCGGCTTGATTATTTTTACGGACAGAAAGTAAAAAGTTTAAACTTAAAACTTAAAAGAATAAAGTAGTCAGATATTCTTTTTTATATTCACTTTAAAACTTTCTACTTATAAAGGGGAATTAGCTCAGTTGGCTAGAGCGCTTGCATGGCATGCAAGAGGTCACCGGTTCGAATCCGGTATTCTCCACAAAAGATAAAAATCCTGCCTTACGGGGCAGGATTTTTTGTTGTTTCCTCATAGTTAGAACTTTTCTTCATTGCCCCTACCCAGCTCTGCAAAGGCTCCGGGAGAGATTGCAATACTTTGGCCGCTTCTTGTTCAGAAATCATACTGAATAATTCTTCAAACACAACCCCTGTTACTTTCGCTGCTTTTTCGTGATTGCCAAAGTCGTAACCGGCCAGTCCTCTGTCCTGCCTCCGTACCTCATCCAGGAATTCTTCCGGATGCCGGAGGCGGATATAGTCGTTGGTGTGTTTCCACCCGTCAACATATACTCCCTTTAAAGCTATCGGCAGCTGCGCCAGAAGATTAAAAGAAGTATCGAGACTGAGCCGGCTACGCAAAGCGTGCAAAACAGATCGCACAATTCGTGCGGCTTGCTCTCGCTGCACTTGCAGCTTTTCAGCTACCCTGTTTACAAACGCGTTGCCTTTGGCAGCATATTGATCGAAATCGAGCGACATATTCGTTTAAATTAATCAGGCGGTTAAAGCAGGTTCAACTTCAAAACTCAATTTTGCATTCACACGATACTCCACAATCTTGCCGTGTTTCACCACCGCACTGTGATCGTGAATGTAAACCGACTTAATGTTCTTTAGTGTTTTGGAAGCTTCGTTAACGGCCTGCTGGGCGGCATCTTCCCAGCTTTTGGGTGAGCTCACCATGAGCTCTAAAACTTTAATGGCAGACATAATAATAAATTTTAAGAGTGAGTAGATAACGCTTTTTGTATCAGCTATCGTAATGCTAAAATAGTAGTATGCTGCATCTGAATTGAATGAGGGGAATCAGATGTGAAACTTATAGATGTTATGAAGTTAGCAGTTATGGTGTAACAGTAGCTGTCCAATTTTTAATGAATCAATGCCACTTCTACATTCTCTCGGGTACCTCGATGCCCAATAGCCGCATTCCATTAGCAATAACTTTTGCTGTGAGAGCGCATAGCTTTAAACGTAACTGACGTTGCTCGTTATTGTCGGCGTGTAATACCGAATGCTGCGCGTAGAAAGTGTTGAATGATTTAGCGACTCCGTATAAATAGTTTGCCAAATGTGAAGGGTCGTGTTCAGCGCAAGACTGCGATATGGTTTGCGGATAACGCTCCAGTTCCAGAATCAGATTTTTTTCCAATGGTTGCAGGTTGATGCCGGCAACTGTATGTGGCGCAATGTTTTCTTTCCGTAAAATGGAGCAAATTCTTGCGTGGGTATATTGTATGAATGGGCCGGTGTGTCCCTGAAAATCTATAGACTCCTGGGGATTGAAAATCATTTTCTTTTTCGGACCCACTCGCAATAAAAAATATTTAAGGGCACCCAGACTTAATACCCGATAGAGGTGTTGACGTTCTTCTTCAATGAAGTCTTCCACTTTGCCTAATACTTCTGTTTTTTGCTGTGCTACCAGTTCCATTTCGTCGAGCAGATCATCGGCATCTACCACAGTGCCTTCCCTGCTTTTCATTTTGCCTGTAGGCAATTCCACCATGCCATAGCTCAAGTGATAAATGCCATCGGCATAAGGACGCTGTAGTTTTTTACAAATCAACTGCAGCACTTTCATGTGATAATTCTGTTCATCTCCAATCACATAAATGCTGGTATCAGTAGCATAGGTCTGATAGCGCAATTCTGCTAATCCGATATCTTGTGTGATGTAAACAGAAGTGCCGTCTTTGCGCTGAACCAGTTTCTCATCCAGTCCATCTGCAGTGAGATCGATCCATACACTGCCGTCTTCTTTTTGATGAAACACATGATGCTGCAATCCTTCCGCTACGGTTTGCTTTCCTAAAAGATAGGTGTCACTTTCAAAATAGGTTTGATCGAAGCGGCTTCCGATTCGCTGATAAGTGGCATCAAAGCCCGCATACACCCAACTATTCATCTTCCGCCAAAGATCCAACACTTCCGGTTTTCCCGCTTCCCAGTCGAGCAGTAATTGCTGCGCTGCTTTCATCACCGGTGCTTCTTTTTCCGCAACTTCTGACTGCATGCCTGAAGCGATGAGTTGTTTGACTTCTTCTTTATAGAGTTCATTGAACTGTACATAGTAGTGACCTACAAAATGATCTCCCTTCATTCCCGTAGTTTCCGGTGTGGCTCCATTGGCAAGCAGTTGCCAGGCGAGCATGCTTTTGCAGATATGAATACCCCGGTCATTCACGATGCAGGTCTTTACTACCCGATACCCAGCGGCTTCATAAATCGCAGCCATACTCCATCCTAAAAAATTATTGCGCAGGTGTCCGAGGTGTAGTGGTTTGTTGGTATTGGGAGAAGAATATTCTATCAGGACAGTTTTTCCGTTGTGGGCTTGCTGTCCGTAATTGCTGTCTTCATAATGATGCTCTAAAAATTTGATGGAATACTCATCCGATAGGGTGAGGTTTAAAAAGCCACCCACAGACTGATAACCCGAAAAAAGGTTCGGCTGCATTTCGATAAAGCCTTCTCCCATTGTTGCAGCCAACGAAGCGGGAGATTGTCCGGTCAGTTTCAGCAAAGGGAATAGCACCAGTGTATAATCACCTTCAAATTCAGGTTTGGTTTGCTGAATCTGTAAAGCGTCTTCCGCTACCTCTTTCTGATAATTTTCTTTGATCAGTTGAACAGCAATTTGCCGAATAATTGGTTGTATGGATTCCATGCGCCGCTTTGAGTTACAAAAGTAGGGTAAGTTTGGGAACGGTGTTGTGGGTTGTTGGTTGTAGGTTATTATTATTTATTAATTACTAATTACTAATTATCACTTCATTTCCATTCATGTTGTGCTCGGTAGAGGCGGTCGTTGATGGCGAGGCCCAGTCCTTCGGCGGGGGCATATTCGGCCAGAATGAGTTCTGCATTTCGCTGATCGGCCTCTCTTAGTATTTTGAAAAGATTGCTTGCTGCTTCATTGGTATCATTATTGGGGGTGAGGATATATTGTAGTTCGGTGGGGTAGTGGGGGTGGTAATGGTTGTAGTTGATGATTATAGCTTTTTTATCGGGGAATTTTTTAAGTAATTCAGGAATCCCCCCGGCATGCAGCGGGGTCACGGTCGCATAATGACTCTTCAGCATGCCGGGGGTGGCAGGATTTTGTTTTATGGAAGCAGCAATTTTGATCTCACTGCCCAAGACTTTCTCTATGTGTTCTTTACTGATTCCCCCTAAACGATAAATGACGGGTTTATCCAATTCATCCCAGCCCACAATGGTTGATTCTAATCCAACTTTGCAAGCACCTCCTTCCAGTATATAGGGTATCTTTTCATTTAACCCCTCATATACATGGGCGGCGCTGGTCGGACTCACATAGCCGGACGGATTCGCACTGGGCGCCGCCAAAGGAAAATCAAGTTGTTTCAATAAGGAAAGGGTCAACGGATGATCGGGTATCCGAATCGCTACTCTCGAATGACCTGCGGTGACCAAATCGGAAATCTTTTCATTTTTATCCAACAGTAAAGTGAGTGCCCCCGGCCAGAAAGCAGTGGCCAAAAGCTCCGCCTCAGCAGGAATTTTTTTTACCCATTTTTTGATTGCTTCAAAAGAAGCTACATGCACAATGAGTGGATTGAATTGCGGACGATTCTTCACATCAAAAATTTTGACCACCGCCGTATTGTCCAGCGCATTCGCGGCTAATCCATAAACGGTTTCTGTTGGAATGGCAACCGCCTCTCCTTTGATTAACCATTCGGATGCCTTATGAATATCAGTTCCTATCGTTGTTTTATATGCCATCTCCACTTACATCTACACGCAAATTATTGAATAATTCCCGAAACCCTCAGTAAGTTGAAAGGAAGCGTTTAACTTAGCAATTCTATGACGCAACTGACTAGGTCATTAAATGGTCATCTGATTTGGAGAATGCTCGGTTTGGGTACCCAACTCCTGATTACCATTTTCCTGTCAAGAATACTGGGCGCAGCTGAAAGCGGCAATTTTTTCTATTTCATCAGTTGGTTAAGTTTTTTTGTGCTGATTGGCAGCGGAGGATTGGATAGTGCGATTACTTATTTCATGGCTTCAGGCATACTGCCAAAAAGAAAGCTGTTATTCTTTTCTGGATGCTGGTTGGTTTTAATAATCTTTCTTTATTTTTCTGCCGCAACTTTTTTTACTGAACAGTTACGTTTTCTGAAAAGCTTTCCGGAAAATGGATTGCGCTATGGTTTAATTTTCATTTTGGGACAACTGATTCTTAATTTCCAGACTGCCTTTTACTACGGCGAACATCAATACTTGCTGCCTGCACAACTTATTTTTTTTACTAATCTTGGTTTCACTGGCTTGTTGTCGATCTCCGCTTTTAGTCCGGCTCTACATCTTTCTCATCTCTTTTTACTTCAATCTTATATTCTCTTAATCGCTTTACAAGGATTGAGTTTGCTCTGCATTTACATTTTTCAAAATCGAAAGCAAATTAGTGCTCCCTATACTTTGTCAGGAAATGCAAAAAGTTTTTTTTCGTACGGATTTCTGGCCTTTTGGGCAAACCTTTTGTTTTTTGCAGCTACCCGTATTGATTACTGGATGCTGAATCATTTCAGCATTCCTGATGCTGATATCGGTAATTACATTCAGGTTTCCCGCCTGGTACAACTCTTTCAGATTTTACCTTCTATGCTGGCTGCTTATTTTTTTCCGAAGACCGCATCTGATGGAGATAAAATAATTCCATACATAACCATACTGATTCGATGGATAGTAATACTTAATCTTATATTATTGATGCCAATTGTTATTGGGGGTTCCTATTTATTCCCTTTGATTTTTGGTCAAAGTTTTGATCAGATGTATCTGCTTTTTATTTTATACATCCCCGGCATTTTTGCGTTATCAGTGCTGGCTATTATCAGTACTTATCTGGCCGGCGTCAATGCGGTCAGAATCAATTTGTTTACAGCATTTATTGCGTTAATCATTGTGTGTGTAGCCAACTATTTATTGATTCCATTTTATGGAGTAAAAGCTGCTGCTATGGTTAGCTCTTTTGCTTATCTGTGTTGTGCAGGTGCTGCTTTATTCTTTTTCATCAGAAAAACGGGTATTAATTTTCGAAGATTGATTAAGTCCACTGAAACTGATCGGGAAATCAGTAAGGAATTAATGAATATTAAACTATTTTTTAAATCCAATCCATGAAAATTCTTTGGCTTTGTAGCTGGTTTCCCAATGAGCTCGATCATTATGGCGGAGATTTTATCGAGCGACATGCAAAAGCACTGGCATTACATAATCCGGTGGATGTGATTCATATTGTTCAGAATCAGGACTTATCAAAAAAAAGAATTTCCATCAATAAATATGATATACAACCAGGTTTGAGCGTAATGGTTCATACTGTACCGGTTGCTGCATTCAATATTCAGTTACTAAACCAATTGACTTTTAATTTTCGCTATTTGATTTATCTGAAACGTTTGCTGAGACAGTACATTGCTGAACATGGTAAACCCGATATGGTACATGTGCATGTGCCGGTGAAAATCGGTGCAGGGGCTTTGTATCTAAAAAAGAAATTCAATGTTCCTTTTGTGGTAACCGAGCATAGTTCAGCTTATTTTTCTCATATTCCATTCAATTATCATTCACTTAATCCTTTTTACAAATGGATGGCGCGCCAAACTTTTCAACAAGCATTAGCTGTCAGTTCGGTATCTGAATGGCTCTTGTCCAGGCTAGATGATATTTTCAAACCCGCTCGTCTTAAGTTGATTCGCAATTCAGTTGATACAAGTTTGTTTTATCATACGCCTTCCACAAATGCAGTAAAAAGATTCATTCACGTTTCCATGATGGAGCCGCTGAAAAATGTAAAAGGAATCATCGAGGCATTTATTGATTTGAATCGTTTGCATACAGATTGGGAATTGGTGCTGGTGGGTCCGCCTTACGAATCCTATCAAAAAATGGCACAAGAGGGTGGTGTTGGTCATAAAGTGATTTTTACCGGCTTGCTTCGTTATGATGAAGTGGCTGCTCAAATGAGGACAGCAGATGCATTGGTTCATTTTAGTCGTTATGAAAATCTACCATGTGTTATTACGGAGGCTTTGTGCTGCGGCTTATTTGTGATTGCCTCCGATGTTGGTGGTATTCGTGAAGTAATTCATTCTGAAAATGGAATACTCGTGCAATCGGAAGATATAAAGAGCCTCCGGGATTCCTTAGCCAATTATCTGGATAACAGTAGCGCATACGACAGAAAAAAAATTTCCGATGAGGCGGCATCTGTTTATAATTATCATGCAATCGGACTTCAAATACTTCATTGGTATCAGGCATTACTAAAATAACCCTTATTTTTAATTCATGTCCGTCTTTCTCCTCACTCCTCCATTCACACAACTCAATACGCCCTATCCGGCTACGGCTTATTTAAAAGGATTTTTAAATACAAAGAATATCGCTTCTTTTCAGGCAGATCTGGGGATAGAAGTAATGCTTGAAATGTTTTCTTCCAATGGACTCACTCGATTGTTTCAACATATTTCATCAGAGGATCATCTTTCTGATAATGCGAAAAGAATCTATTCGTTGAGAGATACTTATGTCAATTGTATTGATCCGGTAATCCATTTCCTGCAGGGCAATAATCCTACTATTTCCTATCAGATTGCCTCCGGTAATTTCCTTCCCCAAGCAGAGAGATTTCAACAATATAACGATGACGCTTTTGGTTCAATGGGTATTCAGGATAAAGCGCGCTATATAGCAACCCTTTTCCTGGAAGATATCTCCGACTTTATCAAAGAATGTATAGATGAACATTTTGGATTCAGTCGTTATGCGGAAAGATTAGGCAGATCCGCCAATCAATTTGATGAATTATATCATGCATTACAACAACCGCTTACTTATACAGATAAAATACTCGCTGAAATTTTAGCTCAACATTTTTCGTCAAAGAATCCTTCGCTGATTGCGATATCGGTTCCCTTTCCAGGCAACCTCTTTGCGGCATTCCGGATCGCACAATGGATTAAATCGAATCACCCGACTAGTAAGGTCGCCATGGGCGGTGGATTCCCCAATACAGAACTTCGTTCTTTAAAAGACCCTCGAGTTTTTGAATTTTTCGACTTCATTACCTTGGATGATGGTGAAGCGCCGGTTGAACAAATCATCAAGTATATCAACAATGAAATTAGTGCGGAAGATTTAAAACGCACCTATCTGCTTTTGAATGGTTTTGTCAGGTACATTAATAACAGTACCTGCAGCGATTATAAACAATCTGAAACCGGTACGCCCGATTACTCCGAATTACTTCTTGACCAATATATTTCAGCCATTGATGTGGTAAATCCAATGCATAGCTTATGGAGCAATGGCCGATGGAATAAACTGACGATGGCGCATGGATGCTATTGGGGCAAATGTACTTTTTGTGATATTTCCCTCGATTATATACAACGCTACGAGCCGCTTACTGCAAAATTGTTGTGCGACAGGATGGAAGCCATTATCCAACAAACGGGGACAACCGGTTTTCATTTTGTGGATGAAGCGGCTCCACCATCACTGATGCGTTCACTTGCTCTTGAAATTATTAAAAGGAAAATGGTGGTCAGCTGGTGGACAAATATCCGCTTTGAAAAAAGTTTTACACATGATTTGTGTCTGCTCTTAAAAGCCAGTGGTTGTATTGCGGTAAGTGGCGGACTGGAAGTGGCTAGTAATCGTTTGCTGGAGTTGATTGAAAAAGGCGTTACTGTTGAGCAAGTTGCCAGAGTGAACCGAAATTTTACGGAAGCGGGCATTATGGTGCATGCTTATTTGATGTATGGTTTTCCCACTCAAACCGATCAGGAAACGATTGATTCACTGGAAATGGTTCGTCAAATGTTTAAGACCGGTATTTTACAATCTGCATTTTGGCATCAGTTTGCCATGACGGCTCATAGTCCGGTCGGATTGCATCCTGAAAAATTTAAAGTGAAACGCGCCAAAGAAACAGTCATATCCTTTGCGGATAATGATGTGGAACATATTGATCCTGCCGGAGCAGATCATGAAGCGTATTCCTATGGGTTAAAAAAATCATTGTTCAACTACATGCAGGGGATTGGGCTGGATGAACCATTGCACAAATGGTTTGATCATAAAACGCCTAGAACAAGTGTATCACCTGATTATATTTTGAATATCCTGAATGAAGATGAATTGCCTCCTTCCGGTTCGAATACTAAAGTTATTTTTCTAGGATCACTTCTGAAATCTCAAATTATTACCAAATCAAAAAAGGGAAATCAGTGGACAGTGATGCAACTGGATTTTGTATCCAAAAAACAGACACTCTCCATTCAGGTCGATGAACAAAAAGGAATTTGGTTGTCAGCAATATTACCCAAAATTTCTCCCTTCAATGACAGGCTGATGACGCTGAGGGATTTAAAGTCTGATTACGAAAAGGCGGGGCTGGAAGATTTTGAATTGTTTTGGGATAATAAACCGGTATCTCAATTGTATAAGGTGGGATTATTAAGAGTGTAAAACCTACAACTTACAACCTACAACTTTCAACCTTAATAGTAAATCAAGGCTTTAATGTGATCAAATTCTCCAGCACTTTCCTGTTCCCCTCATTAGTCACAGACTCCTTCAAGCTTTTTTTCTCCTGAGCTGTTAAATGAAAATTCAAAGCAGCACCCGGGCGGTTGGCGGCGGGTTCGTACATAAAAGTAAATCTTTTAATCTCCATGCTTTTATTCAAAGTGCTCAACATACTCTCCTGAAAATAATCCTGCACCATGTAGAAGTTGTTTTGCACTGCAGTAGCCGGCTTATACCAAATGTCACCCAATCCGTGTTCTGTTGCTTTGATTTCTGTGTTTTTATTTTTCTGATGATCTCTGATCTGAATCAGAATCACCCCCGAAGTATGTTCTTTTATCCAGCTGTCAAAATAGGAAATAAAGCGCAGGGGCGTTTCAAGTCCGTAATTGTCGCGCATGCCTGCATCCATCACATCAATGACCGGTTCGCTGGGCAGCCAAACATTGGGTAATACTAAAGGAAAAGTTGCATTCATTCGCAGCGCGGTAAGGATTCTTATATTGTACGGATCCTGCGCTTTAAACAATGAAGCAAAATCTACCGCATCCGGCTCAGCGGCAATCCCGCGGCCACTATCCGGTTGAGGTCGCATCAAAAAACTTAGCGGTTGATTACAAATCATCATTTTTCTGCCATCCTGTGAAACGGTAGAAAGAAACAGGCCAAGAGGAATTTTAGCAGCACGTTCTTCCTGTTGATAATCTTTCAACTGCTCTCCTAAAACAGAGCCCGTGTTTTGATAAAACTGCTCTTCAAAGGCATACCCTCTGTCTTTAGTGTAGCGATAGTTTCCAACTGTAAAATATTGGGGAGGAGTAAATAAGTCGCGCGTTACCAATGCTGAGAAAACAGGATTAAGGAGATCGGCTGAAATGTTTTCTCCATATTCGTGAGATTGAATATTTTCTATTTTCCCTTTTTGTTGCTGTCGGAAAAGTTCGCGGTAATAAGTTGCTCCCAGCATGCCTCCGGATGCACCGGAGAACAAAAAGACTTTATGCATGAGTGCACCCTTCATCGCACTGTCAATCATTCGGATCGTGTGAAATGAAAATGTTGCAGACCGACTACCGCCGCCGCTTACATTTAAAAGGTATAAGTATGGTTTTTCAACACCCTGTTTACTTTTCCATTTGTTGAGCAAGGTAATCATCTGCAGACTGTCTTTCCGCATTTGATCTGAGTTTGACAACTCTACCAGGTGTTGAAGATGATAGGGTGGGCGATAAGCTACATTCTGATAGTTGAGTCCAAACGCTTTATTCCGCATATCTACGACTTCGTAGGCGATTACCAGATTAATGCTGATCACAATACAAATAATTACCAACAGCGTCCATCTTCCCATCCAATATACCAATGCGCCGGCTAATGAAATAAGGATGGAACAGAATACAAAAACACTTGCAGCGGCAGGAAACTGAAAATAAGGTCTGTCTAAAAAGTATCCATAATTCAGCAGCAGAAAAAACGCGAGTACAATAGCCAGGAATGCAGCGAAATGATGATGCTCAAAAACACGATTTAAAAAACGCTGATTATAGTGGTCAACGCTTCTGGGAACTTTTATTCTTAGCCAGCCGGTAAAAAATGAATCTACTCGTATTTGTTTGCTGTCGATGGAAGGTTTCCTGAATCTAATAAATCGGTTTCTTTTTTTGGAAGTAGAAGTGCCGGTCTTCATGGAACGTTGAATAGCGCTTTCACTGCCGGAGATGTAGGCAAATGCGATGAGCATTAACAGGGTGAATCCCGCAAGCTGACCGCCTATGAGTGCAAAGATTTCATGCCAGTCGAGTAATTCATTCTCATAATCGAATAGTATAATATGGGTGAGATAGAAGCAAATAAATCCGATGGGCAAGAGCGCATTGTTGAGGATATAATTTTTGAAGGGCTTGCTGGTAGCAGCAAGAAATTTGAATTTATGTCCGAATAACAAAAAGCTTGAAATATTCCAGCTCATCAAAAAAATACCAAAGGCAAAACCGGTAAAAAGTCCGCTGTAAAAGCTTACTTTTCCAAGATATTCAGGGGCAAGTAAAAGTGCGTTGCCTCCAAAACTTTTCATGATACTTCCGTTGATGACGGCAACCAGAAATATCCAATAGCCCAAGAGCAGCTGATGCCTTAAAAAATGCATCAGCAATAACTGGAAAGGCAGGGAGTATCGAATGGATTGTAAAAATGCCTTCATGTTTCTTTTTTCAAGGTTTTGTTTTTAGTAATTCATTCATTTTTAATTTCCTGTTTTGGATCATTCCTAATAGACCAACATTCGATAAACTCATCTTTTCGATGATTGATTACTTGATTTGTAGTGGCAGTACAATCCTGAAAGTAGTTCCTTTTTCCTGCTCTGAATATTTCACATAGAGCTCCCCTTTATGATATTGTTCAATGATGCGCTTGCTGAGTGATAAACCAAGCCCCCAGCCTCTTTTTTTAGTCGTATAGCCCGGCTTGAATATTTTTTCCCAGGATCTTCTTGGAATACCTTTCCCTGTATCCCGAACATCCACATAAACACAGTGGGTTGATTTTTTTACGGAGAGGGTAATAGCGCCTTTCCCCTCCATTGAGTCCAGGGCATTTCGGATCAGATTTTCTATTACCCAATCAAATAGTGGGGGTGACAATGGCAGCAATAGTGCATCTTTTGAAGCGCATTCAAAATGAAAAATAACTTTTCCTGAAGCTCTTCGCTTCATATAGGTAATCATATTTTCAAGCTGCTCCCATAAATCGGTTGGTTCCAGATGAGGAGTGCCTCCTATTTTACCGAAACGCTCACTGATTAATCTTAATCGTTCCACATCTTTACCTATTTCTGCAACGATGTCTTTATCTGCAGCAGACTCTTTCAACATCTCCAGCCAGCCCTGCAGCGAGGAAACCGGCGTCCCCAGCTGATGTGCCGTTTCTTTTGCCATACCGACCCAAACCTGGTTTTGGGTGGATTTATTACGTAATTGAATGGTCAGCAGCACAACGAAGATAAATAAGGCCACGATCAACAACTGTATCATCGGGTAGTACCGAACTTCTTTGAGTAATCTGGAATGCCCGTAATAGTATTTATTGATCATCTTTCCGTTTTCTCCAATCTCCAGTACTACGGGCTTATTGATTGACTTGAATTCCTTTAGTTTTTGTCGGACAAATTGCGGATCGTTCGCTACAGAAACGCTATCCAGATTGATCCAGCTGACCAGACTGTCCTTTTCGTCTGTTTCAATGATGGGAATAGCTTGCTGTTCGTTCCTGAGCAAAGAGGGAAGGCGAGTGTCGGCATCTGCCGGTGCTTCAATCAGAAAGCGACCGGCTTCCACCCAGGCTTCTACTTTTTTTCTTTCATCCTCTGCTATTTTTTCTGCGAGATAGTTGGAATAGAAAATAGTGCCTGCCACAATGCAGATAGCAACTATTGCAGGAAGGGTTCCCCGATTAAAATATTGTTGAACCATGACCGAATTTATACAAGGTTTGCTTTGCTTCAATTATTTTTGGTAAAAATTAATTGAATCCTTTGCCAAAAGTCGCAGTAGTTATATTAAACTGGAATGGGGTGGAGCATCTTCGCCGGTTCCTTCCTTCAGTAGTTGCATCTACCTATCCTGAACTTGAAATTATATTAGCAGACAATGCCTCCACAGATGACTCTGTACAATGGGTGCAGGAAAATTTTTCTCAGGTAACTATTTTGCAAAATAAAGTCAATAACGGATATGCAGGGGGATACAATTATTTCCTTCCTAAAATAATGGCCGACTACTATGTACTGCTGAATTCAGATGTAGAAGTGGCGCCGAATTGGATAGAGCCGATAATTGCACTCATGGAAGCGGATGCAACTATTGCTGCCTGTCAGCCTAAAATCCGTTCTTTTCTTCATAAAGATTATTTTGAATATGCGGGTGCCGGAGGGGGGTGGATTGATCGTTTAGGTTATCCTTTTGCAAGAGGAAGAGTGTTTGATACGCTGGAAAAAGACGAAGGACAATATGAGGATAACTGCCCTGTTTTTTGGGCAAGCGGCGCAGCATTTTTTGTTCGTTCACAATGTTTTCACGAAGCAGGAGGGTTTAATGCTTATTTCTTTGCCCATATGGAAGAGATTGAACTTTGTTGGCGATTACAGGAGTTCGGGTATAAAATTTATGTCTGTCCGGCTTCTGTAGTATATCATTTAGGAGGGGGTACTTTGTCAGCCGGACAGCCTCAGAAAGTATATTTAAATTTTAGAAATAATCTGATCATGCTTGCACAGCACTGGCACTGGAAGCAGACCATCTGGAAAATCCCTGTACGATTTGCGCTGGATGCATTAAGTGCCTGGAAAAATTTACTGACCGGCAACCCCGGATACTGGCTTGCGGTTGCCAAAGCTCATTTTGCATTCATGTACTGGATGCTTCAGAACTATGTTTCAGTGCTGCAAAAAAGCCGTTCTTCATTTGAAGTGGAAGGGGTATTTAAGGGAAGTGTCGTTAAAGCATATTTTCTTGAACGAAAAACTCTTTTTTCACAAATTGTTAAAAGAAAATAATTATAGAATAAATTCCTTCCTTACTTTTGCGACACAATTAATGGTTATGGAAAAAGCAATAATTGAAGAAAAACATAAGGATATTACCAACAATTGGGTCGTTTCTTCCCGATTCCTTTTTTATGTCCAGCTTTTTTGTCTGGTTGCCTTTATTTTAGGCGGCTGTTATAAGTTGTATTCCTACCGATATAAAGGTAAGCCAAAGGTGGATATACCTTCAAGCACCCTTTATGATCCTAAATACGCCAAGTAATCAATTGCTTTCCAAAAGCCGCAAAATTGCGGCTTTTTTTATTAGATAATTTTTCCGCTTACATTGAATCGAAAATTTTACTAAATTTAACATTATAAATTCCAAAAATACACAGATGTATAAACCGTTATTTATTTGCTTTTTTATATTGGTTGCAATTTTTAATCAATCTAAAGCACAGGATTCAGAGCAGGAATCAGAATCAACTCCCATTGCTGATACAACGATTAATCCGGTAAAGGAATCTATTGAGGAGCCGGAAAGTGCAGATGAAGTGGTAGTTGAAGAAGAGATTATTCCCCGAAAACCGACTAGAAATTTCATTAAAATGAATCTTTGGAATATCCCATTGAGAAATTATAGTTTTCAGGTGGAGCGCGTACTTACCAAAAGATTATCTATTGCAGTTGGCTACCGCACGATGCCTGAAGATGGATTGCCTTTAATTGAACAATTTAAGGCAGTTTCAGGTATGGATGAGTCATTTCCGGAAGACAAAGAATTGTTGGATCAGGTTAGAGCGGTTAAAGTTTCCAATACGGCAATTACTCCTGAAATCAGACTTTACATTGGAAAAAAAGGGTACGGAAGGGGCTTTTATCTAGCACCTTTTTACAGAATGGCTACTTACACGTTAAATGGTTATTCGCAGAATTATGAGGCGGGCAACAGATTAAATACCGTTACCGTGAGTGGAAAAATAACCGCTGAATCGTATGGTTTGATGATGGGAGCTCAATGGAAACTGGCTCGATTCATTTCACTTGACTGGTGGATTTTAGGCGGGCACGTAGGCAATCATACCGGCGAATTTACCGCCCAAAAAGACATTGCATTTACCGGTGATGAGAAAAGTTTAATCCTTGAAAATGCTGATACATTTTCAATCTCAAATATAAAAACCGGCACTCCAACATTTCCAACAGAAAATACGGTTAAAGTTACTTCTGCGGGCATTTGGGGAGGCGTTCGTGCTGGTTTGTGCTTGGGCATTAGTTTTTAATGAAATTATTTAATTGTGTACACGTAGGGGCGAAAGAAATTTCGCCCCTACGTGTTTTCGGTATATTTTTTATACCAAACCAAATTCATCAATTTGGTGTTTATGTGTATTCAACCCCTAAATTTGCAACGACAAAAAATATTGTATTTATGACCTGGAAAGAATTGTTTATTTCTTCTATTGGGAAAAAACTGGTAATGGGACTCACGGGTATCTTTCTGATAACCTTCTTGATTGTTCACGCCGGTATTAACGCTTGCATTTTTGCCGATTTGCCTTTTTTCAATTCAGAGGATAACGGTGAAATGTTCAATAAAGCAGCCCATTTCATGGGATCTACTGTATTGATCAGAATTATGGAGATTGGTCTTTTTGCCGGCATCATCCTTCACATAGTTCAGGGCTACTTGCTTGAATTGAAAAACCGTCAGAGCCGCAGCGTTGCTTATGCTAAACCTATGGGTAACGATGGCAGTAAATGGTACAGCAGAAGCATGGCTTTGCTGGGCACTTTAATCTTATTGTTTCTTATCATTCATCTTGGGCATTTTTGGGTAAGCGCCCGTTTTACGCACAATGGATTAGAACCGGTGGTGTATAACGGAGTCGTGATGCATGATATGTTTTCACTAATGAAAGTAACTTTCACTGAAGCCTGGGTGGTAGTGGTCTATCTCCTAGGTTGCATTGCATTATACTTTCACCTGATGCATGGTTTTACTAGTGCTTTCAGAACTATCGGTGTCAGTAATAAAAAATATTTGTTATTGCTGAACAGCATTGGTGCAGGTTATTCTTTTATTATATCTGCTCTCTTTGCGCTCATGCCCGTAGCCATCTATCTGAACTGGGTAGGTTAAAATGAATCTCTTGAACAATCAATTCAGATAAACAGTTAAATCAATAAATTCGAATCAAACGAAAGATATGTTGAATTCAAAAATTCCTGCCGGTCCTCTCGAAACGAAATGGAGTAAATACAAATCCACCTGTAAGCTCGTTAATCCGGCCAACAAACGCAAGCTGGAAGTGATAATCGTAGGAACCGGTTTAGCCGGTGCGTCTGCTGCAGCATCCCTTGCCGAACTTGGATATAAAGTAAAGGCTTTTTGTTTTCAGGATAGTCCTCGCCGTGCGCACTCTATTGCTGCGCAGGGAGGCATCAATGCTGCAAAAAATTATCAGAATGATGGCGACAGTACCTATCGTTTGTTTTATGACACAATTAAAGGGGGCGATTACAGAGCGAGAGAAGGAAATGTACACCGTCTTGCAGAAGTGAGTGGCAATATCATTGATCAGTGTGTGGCACAGGGTGTTCCTTTTGCCCGTGAATACGGCGGTTTGTTAAGCAACCGTTCTTTTGGCGGTACACAGGTACAAAGAACTTTTTATGCAGCCGGACAAACCGGACAGCAATTATTAATTGGCGCTTATCAAGCATTGGAGCGTCAGGTGGCATTGGGTAATGTAACGATGTATAGTCGTCATGAAATGCTCGATATCGTGATGATTGAAGGAAAAGCAAGAGGTATCATTTGTCGGAATCTGGTAAATGGTGAACTGGAGAGACATTTTGGTCATGCGGTACTTTTATGCAGCGGCGGCTATGGCAATGTTTTCTATCTTTCCACCAACGCGATGGGCAGCAACGTAACGGCTGCCTGGAAAGCACATAAGAAGGGAGCTTATTTTGCCAATCCTTGTTTCACACAAATACATCCTACCTGTATTCCGGTGAGCGGCGATCATCAGAGTAAGCTGACTTTGATGAGTGAGAGTCTGAGAAACGATGGAAGAATATGGGTGCCCAAACAAGCAGGCGACCCGCGCAAGCCCAACGAAATTCCGGAAGAAGAAAGAGATTATTATCTAGAAAGAAGATACCCGGCCTTTGGTAATCTAGTGCCGCGTGACGTAGCATCCAGAGCTGCTAAAGAAAGATGTGATGCCGGCTATGGTGTTGGTACTTCAAAGCAAGCTGTTTACCTCGATTATGCAGATGCGATCAAACGTTATGGAAAAATTGAAGCCGGTAAAAAAGGTTTAAGCAGTACTGATGAAGCGACGATCATTGCATTGGGTAAAGATGTGGTAAAAGAAAAATATGGTAATCTTTTCGATATGTATCAAAAGATTACCGGTGAGAATCCTTACGAAGTGCCTATGCGTATCTATCCTGCAGTTCACTATACGATGGGAGGACTTTGGGTGGATTATGAACTCATGACCACCGTACCAGGTCTATATGCTTTAGGTGAGGCTAATTTCAGCGATCATGGTGCTAATCGTTTAGGGGCTTCTGCATTGATGCAAGGTCTCGCAGATGGGTATTTTGTGATTCCTTATACGATCGGGAATTATTTGTCGGATGAAATTCACGTAAAGCCCATTGCTACCGATCACCCTGCTTTTGCAGAAACGGAAAAACAAGTGCGTGAAAGAATCGAGCAGTTGATGAATATTAAGGGGACTCAAACCGTGGAAAGTTTTCATAAGCGCCTGGGTAAAATCATTTGGGATAAATGCGGGATGGCTAGAAATGAGCAGGGTTTGAAACAAGCGATCGAAGAAGTGCGTCAGCTCAAAAAAGAATTCTGGTCGGATGTGCGCATTCCCGGTAATGTTAATGAATATAATCCGGAGCTCGATAAAGCCAATCGCGTAGCTGACTTTATTGAATTGGGAGAGTTAATGTGTTTGGATGCCTTAACACGTGAAGAAAGCTGCGGCGGACATTTTCGTGAAGAGCATCAGACGGAAGAAGGAGAAGCGCTTCGCCATGACGATAATTTTATGTTCGTCTCTGCATGGGAGTTGAAAAATGAACATGATTGGCAGTTGCATAAAGAAGATTTGAATTATGAAGTGGTAAAACCCAGTCAACGTAGTTATAAATAATTTCAAAATATTTACTAGTTATGGAACATAAACATATCAATCTGAAACTTGAGGTATGGCGCCAGCAAAACAGCAAAGCGAAAGGCGATTTTGAAAGCTATGAGGTAAAAGACATTTCTACGGAAATGAGTTTTCTAGAAATGTTTGATGTGTTGAATGAGCGTCTCATCAAGGAAGGAAAAGATCCCATCGCTTTCGATCACGATTGTCGTGAAGGTATTTGCGGCATGTGCAGCATGTATATCAATGGTCGTCCGCACGGTCCATGGGAAGCGAATACCACCTGTCAGTTGCACATGCGTGCGTTCAATGACGGAGATACCATTGTGGTAGAACCCTGGAGAGCCAATGCTTTTCCGGTGATCAAAGACTTGGTGGTAGATCGTTCTGCTTTCGATCGTATTATTCAGGCGGGCGGATACGTTTCTGTAAATACAGGTAATGCAGTAGATGGCAATGCCATTCCTATTGAAAAAGATAAAGCCGATGCTGCATTTGCTGCTGCAATGTGTATTGGTTGCGGGGCTTGTGTCGCCGCTTGTAAAAACAGCAGTGCGATGTTATTTACCAGTGCGAAGGTTTCTCATCTGGCATTATTGCCTCAGGGAGATCCGGAAAGGAAATCGCGTGTGGTGAATATGATTGCACAAATGGATAAAGAAGGGTTTGGTGCCTGTACCAATACGGGTGCCTGTGAAGCGGTTTGTCCGAAAGAGATTTCCATCAGTAATATCGCCAGGCTTAATGCCGAATATCTGTCGGCAGGGTTGACGTCTTAAAAAAGAGTGTTCCTGTATGATAACGAGAAGCCTCCGCGAAGCGGAGGCTTTTTCGTTTTTCGTTGTCCGTTTTTCGTTGTTGTTCGATTACTCTAGCTCTTTTCAATCACAACCATACAATAAATTGTAATTTTAACCATTCATATAATCATAATTCTTCCATTATTCGCCACGCAGTTCTCACAATATGTTTTGCATTGTTGCTGCTCAAGCTGTATGCACAGCCAGAGAAGGATTTATCCAATCTCAGGTATAAAAAAATATCGGTCAGTAAGGTTCCTGTAAAAATTGATTCCTTCAGTATTATTCCTGGCAGTATAGTGATTCCGGGAGTTCCGGCTGATTGGTATCGGCTAGATTGGGTGAATGGTAAATTAAACTGGTTGACGTTGCCAAGTTTTGATTCCATGTCCATCACTTACCGCGTATTTCCCTATTCATTCAATGCGCCTTTTAGAAGAATGGATTATGAAGCGGTGAAATATAATTTCATGACACGGCCGATTGAAATGGAATCGGATCAGTCCGATAGTCGCGCCCTCTTCGACTTTGGCAAAATAAAATACAACGGAAGTTTTGGAAGAGGCATCAGCTTCGGCAACAATCAGGATGCGGTGGTGAATGGTTTGTTGAACCTTCAGATCAACGGAATGCTGGGTGACAGTATGGAATTAAGCGCCGCGCTCACTGATAATAATTTACCCATACAGGCTGAAGGAAACACGCAACAACTCAATGAATTTGATCAGGTATGGATTCAGTTGAAAAAGAAGGGCTGGCAGCTGCAGTTGGGAGATATTGATATCAGAAAGAACGACGCTTACTACATGAGTTTTTTCAAACGGCTGCAGGGGGTTGCATATCAAACAAAAAATAAGGTTTCTGCAAAAGGAATGAATGATTTTCAAATCAGCGGTGCTATTGCAAAAGGAAAATTCACGCGCTATGTATTTCAGGGAATTGAGAGAAATCAGGGGCCATATCGTTTGCAGGGGCCCAACGGAGAATTATTTTTCATAGTGCTTGCCGGAACAGAACGTGTATTCATTGACGGCGTATTGATGCAAAGGGGAGAAGACAGAGATTATGTGATCAACTACAACACGGCTGAGATTACTTTTACCCCAAGGAGGATGATTAATAAGGATCGGCGTATTCAGGTGGAATTCGAATTTGCAGATCGCAATTATCTCAACGCACAGTTATTGCTGAGCAATACGTTACAAATCAATCCGCGCTTGACAGTAAGGGTTAGCGCTTTCAGTAATTCTGATGTAAAATCTTCTCCCATCAATCAGCAACTGACTCCCGAACAAAAAATCTTTTTATCCAAGGCCGGAGATTTGCGTACGGGTTCGGTATTTAGTTCCGTTACCAGAGACAGTTTTGATGTTAGCCGTATCTTATACAGAATGACAGATTCTACAGTGAATGGTATCCTTTATGATTCTGTACTCGTGTATAGTCCTTTGCCGACAGGCAATTTATATAGTGCAGGTTTTATGGATATGGGAGAGGGGAATGGCGATTATATACAGGACATATCGGGTGTGAATGGTAGAATTTTCAAGTGGGTTGCTCCGGTGAACGGCATCAAATCAGGACGGTTTGCCCCGGTAGTGCAACTCATCGCCCCTCGTTTACAACAGGTAGTCGTTGCCGGAGCGGATTATCAACTGAATAAGAATTTGCTGATTAATGCGGAGATGGCAATGAGTCGTTATGATCCGAATACTTTTTCTTCCATTGACAACAACAAAAACAATGGTTGGGCAGGTCGTGTTAAATGGGTGTATGAAAATCCACAAAGAAGAAATAGTCAGGCATTACAATGGCGACTCGGAGGAAGTTTTGAAAAAGTAACCGAACAGTTTAGACCGGTAGAACGATTGCGCCCGGTAGAGTTTACCCGCGAATGGGGATTGCCTATTTTATTGCAACAGGAATCGGAACAAATTACTGATGCGTTTGTGGAGTTGAACAAAGCATCCAGTCACCGATTCAAACATACCCTGCAGCACTATCAGCGGGGGGCTTTGTTTACAGGATGGAAGAATCAATTACAGCATGAATGGTCTCAAACAGGGTGGAGCAGTTATACTCAACTTAACTATTCCGCTATGGATAGCGGTTTAAACAGAGGATATTTTTTCCGTCCGCAGGTACAACTAAAAAAACAATTTCCTGCATTAAAGGGTGCAGAAATAGGAGGAGAATATTACCTGGAGCATAATGAGATTCGGTATCAGCCAACTGACTCCATCTCTTTGAACAGTTTCAACTGGGATACCTGGACTTTTTTCCTTCGTTCTGCGGAAAATGCCAATCGCTGGGGGTTTCAATTTTTTACGCGCAGAGATAAGTTGCCTTTTTCGCGTTCATTTGAATCGGTGGATAGAAGTTTGAATTATAACGCATATATAGATTTGCTTCAAAATGAAAACAGACAACTTAAATTAAACGCCACTTATCGCGCGCTACAGGTTTATAAAAATACAGGGAATCAAAATGCCGACAGAGCCTTGCTTGGAAGAGTGGAATATGTCTTTAATGAATGGAATGGAGGGTTGACGGGAAATGCCTTGTATGAATTAGGGTCCGGTCAGGAACAGCGGCGAGATTTTTCTTTTCTGGAAGTGCCGGCAGGACAGGGAGAATATACCTGGAATGATTACAACGGAGATGGTATTGCGCAGGTGAATGAATTTGAAATTGCTGCTTTTCGTGATCAGGCAAGGTATATTAGGGTATTTACGCCAACGCTTGATTTTATACGAGCCAATTACAATCAGTTCAACTACACGATTGACATTCAGCCTGCATTGATGATAACACAACAAAAGAAAAGCGGAATAACGACTTTTCTTTCAAGATTATCTGTACGAAGCAGTTGGCAGTTGTTTAAGAAAGAAATTTCCGGCGCCGATTTTCAGTTGAATCCATTCACTAAAATCAACAGCGATACAGCTTTGATCGCGTTGAATAATTTGATGAGCAATACTTTGTTCTTCAATCGTACTTCTTCAAAGTGGGGAATAGAGCTGACGCACTTGCGCAATACCGGTACGAGTATTGCGACGTATGGAGTTGAAACCAGGAGGGTGGAGGAATTGGCAAATCAGTTGCGCTGGAATCTGAGCCGGAAGTTTTCAACGGTATTGAAATACAAGCGGGGTACGAATGAATTGATAACGCCCAAGTTTGGCAACCGTAATTATTTTATCCGTATGTGGAGTGCCGAGCCGGCCCTCAGTTTCCAAAAAGGAACGCAGAGCCGCCTTTCACTCGCGTACAAATTAGAGGTGAAGAATAATGAAGCCGGCTCGGCTGAGTCTGTCCGCATCCATGCACTAATCAGCGAATTCAGGTACAATATCCTTTCCAGCAGCACCATCAATCTTCGTTTCCAAATGAGCGATATCCAATTCAAAAATGGCAATGTCAATTCCCCGGTCGCCTTCATTATGCTCGACGCATTACTGCCCGGTCGAAATTTTATCTGGAACCTCGATATCACCAAACGCCTTGCCAATAATATGGAACTCTCTATCCAGTACGATGGCAGAAAACCAGGCATTGGAAATGTCATCCATACAGGAAGAGCCGGCGTAAGAGCACTGTTTTAATGTCTGATAAGCATATCACCTTGTCTCTTAGATTCTGCGACTCTGTGACTTTGTGTCTCCACGCTTACCTATACAGCCATTTCTCTATAAATCGTTATCTTGCATCCTGGCAACTCAAAAATCAGGAACGATGGCGCAACTGCTGAAAAAAATTAGAAATATTCATCTTACCCGTCGCCTTATTTATGGTACGCTCGGACTCGCTACATATCCGGGTATTGCTCTCTTTAATAAATTAAAAGTAAACGGTGCAGAAAAACTTAAAAATCTGCCCGACCGGAATGTATTGTTCGTTAGTAACCACCAGACTTATTTTGCGGATGTAATTGCCTTTCTTCATATTTTCTTCGCTGCAAAATGGGGACGTTACAAACGTTTGGGCATCCCTTTCTACCTGCTCAATCCTGTTACTCGTATTTATTACGTTGCTGCCGCTGAAACTATGAATGATACCTGGCTCACGCGCCTATTCGCCAAAGCAGGTGCCATTACGGTTAAGAGAACCTGGCGTGCGGAAGGTAAAGAAGTGCAACGCGGTTTGGATCCTGCGGATACCAGAAAAATTGCACGCGCTTTGGATACCAGCTGGGTCATTACTTTCCCGCAAGGAACTACCAAACCGTTTGCTCCGGGAAGAAAGGGCACTGCGTATATCATCAAACAAAATCAACCCATTGTAGTACCCATCATCATCAATGGTTTTTGGAGGGCATTCAATAAAAAAGGATTGAAATTCAAGAAAAGAGGATCCATTTTATCCGTCACTATTAAGGATCCACTGGTCGTTGATTATAATGATTCAGTAGATAATATACTGGCGCAGGTGATGGATGCAATTGAACAAAGTAAAGAACATATGCTTAAAAGCAAGCATCACCTGATTCCTGTAAAATCGCAATCGTAAATTATTTCGGTAAAAACAAAGCTTTTAATTCCGCAGCTTCATCCGGCTTCATCTTTCCTCCTAAAATTAAGCGTACTTGTCTTCTGCGAAGTGCGCCCTCAAATAAACGTTGTTCATCTTCAGTTTCAGGTGTGAGTATGGGAACTTTTCTAGGTTTACCGTTGGGATCCAACGCTACGAATGTAAAGTAAGCCTCATTGCTTGTATAACGATATTGCTGCGTGATGTCTTCCCCCCAAACTTTAAGATATACTTCCATGGAGGTATTGAATGCTCTTGAAACTTTCGCTTCAATGTGTACTACATTGCCGAGCTTGATAGGATTTTCGAATGAAATATTGTCCACGCTCGCGGTAACAACCGGTGCATTGCAATGTTTAGCCGCCGCCAAAGCTGAGGCAATATCCATCCAATACATCAGCCTTCCCCCCATCAGATTACCAAAGGTGTTGGTATCATTGGGCAATACCAGTTCGGTCATCATAATGAAAGAATCTTTGGGGTTTTTGGGGCTCATGTTGTAATGACAAAATTAGATGATGAGTAAAGCATCTCCGTAACTTAAAAGCCGATACTTGTCTTTAATCGCTTTTTTATACGCTTCCATAATAAGGTCATATCCCGCAAATGCACAGCTCATAATCAGTAAACCTGTTTTAGGCATGTGAAAATTAGTGAGCAGGGAATCTGCAATATTGAAATCATAAGGAGGGTGGAGAAATATATTTGTCCACCCTTCAGATGGCTTTAATAACTGCTGTGCAGTGAAGGAGGTTTCCAGTGCACGCATGGTAGTGGTGCCAACCGCACATACCCGGTGTCCGCCTTCTTTTCCTTTGTTGACTACTTTACAGGCAAAATCATCAATCTTGTAATATTCTGCATCCATTTTATGCTTACTGAGGTCTTCCACTTCAATCTGACGAAAAGTGCTCAGTCCGGTATGAAGCGTGATTTCAGCAAAACGAATGCCTTTGATTTCAAGTCTTTTGATCATTTCAACGCTGAAGTGCAGGCCGGCAGTAGGTGCAGCAACAGCTCCTTCATATTTAGCGAACACAGTTTGATAACGTTCTTCATCTTCCGGCTCAGGTTTGCGTTTGATATATTTCGGAAGCGGGGTTTCGCCAAGGCTATACAATACTTTTCTGAATTCTTCATCCGTTCCGTCAAATAAAAAGCGAATGGTTCTTCCTCTGGAAGTGGTATTGTCAATTACTTCTGCAACCAGCTCTTCTGCATCTCCGAAATATAATTTATTCCCAACACGAATTTTTCTTGCGGGATCAACAATCACATCCCATAAACGATTTTGCTTATTCAGTTCACGCAATAAAAAGACTTCAATCTTCGCACCCGTTTTTTCTTTTCTGCCGTACATGCGGGCGGGAAAAACTTTGGTATTATTCACCACAAAAACATCCTTGTCGTCATAGTAGTCCAAAATGTCGCGAAACATCTTGTTTTCTATTTGTCCGGTTTTGCGGTTGACCACCATCATTCTGCTGTCTTCTCTTTTAGCAGCTGGATGCTGAGCAATTAAATTCAGCGGCAGGTCGAAAATGAATTGAGAAAGTTTCATGTATTGCGTTTGTTTTTAGAAGAATAACAGGGTACAAACGCGAACGTATTCCGGGCTGGGAAATCAAACTCGGACTTACGGCTCCGGGCTTGTAACTGTTAAAGCACGCAAAGGTAAATAAAAATTTCAAAACTACCCCCCGCACTTTGGATTAAAACTGATATCAATCATGCAACAGGGTAAGAGATCGCTTTTTATTCAAATCGAAGATGTTTTACCGTATTCCCTTTGTTGATTAATTGTTGAAGAGATTCTATGCCAATGCGCAGATGTTTCTCTACAAAGTTTCCCGTTACTTTCTTGTCGCTTTCTTCAGTTTTAACCCCATCTGGTGTCATGGGTTGATCACTCACAAGAAGCAGTGCGCCGGTAGGAATTTCATTGTAAAAGCCAACCGTAAAAATGGTAGCCGTTTCCATGTCAATAGCCATGGCGCGCACTCTTTCCAGATATCTTTTAAACTCTTCATCATGTTCCCATACTCTTCGGTTCGTGGTGTACACCGTGCCGGTCCAGTAATCGGAGTCCTGATCTCGAATGGTGGTAGAAACCGCTTTTTGCAGGGCGAATGCCGGCAGCGCCGGTACTTCAGGTGGAAAATAATCTTTTGAAGTTCCTTCACCCCTAATGGCTGCAATGGGTAAGATAAGATCGCCGATTTGATTTTTTTTCTTCAAACCGCCGCATTTCCCTAAAAATAAAACTCCTTTAGGGTGAATGGCTGTCAGCAAATCCATGACCGTAGCTGCGGTCGCGCTGCCCATACCAAAATTGATAATGGTAATGCCATTTGCAGTGGCGCACTGCATGGGTTTGTCCATGCCATAAATGGATACGTGATTCCATTCAGCAAATAACTTCACGTAATTACTAAAATTGGTCAGTAAAATATAATTTCCAAATTCATCCAATGGCATCCCGGTATATCGGGGTAGCCAGTTTTTAACTATTTCCTCTTTCGTCTTCATGCGTTATTTTTTGATAATTTTGTTAAGTTAATAAAATATTATTAATTCTCAATTGTAATTACTAATTATTAATTACTAATTACTAATTACTAATTATTAATTATCCCTACATGCTCCCTCTTTCATTCCCTGAGCCTGATTTTTCTGTCCGTAAGCAAGGGGATATTCCACAAATTTTTGATCCGATAAGAAAAAGCTGGGTTCGGTTGACGCCGGAAGAATGGGTACGTCAAAATCTGATTCAATTGATTACTCAATCTTTGCAGATTCCTGCTGCCTACCTGAGTGTGGAGAAAGAAATTCAGGTGGGTACGCTAAAAAAAAGATTTGATCTTTTGGTGTATAATCGCCGTCATCTTCCCTGGATGTTGTTCGAATGTAAATCTGAAGTCGTTGAGTTGAGCGAACAAACTGCCGCACAGCTGTTATCCTATCATCAGGTACTGCAGACTCATTATCTCATAACATGCAATGGTAAAAATGCATTGGGTTGGTATCGGGATGAATCGGGCTGGCTACCTCTACTGCAATGGCCAACGCTTTCTGAATTTGATAATACTTTATAATTCGGTTAAAAATCTCATCACATCAACTCCGTCTGCATAATCGGTTAGTCCGGGTTCTTGGGCTTTCCCAAATGGCAATCCGTTTTCGCCTACGATAGCCTGAATCGCTGGATGCTGACGATATTCCTGATAAGCGGACGTTTCATTCTCATAATATTTGTAATGAAGTGTTCCGATGGGAGAGAAGGGTTGCTCGTTTTCAATCAGCACAATACTTTGGTTGGTCATGTAAAACAGATTGTTCATGATATAAATGGTGAGCTGATAATCGAAATTGTTTTTGTATTTGGCATGCTCAAAATAATGGCTGTATTTTTTTAGTGCTTCCAGGAGGGGGAGAAAATCATAACCGTGCGGCACGCAGATTTGTGTTACATTTCTGCATCCCAATCCAAAATAACTCAGGATATCATCTGCAAGTAAATCAAGTGTTTCCTTGCTTTCATTTCCCTTTAATACAGCTACTGAAGTTCTGTTTTTTCGGATGATGGAAGGATATTTTCCAAAGTAATAGTTGAAATAACGTGCACTGTTGTCGCTTCCGGTGGCTATATATGCATCGCAATCCGAAAGCCGTTCTGCAAAACAAATATGCTCCTGAATATTTGCATTCATTCTTCCCATTACGGTTGCCAGATGGGGAAGTAGTACGTTATCTTTAGAAGATAATTTACAAATCGCCTGATGTCCGCTGATAAAAGTGCATAATAAATCGTGAAAGCCGACCATTGGAATATTGCCGGCCATCACGATACCGACCCGTTTAGCTGAGGTATGGTCTTTTTTTATGCGATAACTATTTGCCCATTCTTCTAGTAAATCTTTCTGTAAAAATTGTCGGAAGATGGCATTTGCGGCTTGTTGAGTATTCTCCGGAGTAAACCAGGGATTCAGCCGAGAAGCCTGCTGTACAATACTATTCCACTCGTTGTAATACGCTGTGTCGGCTGATGCAGAGAGGTATTCCCCAAGTTTTATTAAAATTTCTATCCTTTCCTGTAATTTCATTCAATGCTTTGCTTTAATTTTGAACGGCAAAATTACGTTTTCCCAAACCCTGAAATCATTTATTATGGCAATTAAGATAACTGACGAATGCATTAACTGCGGAGCATGTGAGCCCGAATGTCCGAATAATGCAATTTATGAAGGTGGTGTTGAGTGGGCAATAGCTGACGGTACTTCTGTTAAAGGCAGCTACGAATTACTCGATGGAACGACGGTAGATGCCGCTGCCAAGCAGGCACCGGTAAGTACGGATGTGTATTACATTACGCCCAACAAGTGTACCGAATGTCAGGGTTTCCATGAAGAACCTCAATGTGCGGCAGTATGTCCGGTCGACTGTTGTGTGCCCGATGAAATGTATCGGGAAACAGTGGAGACTTTACTGGAAAGAAAAGATCGTCTTCACCTTTAAGTTATTTTTCTCATTTGAAATCAGATAAGGTGAAGAATTTTCTTCACCTTATTTTTATCAATATTTTCATCTCATGAAGCCCAAAATTGCATTGGTAACAGGAGGATTTTCAGGAGAAGCCGTTGTTTCCTACCGGTCTGCCGATACGATTCAACAACATATTGATCCTGACCAATATGAAGTTTATCGTATAGATATTCGTAAAGAGGGCTGGTTCTATGAGGCAACTGATGGGAGCAAATATCCGGTGAATAAATCCGATTTTTCTGTCAGTCTTAATGATTACAACCTGCACTTTGATGCTGTTTTTATTGCCTTACATGGCACACCCGGTGAAGATGGGAAATTGCAGGGCTATTTTGATTTGATTGGACTTCCTTATACTTCCTGCAACGCAGCGACATCTGCGATTACTTTCAATAAAAGATATACGGTAGGGGTGGCTGCTTTCTCCGGTATTGCCGTGGCCAAAAGCGTGCATCTGTTTCGTGATAGTGCCTGGAGTGCCGAAACTGCGGCTGCTGAATTAAAATTCCCTGTATTCGTAAAACCCAATAACGGAGGCAGCAGTATCGGAATGAGCAAAGTACTCAATCCAGAAGCATTGGAAGCGGCTATTCATAAAGCATTCAAGGAAGATGATCAGGTGTTAGTAGAGGAAATGGTAGAGGGATGCGAATTTACCATTGGGGTATTCCGATCGGAAGGTAAAATTATTACCTTGCCTATGACGGAAATTCGGGTGAAAGAAGGGGTTGAATTTTTCAATTTTGAAGCCAAGTATGAAGGGAAAAGTGAGGAGATAACGCCGGCAGTTGCATCTCCAAAGCATTTTGCCAATATTGAGGCTGCGGCAAAAAAAATCTATCAGGTTTTTAATTGCAGTGGTATTGTAAGAATTGATTTTATTTATCATGAAGCAACCGACACGCCGTATATGCTGGAGATTAATACCGTGCCCGGACAAAGTGCCGCCAGTATTGTGCCTCAACAGGTAAAAGCATATGGTTGGACATTACGTAGGTTTTATGGCACGTTATTAAAAGAGATTTTACCTTAAACAGATTTCTTATTTTTACTAACATAATCGGAACAAGTGTTTGATTTCATTACAAAAAAATCCTTTGGTGTCAATCTCCTGGCAGCTGCTTTGCTAGGTTTTCTGATCATTTTTATTTTTTTTCAAACGCTTAACTGGCTGACCAATCATGGCGATTATATCAAAGTGCCGGATATAAAAGGCAAAAAGATTGAAGAAGCCCGAAAATTGCTGGAAGCACAGGGTTTTGAGGTGGAGGTGCAGGACAGCGTTTTCTTTGATAATGTCCCTCCCCTTACAGTGATGAAGCAATTGCCTTTGCCTAATGAAATGGTAAAGGTAAACAGGACCGTGTATCTAACGATTAATCGCATTCAACCGCCATTGGTGGTGGTTCCGAATTTTATGGGACAGACATTCAGGAGTGTGGAGATGCAATTGCGTACCCTCGGATTCAAACTCGGAGATACTACTTACAAGCCGGATTTTGCGGTGGGTTCTGTACTTGAACAGTTATACAAAGGTCAGGCTGTTCGTCCGGGTACCAGTATTCCAATGGGTAGTCGAATTGATCTTGTTTTGGGCTCCGGGTTACAGCAGGATGAAATGCCGGTGCCTGCTTTATTGGGTATGACTTTTGGAGAGGCAAAAATATTACTCGAGCAGAATGGTTTATTGCTGGGCGCACTGGTACTCGATGGTCCTGTATTAGATAGTGCTGCGGCGTATGTCATTCGTCAGCATCCCGCCATAAAAAGTCCGGAGGGCGAAACCATGTTAATCAGAGGAGGTCAATTGATGGATTTATGGATCAGTATGGATAAGGAGCGCATGGACACGGCACAATTACGCATGATGCCACCCGCTGAAATACCTCCTGTAACTATTGAATAATCTTAAATTTATGAATACAATTAGTGTTGAAGCTTTAAAAGCGCGTTTGGATGCAGGAGAAAAAATTCATCTAGTGGATGTGCGTGAACCTAACGAGCATGAACAGTTTAATATCGGTGGTCTATTACTCCCGGTAGGCGATATATTAAGTGGACAAACCGATGAGATCGAAGCATTGAAAGAAGCGGAAGTTATTTTCTATTGCCGTAGCGGCAACCGCAGCGGGCGTGCCTGTCAAGTAGCGGAAGCAATGGGTTTCACTAATCCTGTTAACCTGACAGGAGGTATGCTCGCTTGGATCGATCAATTCGGAGAATAAAAAGGGTAGAGACGCACCATTGTGCGTCTCACTAACCTTATATTAGACGCAATACATTGCGTCTCTCCAACCTACAACTTCACGTTCACCCCAATCATCCCGTTAATCCCAGCCATGGGAAAGAAAAAGTTTTCTGTAATCAACGATCCGTTGTAGATATAACTGTATGTATAGCCATTGGTTTCATAGAATTGATTCCAAATGTTATTGCACTGGAAAATGAAATTGATGTCACCGAATTTTTTCGAAGGTAAATTCCAAATCCAGCGAAGATCCTGTACCAGATAACCATTAATTTGGCGATTCTTATTTCCGGTATTATCCATGAATTGATCACTTACGCCTTTTGTAATGAAGCTGATCTGATGTTGTTTTGAAGGATTGATATGCAAACTCATACTGCCTACCCAATCCGGTGAAAAGCTCATCGGAGTGGAGCGATAATTTTGTTCTTTTTGTCCAATGAGATTAAAATCTGCATCATAATCCGGTGTGTAGTCGGTATAGTTCAAGATGCGGTTGCGACTCCAGGTCAAATTGCCTTCTGCTTGCAACCATTTGGCAAACTGATAGGTGCCCTGCCATTCAACCCCTAAACGAAAGCTGTTGGGTACATTGGCACGTACTGGATCTCCTACATCATTGATACGACCGGTAAGCACCAGTTGATTAAAATAGCGCATATAAAACAGATTCAGATTCCAATTGTATTTGGCGGAAGTTTTTGTAATGCCGGTTTCTACATTATGCAAGGTCTCATGTTTCGGACGAGCTTGCGTCGCTTCTCTTTCAAAATCATCCCGATTCGGCTCTCTGTTCCCTACTGCATAGGAAGCATACGCAGTATAATTATCTTTGCGATAGGTAAGTCCGAATTTGGGATTGAAGAAATGATAATTTTCATTTACCACTACCTCCGGATATTTTCTCGTACCGGTAAAAGCATAATGCACGTTTCTGTATTGCAGATCAGTAAACAGCTCAAGATTATTGTGAATGCGGTATTGCCATTTGGCAAAACTGTTGATGTCTTTTTTATTGGCATCAAAAAAATACCACCGGTAGTTTTGTGGGATATTGTATTGTGCCCAGGGGATCGTTCCGAAATGATCACCGGCATATTGAGTATATCCTCCTCCTAGAATAAATTCATGTTTCTCTTGCTTATACTGCAAAGAAAATAAACTGCCGTAAAAATCATTGTCCAACTGCAGTCTTCGAATCAGATCTGTTCTTTTTATGGTTTCTGTTCCAACCATAAAGTCAGGCAATCCGTAACTGCTGAATTTATTTTCATTTCTGTATTGTTCATAATATCCTGCGCCTTTGGAGTAGAAAAGCGTTAGATTGGCAGTTAGATTCGGTCTGAAGGAGTGGTTTAGAAAAAACTGATAATGGTCTTGCTGATAATTGTCCGTCTGATTTTCATATTGATACACATTGAATCTTCTCGGATCGGAATTGAACAGGTTTAAGGAGTCCTGTTTCGTAAAATACAATACCCCTAAATTATTAAAATAATGTGTCAGTAACTGGTCGGGCTGGTTTCTGAGTTTGGCTTCCGGAATGCCATTCCATGCCTGATAGGTTTTTTCTTTGCCGCTTAGAATATTGAAACGTGCGGAAGTTTTCTTTCCAATATAAGCGCCACTCAGATAAAAAGATTGCAGATCGGTATTGCCTCTGTCAATAAACCCGTCGCTGCTGATGCGACTTAGTCTGGCATCAATGGTGAAGTGATTGCCGATGAGTCCGCTGCCTACCTTAACTGTGTTTTTCCAGGTGTTAAAACTTCCGTAACTGTTATTGAGTTCGGCATATGCTTTTTCATTGAATTCATTGGTGCTGAAGTTCATTGTTGCTCCGAAGGCGCCGGCTCCGTTTGTAGAGCTGCCGACTCCTCTTTGAATTTGAACACTGGATACTGAAGAAGCAAGATCCGGCAGGTTCACAAAAAAGATAGTCTGACTCTCTCCATCATTGTAGGGAATGCCATTAATCGTCATATTAATTCGGGTAACATCCGATCCTCTGATCCTTAATCCGGTATAACCGATTCCGTTGCCTGCATCACTGGTTACTACTACCGACGGAGTTGTATTTAGCAGGAAGGGAAGATCTTGGCCCAGATTAGTTTTGGATATATCTTTTTTAGTGAGAATGGTTTTCGCAAAGGGAGAATGGTCAGCGGCTCTGAGTGCCGTAATTTCCACCGGTTTCAGCATGCGCAACTGTGAGCTTGAATCCATTTGTTTTTCTTCCCCAGCTTTCTGTGCGAAAGCGTTCCATTGAATGAGCAAGAGAGTGCCCAACAAAATCATTCGTTTCATGTTCGATTTTTTGGTTTAAAAAAGTAGGGGAGAAAATTATTGCTCAGCAGCAATGAGCCCTTGTAAGAGGAGAGATCGCGCTATGAATGCGACGGTTGTAACTCCATCCCTGCGCAGGCATTACCCTGATCAGGTTCTACGGGTTTAATCTCAGCTGATTATACAATGAATCGGCACCCCGGGAAAATGAAATCATCATATTGCTTGATTTCGATGCAAATGTAGCGCCGTTTTGAACAATCAAAAAAATACTGTCTAATCTTATTTTTGGATGACGCTTATAATTGTTATACATTTGCATTTCAAATCGCGAAGTAGAGCAGCGGTAGCTCGTCGGGCTCATAACCCGAAGGTCGGAGGTTCGATCCCTCCCTTCGCAACAACAGCCATCTTCAGGATGGCTTTTTTGTGCCCGGCACTGCGTAATTTTGAGTATGCGGAAATCAATTGAAATCTTATGGAACAGCCTACGCTTCGCTATTCAGGAATTGAATAAGAACAAACTCCGTACTTTTTTGAGTTTACTTGGCATCACTTTCGGTATCTTCTGCATCATCAGCGTCATGGCAACTGTTGGGAGTCTGCAACGAAACGTGAAAAATTCACTGGAAACGATTGGTACAAATACTATTTACATTCAAAAATGGTCTTGGGGAGGTGGCTCTGATTATCCCTGGTGGAAATATATGAGTCGACCCAATACGCAATACAAAGAACTCGCACCGGTAAAAGCCAAAACCTCGCTGGCGCAATCGGTTGCTTTCTCTTACTTTAATTCATCGCCGATTGATTACAAGGAAGTGTCATTGGAGAGTGTGAACCTCTATGGCATCACGGAATCCTTTCATGAAATTCAACCGGTAACGGTTGGCTATGGTCGCTATCTTTCTTCTAATGAATTTCAGTCGGGTGCCGCTACTACGGTAGTGGGATACAACGTAGCTCAACAATTATTTGGCGATGTAACAAGAGCTCTCGGTAAAAGCATCTCCGTAAAGGGAAGAAAAGTGGTAGTGGCAGGGGTGATGCAGAAACAAGGCCAAAGTCTGATAGGAGGGTGGAACTTTGACGATGTTATTATGATTCCTTATCATTTTCTGAAACAAATTGCCGATGATGAAAAAAGTGATGCCTTCCTGCTGGTGAAAGGGAAAGAAGGTGTGCCGGTGGAAGATTTGAAAAATGAATTGAGGGGAGTGATGCGCAGTGTGAGAAGACTGAGTCCAAAACAAGAAGACAATTTTTCACTCAATGATGTCAGCTCAGGTTCCACTCAATTAAATTCCATCTTCAGCGGGATGACGGTTGGCGGATTTGCCATCACCATTCTTTCTTTTATCGTGGGCATTTTTGGGGTGGCCAATATCATGTTTGTAAGTGTTCGGGAAAGAACGGCTATCATTGGACTAAAAAAAGCCATTGGTGCGAAAAGGTCAACTATCCTCATTGAGTTCCTGATGGAAAGCGCTTTTCTTTGTTTGCTCGGCGGTGCGATCGGATTGTTGCTGGTGTATTTGCTGACTTTACTTCTCACACATAGTTTGAATTTTGAAATTTTTATTTCTCTCAAATTGTTCACCGCTGCGGTTATTTCTTGCATTCTTACCGGTATTTTAGCCGGCATTATTCCGGCTTTTATTGCTGCCCGTATGGATCCGGTGGCTGCTATACGAAGCAAATAAGTTTACTTTGCATTTTATTCAATTAAAGTGCCGACAAATATTCTTGCGATAGAAAGTTCCTGTGATGAAACCGCTGCATCTGTTTGCAGCGAGGGGCGCATTATTTCCAATGTAATTGCTTCTCAATCGGTGCATGAATTATACGGCGGTGTAGTGCCCGAACTCGCGAGTCGCGCTCATATGGAACAGATCATTCCGGTTGTAGAAAAAGCATTAAATGATGCAGCGATTAGTTCGCAGCAATTGGATGCCATAGCATTTACTCAGTCACCCGGATTAATCGGATCATTATTGGTAGGAGCTCAGTTTGCCAAGTCAATGGCACTGGCACTTGATAAGCCACTTATTGCTGTGCATCACATGCAGGCGCATGTGTTGGCCAATCTGATTCCGGAGCGAAAACCTGCCTTTCCTTTTTTATGTCTTACCGTTAGCGGCGGACATACACAAATTGTTTTGTGCGAATCTCCTTTGCATCTCAAAGTATTGGGTGAAACAATTGATGATGCTGCAGGAGAGGCTTTTGATAAATCTGCTAAGTTGTTGGGGTTGCCTTATCCTGGCGGCCCATTGATTGATCGCTATGCAGCTGAAGGGAATTTCAAGCGATTTAAGTTTCCCGAGCCTAAAGTGCCAGGACTGAATTTTAGTTTTAGTGGATTAAAGACAGCCATTCTCTACTTCCTGCAAAATGCAGGCAAGAGCATGGTGTATAAAGAGCAGTTTCTTGCGTCAGTAGAAGAAAAAAATAATTTCATTCAATCTAATCTGTCAGATTTATGTGCAAGTATTCAGCAGGCCATTATTCAAATCTTGTTACACAAATTGGAAATGGCAGTAGAGCAGACAGGTATCACGAGTATTTGTCTGGCAGGAGGAGTAAGTGCCAATAGGGGACTAAGAACCGCACTGGAATCAGCAGGAAGGAAAAATGGATGGGAAACATTTATACCTTCTTTTGAGTATTGTACGGATAATGCGGCAATGATTGCCATAACCGCTTATTATAAATGGCTGGCCAAAGATTTTGTCTCACTCGATACAAGTCCTTCTGCGCGTGCTCATTGGTAAAAAGTATGCCAAACCCGTATTTTCAATTTAAACAGTTTGTGATTTATCAGGATCAGTGTGCGATGAAAGTAAGCACAGACAGTTGTTTGTTTGGTGCCTGGATCAGTAAAAGAATCATCCCGGGACTAAGCAATATCAGAACCGTGTTGGATATTGGTGTCGGCACCGGTTTGTTGATGCTGATGATGGCGCAGGAACATAATTTTGAAATAGATGGTATTGACCTGGATATTTCCGCCTTTCAACAGGCCAGCTCCAATATCTCATTGACAAAATGGAAGGAAAGGCTGCAGTTGTATCAGGGAGATGTGAAAGCTTTCACTTTTAATCGACCTTATGATTTGATTATTTCTAATCCGCCCTTTTATGAAAATAATTTACTGCCTCATTCAGAATCAAAAGCCGCTGCCATGCACGATGCGACTTTAACTTTTGAAGCATTATTGGCTTCCATTGAAAAATGGTTAGCTCCTGAAGGATATGCTGCATTGTTGATTCCCTATCATCGTTTTGAGTATTTGAAAAATATCTCACAAGTCAAGGGATTTTATATCCGGCAGGCTGTAAATATTCAACACAGATCCGATCATAGGGCTATTCGAACGATGGTTTTATTGAGCAGAGCTCCTGCTGAACTCAGTATCCGAAATATGGTAATAAAAGAAAATACTGGCCAATATAGTGATGCGTTTATGGAGTTATTAAGTGGGTATTATTTGTGATGGGGGATGTTGTGGGTTGTTGGTTATTGGTTGTTGGTTGTAAGTTGTAAGTTGTAAGTTGTGGGTTCTCAATTACTAATTATTAATTACTAATTATTAATTCCTAATTCCTAATTCTTCCTCTCCCTAACATATTTCTCAAATTCCTGTAATGAAAAGCTGCTAAGATTCTGTTGGGCGGTTAGTCCTGCTTTTCGGGCTACTAGTACGCCGTATTGTATATCGTCGAAGCCGCTGATGGCATGGGCGTCGGGATTGATGGAGATGAGTACATTTTGACGGAGAGCAGATTTGATATAGCGCCAGTCGATGTCGAGCCTGCGCGGGTGTGCATTCAATTCTAGAACGACATTATTTTCCGCGCAGGCTCTGATGATCCGCTCATGGTCAACGGCATACCCCTTCCTGCTTAATAATAACCTGCCGGTTAAATGCCCCAAGATAGTCGTAAACGGATTTTCTATCGCACGCAACAGTCGCTGCATTGCTTTCTCTTCATTCATGCGCAGATTACTGTGTACAGACGCAATCACTAAATCAAAAAGTTCCAGCGTCTGTGGTGAATAATCCAGTTGTCCTTCCCCCAAAATATCGCATTCAATACTCTTGAAAATTTTAAAATCCGTCCAACGCTCGTTGAGACTATCTATCAATTCATGCTGCGCTTTAATGCGATCTTCCTGCAATCCGTTGGCATAATGTGCCGCCTTACTATGATCACTGATGACCAGGTACTCAAAGCCCTTCTTCCTGCATGCTTCCGCCATTTCCTCAATCGTATTGCTGCCGTCACTCCAGTTGCTATGACTGTGAATGATGCCTTTAATTGAACTCGTTTCAATAAAATCGGGGAGCGGTGCGGTACTCCATTCTTCACGATAAAAGGAAGGGATATAGTTCATCTTTCGCACTTCAAAAAGTTGGGCTTCATCTGCTACTGCAGCTACCTCTCCCCAGGCTTTTAAAAACGCTTCGCTTGACGAAGTTTCAAAAAGTTTTTTTCCAAATGATGCGGCTTCCGTGAGATGAAATAACAATCGTACTCCCTCACGGCTTTTACATCCAATCATAATAGCTGATGACTCTGTTACTTCAACGCTCGTTTCTTGCAGCCACGCTTTTAGTTTTTCTTCCGGTACGGTTGCTACCCATTCCAGCTTTTCAATGGTTTCCATCTTTCTTCTGTAAGCTCCTGTCAGCTCAATCCTGGCTTCCGGAAACGCAGTTGTTAATTGGTCATGTAACAATCTTGCATAATCTTCCAGCTCGGCATATAAATAGTTGTCGCGGTGCTTGAAGAAAAACTCAATCTGCTCGCGAATGGTTTGCTGTGTTTTTTGTCCAAATCCTTTTACGTTGACAAGACGATTCTCTTCGCAGGCATATAATAGTTCACCCAGACTTTCAATTCCCATTTCGTGCCAGATGACAGCAATTTTTTTTGGGCCGATACCTTTGACTGACAACATTTCCATCACGCCTTGCGGTGTGATTTCCAATAATTGTTTCAGCCGTTTGATTTCTCCGAACTGAAATAGCTCTCTGATTTTTTCTGCTGCACTATTGCCAATTCCTTTGTAAGTGGCAAATTTTTCAGGCGATACTTCACTTAATTCAATCGGTAATTTGTCGATGGCATAGGCTGCGGATGCATATGCTTTTGCTTTGAATTCATTTTCCCGATGAATGTCCATCAGTTTGCTCAAAAGAGAAAAATTATCCGAAATTTCCGCATTAGTGATCATGCCCCAAAGGTAAGACGGAGAGACGCAATGCATTGCAACTTATAAAGAGGGAGTATGTATCGTTTGAAGGGGTATAAAAAAAGAAAAACTTCCTTTCGGAAGTTTTTCAAGGACATTGGGTACGACATTAAATGCCGGGCCGTTTTCCTCAAATATGGATTTAAATATTCGTTTTCATTGTACAGATTTTGGTTTCAGGACAAGATTGGATTTAAGACGGGACTTTCTTTATTTTTAAACAACGTAAAAGTAATAATTTTTTTTCAACATGTGCAAAAAAAAATTTGGTCATCTGAAGTAAATGTTTCAATGCATTGAATTTTGATGCTGATCTTTCATTTCTTTATAGGTATAAAAATGAATTCCCGGCTTGTTGTTTTTTACTGTTCTGATCATTGAAAGAGCCACTGTAATTGCTTCAATTGGACGAGCGGGTTTAGGTAAAAGAAATGAAATGCTTTGCAAGAGTGAGCCGAAGAATTGTTCCGCTATTCTTTGTTCCTTGCGATTTCCGATGAGGAAGGAAGGTCGGAAAATATGAGTAGACTCATATGGGAAAGTGGATATTACTTCTTCTGTTTCTCCTTTTATTCGGTTATAAAAAAGAAGAGAATTGGCATTAGCCATCTGTGCGGAAACCAGTGCATATTGCCGATAGCCCGCTTCAATGCCGAACCTTGCTGCATTGACCGCGATATCAAAGTCTATGGATTTGTAAAGTGCTTTATCTCCTTTTACTTTTTTCATCGTCGTACCGATGCAGCAAAAAATCACATCTCCTTCTCCCATCGCTTTTTGAAACGCCTCAAGATGGTTGAAATCAATCACCAGTTCTTCTAATTTAGGATGATGGATGGATAATGATTTTCTAACCAGAATGCGAACTTTTGAGAAATAATCATCATTTAACAGATAGGTCAAAAGTTGACTGCCGATCAATCCGGAAGCTCCTAGTACTAATGCGGTTTTTGTTTGCATAAAGATCAATGAGGAGTAAGATTACGATTTTTTTATTAGCAATTATTAATTATTAATTACTAATTACTAATTTGTAATAATACTTCAGATTATGGTTTTCGTTGTTGTCTTGTTTTAAGTTTGTATCTTTCATACACGTACAATTTAATTGATGAGGCGTAGAATTTTGATCTTACTGCTTTTATTGTCAAGCTCCATTATCGGGCACTCGCAGGAGTTGTATATGTTTACCAATCCTGCTTCCAATATTCCCGCTAAAGCTTGGGTGTTGAAAGGAATGGGTAAGGTGATTGAATCAACGCATCATGCGGGTGCGGAGTATCGGCTTTCTCCCGAATGTCAGCTAGGATTGAATAAAAACTGGATGCTGGCAGGCGGATTAAGTTTATCAGATATGTTTGTAAGAAATGCTTTGCAATTTGAATCATTCAGGGCTTATGCCAAATATCGTTTTTTGAGTATAGATGAAGTACATCGTCATTTCAGGATGGCGGTTCATGGATCTTATGCCTGGAGCAGGAATCCTTTACAGTATCAGGAGTTGAATTTTGAAGGAGATCATACCGGTTTTCAGGGTGGAATTGTCGGAACAGGGTTGGTGCATAAGTTGGCGGTTTCGGGAGGAATTTCATTTTTACAGCGGATGAATGGGCAGGAGAAAGCGGTTGTTGCTTATCCATTGTCTGAACAGGCGTTGGGATATAATTTATCTGCGGGTTATTTACTGTTTCCGCTTCGTTATAAAAATTACAAGCAGGTGAATGTGAATTTGTATTTGGAATTATTGGGGCAAAAGAATTTGGATATCAAAGCAGGATTCATGGATGTGGCGCCCGCGATTCAGTTCATTCTTGCCAGCCGGATGCGCATCAACGCGGGCGCCCGATATCAACTCGCAGGCTCTGCCCAACGCATGGCTACTCAATCAGCTTACCTGAGCGTTGAATATTATTTCCTGAATGGATTTTAAAAGGTATCGGTTATCAGTTGTCAGTTATCAATTCGTACCCCAATTACTAATTATTAATTCCTAATTATTAATTCCTAATTCCTAATTCCTAACTATCTCCTCCACCATTCTCACCCAACTATACTGCTGCTTCTCCTCCCGCAACCCGGGAATAAAATGGCCAGTGCCGCTTTGTAGCATCGATAACATAGCTGCAGCGATGGCTTTGGAATTCGGTTCACATACCAAACCTACTTTGCCATGGGGTACCATGTCGGGTAAAGCACCTACTCTTGTAACAATCATCGGAATTTCAAAATGATAGGTGAGGGGAGTTACTCCACTTTGAGTGGCATTTTTATAGGGCTGAACAACCGCATCAGCAGCACAAAGAAAATATTTTACTTCACTGTCTGCTATAAAATCTGTCTTCAATATTAAAGAGTCAGCAATTTGCAGCGACTCAATCTGTTGTTGGTAAGGAGCAGCATCTTCGTAAAACTCTCCTGCAATTAAAACTTTAAATACTTGATTAGTTTGTTTGCGTAATAAATCAGTTGCTTCCAGCAGCAGGTCAAGTCCTTTATATTTTCGAATAAATCCAAAGAATAAAAAAATAAAACAATCCTGGGGTAACCCTAATTTTTCTCTTGCTAATTTCCTTTCTACCCGATCTCCGAAGTTGTCATACAAAGGGTGGGGGACAAATTTAGCCGGTTGGTCTTTTCTAAACTGATCCAGGTCTTTCAATACTTTTTCACTCATAGTAATGAAAGCATCCACCGGCTTCACAAAATATCGGGTAAATAGAATATCTCCCGGTCGTTTCTCATGCGGATTGATATTGTCTGCGATACAGACAACCTTGGTCTTTTTATTTTTTTTCGCAATCCTTAAAATCGTTCCCAGACAGGGTCCCATAAAAGGAAGCCAATATCTTACCACAATAAGATCCGGTTGCAGTTGTTTCAGTTTTCTTCCAACAACAATCCAGTTCAACGGGTTGACGGAATTGATACATACATGAATATTAAGATCTGTGGGAGCAGGTTCGGTAGAGTATTGAGTAGTTCCCGGGAATAAAAAGCCGGGATATTGCAGACTAAAGGTAAAAACAGAGACATCATGTCCTGCTTCTCTAAATGCCTTTGCCAGTCGCTCGTTGTAGGATGCAAGTCCCCCACGCAATGGATGAGCCGGCCCTATGATGATGATGTTCATTGAATGAGTTAAAAGTTGAAAGTTTGAAAGAGAAATCCGATAACCTGACAACGCCCCGAGTATTCGGGGCCGACAACACGACACCATTTTTTCACCACCCCTCCCTCTCTTCAATCAAATAACTGTTTCTTTCGGGTGCGTTTCTTGCAATCAGTTCACCCACAAATCCGGCTAAGAATAATTGGGAACCAATAATCATGAATGACAAAGCGATGAAGAAAATCGGACGATTGGTGATGGCAACCTGAAAGTCAATCAACTTTTGAACAATCAGATAAAGACTCCCTACAAAACCTAGGAGAAAACAAAGGGTTCCCCAAAGTCCAAAGAAGTGCATGGGTCGCTTGCCGAACTTGCCGACAAACATGATGGTAGCCAAGTCAAGAAATCCGTTTACAAAACGATCCCACCCAAACTTGGTAGTGCCATATTTTCGTTTGCGATGCTCTACTACTTTTTCGCCTATTTTTCTGAAGCCTGCCCACTTTGCAAGCACCGGAATATAACGGTGCATTTCCCCGTACACTTCAATACTCTTAACTACTTTTTGACGATAGGCCTTAAGTCCGCAATTAAAATCATGCAAGGCAATGCCACTCATTTTTCGGGTAGCGGCATTGAAAAATTTGGAAGGAATATTTTTAGTTAAAGTGTTGTCATATCTTTTTTTCTTCCACCCACTTACCATGTCAAAGCCTGTTTCTGTAATCATTTGATAGAGTTCCGGAATTTCATCCGGACTATCCTGCAAGTCAGCATCCATGGTAATAACGACTTCTCCCTGTGAAGCTTTGAATCCCTCATTCAGCGCTGCGCTTTTTCCGTAATTGCGTTGGAATTTTATCCCCTTTATATGGTTATTCTCTCCTCTTAATTGCTGAATAACCTGCCAGGATTCATCGGTGCTTCCGTCATCAATCAAAATGATTTCATAACTGTATTGATGCTGGTTCATGACCCTCGCAATCCACGCAGTTAATTCGGGAAGCGATTCCGCTTCATCTTTAAGAGGTATGACAATACTCAAATGCATATCACAAAGATTTGGGCATGGAGCCGGTAGGGTTCTTTTTAACAATGGCTGCTCCTATAAGAGAACTGATGGCACCGCTAATGCCCAGGCCGAATAAAGAACCAACAATGCCAAACAGGAAAAAAAACTGATCTGTCCATTTAATGGCTTCCTGAATATTTTTCTCAGTGATACGCGGATCTTTTTCCATTTCTTTTCTGGCGGCTTCAAGCGCTTTCTCTTTTATTTCCGGCATAATGAGATAAGTGAGCGCAAAAGCGGCAATAGAGATTAAAATCACAATGGAAGCGGTCTTGAAACCATGACTAAACACTTGTCCGAAGCTGACTTCTCCATTCATTTCTTTACTGAAAGAAAAGCAAGACCAAATGATAGAGCCGGCATAAAGTGCGGTTGTCAACCATTGCACCCATTGTTCATAAATATTGAATATCTGAAACACAAAGCCAATGGTAACCAATGCCAGGCCTATAATTAAACCTTTCGTAAAGTGGGTTGTTATTTTATTTGTTGTACTCATTCTGATGCATATTTTGATTATAAATGGTTCCGATAACTTTCCCGGTTAAAGTTTTGCCGATGAACGGTGAGTTTTTGGATTTGGAGCCAATTTCTTTTTCGGTAAAGATATAGGTTATGGAAGGATCAAACAAGGTGAGGTTGGCAGTTTGATTGAGATCAATTACAGGTTGGGAAAGGTGAAATATTTTACGTGGATTTTCAGCCACTAATTGTACCCATTTTTCAGGCGAAAGGGCTTTGCCCAATGCGGTTTGAGTGGCAGCATAAGCTGTTTCCAGGGCAATCATTCCCGGTTCGGCATGATCAAATTCACATACCTTACTATCGTATTCATGCGGAAGATGATGACTGGCGATACAGTCAATCAGTCCGTTACTAACGGCATCTTTCAATTGAGTTTGCTGAGCAGCATTCCGTAGGGGAGGAAATATTTTAAGATTCGAATCATAACTTATTAGTGCATCATCAGAGAAAAACAGGTGAGCCGGGGTTACAGAACAGGTAATATCTTTTCCGTTTGCTCTTGCATTTTTAATCTGTTCCAGTGTAGACGAAGAAGTAATGCCTGTTAAATGTAAACGCGATTCGGTATAGGAAAGTAAAGACAGATCGCGTGAAGCAGCAATTTCTTCCGCAATGATGGGCTTGCCTGGCAGGCCAAGTCTGGTACTGTTGATGCCTTCATTCATCAGTCCTTTATATCCGATGGTGCCGTCATCGGGAACTTGAATAACGATTCCATTAAAAGCTTTTACATATTGCAAAGCTTTCAGCATTAGTCCGGCAGACTGCAGGGGTTTGAGTCCATCTGTAAAAGCAACTGCTCCTGCCTTTTGCATGTCATACATCTCGGCCAGGTCTTTTCCTTCTGTATTTTTACTCAATGCTCCAAGAGGATGGATTTTTACTTTTTTATTTTCTGCCTTTTTTAGAATGTATTCTACCTGCGATTTTCCGGTGATGGCAGGGGATGTGTGAGGAAGAATCATCACTTCAGTATAACCGCCTTTTGCTGCGGCCTCTATCCCTGTCTCGATAGTTTCCTTATACTCAAAACCAGGGTCGCAAAAATGGGAGAAAATATCTACCCATCCGATGGAAACATGCAGGTTTGTTGAGGTGAAAACATGGTCGGCCTGCACCGAGCCCAACTGTCCTATTTGGGTAATAACCCCGTTTTCAATGAGCAAATCCTGACGACTGCCATGATAGGGGGAGAGGGGTTCAATAATAATGGCTTGTTGGATGAGGATATTCATATTGACATTCAACTTTTAAAAAGTCGGCGTAAAGTTCGTAAATAATCCGTGGATTCATTAACTTTCATCTTCAACTATGACACGGGAAGAAAAATTCATGATGGAAGCCATTCGCTGCTCTTCAAATGGCATGCAAAATAACGAAGGGGGACCTTTTGGCTGCATTGTGGTAAGAGGAGAAGAAATAGTTGGTCGTGGCAACAATAAAGTTACCTCCTCCAATGACCCTACTGCACACGCGGAGATTACTGCCATTCGCGATGCTTGTAAAAATTTAAACACTTTTCAGCTTACTGATTGCGAGATTTATACTTCCTGCGAACCTTGTCCTATGTGTTTGGGTGCCATTTACTGGGCCAGACCCAAAGCGGTATATTATGCTAATACTAGAATGGATGCTGCAGTAATTGGATTTGATGATTCTATGATTTATGATGAGATGTCTGCTCCTCTTGAAAAAAGAAAAATACCGATTATACAATTAGGCAGAGAAGAAGCTTACAAAGTATTTAAAGCATGGCAGGATAAAGCGGATAAAAAGCCTTACTGATGAAGTTGCTTTTAGGCTGTCATAAGACCTTTATATTTAATAAGACTCTTCTTTCAACGGGAAGTTTTTATTTTTCACATCTTTTACATAATTGCCGACTGCCTCGCTGATTTGTTCATGCAACTGCAGGTACTGCCGTAAAAAACGAGGTTTAAATTCACGGTTAATCCCTAGCATATCATGCATCACCAGCACCTGTCCGTCGCAACCAGCTCCAGCTCCAATACCTATCGTAGGAATTTGCAGGGAAGCAGTAACTGCTTCTGCTAAAATAGCCGGAATTTTTTCCAGTACCAGCCCGAAACAACCGGCCTCCTGCAAAATGAGGGCATCCTCTTTTAACTTATCTGCTTCAGCAATTTCTTTAGCCCTCACATTGTAGGTGCCAAATTTATAAATGGATTGAGGGGTTAGTCCTAAATGCCCCATCACCGGAATGCCGGCAGAGACGATGCGCTTGATGGATTCCGCCACTTCCGCACCTCCTTCCAGTTTTACCGCATGCGCACCCGTCTCTTTCATAATGCGAATGGCACTTGCCAAAGCATTATCGGAATTGGATTGATAAGTTCCGAAAGGCAAATCAACAATCACCAGGCAATGATTGATTCCTCTGATAACAGATTGTGCGTGATAAATCATCTGATCGAGTGTAATGGGAAGCGTTGTTTCATGTCCTGCCATCACATTACTGGCAGAGTCGCCAACGAGTATCACATCAATGCCGGCTTCGTCAATTAAACGGGCAAAAGAATAATCATAAGCGGTCAGCATTGCAATCTTTTCTCCCGCCGCCTTCATTTTTAGAAGGGTATTCGTGGTTACTCTCTTGACTTGTTTATGCTGACTCATGCTGTTAATTTAAGGGGGTAAAGGTAAGAAAGGGGTCAATATGATTTTACTTCTTCATATAGCAAATGAATCAATCCATCCGCCAATCCGATTTTAGGCACATAAATTGCTTCCACATTCGCCCAGCGCATTACATTCACATAAATCTGCAACGCGGGCACAATAACATCCGCGCGGTCTTCTCTTAACTTGTACAATTTCATTCTTTCCTCCAGGCTTACTGACCCAAGCTCTTTGAGATAATCTTTAAGGAGTTCAATCGAGAGGGGTTTGCCTTCTTTTTTCTTGGAAAGGGAAAAGACCTTGTTGATATTTCCGCCTGAGCCAATTGCGATAATATCATGATGATTTTTAGTGTTCACCCGGATGTATTCTTTCATAGTTTCCCATTGTTCCTCCTTTACCTTTCCTTTGAGCAAACGAATGGTGCCAATATTAAAAGATGCTTTGAAGACCATTTTTTCTTTTGCAAAAAAAGTAAGTTCTGTACTTCCGCCGCCCACATCAATATAGAGATACGAATGATTTTTATCCAGATTTTCAGCTACATGATTTTCGTAAATATAGGAGGCTTCCTCGCTGCCACTGATAAGATGAATATGAATGCCTGTAGCCTCTTTTACCTGGTTGAGTATCTCTTTGCCATTCGTTGCATCGCGCATGGCAGAAGTGGCACAGGCTTTCAAATGCTTCACTTCATAAATGCTTAAAAGATGCTTGTATGCCTTGATTGTCTCAATGAGTTTGTTGGCCTTTTCTTCAGAAATATAGCCATGTTCAAACACGTCAATACCGAGCCTAAGCGGGACTCTTACTAAATTAATTTTGTTAAACAGGGGCGCCTCGTTCTTTTTTTCGGTTACTTCCGTAATCAAAAGACGTGCGGCATTACTTCCTATGTCTATCGCTGCCAGTTTCAATTTGCTTCAGCATTTTTTGATACAGATGCTCATATAATTCTATCTGACTTCTGATGCGCTTCCCTTTTCTGGGAGCATATCGGTTAGATAAGTGATTGTCGAGCACCCTTGCTTTAACATTGTCTTTTAACTGAATATGCAGATAGGATATCAATTCCTCCCGCAGCTCGTTATCTTTTATTTCAACCGCGGTTTCAATGCGGTGATCCAGATTCCGAACCATCCAGTCTGCCGAAGATAGATAAACTTTTTCTTTCCCTTTGTTGTGAAATATTAACACTCTGCTGTGCTCTAAATATTGATCTACAATGCTGATGGCATAAGGCGGGTTAAGAAACTTTTTTTGTTCAGGTAGCATACAAAATATCCCGCGAATAATCATATTGACTTGTACGCCTGCTTTGGCGGCATCATACAAAAGATCTATCATTTCATAATCTGACAGACTATTCATTTTAAGGGTAATGGCAGCCGCCAAACCCTTTTGCGCCAGACGTATTTCCTGTTGAATTAAACCTGCAAAGGTTTTACGCATGCTCGTTGGACTAACGAGGAGGCTATTACAAGTTCTCAATAATTTTTGTCTTTCGGCCGAAGGGCGCTCCAGATAGGAAAAGATCCGGTTGATATCAGCCATTATTTTCCGGTCGGAAGTCAGTAAACAATGGTCGGCATAAACTTTTGAAGTCTGCTCGTTGAGATTGCCTGTACTGATGAAACCATACTGAAAAGTTTTATTTTGAACCCTCTTTTTGATGAGGCAACATTTGGCATGCACTTTCATATGTGGTACGCCAACCAGTACTCGAACACCTTCCAGCTCGAGTCTTTCCTTCCAGTCTAAGTTGGCTTCTTCATCAAATCTCGCTCTGAGCTCAAGCATCACGGTCACCTTTTTTCCATTGCGTGCTGCGTTCACAAGCGCATTGATGATTTTCGAATTTTCCGCCAGCCGGTAAGCAGTAATTTTCAATTCTTTTACATCCGGATCCATGGCTGCTTCGCGCAATAAATCAATTACTGCTTCAAAAGAATGATAGGGGAAATGCAATAGAATATCTTTTTCCTTTACCCGCTCGCTGATTCGGGTATCATGATTCAGCAAAGGGTGAGGGAAGGGTTTTTTGCGAAGGGTTTTGGAATGGAAAATTTCTTTCGGAAAATCCATGAAATTCCTGAAATTATGGATTCGTCCTCCTGGGATAATCGCATCTTGCTTCGAGATGTTCAGTCTTTTAATCAGATAATCCAGCAGGCCCGCATTAATTTCCTTGTCATAAATAAAACGAACCGGTTTTGCTTTTCTTCTGTTCTTAAGTCCTTTCTCAATTTTTTGAATCAAGGTTGAACTGTAGTCGCTGTCCATGTCAATCTCTGCATCCTTAGTTACTTTTACTACATGCGCTTCATATTGATTGAAACCCATAAAGGAAAATATTTTAGGCAGGCAAAACCGGATCACATCTTCCATTAAAATAATATCCTGCTTGCCGGAGGGAGATGGCAGTTTTACAAACCTTCTTTTATTTCTGGATGGGACTTCAATCAGCGCATATTTTTTTTTGTAAGCATTGCTTTTGTTGAGCAGACAAACCGCCAGATATAGCGATCTTTCGCGCAGGTAAGGCATTTCAGGATTACTCTCAATCATCAGCGGAATCACTTCAGACTGAATTTCTTCCTCGAAATATTGTTCTACAAATTTTTTTTGTTCGCGGTTGAGTTGTTTTTCTGTTACTAATCTGATGCCTTGCTTTTTGAGATCCGATTGTAATTGCTGCCAGATGCGGCCAAATTCATTCTGTTGCTCCAGCACAATTTCCTGAATTTGCTCCAGTATTTGTTTGGGATTTTTTTCAAGATGCATCTTGTCGCCCGCCTTATCACCCATCTGCACCATTCGTTTGAGCGTAGCGACCCGAACGCGGAAAAATTCATCAAGATTATTGGAGAAAATCCCCAGAAAACGAATCCTTTCGCTCAGTGGAACGGTGGGGTCGTTTGCTTCCTGTAATACCCTTGCATTAAAAGATAACCAACTGATGTCCCTGATATTTTTTTTATAGCCGGTTTTATTCATACGTTTCAATCCGACCGCTAAAATAAGAAGCCCAAAAGGGATAGTATGTTAAATTTTTAAAGACTGCTCTAATCGAGTGGTAGAAAGACCCGGTATTAAGGGGATGATTTCTACCCGTCCTCCGTTCTCAATGACCTCTTTGGCGCCTACTACGGTTTCGGGGGAATAGTCTCCTCCTTTCGCTAATACATCCGGCAAAATAAATTCGATGATTTCAAGTGGCGTATCGTTTTCAAAAATGATGACTGCATCCACCATATAAAGCGAGGCGAGGATAGTGGCACGATCGGTTTCCGTTTGAAGTGGACGACGTTCTCCTTTCAATCTTTTAACCGAAGCATCGCTGTTTAATCCAACAATCAGCACATCACCCAGAGCCGCAGCCTGCGATAAAGAGTGGATATGACCCGCGTGTAGCAGATCAAAACAACCATTGGTGAAAACAATTTTCTTGCCAAAGAATTTCCATTTGTATAAGGATTTGGCTAAACTTTCTTTAGTATAAATTTTTTGCTGATGGGGATTGGAAAGACGCATGGGTTTTTATTTGTTTCGGTTGTAAATTGGTAAGATAATCATGCTGAATAATCCTCCCGCGAGTAATACCAGCGTTTGGGCAATCCATAATAGCCAGCCGTAGGTGAATCCAATTACTTTATCTATCTGATATAGGGCAAGGGTTTCCTGTACTGCATACTGATAAGCACCGAGACCACCTTGTGTTACAATCATGCCGATACTTCCAAATGAGAGGATCGACAGGGCTTCTTGCATGCCAAGATGGGATACTTCATTCAATGCATAAAATCCGATGCGGGTGCCGGCGTAATATAAAATCCAGATGAGTACGGAGTATAAGGTGAACCGTAATTTGTTGTTTACATAACGGATGCTGACTAAGCCTGCAGCAACTCCTTTTATAAGATTGGAAATTTTTTGGAGCAGTGGATTCTCAGGATGTTTTTTTACCCATCTGATGAGTAGCCAACTAAGAAAAAAGAATCCCGCAATTCCGAAAATTACGGAAGAAGAATTCCCTTTTGCATTCGTCGCAAATTGATCCAGCAGTTGCAATGCGTATTGTCCTACAATATCCATCTGCAATAAAATAGTGAGGAGAAAAACACTAATCAGACAAAGTAAATCAATGGTTCTTTCCGCTACGATCGTACCCACCAGCTTATCGGGACTGGTCTTTTCATATTTGGCGAGTAAGGTGCATTTTAGTAATTCTCCAAGCCTCGGGAAAGCCAGATTAGCCAGGTATCCAATCATAACCGCATTAAAAATATTGAAGGTGGAGGGTTGATAGCCCAGCGGCTGCATCAGCATTTTCCAGCGCAGCGCACGGATATAATGACTTAGCAGGAGCAATATGAAAACGGGAATAAAAAGGAGATAATGCGCTTTGCTGATGGAAAGCCGGATCTGTTCCCATCCTTTTTCATCAATGCCCCTGGACATCCATACCACCATAAAAATACCCAGACCTAAGAAGATCAGAAATTTGACAATCGTCAAAATTCTTTTTGTAAGCATGGGTAATATTTATGTTATAAAAGATTCCCCTCTTTGGGGAAAACGATTTTGGGTCGAAAGGTCTTCGCTTCCTCCGGCGTCATGCGCGCATAGGCAATTACGATTACCGTATCTCCGACGGCACCCATTCTTGCTGCAGGACCATTCAAGCAGCATACTCCACTGCCTGCTTTCCCTTTGATGGCATAAGTTTCCAGCCGCGAACCATTGTTGACATTCACCACCTGTATCTTTTCAAATTCCAGGATGCCCGCTGCTTCCATTAAGTTTTCATCTAAAGTAAGACTCCCTACATAATGCAAATGTGCCTCGGTAATGTTTACCCGATGAATCTTTGATTTTAGCATTTCTATTTCCATATTGCAAATTTAATCTCATTCTCCTTTTGAAAATAATCTTATATTATCTATTAACCTAACTTTTCCAATAGTGGCAGCGATGCATGCAGTGTTAGAAACCTGTAAATTCCAGCCGTTCAGAATCTCTAAAGTATCACTGTTCGCCAGTTCCAAGTAATGTACTTCAAAACTATGTTGTTGTAAATGATTTAGCAGGTTTGCCTTAAGTTTTGGATAATCAGCAGCGCCAAATCCTGCCTTGAGTTCACTCAATGCTTTAAAAAGAAGAGGGGCAGATTTTCTTTGTTCGGGTGTTAACCGAAGATTCCGGCTACTCATGGCAAGTCCATCCTGCTCTCTAAGTGTTGGACAAATGATCAGTCTCATTTTGTCTTCTAATCCTGTCAGCTTTATTAAATGTTCGATTACTTTACACTGCTGTAAATCTTTTTCTCCCAAAAAAAGGTAATCCGGCTCAACGATGGATAGTAGTCGATGCACTACCTGACAAACACCCTGGAAATGTTCCGGCCGATGTTTGCCTTCCATGATGGTTTCCAGATAACCTAATTCATAATGGGGAAGGCGGGAAGTGCCTTCAGGGTAAATTTCATCGTAGGTGGGGAGAAATACCAAATCGCAGCCGGCCTCTTCCAGTAATTGAATATCCATTTCGAGCTGCCTGGGATAGTGGGTGTAATCTTCCGGATTGTTGAACTGGGTAGGATTTACAAAAATACTGGCAATGGTGAAGTCGGATTTTTCTTTGGAAAAACGAATTAAAGAAAGATGTCCCTCATGTAAAGCCCCCATAGTGGGCACAAAGCCGATTGTTCTCTTTTGAACGTTTCTGATCTCTCTTGAAATCATACTTAGTTCCGACGATTTTTCTATTTTGTACATGGTCGTATTGTGATTGATTCTATATGTTTAGATTGCCTTTGGCTTAAAATCACTAACTTTGCACCCGAATTAGGGTAAAAGTTTAACCAACCTTCAGCAATGTCAGCAACAAAGAAAAGGATTTTATTCATTGCAAGCGAAATATCTCCTTATCTGGAAGAAACAGATTTTGCTTCTGTCATCAATCAATTGGCCATCAAAGCGAATGATAGTGGCTTTGAAGTACGTTGTATCATGCCGCGTTTTGGGGTCATTAATGAAAGAAGGCATCGGCTTCATGAGGTCGTTCGTTTAAGCGGCATCAATGTATCCTTAGATAATGATGATTATCCGATTCAGATTAAAGTAGCATCGCTGCCCAATGCAAGACTTCAGGTCTATTTTCTTGATAATGAAGATTTTTTCAAGAGAAAATTCGTTTTTCATGATGATCAGGATCAATGGTTTGATGATAATGCGCTCAGAACCATTTTCTTTTGTAAAGGTGCGTTGGAAACGGTGAAAAAATTCGGATGGCCTCCCGACATTATCCATTGCAGTGGCTGGATGACCGGATTGATTCCCATGTATCTGAAAACCGCTTATAAGAAGGAGCCTGTGTTCAGTAACTGTAAACTCATTTATACGATTGGCCAAAATACATTTAAAGAGAAAATGGGTGCTTCTTTTGTAAAGCTGGCCAATATCCATGCTAATATTAATGAAAAGGACCTCGCTCCGTTCAAGGATGGTACCAATGCCGCCATGTTCCGGGGTGGAGCCGGTTTCGCGGATGTCATTACCTTTGGTGCTGAAAAAATAGATAAAAAATTAATGGAAGAATTTGCGAAGGTTAAAGGAAAAAAAGTACTGCCCTTCCGTCCCGAAAGCGACCTTAGCGAATATATCCAACTCTATCAAGAACTTAGTTCCAACTGATTCATGCGTCATCTGATTTCTATTATTCCCTCCTTTAGAATGTGGATTTCCGCATTATTTGTTATTTCAATTTTTTCTTCCTGTAATAAGCTCGAAAGAACGAATGTTGGAAGTGAATTAATTCCCGGCACCGACCGTCTCTCAACGGATACCTTATATTTGGAGGTCAATACATTTCAGTCGCAGCCCAATGAAGTCAATCTGGATACCAATGTGGTAGAGAAATCTGAGAGTCATGCAACGGGCTACTTAAATGATCCTGTTTTCGGTACTACCACTGCCGCGACTTACTTTCAGCCACTTCCTGCTGCATACCCTTTCAAATTTCCTGTCTCCCGCGATAGTCTGTTTGTTGACTCATTGGTACTATCAGTAGCGTATGCAGGCATGTATGGCGATACTAATGCCGTCAATACCTTTTCGGTGTATCGGGTGGAAGATGCCGATTTTAATGGCAGCCGAAGATACCGGTTGAATGAAGCGCCCAATGTGAATGGGTCAATCAGACTTGGACAAGCAACGGTGAATCATGCACAACTAAGTAGCGGCTACCGTCTTGCCTATAAGAATGATACGGTATCCGCTCAACTTCGTATGCGCCTGTCTTCAGATCTTGCTGCATCGCTTTTGTCTCAGGAAGGATTTCTTACAGATTCTGCATTCAAATCTTTTTTGCGCGGACTGGCATTGATTCCAGATTCATCGAAATCCGGAATTGGGGTACTGCATTATTTTCAGTTAAATGCTCCTTCTACCAGACTGGAACTGTATTATCGGGCATTAAAAGCTGATGGAAAAACAGATACTACTGCTGCTTATTTTCCTTTTGTTGCCAACAATAATCGTTCTGCAAACGCCAATAAGATTCACAGAAATCTAAGTAGTGTACTATCCGGTTCCGGACAATCTGATGCTTATGTGATGAGTGCTCCTGGTACTTCCGTTGCGGTTCAGCTAAAAGGACTGGAAGATTTAGTCGGTAAACCGTATATCATCCATCGGGCAGATTTAGTTGCTACACAGATTGCAGACAATAATGTGCTTAAAGATATTTCCGTTCCGGTAACGCATCTTTTTGCCCTGAATGATGCAGGTCAACAGATGCCGATTCCGTATGATAGTGTGTTCTATTATACCAAAGTTTCCTTCGATGCCGGTAGAAATGTTTTTCTCCATGCCATTGCGCAAACGTATTGCGGGGGAATCCCGAAATTCATTAATGTAAATGGACAAAGTGTTGCAGAATACCGCTATAATCTCACAAGATACATACAGAATGTAATCAATAGGAATACTGCGATTCGCTCTTTACGCATCGCTGCGCCCTATTATGCATTCTTTGCCGGGGGCAATATCAGCCAGCTGCCTTTTAA
>JAGWWM010000045.1 GCA_018970395.1 Bacteroidota bacterium
TGATTGAACGACCTTGTATATCCGTAATGCGCAACTCTACTTCCTCAGATCCGCTGCCCGTTAACTGAACATTAAACGCACCACGGCTCGGATTCGGATACACCTTCGCGCCAAACGTTATCAACTCAGGATTTGCTCTGCGAGCAGGCGGCGTCTGGTTCTCGCAACCCAACAATGCCCTGTTCGTCAACCGGAAGGCGCGCTGCGCTCCCACATAACACGCATTGTTACCACGCACTCTAATACTATCCCCATCTATCGCCGCAGCATTGGACGCATACCGAACACGGATTACCTTGGACGTTGCAATATCTCCAGAATCCAACGTTACCCCGCTTACTCCACCTACTGACACAGGCAAACTCCACTCATATGATGTAGCATTCGGCGCCCACCAAGCTGTATAACGATAAACTCGCTCCCCACAAATATTCGACACCAACTGCTGGCTTAAATTGGGAACTATACCGGGAGGGGTGCCCAAAGCACCTAAATTTATGCCCATGCCGGAATAAGCAGTAGCAGTAGTCCCATTATCATACACATATCTCACCCGAACGCTATCATTGGCCGCTGCAGCCCGATTGCTTGTAAACAAGACCACGATCGTGGAGGAGTTGATGTCTCCGGAGTCTATCACCGCACTTGCGCCCAATACATCACCCACAAAATTCCATTCAACCCGTGCCCTCAAACCGGAAGAAAGCACCGGTAAGTTATCACCGGAACTACTGCCGATCCGGCTCGCTACTGAATAACGTACCCGACGAGCGCCGCATACATTGGTCACCAGGTTTTGTACACTAATCTCTCTCCACAACCGGAAGGAACGTTCCTCCCCGCTAAAACATATATTATGCGCCCGAACCCGAATGCTGTCCGTAAGCAATGCAGCCACATTGGAAGCATAGCGCACCCGTATCACCCTTGATACAGCAAGATTACCCGAATCTAATGTCACGCCCGATACACCCCCTAATGACGTCGGCAACGTCCATGCAAAGCGCGTCGCATTCGATGCCCCATTGGCCGTATAACGATATACCCGCACCCCATTGCTGTTCAGCAACAATACCTGACTAACTGAAGTAACAGGGGTCGGCGGAGGATTAAAGGCACCTAAAGTTATTTTGGCATGTGCAGAATCGCTATACGTACAACCATTGTTATACGTGTAACTTACCCGTATGCTGTCATCCTGGGCTGCACCAAAATTGCTGTTGTATAACACGACAATCGTAGAAGCATTTACGCCTCCCGAATCAATGACCCCATTGGAGCCCAGCACGCTGCCCGACAAACGCCATTCTAACGCCGTAAATGAAGCATTCGGATCAGACAACTCTATAGCATAGCGCACCCTGCGGCCGCCGCATACATTGGTAACCACATTGGTCGTGCGCACCTGAAGCGGAGCCAACGGAGGATTGAATGCATTTAACTGAATCTTCGTCAGCGCATAGGAACTGAAAGTACAGCCATTGTTATAATTATATCTCACCCGTACACTGTCATCCTCCGCAGCGCCCAGGTTGCTCGTGTATAATACTACGATCGTAGATGAATTTACCTCCCCGGAATCTATCACCGCATTGGCGCCAAGCACACTGCCCGCAAAACTCCATTCTATAACCGCAGCACCTAATGCCGCAATATTAGGAGCGCCTACAGAATAACGAACCTTCCTTGCACCGCATGCGTCCGTGGTCAAATCGGTCGTCGTTATCCCGGAAGGAGCCAAGGCAGACCAAGATCCGTTGGTCAGTCTGTAACTCCGCGTAGCGGCACTGTAACAAACATTATACGCCCGCACCCGTATGCTGTCCCCGTCAATCGCCGCAGCATTGGAAGCATAGCGAACCCGTATTACCTTAGAAGTCGCAGCATCCCCGGAATCCACCGCCGCGCCAGATGCGCCCCCACCTAATGTCGATGGCAAGGTCCAGCTATAGCCTGTCGCATGCACCCCTCCCCAGGCGATGTAGCGATATACGCGCTCACCGCAAACATTAGACACCAGTTGCTGAGATATCGAAGTAACCTCCGTAACAGGAGGATTGAAAGAAGTTAAAGCAATCCTTGTACGACCATATGAACTGAAAGCACAACCATTATCGTAACTAAAGCGTACCCGAACACTGTCACTCTGAACAGAAGCCAGATTGCTACTATACTTTACCACTATTGTAGAAGAAGTAACATCCCCGGAATCTATCACCGCGTTAGCACCCAGTACCCCACCCACAAAACTCCATTCCGCAGCTACTGTAACTGCACTAACAGTGGGCAGCGTAACCGAATAGCGAACCCTGCGGCCCTCGCATACATTGGTAACCACATTCGTCGAACGAATCAAAGGAGTGACTGTTGGAAGCAACGCACGGTTCGTCAATCGGAAACTACGTCCCTCCGCTGTATGGCAAAGATTATACGCCCGCACCCGTATGCTGTCCCCGTCAATCGCCGCAGCATTGGAAGCATAGCGAACCCGTATTACCTTGGAAGTCGCAATATCGCCTGAATCTATCGTTACGCCCGATACTCCGCCCACAGATACAGGCAGCGTCCACTCAAAACCGGTAGCATGAAACCCCCCCAAGGCTATGTAACGATATACCCGCGCACCACAAACATTAGACACCAGCTGCTGCGTTAGCGAAGTAACCGCAGTAGGAGGAGCATTGAAAGAAGGCAAGTTGATCCTCCTGAGCGCATAAGCACTGAAAGAGCACCCATTATTATAATTAAATCGTACCCGAACACTATCACTCTGAACTGAGGCCAGATTGCTACTGTACAATACTACTATCTTAGCAGTATTAAACCCTCCGGAATCTATCACCGCATTAGCGCCCAGTACAGTTCCCACAAAATCCCATTCCGGAACGACTGTGCCCCCGGCAACAGTCGGTAACGTAACCGAATAACGAACCTTGCGGCCGCCGCATACATCGGTAACCACATTGGTGGCACTTATCTGAGGAACAGGAAGTGTAACAGGTGTGCCCGTTACATCCCATGAACAGGTCGTCGTATTAAACGTAGCCGTCTGATAGCATTCTAAACCCGTAGGTGCCTCAGGCTGGGTGCCCGTTACATCCCATGAACAAGTGGTAGTATTAAACGTAGCCGTCTGATAGCATTCTAAACCCGTAGGTGCCGCAGGCTGTGTGCCCGTTACATCCCATGAACAAGTGGTTGTGTTGAACGTAGCTGTCTGATAGCATTCTAAACCTGTAGGCTGCTCCGGCTGTGTGCCTGTTGTATCCCATTTGCAGGTCTCGGTGTTGAATGTAGCTGTCTGATAGCAGGCTAAACCCGTAGGTGCCTCAGGCTGGGTGCCCGTAATTTCCCATGAACAGGTTGTTGTATTGAACGTATAGCTTTCATAACACGCAAGCTCTCTTCGACTCTCGTTGCTGATGGCGAAGTCCTCAAAGTAAAAGCCATTGTTTGAGGTGGCAGGAGCCGAAGGAGTGCTAACCCTGAAAAGCATTGAGTTAACGGCCTGCAGGCGCGGACCGGGTCCTGAGGTGACTGAGTTGCGCTCACCAGAATTTGTGTAATAATATGATTCCCAGGTAGTGCCAGTATGTATCAATGTCCCATTCAGCCAAATTTTCACGACATCATTGCCAAAAACCACACCCCCAACTGTTGAAACGCCATCAACAAAATTGATTTCCATTTCGAGGGTGTGCAGGGTCGTGTAAGAAAGCCCTGAGGCAATCTGGGTAGCATTTGAGGGAAAAGCACCGTTGGCGAGTGTTTCATAGAAATTCAAGTTGAAGCCGGTGGATCCATTATCCTGTATCTGCAGAAAACTCATCCGTACCGCTGATTGCTTGGCGCTTGGAGAAAGCGTAAGTTGAAGACCGGTTTGGGCAGCTCCCGTTGCCGACCTGAACTTTAGTTTGGTGTAGAAAGTTTTCGACGTGGCATTCGCGCCAAACTGAGTCGGTGAGAGGGGGGCAAGACCGTTGGTCCCTCGATTATTCCAAAGCGATGAACCGGTTTCGCCGGCGACCTGACCGGATACAGCTGAAAACACTTGTGATGGATAAGTGGGGCTAGTAATTGCATTGGACATACGGAGTACCTTTCTGTTGCCATTGGCGTCGTTGACCTGGATGACCTGCTGGTCCCACCTACCAACAGTAGTACTGGTCGTGTACGCATCTCGTGTAGTCCAACCATTCTGCATATCAACCGTACCTGCCAACGTATTGGCTTGAGCTCCTGAAGGAAGCCACGTGGTGGAGAAAGATTCAAAGTAACCCAAAGTACCGGGTTGCGCAGGCTGTGTGCCTGTAACATCCCACTGGCAGGTGGAAGCATTCCACGTAGCCGTCTGATAGCATTCTAAGAACGGATATGTATCATAATTCGGGTCGGGACAACCCGCATCAAGAATAGACTTGGACGTCACTTGCGCATTAAGAACAGCTACCATTAATAATAAGCAAACAAAAAGAGAAAGTACTTTTTTTATCATAAACAATCGTTTAGTTGGGGGAATATGGAAGATTAATAGGTTTTTAGATTTCAATTAAAATAACTTAAAGATGTAAATATAAAAAAATTGTTAAAGAAAATATATTTTAGTTGATATTTTTTTTGACAGATACCCTCTAAAGAATTTCCCAAATCCAAATTCCTCCCTTTACCTTTGTCACGCCCGAATTTTCGGAAACCAAATCCAACCATTATGTCTCTTATTGTTGTGGGTACCATGGCATTCGACGCTATCGAAACCCCTTTTGGCAAAAGCGACCGCATTATCGGCGGTGCGGCTACTTATATCTCTTGGAGCGCTTCCAATTTTACCCGCCCCATACATCAGGTATCAGTGGTGGGCGGCGATTTCCCCGAAAGTGAACTCAATGCCCTTCAGGAAAGAGGCGTTCAGATAGATGGCGTACAAATTAAAAAAGACGAAAAAAGCTTTTTCTGGAGCGGTCGCTACCACCTCGACATGAACACCCGCGATACGCTCGATACCCAACTGAATGTACTGGCAGACTTCGATCCGGTATTGCCTGAATCTTATAAAAACGCGGAATTCCTTATGTTAGGAAACCTCGTGCCGGCCGTACAGCTGAAAGTGATCAGTCAGCTCCAACAAAAACCGAAGCTGACGGTGATGGACACCATGAACTTCTGGATGGATACTGCTTTGGATGATTTGAAAAAAGTAATTCAACAAGTAGATGTGCTGATGGTAAACGACAGCGAAGCACGTCAGCTCAGCGGAGAATACTCGCTGGTGAAGGCGGCAAGGGCCATCATGAATATGGGACCCACCTACCTGGTCATCAAAAAAGGAGAGCATGGCGCTTTACTTTTCCACGGAAACCAAGTGTTCTTTGCGCCCGCACTGCCACTCGAAGAAGTGTTCGATCCTACCGGAGCAGGCGATACTTTCGCAGGTGGATTTATCGGCTACATCGCACAAACCAAAGACATCAGTTTCGACAATATGAAGAATGGCATTATTGTAGGAAGCGCGATGGCCAGCTTCTGCGTGGAAAAATTCGGAACGGAACGTCTTAAAGAAATCAGCAAAGCAGATATTGATGCGCGCATCAAAGAATTCGTGCAACTGGTGAATTTCGATATTAACCTTATCTGAAGTGGGTCGCCACCAGCACCCGTTTCAAGCTGCGGTCAATGATTTCTCCCATTGTGTTACATTTTGAAAAGACCGGATCCTGATAATGTTCCGCCAGCTCGTTGCCGAGCTGGCTTATTTTTTCGCGGGTAGACATTTCCTCCCGTACCATACAATCCCGCAAATCCTTTAAGCGATGCCGCTCCGCCTTGATGCGTCGCGCAATCACTGCACGCTCCTCCTGCTGATATTGCATCATCACCTGTCGGTTGAAATGCTCCTGCGCCATCGCTACGTACGGATAATTTTCTTTGAAAAACTGAGGACGATAAATATTCATGCTGCCCTCAAAAAACTGCTGATCAAAATCGATCGCCCTTATCCTGAACTGATACGCATCAAAATCGGGCGTAATGTCAAATACAAAATTGTACGCGCGCATGTCGCCCAGCAAGCGCAAAAAACATCGCTCGTTGAATTTCACAAATTCTTTCGCAATCCGTTTCGGATGAAATTCAGGTCGGTGCGCATACAAGGCTAGAAACATATCTCCCGGAATGCCTGCAATATGTTCCTCCACCAATGTGGTTTGATCGGTGAGATAATGCACCTGATTGGGCGACAAAATATGCTCCAGCTCCAGCCCATATACCCTCGAAGCATCCGCAGTTTTGATGTAGAAATAATCATACACATCGTTGAAGCGGTTCACAATCTTAATACGAAAAGGATGCGAATTTCCGAAGCGGCAATAGTCAATCCGTTCGATGAATAAGTGCTCCTGTGCCTTCGTATCACCCGCCGCTTTCAGCCGAGCATAAATATGTTTGAGTCCGGTATGCAAATCCTCCATCGTGGCCTGCGGATAGAGGAGCGTTTCCCAATGGGTGGACTTCCCCTTCTCATCCAGCAACTCAATAGACTCGGTATAATACATGAGGTCGCTGTAGGAAATAGGCAATTCCCGTTCCCGCTGATATTCTTGCAGGTATTTCCGAAATCCGGAAGATATGGGATAAAAGATTTTCTTTTTGCTGATCATCCGGTGTTCAATTTACATTCATTCTGCTAATTTCTTCGCGCCAGCACGACGGTATTCAAAAAACGTTTTTTCTTTCCCTGCAAATTAAATGCTTCTGTTACAATGAGATAGTGCCCCATCGGCAGCGGTTGCTGTTGTTCATCCAACCCATCCCATCTGAAACTGCCGCTTATGCCCCCCACACTATTCCTTTGCAAGATTCGAACCCGTTGTCCTGCCACATCAAAAATCTGAATATTCATTACATAACCACCTTCCGGAAATTGATAATGAATCCACAACAGATCTTCCACGCCATCCTGATCGGGAGAAAATATGGTTGCCGATAAAGTGATATTTTCTTTTTGCGGTCGACTCGCATTGTGTTGGGAGTTGGGTTTTCCCGGCGTACCATAAGCGGAACTCTGTGCGGCCGACATCCAGTTGTCTGCCACATTCGGTTTGTCCGGATGAATACGCTCCAACGATACCCCTTCTGTATTCTTAATCAAAGGAAAATGCCAGGAAGACTCATACGCAAGTGCGTCCATTTCTTTCCCTTCTCCATCCAGCAACACAATCGTTCCCTTATCATTCGGCATAGAGGGAAGCGATGAAGATCGACGCAAGGCTGCCGGATTTCGGACGGGAAAAGCATGCAAAATATATTGGGTGTCTTGCGTAAATACCAGGTATTCCTCCGGCTGCATTCGATAAGGTTCTTTCAATAAAGGAGTCAGATTGGTGATGTTTCCAAAATAATCTCGATTGGCGAGTTTGAAATTTTGTAAAGAAATCGGAAAGCCCGAACGATTATACAGTTCGATATAATCCTTTCCAAACGACGGAGGATCAAACAAAATTTCATTGATAACAATATCTCCCGGCTTAGGAGTATAAACTACCTGGGGAGGAAGCGTGTCTATACTAAATGGCTTGATCCGGACATCGTCGAAAAAATGTTTTTGAAAAAAACTCGCCGTGCTTTGCTTAATTAGCAGCGTGAAAAAACGACTCTCCCGATAGGTGGTATCCGCTGCGCTGCCGCCTGCTATATAATTTTCTCCCGTTAAAGTGGGATCATAAAAAAGTTCCCAGCCCTTTGTTTTTCGTCGGGTTACTTTGAGTCGGAATGTATTGTCGCTTTTATTGAGCAATCCTTTTACGCCTTCAATCAGTTTGGTGATTTTCTGCATGCGATCTCTTCTATACAAAGCAATCTCATCGTTGGTGTTGCCCACCCTTATAAAATAGCCCGTGCATGCTGAGTCATTTGGATTCGCTACAGAAGCCATCAGATAGATATCTGCATAGTTGGCGGAGGAAGGATTGAATGCGAATCGTATATCCATTTCCCACTGCACTGAATCGCTGAGTTGCTGTTCCGTCGCGATCCAAAAATCACTATTCGTCTGCCTGCAATTGCTTTGCAGTTGGGAGGAAGCATTGACTATCCAGTCTTCTGTATTGGAGACAATCCATTGAGGATTTTGCGAATAATTGCCATCTGAAAAAGATTCTGAGACTTGCGCGTGGCAACGAAGGGAATGCATGCATAACCATGCAACTCCGAGGAGGTAGTAGGTGATTTTCATTTGGCAAAACTAAGCGCTTGCTTAAGAAACGTTTGTTTATGAAATGCAAAAAATTATTCTTTCGATTTAGCAACGGGTCATAATTAAAAATTAATTTTGCGGCTCAACAAAAATCATATTTATGAAAGTTGCTGTTGTAGGTGCAACCGGACTGGTGGGCTCCAAAATGTTACAGGTACTGGAAGAAAGAAATTTTCCCGTAACGGAATTACTTCCCGTTGCCTCTGAGCGTTCCGTAGGTAAGGACGTGTTTTTCAAAGGCAAACCTTATAAAGTAGTGGGCATGGAAGATGCGATTAAAGCTGCTCCTGCAGTTGCTATTTTCTCTGCCGGAGGAAGCACCTCCCTCGAATGGGCGCCTAAGTTTGCAGCAGCCGGCATTACGGTGATTGACAACTCCAGTGCCTGGAGAATGGATCCAACCAAAAAACTGGTGGTTCCCGAAGTGAATGCATCCGTGCTGACGAAAGAAGATAAAATCATTGCCAATCCCAACTGCTCTACGATTCAGATGGTGGTGGCATTGCAACCGTTGCATGAAAAATATAAAATCAAACGCGTGGTGGTGTCCACCTATCAAAGTGTGACGGGCACAGGCAAAAAAGCTGTGGATCAGTTGATGGGAGAAAGAAAGAAAGCAGTTGCCGCTAGCGAAGAAGCCTACCCGATGGCGTATAAGTATCCGATTGATTTGAATGTGATTCCTCAAATAGATGTATTCCTCGATAATGGTTACACCAAGGAAGAAATGAAGATGGTGAAAGAAACTTGCAAGATCATGCAGGATGATTCGATCAAAGTAACGGCTACCACGGTGCGTATTCCGGTGATGGGCGGACACAGTGAGAGCGTGAATGTAGAATTCGCCAACGATTTTGATTTGGAAGAGGTAAAATCATTACTGGCAAAAGCGCCGGGCGTAGTGGTGGTAGATGATCTGCCTTCTCAGCAATATCCGATGCCGATGGATGCGCATGAAAAAGACGAAGTGTTTGTGGGCAGATTAAGAAGAGACGAATCACAGCCCAACACCCTTAACATGTGGATTGTGAGCGACAACCTCCGCAAGGGGGCTGCCACTAATGCGGTGCAGATTGGAGAATATTTGTTGGAGAAGGGGTTTGTGGGATGATAATAATTTTACGTAGAGACGCACAATTGTGCGTCTCTACTACAAAAAAATCCCGGGCAATACCCGGGATTTTTTATTTAAACTTTTAATTAACATCCATTTTATATTTCTATTAAAACACTCTTCGTTTTCATCATCAAAACCCTTTCACATGAACACAAAAATTTCCTTCTTGACCTTGCTTTTGATAACAGGGTCAATGTCTCTCAATGCTCAGTCAAACACAACTGTAAAAGCGGGAATCAATAATAAGATGAGAAAGCCCGTAGTAAGTATTGAAAAGGTGAGGGTTCTATACATAGGACTGGAGAATGAACTAGCCATCATGGCAGATTGCATTGCTGATGGGGAGATTAAGGTAACTACCGACAACGGGAAAATCGCCAGATCGGAAACTGGCCGTTATATGGCGAATCCGGAAAAACCCGGAATGGCAAGGGTATTTGTTGAGGTAAACGGCCAGAAATATGAGTATGCATTCAGCGTTAAATATGTGCCGGATCCTGTTGCGAAGGTGGGCGGACGATCCGGAGGACGAATGAGTGCCAATGAGTTTAAGTTACAAAATGAGTTGTATGCAGACCTTAAAAACTTCGTTTTCGAAGGGATTGAATTTAGGATAAAAGGATATACTTTTTATGCAACGGATTCAGCAGCCTTTAAACAAAATCCCGGCATCCGGATGGGCATCGCCGGAGGAAGTCTAGAACCAATCAAAGATCTTGTAGCTAAATGTAGTCCCGGAACAACCGTTGTATTTGATGAAATTAGAGTAGTAGGCGCCGATCAAATAACCAGAAAATTACCAACGATCGCTTTTGCTTTGTATTAAGGAATACAGGCATCTCCCTTTCGTTTTTCAATCAATTCCCCTTAACTTTGCCGTCCTTTCACAAACAAAGGGAAGTGGTGTTCTCTTTGAATGAAATGAAACGACCGGCTTCTCCCCGGTATTTTTTGAAAAGAAAAAGGAAAAATCATGGCACAAAAACGCACATATCAACCATCCAAGCGCAGAAGAAAAACGACGCATGGTTTCCGCAAGCGCATGCAGGATGCCAATGGAAGAAAAGTATTATCCAGCCGTCGCAAAAAAGGCCGTCATAAATTAACGGTGAGCGACGAGCGCGGCGCGAAGAAATAATCGATGAAGATTTCTTCCTTTGAAAGAAGAAATATAGTTTGTTTCTCATTTAAGATTCCTGATTCAGTAAGTGGATTTACATTTTACCGGATCAGGAATTTTTTATGAGTATTCGAACAGCTCACTCAGATTTTGAGTTTAGCAGACAAAGACAATTTACATATTTCCCCATCCAGAGAGGGACTAATAGGGAGTATCTATAGTTTCGTCTCCCTCACCTCCACTTCTTCCCCGTAAAACAAAGCGGTATGCGATTGAAAATCAGCCGCATTATCGGTCGTATAAAAAATCCGCTTCCCGCTGCGCGACAAGCGCTGATCCATATCCGGATGCCGTTGCAGATATTGTACCAGACTTTCTGCGACTATACCTCCCTGCGCAATGAGTTGCACAGAAGGTGGAATTGCTTTCCTGATGGCATCGTAAATAATCGGGTAATGGGTACAACCCAGTAAAAGGGTATCTATTGCACTATCTTGTTGCAGCAGTTCCTGCACACAACTTTCAATAAAATAATTGGCGCCGGGCTGATGATGCAAATTGTTTTCAATCAGCGGCACCCAGAGTGGACAAGCCTGCTGCACGATATGCGCTTCAGGTGAAAATTTTTTTATCTCCAGCAGATAAGATTGCGATTGCACCGTTCCCGGTGTGGCAAGTATGCCGATATGTCCATTTTTGGTATAATCCCCAATCACTTCGGCGGTAGGACGGATAACCCCCAACACTCTTCTGAAGGGCTCATATTGCTGCAAATCCTGCTGCTGAATGGTGCGCAAGGCTTTGGCGGAAGCGGTATTACAGGCCAAAATAACGAGCGGACAACCTTGTTTGAAGAACCAGTCCACCGCCTCTTTGGTGTATTGATAAACGGTTTCGAAACTGCGGGTGCCGTAGGGTGCTCTGGCATTGTCGCCCAGGTAAAGAAAATCATAATCGGGTAGTCGCTGCACCATTTCTTTCAAAACGGTCAACCCTCCGTAGCCGGAATCAAATACGCCGATGGAACCTGGATGCATGGATACAAATTAAATAAAAAATCCCGCAAGCAAGTTGCGGGATAAAAAAAAGAAAAAACAAAAAATTATTTTATTGGAGTTGCCGGTTTATCTGCAATCTTGAGATATTTCTTCACTAGTGGCAGAATATCATCTGAATCAGGCGACACCAATAAAGATTCAGCATTAAACACATACGTGTATCCTTTTTCTTTCGCAACCGCCTGAATGGCTTCACGTGCAATTCTCTGAATTGGCTCGAGCATTTCCTGCTCTTTTTGCTGCATGTATTGCTGAGCACCTTGAGAATAATTTTGAAGGGTTTCACCTAATTCCTGAAACTCTTTGAACTTGATTTCTTTCTTTGCCGCAGTCCATTTGGCAGAATCCAGTCTGATCACACTGTCTTTTTCGCGGTATTCTTTAATCATCTCACCATAAGCAGTGTTTAAAGAGTCCTGCATTTTTTGTACTTTCTCCTGTGCCTTTTTGGTTTCGGGCATAGCCATAAGCAATTCATTGGTGCTGATATGTCCTAATTTGGGGGCTTGGGCAAAAGAGCAAAGGCTGATAATGCTTGCCAACGCCCATAACATTGTCTGCTTCATTAGCGGGGGTTTTACGTGAATTAAAAGTCGTTTATAGTTTGATTCCCAACAGCTTAAGCACATCATCGCTTTTATCCAGCTTGGGGTCGGCAAATATAACGGTTATTCCTTCACTTTTATCTAAAACAAAGTCAAACAATTTTTCGGTGGCCAATTTTTGCACAGCGTTATAAACTTTGTCCTGAATGGGCTGCACCAGTTCCTGTTTTTTACGGAAATAATCCCCTTCGTATCCAAATCTTTTTCGCTGCAGATCCCGCACTTCTTTTTCCTTATTAAAAATTTCATCTTCTCTTTTCTTGAGTAATTCGGGAGTGAGCATGGCTTTTTCTCCTTCAAATTCGCGGTACATTTTATCGAGGGAAGCTTGCAATAAATCTATCTCCTGCTGCCAGGCTTCCGCAAAGGATTCGATTTTGGTATTGGCTGCCGCATAGTCCGGGAGTTTACCCAGAATGTACTTGGTATCAATAATCGCGTAGCGCTGCGCGCGCACAGTTTGAAGCGAGAGGAGAAGGGAGAGGAAGAGAATAAAATGTTTCATGTTGATTCGTTGATGCGTTTATTTGTTAAGTCGTTTAGACGTTGATGCGCCTGTCCGCCTGCTGCGTCATATGCGGGCGGATTGATTTGTTTAGATTTGAGAGGTTTAGGAACAACAATCAACCTACAACCTTCCCTTAATTCCTCAAGCAACGCACCGACATTCCATCTCCCATACCGCCCTGTACGTTTTCACTTGAAGACCCGGTATAATATCCTACATTAAAAAATGTTGCAAGACTACCGGATCCTGTAGCGCTCCACCAATAACTTTGAAAATTGAGTAAACCGAACCCGCCAATAGTGGCTCGATAACCTGCGGGCAGCGCTGAAAATCCGGAACTATTGTTTGCATCCTGATTTGGACTGTTAAAATATTGCGTACTCTTCAAATTTCCACCTGCGACCAATTCCCCGCCAACAGCATTAATCAGTATTCTCCAATCTGCAGCAGTAGGCACTCGCCAACCGGAAGGACAAAGCTGATTGGTATTGCTAACGGCGTACCAGTTATACAATTTGCCATAAGGACAGTCATTAGTGATGTTGTTTTCATAACTACAATAGGCTCCGGATTGGGTATTTAGCCATTCAGTTTGATCGGTAATATTGACGATAGGGTTGCCATTGCGATATATGGTTGTCCGCAGGTTCTCCGCCATCCAGGTTTGACTGCCGATTGTAACGGTACGGTATACATTTCCTTCCTGATCAGTTGTACTTCCATAAGGAATTGTAATGTTATGTACATTGGCAGCACCGCAACTATGTGCCGTAATACCTGCAACTGGGGGTAAGTCCACAGATCTTGACAGCGTACAGGTTTGTCCGCCTATGCTCAATGCAAAACTCGCTGTGCCTCCAGTTACAGGCGTACCCGTGATTGAATAGGTCAGTGTGCCTGCGCCACTCAGGAGCGTGCCGGCTGCAAGGGTAGCCGTCAGACCGGTAACTCCTGTAGAGGCGATCGTTTGTGCAGCATAAGTACCGCCGTTGCCGCCTGTGTAGGGAATACTGATACTCACGCCACTGGCAGCAGTACCCGCCGTTAACGTACCTGTATTGGTTGCACCTGTACAATTCAACGTAGTAATTGCAGCAGCAGGAAGATTTACTGTTCGGGTCAATGTACAGGTTTGTCCGCCTATGCTCAATGCAAAACTTGCTGTGCCATTTGTTGCAGGAGTACCCGTGATTGAATAGGTCAGCGTGCCTGCAACACTCAGGAGCGTGCCGGCTGCAAGGGTAGCTGTTAAACCGGTAACTCCTGTAGATGCAATCGTTTGTGCAGCATAAGCACCGCCGTTGCCGCCTGTATAAGAAACCACACTATTGACCCCGCTTGCCGCAACACCTCTGATAAGATTTCCATTATTGGTGGCGGTGGAACAACTCAGTGCGGTGATAGCAGCAGCAGGAAGATTTACTGTTCGGGTCAATGTACAGGTTTGTCCGCCTATGCTCAAAACAAAGGTGGCATTACCGCTTGTGCCGGCGGCGGGAGTACCGGTGATGTTATAAGTAATGATTCCATTACCCACTGGTAAAGTGCCGGCAGCTCGAGTTGCCGTTAAGCCTGTTACACCGGTAGAACGAATTGATTGGGTAACAAAAGTTCCGCCATTAGCGCCAGAATAAGGAATACTGATGCTCACTCCGTTTGCAGGAACGCCAGCCGTTAGCGTACCGTTATTGGTTACCGACCCGCAATTGAGTGAAGTGATTGCCGCCGGAGGAAGCGATACCGTTCGGGTTAATGTACAAGGTTGCCCTCCTATATTCAGTGCAAAGATTGCATCGCCACTCATACCCAAGGTTGGAGTGCCGGCAATCGTAATTGTAAGCGTGCCATCGCCCAATGTCAGCGTATCGGCTGTAAGGGTAGCCGTTAAGCCCGTAACGCCTGTGGAGGGAATAGATTGAGCAGCGTAGATTCCTCCATTTCCCCCTGTGTAAGCTATTATACTACTTACTCCGGTGGCGGCTGTTCCCGCAGTAAGCGTTCCGCTATGGGTAGCCTGACCGCAATTCAGCGAAGTGACTGCCGCAGCAGGAGGA
>JAGWWM010000046.1 GCA_018970395.1 Bacteroidota bacterium
CAGTTTAATGATTTTTTAAACAATAAAACATTTTATGTTATCAATTCTAAGTCTGAAAGGAATTTCCCTTTTACGCTCATACAACAAGGATATGAATTCAAAAAAACTGATAACACATTTAAGTTAGCCGACTATTTCATTTCCCAATATCAATTAGTCGGCAAAATGAAAGAAATAGTCTATACTCCTTTACAATTAAACTCTGCCACAGGTGTAGTTTTGCCTGATTCAACAGCATCCTTCAAGCAGGTCCTTTGTTCTGAAAGGAACAATCCAAAAGCAGGCTTTCTATCTTATGGGCCATACATTAATCTTGAAAAAGGTTCCTATGAAGTGATTTGGTCATTAAGGAAAGACGCAAACATGGAGGGGAATTTACTGAATCTTGATATTTGCTTCAAAGATGGCACGGAGATAGTAAATTTTATTTCAGTAATGGACACTTCCCTTCAGGAAAACAGTTTCACAAAAATCGCATTGGAATTAAATGTAGATGACCCCCTGAATAAATACGAATTCAGAGCTTACAATACCGGCAAGGCTCCAATCTCTATAGAATCAATAAAAATTGTTAAGAAGAATTAATCAGTCTATTGGCTGAGATTCCTCAACATATCCTCAGTCATTCTTTTTAAATCAAATGCTTCCTTCCAGCCCCAGTCCTTTCTGGCAACAGTATCATCGATGCTTTTCGGCCAGCTCTCGGCAATTTTTTGGCGATAGTCGGGCGCATATTTCATATTGAATTCAGGAATATGCTGCCGAATGGAAGTTGCAATGTCAGCAGGCGAAAAACTCATTGCTGCAATGTTATAGGACGTTCTTACTGAAACCTTATTGGAAGGGGCTTCCATCAATTCAAGGGTAGCCCTAATAGCGTCCGGCATGTACATCATGGGCAAATAGGTATCTGCAGCTAAAAAACTAGTGTAAGACTTTTGATGTAAAGCCTCATGATAAATCTCTATGGCATAGTCGGTGGTTCCTCCTCCTGGAGCAGATTTATAGGAAATCAATCCTGGATAACGCAGGCTGCGTACATCTACTCCATAGCGCTGAAAATAATAATTACACCAAAACTCGCCCGCATATTTACTGATGCCATATACCGTTGTAGGTTCAATGATTGTCTGCTGTGGACAAGCCTCTTTCGGAGAAGTGGGGCCAAAAACAGCAATGGATGAAGGCCAGTAAACCTTATGCAATTTTTCTTCCCGCGCAATATCCAGTACATTCAGCAAAGCCGTCATATTCAGATTCCAGGCAAGGTTGGGATTTTTCTCTCCCGTAGCGGAAAGAATGGCTGCCAGCAAATAGATCTGTGTTATTCCTTGACGAATCACTTGCACATGCAGCATCTCTTTGTTCATTACATCCATACTCACATAAGGACCCGTTCCGCTCAGCAAAGAATTCTCTTCTCTTAAATCGGAAGCAATCACATTAGAATTACCATATAAATTTCTTAGCGCAAGGGTTAATTCCACCCCGATCTGACCGGACGCACCGATCACCAGAATTTTTTCTTTGGGCATAGACAACAAGCATTAATCGTTATTATCGGATCATGGGCAGCAAGGCCTGTAGATCTTCCGGCGTATCCACACAGTAGCTGTTATATTTTGTTGGCACACACTGAATTGAAAATCCAGCCTGCAACCATCTGAGCTGCTCCAGCGATTCCGTTTTTTCAAGTGCGGCCGGCGGCAATTTAGTTAGTTTTTCCAATATATCTGTACGATAGGCATACATCCCTACGTGACGCCAGTAATCATAATGCAAGTGCCACTCTTCTTTAGGTTTTCCTTTAACAAAAGGAATCACTGATCGGCTGAAATAAAGTGCTTCGCCTTGATTGTTCAAAACCACTTTCACCTCCCCTTCATTGAATAAAGTTTCCGCGTCCTCCACGGTAGCAATCTGTGTCGCAAGCTCCACCTTTCCCTCTTTCAAAACGATGGCGAGCTCATCAATTTGTTCGGGCTCCAGCATCGGCTCGTCCCCCTGAATATTGATGACATATTGATAGGTTTTTTCAAGCTGCTTTAAAGCTTCATAGCAACGATCCGTTCCGCTTGGATGAGCAGCAGAGGTCATCACTGCCTTTACTCCCAGTGTCATCACATGATCATAAATGCGCTGATCATCCGTTGCCACCACCAGTTCCGATAAATATTTTGATTGCAAAGCTCTTTCCACCACTCTTTGAATCATGGTTTTCCCTTTGATATCAATCAAGGGTTTGCCGGGAAAACGACTACTCTCATATCTGGCAGGGATGATACCTACGATCATGAAAAAAAATTATGAATGAGGTTGAATGATACCGTCTTTGTAAACCAAAAAAGGTGTTTCGATGCGATCACGCTCTTCCAGATAAGCCAGGTATTCTTTTGAATACTGCATGCGATGCTGAATCGTTAAATCATAGTTGCCCGAGTGCTGCATTACCACTTCACTGATTTCACGAACCGCATGAGCGCCGCCTTCCTGTCGAGTAACATAATCGGCAAGCTGATGTCTGATGCAAAAAGATTCAAAAGCAGGATTGCCTGCATGATGTACAAGGAAACGAAGTCCGGCTTTGGCAGCGAGCGACAAATCCAACACATCATCATACACGAATAAGACTTCTTCCGGCAGCAGACTGTATTTGGTACAGATATCTTCCAGTGCTGTTTCTTTGTGTTTGAACCCTGCATAAACGGCATGTAAATGATCTCGCTTTGCCCATTTGTAAGATAATAAGTTGTGTTCACCGGAAATAATCGCGCAAACCGGCATGCGATTTTTCAGAAGATGATAATGAAAGCGCATCATATTGATGCCCATGGAATCCGTCTCACTGTACGCACTGTGTCCTTCTATATTCTTTTCGCCATTATTGAACACGCCATCCCAATCAAATAAAAATGCTTTAATACCCGATATTCGGGAAGAAAATGTAGCGGCATCCATCAATAATTTTCCGGGCATATCAGACATGTGTGCATGTTTATGCTTTTGCACTCAATTATTAATTATTAATTACTAATTATTAATTAATAATTACTAATTATTAATTAATAATCAGCTATTACGCTTTCAAATCCTGGATATCCAACATGCCAACCGGCTTGCCGTTATCTGTTACCATGATGGTATCGACATTGGTTTGGCGGAATAATTGCTGTGCATCATTGAGTAAACGATCTGTTTCAATGCTGATGGGTGCTTTGTATTCGAAAGATCCTAATTTTTTATCGAGCACTCCGGAACCTTCCTGCTGAAGACGTCTGCGTAAATCACCATCGGTAAACACTCCTTTTACCTGGCTGCCTCCTTCCGTTACGATGATAGCTCCGAATCCGTATTCCGTCATTTTTACAATGGCATCTTTCACGTTAACCCCTGCATCTACTACCGGATTTATTCCGTTAAGCGCCTCACCTACGCGCACCGTCATTAATTTGGTATCCTGTAGGAATTGAGCAGTACCGACATCGGTGAAATTATTTTCAGTTAAAGTCTTTAAAACTTTCAATGGAACGGTAATGGTATGTACCCCAATATTGATCGCATTACGTACATGTTCATTGTGACGAACAGAACTGAACATAATCTTAGTCTGGTAGCCGTAATAATTTACCGCTTCCACACATTGTTGCACCAGGGTAAGTGCATCATGACCCTGATCCTGCAGGCGACCCACAAGCGGACAAACATAAGAAGCGCCCGCATGCATTGCCATATAGGCTTGTTGTAAAGTATAGACCAGGTGGACGTTGACGAGTAAGCCTTCTTTTCTGAGCATACTGCAGGCTTTAACCCCTTCGAGAGAAACCGGAATTTTGAATACCGTCCTTGAAGGATCCAAGCCAAGATCAAGCTGACGCTTCGCTTCTTTCACCACTTCTTCCGCCGTATTGCCCAATGCTTCAATCTGGAGTACCGGCACCATTTTAGAAAGCTTCACAATCATGCCGTCAATATCGGTAATACCCTCCCTTTGCATGAAAGTGGGAGTTGTAGTGAGACCGTTCAGAAAACCGAGTTTAAATCCTTCTTCAATTTCGCGAAGGTTGGCTGAGTCAAGATATAATTCCATAATTCGTTAAAAATTCGGGTAAAGGTAGTTAAGAATTAGTAATTAGTAATTAAGAATTAGGAATTGGGAGGGATACTTTTCGCATCAAGGAATTAGGACGAAAGATTTTTCGAACCTCTTTAACGACTCAACATTTATAATTACACCCGATACGTATTAGGTTTCCACTTTACGATGGATTTTTTGATGTCCCCCGGCGTTAACTGTTCTTCAGCAGCCCGGGAAGCCAGTGCAGGAAATTCAGTATCATCTGCAAAACGAAGCGCAACAATTTGACTCATACGCAGCCGCTCATCCAGCGGTTTACCGGTAAGGATAAAATATCGAAGCCGTTCTTCAGCTCTGATAGCACGATCCTGAGCCTTTAATGCGTATGTACGCACAAACCCTGCAAGTATCACTAAAATGACAAAGACGATCAATATTAAAAAGTGAAGGTATCGGCTTTCGGGCGGGCTGTACATGAAATGATAGATGCTTCCAACAAGACCTGCTGAGGTCAGCGGAAGCAAAACAAAATGGTAAGGAACATGAAATCGACGGTGATTCGAAAAATTTTGTTCTGGCATAAAATAATTTAAGAAATCTAAAATTAACCAATACACCTCTATTCTAAACAAAAACTTTTAAACAATACTGTCGGGAAAAATTTCATCATGCCACCCCTTCGGGGTGAGATAAAACAAGATATGTCTAACGGCTCCGCAAGGATTGTAGAGACGCACAATTGTGCGTCTCTACGGGACGGATATTAAAATGGGTATTGTATGTAATTAATAAGACAGATACGCCGTATAAAAAAATCATTAAATAATTCCCCCAGACAGGAATGACTTTTAAACTTAATCTATCCTGCGAAACCTTCTCGATAAAAAAGAAGAAATTGAATTACTTTTGTTATTGACCTATCTCCTTTTATATGAGCAGACCGATACAGATTTTATGGCGGGTATTTTTTATCCTTACCGGTTTAGGGTTTTTGATCATTGCCTTAGCAAACTGGGGCGTCTTTGGAGAGATGCCTTCGCTGGATGAACTTGAAAATCCTTCCGCCTCATTATCGAGTGAAGTATTGGCTTCGGATGGCACTCTTATGGGGAAATATTATTTGCAGGATCGCAGCAACATTGAATTCAAGGATCTGGCTCAAAACAGTATTCATGCATTGGTGGCTACGGAGGATGAACGATTTTATGAGCATTCCGGTATTGATGGCATTGCGGTGGCGAGGGCAATTGTTAATCTGGGAAATGAAGGCGGTGGCAGTACGCTTACCCAGCAGTTAGCAAAGAATTTATTTACCAATTATTCGGGTTTCGCACCTCTTCGGGTTTTACAAAAAATCAAAGAATGGATTATTGCCGTCAAGCTGGAAAGAAATTTTACGAAAGATGAAATTATTGCCTTGTATTTCAATACGGTTCCATTTGGGGATAATGTGTATGGCATTCGCAATGCGGCCCGCACTTTCTTTCAAAAAGAACCCGCCTTACTTACGGTTAATGAATCGGCAGTATTGGTAGGCATGCTAAAAGGCAATACCATTTATAATCCGAGAAGAGACCCCAGAAGATCACAGCAAAGAAGAAATGTAGTATTGGATCAGATGGTAAAAAACAAATATCTGACCAAAGAGGAAGCGGCAGTCATTAAAGTACAACCCATTCCCTTAAACTACAAAAAGCTTGAAGAGAATGATGGCATTGCTCCCTATTTCAGAGAAGTCTTAAGAGATGAGCTGAAAAAATGGTGCAAGGAAAATAAGAAAGCAAATGATAAACCTTACAATATCTATCGGGACGGCTTAAAGATTTATACCACCCTGAATCCAAAAATGCAATTGTATGCAGAAGCTGCAGTTGATCGGCATCTCAAGGAGATGCAGCGTTATTATCATAGTTTATCGTATATAAAAGATGGCAGCATCTGGAAAGGAAGAGAAGCGGTTATAGAACAAGCGATAAAGAGTAGTGACAGATGGAGAAATATGAAAGCAGAGGGTTATGAGGAAGATGCCATTCGTGCGAGTTTTAAAGAGAAAACTCCGATGAAAGTATTTGCTTGGAATGATGCCAAAGAGAAGGACACTGTAATGACGCCGTTGGATTCGATTAAATATCATAAGACGATCATACAAACCGGTTTTATGGTAATGGATCCGTTTACAGGAGAAGTGAAAGCCTGGGTTGGAGGCATTCATCACAAGCGGTTTAAGTTTGATCATGTGAATTTACAGACGAAGCGACAAGTAGGTTCTACATTCAAACCGATTTTATATGCATATGCGGTGGAGAACGGATATACGCCTGAAACGCCGCTGCCGGGCGGGCCCATCCGGCTCGGAGACAAAATCATCGACGGCAGCGGCGGGCCAATGGCCTACTGTCTGGCCTACTCCAAAAACCCGGGTGCCGTTCATCTCATCAACCAATTTGGCGTAAAAAGCGTCATCAATTTTGCCAAAGAAGCCGGTATTCAGTCTGAAATACCTCCCTTCCCCTCCATCGCACTGGGCAGCGCCGACCTCAGTCTATTCGAAATGATGCACAGCTATACTATGTTCCCTACCAACGGCATCTCCTCCCAACCCATCTACATCACCAAAATAGAAGATAGAAACGGCAACGTCATCTATACCAATCTTCCCAAACAAAAAGTAGTAATGAGTGAAGCAGCTGCCTATACCATGTGCAAAATGATGCAAGGAGTCGTTGATTTCGGAACCGGAAGAAGATTAAGAGGAATGGGACTAACGATGAAAATGGCCGGCAAAACAGGTACCACCAATAGCAATACCGATACCTGGTTTATGGGCTATACCCCACAGCTGATGGGAGGCGCCTGGGTCGGCTGTGACGACCCCTTCCTCAAAATGACCGGAGAAGGAAGTCGTATGGCACTCCCTATCTGGGGATATTTCTTCAGCAAAGCCTATAGCGACAATACACTTGGGCTACAAACGGATGCTGATTTTATCCAACCAGCAAGTATGAAAGTTGAAAGTATTATGGACTACGAAAACTTTGCGGAGAAATATAAAAACGAACCGGATGCCGAAAATGAAGATGCAGGCAGTGGCAACGCCGATGATTTTCTACTGAACGAGGATGCTGAACTTATCCCCGATGACCCTAACACTCAAGCTCCGACTAAAGAACAGGAAACTGAAAACAAAATTATCAACGAAGCCATCAACGACAAAAAAAGCAAATCAACAAAGCAACAATAATAACGGCATTAATTTTCTTCTACTTCAACAACAATGCCCCATAGACTCGCTTTCCCTGAGATGCAGTAGGAAGATTGCCTTTCTTTGCATATTCCTTATAACGGCGAGATGAGAGATACCCTTTATCAACGATATTAAACCGACGATTCCCGTCTAAAAGTTCCTTGTCGGTATTGATAAACTGTAACCAAACCCGATCAAACAGAACCGGCTTCCCCTGCTCTGGCTGTAATGAAGAAAAGCGGGCACCCACTTCAAAAGAAGCCACCGTGAATCCGGCATCTTCTACCTTCTTTTTCATGGCATCAAAATCTACTATTGATTGTGATTTAAAGGTAATTGTGAAGGCAGAGCGCTCCAAATCAGGTTTCACTTCATCTACAAAACTCAGGGTCTTTAACGATTGATGAATGGCATTGCTGCACATGGCACAAGTCAGCCCGGCAGCTTGCAATACCACATTTTTTATTTGTGCTTCCACTGATAAGCTGATAAAGCAAGCAGCAATAAGAAAAAGAAATTTTTTCATTACACTCCAATAGCTTGGAAATTGGTTTAATCGTTTAGACTATCCATAATTATTAATTATTAATTATTAATTACTAATTACTAATTATTAACTACTCACTCTTCCCCTTACAGCACTTTGATGTTTTTTTAGAACGACAGCAGCTTGAAGATTTTTTTTCACAAGAAGCCGCCTTAGTAGAATCCTTCATCGCTGCCTTTTCCTGACAGCGCTTTCTGCGTGCACAACATTTTTTCTCTTTTGAACATCCCGGCATACTGTCTTTTACCACCGTTTGTCCAACAGAAGAGTTGACGTTTGAAGGAAATTCGGAACCGGCAGAAGTAAACAGTGCAAAACCACAAGCCATGATTAGGATGGGAAAGAAACGTTTCATATAAAATTGATTTTAAGTTTAATTAATTATCAAATTTACGAAGAAAAGTCAAGCTTTCTGTCAACATTTATTTTAGTTGACCATGCCCCAAAACAATCCCATCCTGAAAAGTAAACCAGGCATCGGATAAGAAGGGGCAGCAAAATTGTTATCAAAAAATCCAAACTGAGGTGAAAAACTAACGGAATTGAGATTTTCCGCCCTTAAAAACAAATACCAGCTGCGAATCCGAAAATGAACAAAGGCAGTTACATCCGGACAGTTATGAATGACAGTATCCTGTTGAAGAAAAAACTGTCCTAGTACAGGAGAATAACCATCCGCTTTAAAAGCGGTCATATAGCGGGCTTCGAGTCCGGCGCAAAGATTTAAATTCTTGAAATATTTTCCTTCATAAGCAATCCGACTGCGGGTTAACACCAAGGGCAAATTCACCGGCGCATTAGGAGTCGCCTGCTGCAAAATAGCATCCGCATACCAGCTCCATGCTTTATTCAATTGAAATTTGCGCGACGCGTTGATGCGTGCTACATTAAACAACTTTGATTCCTGCACCGATGTTCTGTAGCTGTTGAAATAAACATAATTACTGAGTGCATAATAACTGAAACCAATTTCCATGTTCAAATGCGGAATCTGATAGCGCGCCGCAACGACGGATGTATTTTCTTTTCCAAATTGAGTATTGCCCCGGTTAAAAATTTTGAAATTACTCAGATCATTATGCACAAACGAGGGGGTACGATTAACATTGCGGCCTTCTAAAGTCAATAAGTTATTTCGTTTGCCCAATAAACGCGTAAAGCGAACAGATGCCTGGTAATCGCCGGCATACGCTCCGGCAACAAACATTTTTCCTCCCCACTCAAAATCCCATTTGCCGGAGCGGGTTTTATTGGCGTAAGTGCCATCCAGATAATATTGATTGAAAACCGATTTCACCGCTCCGAAATTCCCTTCTATCTGCTGATAACCCCCACCCAATTTCAACTGATGCTGCGGATTTTTAAGGTCCGGAAAAATTAATAAAGACAATGCATTATCCTGCCATACCCAGCGGTCTTCCAGACTAAATGAAGAACCAGGTGCACGACCGGTTAAGCCGTAAAGGTTGGCATAAGAAGTACTGTCCACCCTTGTATCCAAAAAACGAAAACTGTATTCCCGATACTCATATGTATGCTGCCATCGCAGTCGCGGTGTAAAATAAACAGCAACCGAAGAATCCTTCGGATCCATTACTTCTTCCCTTTTTCCAAAATCATAACGGTTGCGTATCAGCAACTGACGCGACTTATAAATATTGCCCGTATTGATGGTATTGCTGAGTAAATTTCTGGACTCAAATGCAGAGCCTCCCAATTGCGTGGGCAGTGTAAACCGATCTGAATAAGATGGAATCTGTTGGAGCAATTCAATCCCTTTGATGCCTCCATTCTCAGAAGCACCTACCCTGCTTCCCTCAGCAGCAATAAAAAGGAAGTAACGATTGTTTTTAGAGTGATACCAACTGTTGATGAGATAACGGTTATGACTGTTCTTCTGATTTTTGAAAATACCCGGCGCATTCAGCATGCGGTAATCAACCGCAACATTCCAGTTGTAACGGATATTCTGCGTATGAAAAACTCCGATGTGCTGTTCGGCTTTACTCGCCAGCGTATAGCTCAACTCGGTGAATGGTCGGGTTACATTATAAAAACGACTTTGGGAAACGGCTGCCTGATAAGGCGCGAAAGCGTGCATGCCATGATCCCAGCCTGCTTGCAAAGAAGGACTAAACAACAAGGATCGAACGGCACTGCCGCTATTGCCCAAAAAAACATCCGTCCACTTTACAGGCCACCTTCTTCCAAAATCATGCACACTCGAATCCTGAAAATAAAAACGATCCTCATCCAGTACGCGATACAAAATAGAAGCAGAATCTTCTAATCCCGTGCGATGCAACAGCGAATCCTTAAAAGGTCCGGCATTATTCCCTCCCCCCATACTGCCTCCAAATCCACCCTGGAAACCTTGTTGCGCCCGGTTGATGCCATCCGTTATACCACGACGCTGAGCCATTACACTGCCGAAGTCAATGATTACCAATGTAAAAATGAAAAAGAAATATCGTAATAACGAATTAAGAAGCATGCTGATATCCATGAACCCGGCAAAGATACAGTTTGAAGGTTTTCTAAATGATAAATCCTATGCTTGAAAAACATCCTTTCCTTATCTTCGCAAAAAATTTTTCAAATGAATCTCCACGAATATCAGGCTAAGACACTATTACAGCAATATAAAGTTCCCGTACAAGAAGGATTTGCATGTTCCACTGTTCAGGAAGCACTGGAAGCTTACCGTCAGATTAAGTCAGAAACCGGCAGCAGTTTTGCAGTAATAAAAGCTCAAATCCACGCTGGTGGAAGAGGCAAAGGAACGATCAAAGAAACAGGGGTAAACGGGGTGAAAGTCGCTAAAAATCAGGAGCAGGTTGAAGAATTTTCAAAAGGTATTCTGGGCGGCACGCTGGTAACGCTTCAAACCGGTGCGGCAGGTAAAGTGGTGAACAAAATTTTGGTTGCAAAAGACATGTATTACGATGGTCCTTCTGAAAGAAAAGAATTCTATTTATCCATTTTGCTCGATCGTACCAAGAAACAAAATGTAATCATGTACAGTACCGAAGGTGGCATGAATATTGAAGACGTAGCGCATGATACACCTGAAAAAATATTTAAAGAGTGGGTACATCCGGGTGGAAAATTATTAGGATTCCAGGCGCGCAAAATCGCTTTCAATCTGGGCTTATCCGGAGAAGCTTTCAAGAACTGCGTAAAATTCGTAACCCAGTTGTACAATGCCTATGTTGGACTTGACTGCAGCATGCTTGAAATCAATCCGCTCTTTAAAGCGGCTGATGATAAAATTATTGCAGTTGATTGCAAAATGAATATTGACGACAACGCATTAATCCGTCATGCGGAAATTGCCGGCATGAGAGATGTTACGGAAGAAGATCCTACTGAAGTAGAAGCAGGTAAATACAATCTTAATTTCATTAAATTGGATGGCAACGTGGGTTGTATGGTGAATGGTGCCGGGTTAGCTATGGCTACCATGGATATGATTCAGTTGAGTGGTGGACAGCCTGCCAACTTTTTGGACGTAGGCGGTTCTGCTAACGCACAAACCGTTGAAGCTGGTTTCAAAATCATTCTTAAAGACCCGAATGTAAAAGCGATCCTCATCAATATCTTCGGAGGGATTGTTCGTTGCGACAGAGTGGCTGCAGGCGTAATCGAAGCATACAAGACAATCGGCAATATCCCGGTTCCCATCATCGTAAGATTGCAGGGTACCAATGCCGGAGAAGCGAAAAAACTGATAGATGAGAGTGGACTTAAAGTACAAAGTGCCATTCTGCTCAGTGAAGCGGCTGACCTGGTGAAACAGGCCATTGCCTGACGTATATTTGCAGGATGCAAGTCACTCCCGAACTGATTGATCATTTAGCCAAACTAGCCCGTCTTCAGCTACAACCTGAAGCAAAAGACGTGCTGAGAAATGATATGGAAAAAATGATCGGCTTCATAGAAAAACTTCAGGAGCTGAATACGGAAGGGGTAACTCCTTTGCTCCACATGACCGACGAAATCAATACGCTTCGACAAGATACGCCGAATCAAACTCTTACTACCGACACTGCGCTGAAAGCGGCAAAAATAAAGGACGACCAATTTTTCATGGTTCCCAAAATGATCAAAAAATAATGGGTAGTATGTCTCCTGTAATCCGTTTAGAAGCCGTCAAAAAAAGTTATTTCCTCGGAAAAAATGAACTCCCTGTTTTAAAGGGCATCGATTTGATCATCGAAAAAAGTGAATTCATTGCCCTGATGGGACCTTCCGGATCTGGCAAGAGCACTTTAATGAATATCCTTGGTTGTTTAGACACCTTAAGCAATGGCAAGTACCTGCTTAACGGAAAAGATATCAGTCAACTGTCAGACAATGAGCTGGCGGATATCCGTAATAAAGAAATCGGATTTGTGTTTCAGCAATTCAATTTATTACCCCGACTCAGTGCCCTGGAGAATGTGGCGCTTCCTCTGATATATGCAGGGGTGCTTAAAAAAGAAAGGAAAGATCGGGCGCTTGCGATGCTGGAAAAAGTAAAACTCTCCGATCGCTCCCACCACAAACCCAATGAACTAAGCGGAGGACAAATACAAAGGGTTGCTATTGCAAGAGCATTGGTCAATAATCCTTCCATCATTCTTGCAGATGAACCAACAGGCAACCTAGATTCAAAAACTTCGGCTGAAATCATGGGACTTTTAACTGAAATACATGAGCAAGGCAATACGGTTGTATTGGTTACCCATGAAGAAGATATTGCCGCTTATGCGCACCGAGTGGTACGCATGCGCGATGGACTGATTGAAAGTGATACGCGTTCTGAGTTGCCAGCGCCACACATTTAGATTATGTCATCCTGAGCGTATGCGAAGGATCTCATATTTATGGTAAAACTCAAAAGTTAAAACCCTAAATATTTAATTGCTTTTGACTTTTGAGTTTTGAGTTCTTCTTAAGAGGTTTCGCTATCGCCGAACATTAAATAAAACATATAAAATATTCATTATGGCATTTAAGATTTATACTAAAACAGGAGATAAAGGCACTACTTCACTGATTGGAGGAACCAAAGTAGAAAAAAGTCACCTCCGCATCGAAACCTATGGAACGATTGATGAACTCAATTCACATATTGGTTACTGTCATGATTTACTAACCGATACGCACAGTCAATCCATTTTAATTGAAATACAGGATCGCTTATTTACAGTAGGATCTTCCCTTGCCTGCGATCCGGAGAAAGAACCTAAAATGAAAATTCCGGATCTGATTCCAGCCGATATTGAATTACTGGAAAAAGAAATAGATGCGATGACGGCGCAAATTCCGCCGATGACTGCATTCATTTTACCGAGCGGACATCCAACTGTTTCGTCTTTACACATCGCCAGATGCGTCTGCAGAAGAGCAGAAAGATGTTGTGTGAGAATGCAGCAGGAAGGATTGGAAATTGAGCCAATTATTATCCAGTATATCAACCGACTCAGTGATTACTTGTTTGTGTTAAGTCGCTACGCAGGCAGCTTGTTGAAAGTAGAAGAGATTAAATGGAAGCCGCGGGTGTAGCCTGAACAATCTTCCCATCTTTCATGTGAATGGTACGATTGCATTGAGCAGCGAGTTCTTCGTTGTGGGTCACAATTAAAAAAGTCTGGTTCAGCTCTGCTCTCAGCTCAAAGAAGAGTTGATGCAGCGCGCGCGCATTGACGGAATCAAGGTTACCGCTAGGCTCATCTGCCAAGATGATGTCGGGTTGATTGATCAGTGCGCGCGCAACAGATACCCGTTGTTGCTCACCGCCCGACAAGGCGGCAGGCTTGTGCTCCATTCTTTCTTTCAATCCCAATCTTTCCAGCAAAGCGAGCGCTCTTTCTTTTACCTGACGGTGCGATCTTTTCCCCAGCCAGCCGGGAATACAAACATTTTCCAAAGCCGTAAACTCTGGCAGCAGGTGATGAAACTGAAAAATAAACCCAATATGTTGATTCCTGAATTGGGCCAAAGCCTTTCCTTTCAGGCGACTCACCTGTATATCGTTCAGCCACACTTCACCGGCATCCGGAACATCGAGCGTGCCCAGCAGGTGCAGAAGTGTACTCTTCCCTGCGCCGCTGGCACCGACCAGACTCACCACTTCCCCCCTTTGCACTTCCATACTCACGCCTTGCAGCAC
>JAGWWM010000047.1 GCA_018970395.1 Bacteroidota bacterium
GCGGTTGCGATCCACTGCTTTTTTGAAATTTCGGGTACTTACTGCAACGCCCATTTGCAGGGCAGGTAGTTCGGGGTGAATCTGATAAAGCAATCGGAAGGGAGGGAGGGGAATAACTTTACCGGCCGCGAAGAGAGCGCTTATTTTTTTGCGAGACTTGAGCCGTTCTTCGCGGCCGAGGGTGTAACGAGCTATTGGTTTGTCAGACATAAATAATATTTCACCCTTCTATTCGAGGGTATAACTCATACCGCCATCCTTCTCATCTTTCAACTGAATGCCAAGGGCAGCCAGCTTGTTTCGTATCTGATCGCTTGTGGCAAAATCTTTTTGACGACGGGCATCCTTGCGCAACTCCATCACTAACTCCATCACGCCCTCCAGATATTTATTTTCCTTCGCGTTTTCTCCCATTAATCCCAGGATGTCTTCGACAAAAACTTTCAAACGCTTTTTCATTTTATCAATGGTGCCTGCACGCAAAGCATCTGCTGCAATGTGTTTATCTTTAATTCCATTGATAATCGGAACCAGCTCAAACAGATTCGCCAGCACTTTAGCCGTATTCAAATCATCATTGATGAAATCTTCCAGTTCATCCACCAGTTTATTTACTTTTTCATCCAGTATTTTATCTTTTGCCTCAGCACCACCTTGCAATACTTCCTGTTGCAACCATGCATACGCTTCCCATAAACGCTTCCATCCTCTTTCCGCTGCCTGCAAGGCTTCATTGCTGAAATCAAGCGTACTTCTGTATTGGGTTTGCAGAATGAAAAAGCGCACGGTCATCGGACTATAAGCTTTCTCTAAAATAGGATGACTGCCGCTGAAGAGTTCTGTCAGCTTGATGACATTATTGTAACTCTTGCCCATCTTCCTGCCATTGATGGTAATCATGTTGTTGTGCATCCAGTATTTAGCCGGAGATTCATGATTGCATATTGTACTCTGCGCGATTTCGCTTTCATGATGCGGAAACTGCAAATCCATTCCTCCGCCGTGAATATCGAAGCGGGCACCGAGATATTTAGTCGCCATTGCTGAACATTCAATATGCCATCCGGGATAGCCTATGCCCCACGGACTTTTCCAACGCATGATATGTTCAGGCGCGGCTTGTTTCCACAAAGCAAAATCAGCCCGATCTCTTTTTTCTTCCTGTCCTTCCAGTTCACGCGTGCCTTCAAACAAATCTTCCATCACCCTTCCGCTCAGTTTGCCATAATCGTGTGAGGCCGCATATTTCTTTACATCAAAATAAACAGAGCCATTGACTACATAAGCATATCCGGCTGTGATGAGTTGCTCAATCATACCGATTTGTTCTACGATATGTCCGGTAGCAGTAGGTTCAATGGAGGGTTGAAGCGTATTGAATTGCTGCATCGCCCAATGAAAAAGAGAAGTGTATTTATGCACCAGCTCCATGGGTTCCAGTTGTTCGAGTACTGCTTTCTTGGCAATCTTATCTTCTGCTTCTCTGCCTTCTTCTTCAAAATGTCCGGCATCGGTGATATTGCGGACGTAACGCACTTTATAGCCCAGGTGCAACAGATAGCGGTATAATACATCGAAGGTGATGTAGGGGCGGGCATGACCGAGATGACTTTCTCCGCTTACGGTGGGGCCGCATACATACATGCCCACGTGGCCGGCAAGTAGCGGAGTAAAAATTTCCTTTTCTCGGGTAAGCGTATTGAATATTTTAAGCTGCGACATACAATTAGAAAGCGATAAGATTCAGGTCAAAGATACAATTCGCTACGGAGCGGAGGGCAGGGAAAAAGAAGCTTCAAGGGCATAATGGTCGCCCAGCTCCCATTCATGCACTTTAAAGGTTTGAGGAATCAGCGATTGGTCGTGAAAAATATAATCGATGCGAAGGGTGGGTGCCAGCATTCGAAAAGTTCTGCCGATTCCGTTTCCTTTTTCCAGGAAAACATCATTGAGTTGCCGACGGATGCGCTGGTAGGAGTAGGAGTTAGGCACGTCATTGAAGTCGCCGCAGAGGATGACCGGATGCGGACTTTGCCGGATGACTTTTTCTAGTTCCGTTACCTGCTGCGCACGCAGTTGTCCGGCCTGTTTCATTCTTCGCAAAATGTTTTTGCTTTGCTGACTGACTTCCTGCGATTCCTGCTGGTCTATGTTTTCAAGAAACTGATAGTCTTTTTTTACAAAATGCAGACTTTGAAAATGGGTATTGAAAACACGCACAGTATCTTTTCCTTTCAGTATATCTGCCCACATAAAAGTGAAATAGTAATTGGGGCGTGTTTGAACTTTTTTCCATTGAACAATGGGATATTTGGAAAAGATGATCAGGCAGAATGGGTTAAACTGACGTTTTGATTTTTTATGATTAGTAAATGCGCCAAAAATTGTATCATCTGCTGTAATGGCATACGGATATCCCAGTCTTTTTTTCAGATTGTCGAGTGATGTTATTGCATTGGGATTAGGATCATATACAACTTCCTGCGCACAAAAAACATCAGCATCCTGATTGCGTACTTTTTGAATCATTGCCTGTGAATGCTTGCCTTTATGTTCATAAAAATTGAACATGTGCACATTCCAGGAGAAGATGCGAAAATTATTTTTTTCATTGGATGCAGAGGTAGCGTTTCCAACGGCAAAGAAGGAGAGCATAAGTTTGTAAGAGAGTACGCATAGGATAAGCGGAATGAAAACTAGTCGCGGTTTGAGAATGAACCAAAGCAGAAAAAAAAGAATTTGTAGGAGCAGCAGAATGGGAAATACGATAGCGAGCAGATTGAACCATCCGAAATATTTCTGGTTAGTATAGGGGAGTGCATAGAGCGACAGCATGGCGATGCCGCAGATTACATTGATTGCTATCAGAGAATATTTGATGATATTTCCAAAGAAACCCGCCATGGTTTTTTATTTTTCTTCTCCCGCTTTTTTGAGAAATTTTTTTTCTTCTTCTGTTAGTGAAGAAATTCCGTGCAGGTTGATTTTGTCGAGGAGTGCGTCAATTTTTTGTTGGGTGATGCGGTTTTTTTTCTCGAAGGGTGGGCGGCCGTTGGTTTGGTAGAAGAGTTGCTGACGAGAGCCTTTGTTTGTCTTGCCGCCCGGACCAAACCAATGCATGACACGATGGGAGAGGGTATGCATCCATTGGCCGGGTTGATATCCCTTTTGGAGCAGGGAAATATAGAGAAGTCCAACTGTGGCGCCGGCCAGGTGGGCGAGGTGGTGCGGGAAGCCGGCGCCGGCGAGTCCGGCGAAATCAATCAACAAGTAGATAAGGGTGATGACCCACAGGGGGATCCCGCCGCCAACCAGCGGGAAGATGCGGTATTGAGGAGACAGTCGGGTGGCGGCGGCGGCAATGGCCATAATCGATGCGCCGGCCCCACTAAATATCACCTGATTCAACTGACCTGCAAAAGCAGGAATCAGCGAAACACTAAACAGATATAGGATTCCTCCTATCCAACCGCCGTACAAATAAAGCGGTGTGGTATGTCGCTGTCCGGAAAGATCCTGTAGTATAAACCCAAAGCCCCATAAAAAAAGCATATTGCCGATGAGCTGCCATACGCCGGTATGGGTAAATAAGCCCGTCAGTAACACCCAGGGTCGTTGAAGCAGGGCTTTAAAGTCGGCGGGCCACACAAAATACCGCCGTACTTCCGTATCGAAATTACTGTCTAAGTGGTTGTCGAGCACATAGACAATCTGAATGAATTGCAGCACGACAAACAAGATGAGATTGAGGGCGATCAGCAGCACAAGGGGATTGCCTTCTCCAATAATTTTCTTGCCATAGCCCGAACGAAAAGTGGTTTCTCCCATAGTGAATCAATAAAAATGTTGACGGTTTTTTTTATTCCAGTACCATACCAATAGAAAACCGATCAATGCGCCGCCCAAATGAGCAAAATGCGCCACATTGCCTCCGCTGTTTCGGATGCCCATCCACAACTCTGCTCCTGCGTATAAAATTACGAACCACTTGGCTTTGATGGGAAAGAAAAAATAGACATAGATGAGGGTGTTGGGAAATAAAAATCCGAATGCAGCCAGCGCACCGAACACTGCGCCCGAAGCACCCACGGTGGGCGTGTTGACACTTACCTCCCTATAATCGCGCATTAAAGTTTGTGCCTGATCAGCGAAATTGAGATCTTGGGGGAATTCCAGCCATTGATTCAGCAGAACGGTAATATCTGTTGCGGAAAAATAGCGATACACTTCCTGGTGTTCTTTGAGAAAAGCGGAAAACTGGTAGGGGGTGGGATTATTCAGAAAAGCGAGGATATCGTTGTTCAAAGACGTATATTCAATGCTGAGGGTAAGCAGATGCAAGCCCGCCGCACCCAGTCCGCACAGGAAGTAAAAAATTAAAAAACGTTTTGCGCCCCAGAGGTTTTCCAGCATATTGCCAAACATCCACAGGGCGAACATATTGAACAGAAAATGAAAGAAATCGCCATGTAAAAACAAATGAGTAATCAGCTGATGCGGTTTAAAGAGGGGGGAGGCGATATTATGCAGCGCGAAATAATCAATCACCCATTGATCCGTACCCCAAGCTTCGGTAGTTTTCTGCGCCAGCAATACCAGCGCATTGATGATCATCAGGTTTTTTATCACGGGGGGCAGCACTTCAAAACGCCCGGGTCTGATTTGTTGATAACTCACAGTATAGAATTGTGCGACAAAGGTCGGCAAAAAAATATTGTTGAGGCATACTGCATTACTCCACTATCCTCAGCTTCGCGTAATTCAACATGATTTTCTTTTCTCCGTTCTTTTCAAAACGGATTGTGGCGATGGGATTATGGGCCGCACCCTCCATTTTAACGACTTCCCCAAAACCAAATTTCTGGTGCTCTACTTTTTGTCCTGCCGCTAAATCACTGGTATCGCTTGCTGTAAAATTAGCAGAGGGCTGATGTTCAACCGTTTCCTGTCTGGGTGTAAGTGGAGTGGAGGAAATGGTATTTTGTTTTTTACCCGGAGGCGCGCCATACCTTTTTTCTGCCTTCGTTGCGTCTTCTCTTGCGTTACTTCCCTTTCCCCAACCTCTCATTCTGTCGAATGCAGAACCATTGCTGTAAGAAGATTGATTTCTTAATCCTCCGCCGGCATAACTTTTATCCAGATAGTTTTCGGGAATTTCATTGAGGAAACGACTGGGCTCGTTCTGTACAATCTGCCCAAACTTATAACGGGTATTGGCGTACGTAATCCATAATTTTTTCTTGGCTCTTGTGATCACCACATAAAAAAGTCTTCTTTCCTCTTCCAGCTCTTCGCGGGTATTAATACTCATCGCATTGGGGAAAAGTTGCTCTTCCAGTCCGGCCGCAAACACACATTCAAATTCCAAACCCTTGGCGGCATGGATGGTCATCAACTTCACACTGTCGCTATCAGGATCTTTATCATCTGCATCAGTGAGCAAAGTAATCTGCTGAAGATAAGCGCCTAAAGAAAGCGCCTGCTGTTGAGCATTGCCGGTATTTGACGTAGCAAGCGTGTCAAATAAGGAAGGTTGCGGAGGAGTCAATTCATCTGCTGCCGTTGGCGCAATCACCACTCCGTCTTCATCTATCTGTCCTCGGTTCTCGGTATCATCCACCCATTCTTTAATGGCGTTGAGTAATTCCTGCAAGTTTTCGTAACGCTGCAAACCCTCCGTGCTTTTGTCGTTGAAAAGCTCTTTTACAATATTGGATTGCTTTCCAATATGCACTGCCACTTCATACGCATTATGTTTTTGCAACATGCTGGCACTGCTTCGGATCAGGGTCACAAACTGTTCAATGGCTTCTAAGGTACCGGCACGAAAACCATATTGCTGCGCCTGCAGCAACACTTCCCACATGCTGATATTCTTATCATTCGCAAGCAGGATACATTTATCAATGGTTGTTTTACCGATGCCTCTTGCCGGATAATTGATAATGCGTTTTAATGCCTCTTCATCTCTGGGATTTACGAGCAGTCTTAGATAGGCGATAAAATCCTTGATCTCTTTGCGCTGATAGAAACTCATGCCGCCATAGATCATATAAGGGATGCCCATGCGGCGAAGACTTTCCTCAATGGCGCGACTTTGTGCATTGGTGCGATACAACACTGCGAAATCCTTATTCAGATAATGATTGCGCAGCTTTTGTTCCTGAATGGTATCAGCAATATATTTTCCTTCATCATTATCGGTGAGCGTACGCACCAGTTTAATCTTTTCCCCTTCTCCGTTATCGGTGAATAATGTTTTTTCGATCTGTCCTTTGTTTTGAGCAATCACTTCATTCGCAGCCTGAAGAATATTGCGGGTACTTCGATAGTTTTGTTCAAGCTTCACCACTTTCACTTCTTCATATTCTTTCTGAAATAAAAGAATATTTTCTATTGTAGCGCCGCGGAAACTATAGATGCTTTGCGCATCATCTCCCACCACACACACATTTTCATGCATGGCACCCAGGAGTTTGATGATTTCATACTGTGCCGGATTGGTATCCTGGTACTCATCAATCAGAATATATTGAAATTTTCGCTGATACTTTGCCAATGCCGCAGGCACCTGCGTGAGCAATTCATAAAACTTGAGCAACAGATCATCAAAATCCATCGCTCCGTTTTTAAAACAGCGCTTGGTATAAGCCTGAAATATTTGTGTGATTGCCGGCCGGTTGGCGCGCATATCTTCCTGCTGCAATTGCCAGTCGTTTTTATATTCCTCCGCTGTAATCAATGCATTTTTAGCAGAAGAAATCCGGTTGTACACCGTTGTGGGTTTGTAATGCTTGTCATCCAGGTTCAATTCGTTGATAATGGTTTTCAAAACACTTTTCGCATCATCTGTATCGTAGATGGTAAAATTATTCGGATAACCGATCTTGTCTGCCTCCGCTCTTAAAATTCTTGCAAATACACTGTGAAAAGTACCGATATAAAGATTGCGTGATTCCCCGGTATTGAGAATGCGCTCAATCCGTTCTTTCATTTCCTTAGCTGCCTTATTGGTAAAAGTGAGGGCTAAAATATTAAAAGCATCCACTCCTTGTGCCATCAGGTGAGCGATTCGGGTGGTCAGCACTTTGGTTTTGCCGCTTCCTGCACCGGCAACAATCATCAAGGGTCCATCTATATGCAATACCGCTTCTCGCTGCCGTTCATTGAGTCCGTATAAATAATCTGCCATTTAACGAAATTACTAAACCCGTTCGGGTTGAGGGGAAAGATTTTTTAATAATGTAGAGGCGCACAATTGTAGAGATGATACAATTGCTAAAATAACGTAGAGACGCACAATTGTGCGTCTCTACAGGAATAACCCGGACGCTTTTTTCAATTTTTCTTCCGTTCCCAAATCCATCAACAGATCTCCGGTGTGATCATAGCCCATGATTTTTTCTGTCTCGGCTAATCGGAGAAACAAGGGCGTCAAAGAAAATTTCCCCGTTTCGTGTATGAGTGAAAAAATTTTTGAGTCATATACCGCTATGCCGCTGAAGGCAAGCGGAATCAACGCTTCTCGGTTATTGTTCTCTTGTAAAAAAAATCCTTTTTCTTCTCCCGTAAGCTGATTTCTCCAACCCTTCAACTGAAGAGATGAGTCAAACAACAATTGCCTTGATGAATCCCGCTGCATCACTGCCAAAGTAATGAGTGATTTGTTGTGCTGATGCGTCGCAATCATGTCAGACAAATTCAGATTGGTTAGAATGTCCGCATTCATGGTGACAAAAGCCGGTTGCTCCTGAAAATAGCTGCGGGCTTTCCATAAACCTCCTCCTGTTTCGAGTACCGCTTCACTTTCATCACTAATAAAAACTTGACTTCCCCAGCCATTATTCTTTTCAACAGCTTCAATAATCTGGTTGGCAAAATGATGGACATTGACTATTACCTCCCGTATACCCTGTTGTTGTAAATATTCGATGTTCCGCTGCAACAATGATTTGCCATTAACCATTGCGAGCGCTTTGGGATGATGATCGGTCCAGGGTTTGAGTCGAGTTCCTAATCCGGCGGCAAATAGCAAGGCGCGCATGCGATGAGTTTTATGTTATGATTGGGGAAGGGTATTGATCCAGTTTTTGGCATCCTGCACCAAGTGTCGCAGCTCAATCTTCACGCCATATTTATTTTTGAGATGACGCGCCAGCGCATCTGCGGCATACACACTGCGATGTTGTCCGCCCGTACAGCCAAAACTCACCTGCAGTTTTTCAAATTTTCTTTGCATATAATCTTCTACTGCAATATCCACAATACTGAACACACTATTCAGAAACTGCGGCATCTTGCTTTGCTGTTCCAGAAAATCCTTTACCTCCTTATCTCTTCCTGTGAGTGTTTTATAGGCATCAAAGCGGCCGGGATTGAAGATGCTCCTGCAATCAAATACAAATCCTCCTCCATGTACGGAATCATCTTTAGGAATACCATTTGTTTTATAGGAAAAGCTGTTGATTTCAACCACCAGAGGTGTGTCTTCGGTAGCTCTCTGCGGATCAAAGCGCTGCACTATGTTTTCTCCGGTAATAAGGGATAGGAGTCTTTCAAACTCGGGAACACTGAGTCCAACCTGATGATTTTCAATAAACGATTTCAGGTTGCGCAAGGCAAGGGGAATACTGGTTAGGAAATGGGCTTTTCTTTCAAACAGTCCGCGAAAGCCATAGGCTCCCAGCACCTGCAACAGCCGAATCAACACATAGCCGTTGTATTGGGCGATGAAGCGGGAGCGATCAATTTTTTCACCAAGTACTGCTTCCAGCGAAACAATATATTCCTCTAATAATTTCGTTTTCCATTCTTCCGGCAATGCCGCTTTGGCCTGCCACAATAATGAAGCTACATCATACTGCACGGCACCTTTCATCCCTCCTTGAAAATCAATCAATCGAACTGATTCTCCCTGAATGAGGATATTGCGACTCTGAAAATCGCGGTACATGAAATAACGATGATCGGCACGGGCAAGATAAATGCTCAACACTTCAAAATCATCAATCAGTTTTTCTTTGTCGTAGGGCAAGCCCAGGGTGTCTAAAAAATAATATTTAAAATAAAGAAGGTCAGAGAGTATTGCCTGCTTGCCAAATTCTTTGGAAGTAATACACCACTCGTAGTTGATGTTTTGGTGTCCTTCTATTTGCAGATGCGCCAAAGCCTTTAATGCTTTTTGAAATAAAGCAAATACTGCATCGGTATATCCCTCTCTTTCAAGTACCTGAAGCAGCGATTGATCACCCGCATCTTCCTGCAGATAAACAGCATAGTCTTCTGAAACGGCATATATTTCAGGCACCGGCGCACCGATGGCACGAAAATGTTTGGCAAACTGAATGAAGGTCTGATTTTCTTTCAGGTTATTTCCTATCGTGGCAACACAGGCTTGATTGGTTCCTCTGACTTTATAATATTCCCGGTCGCCTCCGCTCTGTGGAATTTTTTCAATGCTTAATGCATCCTGTTGAAATGCCGAGCGGTAAAGCGTTGCAATAATTGTGTTGGTAGAAGAATTCATTACTAATGCAAAAGTAAATCATCTCTATTGGTTTTATGACTTTCATTTTTAATCCACAACTTCCAATCATTGCTGTCCGCAAAAATTGAAATGTGAGGATTTTAAACCAGGAATTAACTCTTTTGATGATTGATTATTTCACGCAAAGTTCACAAAGAGGCAAAGCTCGCAAAGGTCGTCATGTTGAGCATCAGCGAAACATCTCATCTTTCGAAGCGTTCTAAACCGGGAGATCCTTCGCTTTCGCTCAGGATGACGCTACCAAAATGTGTGGCGCAGGCAAGGCAGAACGCGCTGCAATACCCACAACCCACAACTTTCCAACCCACAACCTAGTTCTTCCATTCATTATTAGCTCTGTTCACATCGGGCAAAGCGGTATAGGGATCCGCTACGATGGTATGAGGAGCGGCCTTTAACTCTACCGGAAACTTCCAGCTATGACCTCGCTGCCATACTTCTACCGGCAATTGAATTTCATATTCTCCTCCCTTGACATCTGTAATCTTCACCCTTACAGGCAAGGGCATTTTCTCCAGTAATTTCAACTCAATTTTTACCTCTACTTTGTCAGATTTAATTTGCTGCTCCACCACGCCTATTTCTACATCAAATTTCCAGCTGTTAAGCACCCAGCTTCTCCAGAACCAGCCCAGATCTTCTCCCGCAACATTTTCCATCGTATGGAAAAAATCCCAGGGAGTCGGATGCCTGAATGCCCAGCGACGCACATATTCCCTGAAGGCAGCATCAAATCTTTTTTTGCCCAACACTTCGTTACGCAATACGAGTAACATCATGCCGGGTTTATAATAGGCGGCAACCCCCAGATTCGATTGCTGAACTACGTCTGGCGCATTGAGCAACCCGTCCATCTTTTCATTAAATACCCAGCCGCTCATATTGCCAATTGACATCGGGTCTTTGTATTCGCCGTTGTTGAAGGCTGCATCTGACAATTGATTGATGAAGGTGTTGAATCCTTCATCCATCCATGCAAATTTTCTTTCATTGTTGCCTACTATCATTGGAAACCAAGTATGTCCGAATTCATGATCGGTTACGCCCCATAATCCGCCACCACTCGCATTTGCACTGCAGAATACGATACCCGGATATTCCATGCCGCCCACAATGCCTGCCACATTGGTGGCAACTGGATAAGGATATTCAAAAAGATATTTGCTGTAAAATTCTACCGATGCTTTAGTGTATTCGGTAGAGCGACGCCAGTCGTTGCCGGAGTTCTCTTCTGCGCTTTCAGCAGGGTACACACTTACCGCCATGGCATTTTTGCCACTCGGCAATTGAATGCGCGCAGCATCCATGATAAACGCCTCACTCGCTGCCCAGGCAACATCCCTTGTATTTTCACAAAGAAAATGCCACGTAATAAGCTTGGTGTTGACGGAGGGATTCTTTTTGATTTCATTTCGTTTTCTGATCATGACAGTCTTGTCTGATTGTTCAGCTTCTTTCCAGCGACTGAGTTGTTCTTTGGCAAAACAAGCTTCCGGATTTTGCAAAGCGCCACTGCCCACAACAATCATATTGGACGGAGCGGTGATTTTATAATTAACGGTTCCGTATTCCAAATAAAACTCTCCTGCACCGAGATAAGGATCCGTATTCCATCCGCGGATATCATCATATACGCAAACCCTCGGATACCATTGCGCTACTTCATATATCCATCCTTGTTTTTTCAACAAACGTCCCATGCGATCGGTGCCATATTCCGGCACAGAAAACAGATAGCTCAGATTCAGTTTTACAGAATCGCCACTTTTGAGAGGAGTGGGCAAATACACTTGCAGACGGGTATCTGTAAGTGTGGTATCAACTACTGCTTTTCTTGCTCCTCTATATTCTGTTTCTATGGCAGAGATCTCATATCCTTCCGTATAGGATTCATTCGCCCATCTGCCGCCAAGATTGGTGGAGGTGGCAGTAGCGCGCGAATCTTTCCGGTAAATATTTTGATCGAGTTGCAGCCATATGAAATGCAGTTCATCAGGACTGTTATTCACATAATGAATGGTTACTTTTCCGCTGACACTGTGCGTGACCGGATTCAGGGTTGCGTCAATGGAATAGTCCGCCCGATTCTGCCAGTATTTTGGCCCGGGCATTCCGCTCGCGCTTCTGTAATCATTTCCGGTATAAGGATAGAAAACCGGATGAAAGGCTTCGCGGTGATTATAGACAGATTGTGCGAATAAAGGCTGGAAGAGTGTTGCTGCCAAAAGAGATAATAAAATTTGCTTCACAAGATTGGTTTGATTTAAGTTTAAAATTATATAGCGTATTAAGAAGAAAGTCTTTTCTCAAATAACCAGCCGAAAGGTTTGGGCTCTTCGTGGCGAAGTTCGAAACGCTTAATGCTTTTTTCTTTTAAGATATGTATGGCTTCCTCAACCGAATCAGTAAGATGAAACAAAAACTCATCGTCCGGACTAATGGTACCCTTATCTTTCATGAGTCGTACGTGATTCATCATTTCTTCATGGTATTCTTTTCCTATAACAATGACCGGAAAGTTTTTTATTTTTTCAGTTTGTATTAAGGTGAGTGCTTCAAAAAACTCATCAAGCGTGCCGTAACCTCCCGGCATACAAACAAATCCGTATGAATATTTGATGAGCAATGTTTTTCGTACAAAAAAATATTTAATGTTCACCCATTTATCCAGATACGGATTGGGTTTTTGTTCGAAGGGGAGTACGATATTGCAGCCCACGCTCCGTCCATTCACCTCTTTCGCTCCTCTGTTAGCTGCTTCCATCAAGCCCGGTCCGCCACCGGTCATTACCGTAAAACCGAGTTTGGCCACTTCCGCGCCCATCTTGCGTGTCAATTCATAATACTCATGTCCTTCCGGATAACGGGCAGACCCAAAAATGGTAACACAGGGGCCGACGAAAGAAAGGCTGCGAAACCCTTTGATGAATTCAATAAAGACTTTTATCGTGAATTTGAATTCCTGCCAGCGGCTTTGCGGACCTTGCAGAAATTTAATTTCTGTGGGTTGCGTCATATCTGTGTATTTATGGTGGTAGTAGGCACTAAGTTAACGTATTCCTTTCAATACAGATTTTTACTTTGTGCTGCAACATTATGAAGTTCGTGAAAAGCCGATCTTCCCTGTTCGTTCAGTTCATTGAGGGTGGCCATATTGGTTACATCAGTTTGTATCCACCCTCCTTTGGTATAATGATAGATTTCTACCGACAGTCCGAATTGCTCTTGCATCATGGCTTCAAGTTCGCCCACTTTAGTGTTATGAAAAATATAAAGTTCGCCCGAATGATGTTTTTTTCTTATCGTGCCGGCTTTTACATGAAGGTCAATATTGCCGAATGGCGTCTCTCTTTCCGTAGCCTGTAAAAATTCAAGTCGCAGGTAGGGATAATAACGGGAAAATTCAAGTTGAATTTCCTTCAAAGTTCGCTGGTCGTTGATGGAGATAATCATATACAAGTTGTGCATACAATTTAGGGATTGGCGCATTTTTTTTGAATGATTAAAAACGGATATTATCTTGATAAAAAACAGAGCCCCGCCGAGAACGGCAGGGCGATTACCAACCAAAAATACAGGAAGCTTATTTATATTAAGAGTACGGTTTAACTATCCTTGAGGGTGTGTGATGAATAAGGGCATCCGCACATTCTCTATGAATTCATCTGCAAAACTTTTTTTGAACAGGGTGCTGAACAAACTTCTTCCATAAGCGCCCATCACAATCCAGGTATTCCCTTCTTCGAGAATCCAGTTGATCAATTGCGAAGGGTGATCCAACGCCATATTATTCAATGTAAGTTGCGGATAATGTCTAGAGGCCAGTTCCGCAACAGACTCCTGCTCCGGCATTTTTTCATCTGCCTTTTTGGTGGTGCTGAGCAAAGTGGCCGGAAGCGTGGTAAGATTCGGAAATAAGTAGGCAAAGAGCTTGATGGCATAAACAGATGAGGCGTCTCCATCGTAAAGCAACAGCACTTTATCGGGGGCGGTATATTTTTCAGGAATCAGCAATACCGGGCATTCCGCTTTTTTCAGCAACTCCTGCAAATATTCGTTGGGCTGATCTTTATTTACATTCGCAAAAAAAGATTCTCTGCTCACCAGTACCAAATCCGCAAATCTTGTCTCTTCCACCAGAGAGGCGATGGGCATACTTTCAACGTCATTGTGAATGCGGTATTCCAATCCGGCATGCATGCATTTTTCTTCGAAGGTTTGGATGTTACGCGC
>JAGWWM010000048.1 GCA_018970395.1 Bacteroidota bacterium
ACTTCCACTCCCAGCGATTGTTTTGATGTAACGCTCGAAGCCTGTCGTATTGCCATTCAGCACATGACTCCCGTATTATTATTAAGCGACGGATACATTGCAAACGGGGCAGAACCCTGGAGGTTTCCTCAGGCAGAAAATTTACCCGAGATCAAAGTAAATTTCAAAAGGGAATTGGAAGAAGGCGAAACAAAATTGATGCCTTACAAAAGAGATGAAAAATTAGTCAGACCTTGGGCAATCCCGGGTACGCCCGGACTCGAGCATCGTATAGGAGGACTAGAGAAGCAGGATATTACCGGAAATGTGAGTTATGATCCTGATAACCATCAGCACATGGTGAAGACGCGTGAGGCGAAAGTGGATCTGATTGCGAATTATATCCCCGATCAAAAATTAGACAGCGGTCCCGACAAGGGGAAGGTGTTGGTACTCGGTTGGGGCTCTACCTACGGAGCCATTAAGAGTGCCGTGGCCGAGTTACAGGCGCAGGGAAAATCGGTGGCGCATGCGCACATTCGCTACGTACGTCCCTTCCCGAAAAATCTCGGTGATATTTTAAAGAATTACGAAACGATACTTATACCCGAGATCAACAACGGACAGCTCATTAAAATCATCCGCGATCAGTTCATGGTGGATGCGAAAGGCTACAACAAGATAAAGGGAGTACCTTTAACGAAGGGCGAGTTGGTGGAGGAGATAAGGAGATGGGTGTAGGTAAGATCCAAAAGTCTATTAGACACCATCATTAATGACTACATGAAGATAATTCAGTATTACAAATGGCTTACTTTATTTAATTGGCTTAAAAAAAGAAACAATCGCAATTTTAAAATGCGATGGCGCGATCGCCTTTTGATGCTTGATGATGCTTCTTCGTCTACTCAATTTGACCGTCATTATATTTATCATCCTGCCTGGGCTATCCGAAAAATTAAAGAGTATAAGGTACAAAAGCATGTAGATATTTCATCTATCCTGAGTTTCAGTGCAACGTTATCGGCGTTTATTCCTGTAGAATTTTATGATTATCGTCCAGCTAACCTGGTTCTTGATAATCTCACAACCGGCAGTGAAGACCTAACCAGGCTTTCTTTTTTAAATAATTCAATACCTTCTTTATCCTGTATGCATACTATTGAGCATATTGGTTTGGGCAGGTATGGAGATCCGCTAGACTATGATGGCGATTTAAAAGCTATCAATGAATTATCAAGAGTGCTTTCTCCAGGAGGGATATTGTTGATGGTGGTGCCTGTAGGTAAAGAAAATAAAGTTGTTTTTAATGCACACCGGATTTATGAACCACGTTCTTTTATTCAATATTTTGAAGTAAATGGACTAAAGCTAAAAGAGTTTGCCCTGATTCCTGAAAATGAAGAAGATGGACATCTTGTTTCTAATCCATCACCTGAATTATTGTTTCGCCAGCATTATGCTTGTGGTTGTTTTTTGTTTATAAAGTAAATCATTCAAGGCCTCTTCCCACCAACAGGAAAAATTAATTGATTTTTACAATAATTTATAAATGGTTATTACAAAGCTACAAGGCGGATTAGGGAATCAAATGTTTCAGTTTGCTGCAGGACTTGCTTTGGCGAAAAAAAAACAAACCAATCTGTATCTTGATATCATCTCATTTAACTCAAAGTATTCTCAACAACCGGTTACCCCAAGAAAATATGAGCTGAATATTTTCGATTTACCCGCAGAAATTTTAACGATTGCCCAAACAAAAAAGATACTAAGGAATAAAGATTTCAGATTGCCAATTTGGAAACCGAATAAAAAACTAACCTATACTTTTTATAAAGAACCCGGCTATGAGTATAGGCCTTATCTTGAAAACACTTCGCTTCCGGTTTATCTGGATGGCTATTTCCAAAGCCACCGATATTTTTCAGACTATAAAATGCTGATTCAGCAGGCCTTCTCATTCGAGAAAAAAATTTCTCATGATTTCATTTCTCCAACACTTACTCAGATAATTAATGAGAATAGTGTAAGTGTACATATCCGAAGAGGCGATTATATTGCCGATCAGCCAACAAATCAGTATCATGGAACCTGTTCTATTGAGTATTACAAAAGAAGTATTGAGAGGATTGCTAATGAATTATCTAATCCGCATTTCTTCTTTTTTTCTGATGATATTTCCTGGGTAAAACAAAACTTTTCTGCTTTAAATAAGCCCAAAACTTTTGTGGCTGAAAATTTTGGTTCTGACAATTGGAAAGACATGTATTTTATGTCGAAATGTAAACACCATATAATTGCAAACAGTACTTTCAGCTGGTGGGGAGCATGGCTAAGCAATCAGCCGGAACAAATAGTCATTGCTCCACAAAGATGGTTTCAAACTAACCTTTCAGATAAAGATCTAATTCCGAATGAGTGGATAAGACTATAAAAACAATAACATGAGTATGGCGCTGGTTTCTGTAGTAATGCCTGTTTTTAACGCAGGATTATTTCTAAGGGAAGCAATAGACAGCATTCTTCATCAAACCTATACAAACTTCGAATTTATAATTATCAATGATGGAAGCGTTGATGCTTCACAGGAAATAATCAATTCTTACAAAGATCCAAGGATTATCTGCATTCAGAATGCTGCAAACCTTGGATTGATTCAATCCCTTAATATTGGTTTGGCAAAGGCAAAAGGGGTTTATATCTGCCGGATGGACGCAGACGACATTTCGCTACCCGAACGACTTGAGAAACAAATTGCTTTTTTGGAGAGTAATCCCAAAGTAGAAATTTTAGGAACTGCATTTAAATTAATCCCGACCAATAAAATTGAGCTGCATCCACCCGAAAGCCAAGACTGTAATGTAAAGCTTCTTTTTGAGACCTGTCTGGCGCATCCATCGGTCGTCATTAGAAAAAGTTTATTAGATAAATTGTGTTTACAATACAATAAAAATTATAAACTTTCAGAAGACTATTTCCTTTGGGCAGAAGCAGCTATTAAAGGGGCTATAATCGGCAACTTGCAGGAATCGCTTCTTTTATATCGGGTTCATGAACATCAGACCAGTGTCGCCTATTTTGTAAAACAACAAGAGGTGGTCAAGCAAATTCAATGGTGGTATGCTCAGCACTGTTTTGAACAATTAAATGAATCTGATCGGGAGTTTTATCTGCAATTTATTAATAACGGGTTGAACTCATTTCAACAGTATTTTAAACTACGGGTTCTTCTAAACAAGATATTGCACAAAGACAAATTGTCTCCTCATTTGAATTATAAAACTTTAACGGTTGAATTCAGAAAACACTTAAAAAAATCGGCAAAGAAATTGTACCTGTCTCCAAATCATTTTTTGAAAGGAAATGATTTTAATCTTGCCTTAAGAGACCCATATTATTACAGATATTTATTTCGAAAAAAAAGAAGCGACTGAAACGACAACTCAATTATGAATCAGATTGGGATTAAATAATGAAACCGGAGGTAAAATACAGTTATTGTTTTTTGAAATAACTGATAAACTTTGCTTATGTGATCTGATAAAATGAAAGCTGTTTAAAATAATCTTATGTGCTATCCCCTTTGCAAGCGTGTTACAGTTCCACTCCCAATCTTCATATCCAAAGCCGTTATCTATATTTAATCTTATCTGCTGATTGTCAATATATGTTTGGGTCTTTAAAAAAATCTGACTCGTCCAATAATTACTTTCGATCAACTGCCATTTATTAAAATCTATTGCTTGTGAATCTGTATGAAATAAAATGTGATTTTTTTCCTGAAAATATAAACTGGCCTCAGGATGGCAGATGATTTCTTTATCTGTTTTTTCTGATAGATTATAAGCCTCAGTAAGCCAGTTAGAGGTCCACAGATCATCTCCGTCAAAAAAAGCAATATATTTTCCCTTTGCCAGCAATGCTCCATAATTTCTGGAAAGGGAAAGATCCCTAAATGAAACACTTTCGAATCTGAAATCTCCTCTTTGTATGTTATTGAAAAAGTCAGTGATTGCTTTAGAAGGGTTGTCAGCAATAACAATCCACTCAACAGCAATTTCTTTGGATCTTGCGTATTCAATACAATCATAAAGAGACAAAAAAGATTGTTCAATAACAGATCCTTCGTTATGTACATTCATTATGACGGTAATATCTTGTCTGTTTTTGTGTAGTTGTGCTTTAGGAGGCAGGGATTGATTAGATAAAACCTCCGCTCCGGAAGAAAAAATTTTAGTGAAATAATTGTCTTTAATTTGCTTCGTCAATTCTGTAATATTTTGGGAAACGCTCACTTTGCTATTCGTCGAAATTTGTTTTCCTACCTCATCAATTACTTGGGAATGTAATTCTGTATCAAAAAAGTGTATCATCGAGGGCTTAAGCTGTATTAATAATCTGATGAGAAGAATCAGAATTCTTTTTCGATTTAGTGATATGTTCAGCTCTTTTGTGCTGAATACTTTAATGTATTGCTGAAGCGAATCATCAAATTTAATTTTTTTTGAATGGTTGGACTGGAAAATAAGAATATTTAAATTATGCTCTATAATATATGGCGCAATATTATTAATCAGCGATTCACATTCAGTACTCTTATCGGCACTTAAAATGAAAAAAAGATCTGGTTTCACCTGAATATGCTGCTCCAGGACAACACTAAAGGCCTCGATGTTTTTATTTTTGTCCAGAATGTTGTAGGCGACTGATCTTACATTATGACTAAATGATCGGAAAGAAACTGCCGGCTCTATATTCTTTATCTTATCAAATGACAGATTCGGGGAGTATCCTAAATTCGCTCCGTATTTTAGGAAATGAACTAGTGGAATTTCATTCGTTGTATTAATCTGATATTTTGACGTATAGTATATCGGATCAAAAAAAGTGCATGGGGAATAACGAATATTTTTTCCATTCTTAATAAAGTGCGACAATGGATTGGTTTCCTCTTTGAATTCAGCGCCATATCTTTCCTTATATAATTGGGTGTTGAAAAATGGATGAGGGCTTAAATTTCTTTTATGCCCGAATTTCATATAATGATAAAAGAGAAAATAAGCATTACTGATTAAAACATCTTCTTTTGAAAGTTGTTTTTTGTACCACGATTTAAGAAACAAATATTCAAAAGACGCCGGTTTGCATATTTTCAGATAAATTGTATATGCCAGTGTAATACAAATAGCTTTCAAATAGCTCAGGAAAAAAAACATTATACTCAGATTAATTCAGTTTATAAGTATTGGCTTACTCCCTTTGGGATATAGGTTGTTTTTTCAATAATAGCCTTTTCCATCATTTGTACATTCTTTTCTTCCAGCTCTCTGGATGCTTCCGCATGGTAAAGGTGGTAAGCAATGCCGCCAAATTTTAAAAATCGTTTCTTTACTCCCGTGTTTATGAGTCTAATCGCAATTTCGCTGTCCTCTCTACCCCAGCCCAGAAAATCTTCATTATATCCGTTTACAGACAGGATATCTTTTTTCCAGAACGCCATGTTGCACCCCTTTACGTAGTATTTCTTTGTTCCTTTGTTTTTATAATTAGTAGCCAACAATTCCCATAAAAAAGGCGCCCGATATTTATTAAAAAAGTTTTTGTATTTTATTTTTTTAAAATCCAGAGCTGTATTTTTTTCATTAATGAGCTGAACTGTAGATTCTTCCGAAAGCAATACTCTGCTTCCGGTAGTAAAATAACCTTCCCGGGCGAATAAAAGATGATCTTGTACGAATTTAGGATGCAGAATCAGATCGCCATCTATCTGGATGATGAATTCTTTGTTAGCTGCTGCAAAACCTTTGTTTCTGATTTTAGCAAGCTGAAATCCTTCATCTGGTTGCCAGATATGTTTTAGAGGAATCTTACAACTGCCTTTAAAATCATCAATCAGATTTTTGGTTTCATCGGCTGAGCCATCGTCACATATAATAATTTCATCAGGCTTTACAATTTGAAGCATGACGCTTTTCAGACAAAGACTGAGTGCATCAGGCCAGTTGTAAGTTGATATGAGTATGGAGCATCCGGGCACTTTTATAATCTTTTAATGATAAGATAAAAGAAAACTGTGTTTTAAATGCGAAAAAAAATCAATTTTTCTTCGTTTATACCAAAAAATTATTTTTCTGTATTTCATTAAGAAAAGAAATAGCTTTATTCGTGATTTTTTTTGGGTAGTATTACCCCACAAATGCGCCAGTTTCTTAAAAAACAATTGATCATCATCAGACATGTTTGGCGTGCTCAAAAAAACAGAAAGATGCCGACTTACTAAATCATGAAATGCTTCGTGTTTATTATTGAATCCCGCTGAAGTGTTATCGCCAAAAGAAACATTATTTTGATGTATCCTCTGATATACTAATATTTGATCTACATACGCAACGCCTCCGTTGACGGCTGCAATGACGGCCAGCCTCCAGTCATAGAAAACATGCTGAGGAAAGAACCCTGACCATTCTAATAATTCTTTTTTAATCATTAATGCGTGTCCGCTTACGGTATTGTATATTGATAATTTACGCGGATCAGTCCCTTCAAATCTTCTATAAATTGAATTTTTTTTGCAATTGCTTTTATTCAATTTACCCAAAAAGCGTACGGAGTCGGCATAAATTAAAGCAGCTTTTTCGGGCCAGGCTTGTAACAAGATTTCTATTTTTCTTTCTTCCCAAATATCATCCTGATCACAGAAGGCAATAATTTCACCGCTTGCAAGTCCAACAGCGTAGTTGAAGTTTTGATTGTAGCCTTTATTTTTTTCGTTGGAGAATAAACGTATTCGTTTGTCTTTGGCAGCGAATCTTTCAATGACCGATCTAGTGCTATCGGTAGAACAATCATCTGCAATTATGATTTCCAAATTTGTATAGCTCTGTAAGCAAACCGTTTCCAGCTGTTCCTCGATAAAATGTTCTCCATTATAGGCGCAGATAACTACGCTTACAAGAGGATTTTTATCAATTATTTTGCTCGATTTCTGCATTTGACTACTTCATTCAATTAAGGCTTTACCCCACCTTCTGCAAAAGGGTCAATTTCTTATACACTCCATCTTGTTTTTCAATCAGTTCAATATGTTTTCCTCTCTCAATAATCTTTCCATCCTGCAATACCAAAATTTCATCTGCATCCTGAATGGTACTTAAGCGATGCGCAATCACTAGCGTTGTTCTGCCTTTCATTAAATTACTCAAAGCGTCTTGCACCAATCTTTCAGATTCTGTATCCAATGCAGAGGTGGCTTCATCCAGAATAAGAATTTCAGGATTTTTAAAAACGGCTCGGGCAATACTTAACCGTTGTCTTTGTCCTCCGGAAAGGCGTATCCCCCTGTCTCCAATATTAGTATGATATCCCTCTTCGGTTTGGATAATAAAATCGTGCGCATTGGCAATTTTTGCCGCTCTCACAACCGCTTCCATATTGGCATCCGGTTTACCCAATGCGATATTGTTGAATATGGTGTCATTAAACAAAGTTGTATCCTGTGTCACAAAACTCATATTTTTTCTCAGCGACTCCATTTTATATTCCCTAATATCCACGCCATCAATAGTAATCGATCCTTGTTGTACATCATAAAAACGGGGTAACAAATCCGCAATAGTTGATTTCCCCACACCTGAAGGCCCAATTAATGCAACCGTTTTACCCTTGGGCAAAACAAAACTGATATCATCCAAAATTACTTTTTCTGAGTACCCAAATCGGATATTGGTGAATTCAATTTTATCATTGAAAGATTGCATTGCTATTGCGCTGGGACGATCTTCTACCTGAATAGGAGTATCAATAACTTCCAAAATTCGTTCAGCGGCTGCCTGACATCTTTGTATATTGGTAAAGGAATTAACCATAGCTTTTGCCGGACGAATTACCTGAGAGAAGATGGCTAAAAATGCAATAAATGATCCGGGCGTCAAAGAAGAGGCGCTGTTTTTCGTGATAATCATACTGCCACCAAAAATTAAAATGGAAGCCACCACAATTACTCCGCATACTTCTGAAAATGCAGGCGCCAGCTCTTTTTTTGAAAAGCTTTTTAATATCGAACGGGTATAAAAATCATTCTCTTTGCTGAATTTGTTGAGTATATATTCCGTTGCATTAAATGACCGGATAATGCGCATACTGGTCAGCGTTTCATCAATAATAGTGAACATCCTGCCGGCAGACGCCTGCATATCCTGCGCCTCTTTCTTTAATTTCTTTGTAACTAAAGCAATGCCCATTGCAGAAACCGGAATGATTATGAGGGTAAAGAAGGTCAGCTTTGCTGAGATCATAAACAGCGCTATAAAATAAATGATAATTAAATAAGGCTGCTTAAAAATCGCTTCGATAGCACTGGAAGCTGCCGCTTCTACTTCTCCTACATCCGAGTTCATTCTCGCAATCAAATCTCCTTTATGCTCTTTGGTAAAATATCCGATATGCAGATGATTGACTTTATAAAAGATCCCTTTTCTAATATTCTTCCCGAGAAACGTAACTGCTTTGGTCATCTTTCTTCTCCCCAGATATGAAAAAAGGTTGGTGCCTATAACAGCTATAATAATAACCAGTCCAATAAAATAAAGGGCATAAATCGGATTCGTCGTTTTTAAATGATAAAGGCGGTAGTTGAAAAAATCAATGAAAAAATCTTTGTCCAGTGCAAATGAAGGTTCTTTACTATACTTCACGGCATCACCGGGTGATTCGGCAGAAAAAAGAAAATTCAAGAGCGGAATTAAGAGCGCAAACTGAAATACATTGAAAAAGTTGCTTAATAGCGTCAATAAAAAAAAGGGAACGAGAAAGCGACCATAAGGCCGCATATAACCCAATATCCTCATGTAAGTTTTCATCCTGTAAACCCGATTGGTAATTAGTTGCCGGGTCGGCAAAGTTACAACATCTCATTGCTCTGCTATCTATTGATTTATTCCCTTGTTCGTAAACAAATGCCTCTGCAAGATATTACCTTTGCACTCTTAATATGCCCAACCCGATACAGATAGCGATGGTAGGAAACCCCAACAGTGGAAAATCTTCGCTGTTCAATATACTGACGGGTCTCAATCAAAAAGTGGGCAATTTCCCGGGCGTAACCGTTGAAAAAAAATTGGGTAAATGTAAGCTTGATGCTACTACAACCGTTGAACTGGTTGACCTACCGGGCTCCTACAGTCTCTATCCCCGTCGCATGGATGAATGGGTTGCCTACAAAGTTTTGCTGAAACAGGATTCCGATATCCAACCGGATCTAGTACTGGTAGTAGCAGATGCCTGTAATCTTAAAAGGAATTTACTTTTTGTTTCACAACTGATAGACCTGAAGATTCCGGCCGTGCTGGTGCTCACCATGCTCGATGTAGCTGCCAAAAAACAAATCAAGGTTCAGTCGCTTGAATTACAAAGAACACTGGGTGTTCCTGTTGTGGAAGTGAATCCGAGAAAGCAAACGGGTATTACTAATTTAAAAAAGACGTTACTGTCAGTACAGCAGGGCATGTATAAGCCGCCGGCTTTTGATTTCATTCCCAATAAATCATTAGCCCCCGAAGCCATTCAGGCTGCCAAAGTTTTATTCCCCGGCATGAGCGATTACGCCATCATTCATCAGCTCATTCATTATAAGTCTTTTGATCTTCCGGTTGAAAAAGCCGAACAGATTGAATCTATTGTTCAGCAACCTTCCTTTAATGCTACCCGCATTCAGGCGGATGAAATCATACAGCGATATAAACGCATTCAAACGATTTTACAACAAGCGGTCATACAAACCGCTGTCATCCCGAAGGAAATGTTATCTGAAAAAATGGATAAGATTTTATTGCATAAAGTATGGGGCTACGCTATCTTGTTATCTGTTTTATTTTTCCTTTTTCAAAGCGTTTTCTGGATTGCGGAATATCCGATGAATTTGATTGAAAATCTTTTTGTGTGGCTGGAAGATGTGCTTACTCCAGTACTGCCTCAAACTATTTTTACCGACATTATTTTACACGGAGTACTTCCCGGTCTCAGCGGCATTTTTGTGTTTGTACCGCAAATCATGATTCTGTTTGGATTGATTGGTCTGCTCGAAGAAAGCGGCTATATGGCACGTATCAGTTTTCTGTCGGATAAAATCATGCGTAAATCCGGTCTCAATGGCAAAAGCGTAATGCCGATGATCAGCGGTTTTGCCTGTGCCGTTCCCGCTATTATGAGTGCTAGAAATATCGAAAGTCAGCGGGAAAGATTACTTACTATACTGGTGACCCCACTCATGAGTTGCAGTGCGCGTTTGCCGGTCTATACCATACTGATTGCACTCGTGATACCCGGAGATTATCTGTTTGGGTTTTTAAGTCTGCAAGGACTGGTGATGATGGGCTTGTATTTATTTGGTGTGTTGATGGCATTATTGGTGGCGAGGATTGCGAAGATTTTTCTCAAGCTGAAAGAGAAAAGTTTTTTTGTGCTTGAACTGCCTTTATACAAAACTCCCCGCTGGAAAAATATATTTTACCTGATGATGGAGAAAGCCAAAATCTTTGTGGTCGACGCCGGTAAAGTCATCATGATCATCAGTCTGCTCTTATGGTTTTTGAGTAGCTATGGTCCCGCTAAAGAAATGGAGCAGGTGCATCGTCAGTATGAGCTATTGATTCAAACCAATCCGCAACAAGCAGCCGCATTTGAAAAAGAAAAACAAGCAGCCTTACTTCAACATTCTTATGCCGGACAAGCGGGAAAAATTATTGAACCTGTGATTGCACCACTCGGGTATGACTGGAAAATTGGCATCGCGCTGATTACTTCTTTTGCGGCAAGGGAAGTCTTTGTTGGAACGATGGCCACTTTATATTCCGTCAACGATGAGGAAGATGCCTCAACGTTAAGAGAGAAAATGGCAGCAGCTGTTCGTGCGGATGGCACGAAGGTATATTCTGTTGCTTCTGGGGTATCACTGATGTTGTTTTATTTATTAGCGATGCAATGTATGAGTACACTTGCTGTGGTGAAAAGAGAAACCAATGGCTGGAAATGGCCAATGATACAACTCGCTTACATGACGATACTTGCTTATATCGTTAGCTTTGCCGCCTATCAGTGGCTGAATGGCATTTAAATTTTTTTATGTCTGACGAAACCATCAGTTTAAATAAGCGCATCAGCGCTTCCGGCTATTGTTCCCGAAGAGAAGCCGATCAACTGATTGAACAGGGCAGGGTTGCTGTGAATGGCATTCCTGCACAGCCCGGTGCCAGAGTAAATCTGTCTGACCAGATACATATCGATGATGAGCTTTTAAAAATCACGCCTCCGCAAAAAGAAAGCACCTTTGTTATCGTTCTAAACAAACCCTTACAAATTACCTGCACCACCGATCCGAAAGATAAAAGCAATGTGATTCGTTTTCTAAATCATCCCAAAAGAATTTTTCCCATCGGCAGACTGGATAAAGATTCTGAAGGTTTACTTTTTCTTACCAATAATGGCGATATCGTCAATAAAATATTACGGGCAGGCAATGCGCATGAGAAAGAATATGTGGTTACCGTAGATAAAAAAATAACGCCCGATTTCATTCATAAAATGGGCAAAGGGGTGCGCATATTGGGTACTACCACTTTGCCTTGTAAGGTTTGGCAGGTAAGCGGCAAAACTTTCCATATTGTGCTTACGCAGGGATTGAACCGCCAAATCAGGAGAATGTGTGAGGTGTTTGACTACAGTGTACTATCACTCAGGCGAGTACGCATTATGGATATTAAGCTGGGTAACTTAGCTATCGGGAAATGGCGTTATTTAAGCGATGCCGAGTTGCAGCAGCTGATGCAGCAAATTGAACATTCTTCCGGGGAGGCTCCTTAAATAAGAGGAAGGGATATACGCTACGGACAAATATGTTCAGCCAACCAGATAAATTCCTCTGTAAAAAAATCAATTTGTTTTTGAAAAGACGGATCAATTAAAACACCATTCGCATCAAACTTTTTTTCAACCTGTCCAACCACCAGCATGTTTGGACAGGCAATGCCGAAAAGCGCATTCACCAGCAATTGCAGTTGCTGGGTTGCGCGCAATCCACCTGAGAAGCCCGTGCTAGCGGTAACGAGACCAAAGGCTTTATGAGATTGTTTGGGATAATGATCCAGCAGGTTTTTTAAAGCGGGCGTGTAGCTGCCATTATATTCCGGAGTTACGAGTATAAAAGCGTCGGCACTGAACATTCTTTCGCTGAGCGGACGAAAGGCTTCAGGAGTAGATTCCACTGAGTTGAAGACATCCTGTAAAAGCGGGAGCGGCCATTCGCGCACATCAATTAAATCAATATGATGCGGGGTGATGGCTCTTAAATGGTTGAGCAGGAACAGGGCGACTCTTTTGGTAATACTGCCTTGACGGGGACTGCCCGTAATAATTTCGATACGCATAATTAAAAATTAATGGTGCGGTAAATACGGATTAATGAAGCACTCCGAATTTTCCGGCGTGATAGTCCACGATAGCTAACTGGATTTCTTCTTTTGTGTTCATCACAAAAGGTCCGTAAGCCGAAATAGGTTCGTGGATAGGTTCACCGGATAATAACAAACAATGGAGCTCATTGTTGGCTTCAATGTTGATGAGGTTGCCTTCTTTTTCGAAGAGGATCATATCGCCTTCGCGGGTTACTTTATCATTGACGAGTGCGGTGCCTTTGAGGATGAGGAGGGCAGCGGTGTCACCGTGCACCAATTGGAGGGACGTTTTGCCGCCCGCACTTGCGTGCACATCAAATATTTGAACGCGCGTGAAAGTGCGGGCGGGCCCCTTCACACCATTTAAACTCCCCGCAATCACTCGCACATACCCCTTGCCATCTTCAAAATGTACCTCCGGAATATCCGTCGCTCGGATATCCTGATACGAAGGCTTTTCATTTTTAAAACGTGCCGGCAAATTCACCCACAACTGCGCGCCATGCAACACCCCTCCGCGCTTACTGAACTCCGCTTCATGAAACTCTTTGTGCAAAATGCCTGAGCCGGCAGTCATCCATTGTACATCCCCCGCATGAATCACTCCCTTGCCACCACTACTGTCCTCATGCGCCAGCGCCCCTTCCCATAATATTGTAACGGTTTCAAAACCTTTGTGCGGATGCACATCCACTCCCCTCGGAAAATCGGTAGGCGGCAAATCCCAGGGCTCAAAATAATCCAGCATTAAAAATGGACTAACCTCCTCCCATACAGAAGAATGAATATACGGCCGCACCTTAAACCCATCCCCCACCATGTGAGTGGAAGT
>JAGWWM010000073.1 GCA_018970395.1 Bacteroidota bacterium
AAACCGTCAAGCTCACTCTGAAGATTTTCCCACTCCGTCATTGCCTGGGATAATTCAGATTCCACTTCCCTTCGAATAGCAAATTGTTTCTCACTTTCGATTTGATTAGAGTAGTCGAGTTCAACTAATGATTGGTTTGATTTCTCTAATTGCAGCTCTAGTTTAGCGATTCGGCTCCTGACTTCCGCAAAACATTTTGGTGCTTTGTACAAGTGCTTGACTTTCATGGATTTGTAATTTTTTTCTGAACGATTTGGGTGTCCCAGGTGCTTAAAAGTGGCAACTTGGGGCATGTTTATCCGGAAAAAACCTAACAAGAGTGGATTGATCAGCGTTCAGGTAATAGACAAAAGTCTTGGTAAATACCGGGTTATTCAAACAATAGGATCAAGCAGTAATCCGAAGGAAGTGGAAAGATTGGTACATGAAGGTAAGCGGTTCATTGAGCATAAAACAGGTATTGGGAAATTTGACTTTACGGACTACAAGTCACTGTATACCCAAGTGTTATCAACGATTCAAACTCACAAAATGGTAGGCATTCACTATGTCTTAGGGAAAATTTTTGATGAGATTGGATTTAATCATATTACAGATGCGCTTTTCAGAGACTTGGTATTATACCGATTGATTTATCCCAAAAGCAAACTACGAACTACGGAATACCTACAACGCTATGAACAGAAATACTATTCTGAAGATGATATTTATCGCTACATGGATAAACTGCAGGCTACTCAGAAGGAGGTTGTCCAGAAGATCAGTTTTAAGCATACGCTCTGTGTTTTAAAAGGTGATATCCAAGCGGTTTTTTACGACGTTACTACCATTTACTTCGAGATTGAACGAGAGGATGAGCTTCGTAAAACCGGATTTTCAAAAGAAGGAAAACATCAGCATCCGCAAATTGTACTTGGCCTTCTGGTGAGCAGAGATGCATACCCTTTGGCGTATGATATTTTCGAAGGAAATAAATATGAAGGCGATACTTTTTTACCGATACTTCAAAAGTTCAAGGAGAAATATCAGTTTGAAAAAATCACTGTAGTAGCGGATGCCGGTTTGCTCTCTGCTGGCAATGTGCAACAACTGATTGAACATGGATATGATTTTATTCTTGGCGCTAGGATTAAAAATGAGAAGCAATCCATCAAAGACGCGATACTGAGATTGAAACTCACCAATGGACAGAGCAAAACAATCAAGAAAGATGATTTACGCATGATTGTTACATACTCCGATGATAGAGCGAAAAAAGACACTTATAACCGAGAACGAGGTCTGAAAAAGCTAGAGAAACAAATCCAATCCGGTAAACTGACTAAGTCAAGCATCAATAACAAAGGCTACAACAAATTCCTCCGACTAGAAGGAAATATGTCTGTAAGCCTCGACCATCAAAAAGCACAACAAGATGCGCTATGGGATGGACTGAAAGGGTATCTGACGAACTCCACACTAACCAACGATGAAATTTTAGAAAACTACCGCCACCTATGGCAAATTGAAAAGGCCTTCAGGGTGGCCAAAAGCGAGCTGAAAATCAGACCCGTCTATCATTACAAACGACGCAGAATAGAAGCGCACATATGCTTGAACTTTACAGCATACAAAGTATATAAAGAGCTTGAAAGGCAACTAAAGGAAAAGGGGGCGTGCTTTAGTGCAGAAAAAACTATTGAAATCATTCAGAATATCTACCAACTAAGCTTAATCACGCCTAATAATGAAGTGATAACAAAAACGATTATCCTAACGGACGAGCAGCGTCAAATACAAGAATTATTTAAATTCTGATTCTAGGGTGTCCCAATGCGGAAGTCAGGAAAAATAGATCTGGTATTCATTCAAAAAGGTAAACCCAGTCAAAATGGGTATATCGAAAGGTTTAACCGAACATTCAGAGAAGACATACTCGATTCATTCCTATTTGATGCAGTGGAACAAGCCCAGGAATTCGAAAATCAATGGATTTGGATGTACAACAATGAAAGACCCCATGAATCCATACAAAACTTGCCACCAAGACAATTCCTATTGAAATATGGAAAACTCCACGCCCA
>JAGWWM010000049.1 GCA_018970395.1 Bacteroidota bacterium
TTTCTTAAAACAAATAATGTTACTACACTCCAGTTAAGAGGAATAATTGCACATCATGTAATTGCTTCTAAAAGAATCTTTAGTGTTAATTTCCCACAGACACCTACAAATTATACTACATTTTACAATGTATCAGTACCTAACGATAAGGGATTAGAGATTAGTACGGTTTTGAATCAAAACAGATTTGGGGTCGCATTGAGCGTAAAGGGCTCCGCTGCTGCATCCGGAGAGGCACCTGCTCAAGCACAACTTAGTCCTTTCGGCATAGATAATCATGCCGTTAACGGGGTTTTTTATAAAATAAATAAAGTACTTCTACCTAAACTTCCATCAAACCCTTGATATTCAAAAGCCGGTTTTCAGCCGGCTTTTTTTATGCCGTATTCTGTTGTAATTTCAACCCATGCAATACTATCTGTGCGATCCGGATCGGCTGGATACGCTATATCCATTCTCCAGACTTCATCATTTTGCTGATATCCGTTTTGGATTATGGACCAACAAGGAAAGATATGCGGCGGGATTAAATAAGGAGGTTCTCGCATTGCATAAAGCAGAGGATCATTCCATTCCTGGCGTATTTATCAACGCTCGATTCATTGCTGATGCGCAGCTTTGTCAAGCTATCAAACAATTGCAAATCCGGCAGGCATTGATTATTCAGGATGAAATCGTTGCCATCGCTTTACCCGATCATCGCTTTTCAGGATTTCAAAAAAAATATGAAGAGGTTCGTTTCATTCCGTATGGAGGAAATCTTTTGAGAATAGTACACTCGTTTGATTTGTTGCGACTCAATCAATTATTACTTGAGCATGATATTCGTCTCTGTAATTTATCCGATGCTCGTGCTGCACTTTCTGTTGACAATAAAGTGTTCGGAGTTGGTAAGATTGTTGCAGCTGCATCAGTGAAAGCGACCGGTGCTTTTTTTAATACAGAACAGGGCTCCATTTATTTAGGTAAAAATGTTCAGGTGATGGAAGGGGCTTGTCTTCGCGGACCCATTGCTATTCTCGATAACAGTGTGGTAAAAATGGGCGCCAAAATTTATGGCAGCACGCTCATTGGGAAAAAATGTGTGGTAGGAGGAGAGATCAAAAATTCAATATTTTTTGATTATTCCAATAAAGCGCATGATGGCTATATCGGCGATTCCGTCATTGGTTCCTGGTGCAATATGGGAGCGGGGACTTCCTGCTCGAATCTGAAAAATAATGCCGGAGAGATTGCTTTGTGGAATCCGGTTTATCAAGACAAAGTTGTGGTAGGGAATAAATGTGGCGTGATGATGGGCGATCATACGAGGACTGCCATCAATACGTCTATCAACAGCGGAACCGTTACCGGCATTTGCTGCCATATTGTAAAAGCTGGTTTCCCTCCCAAATATATTCCCGATTTTACCTGGGATACGGATACAAAGGAGCTTTATTCGTTACAAAAATTAGTGGTGGATGTTGAACGGTGGATGGCATTAAAAAACGAAACATTGGAGGAAGAGAATAAGCAATTACTTTTGCAAAATTATCATCATTCCTTAACTATCAACAGATGAACAGAAAACAAATTGCCGCAGCAAACTGGAAAATGAATTTAAAATGGGCGCAGGCTGAGAGTTTATTAAATGATTTATTCAAGCAGCCAATTCATTTTTCACCGAATCAGCAAGTAGCGTTGGGAGTACCCTTCCCGTATTTGTCGATGGCGTTGAGTTATGCTAAAAATCATTCGCATGTAGAAGTGGCGGCGCAAAATAGTGCTCAGTATGCATCAGGTGCCTATACCGGTGAAACTTCTGCAGAAATGTTGCAATCAATGGGCGTGCATTATGTGATATTGGGTCATTCGGAGAGAAGAGAATATTTCGGAGAGACGAATGCTGTATTAGCAGAGAAGGTTAAGCTTGCATTGCAGAACGGACTGGCACCGATATTTTGTTGCGGGGAAAGTCTGACGATTAGGGAGTCGGGGACTCAAAATGAATATGTAGCCAATCAGTTGAAGGAGAGTTTGTTTGATTTGTCTGAATTTGATTTTAAAAAAATCGTCATTGCTTATGAGCCCATTTGGGCCATTGGAACCGGGAAGACTGCGACTGCGGAGCAGGCGCAGGAAATGCATGCTTATTTGAGAAGCGCAATTGCTGCGCAATATGGTGAAGAAGTTGCGAATAGTATTTCTATTTTATATGGAGGAAGTGTGAAAGGCGCCAATGCTAAAGAGATTTTTGGTCAGCCGGATGTAGATGGTGGTTTGGTAGGAGGCGCGTCGTTAAAGGCTGATGAATTTTTGCAGGTGATTGCCGGATTGAAGTAGGGGGCGAAATATTTTTCGCCCGTACGCTGATGAATTTTTGCAGGTGATTGCGGGATTGAAATAGGGGCGAAAAATTTTTCTCACTTACGCTATTATTAATTACTAATTATTAATTATTTAATTCTTAATTATATTTCCCCATGGGCATCTTCAAACAAATAGCAGAATATCTGTATCTGAAAAAGCCGGATGCTTCGCGTCCCAACACGCAATGGGTAAAGTACATGCATGGCATCAACCGTATTTCGCTGTTGCTATTTTTAGTAGCGATGCTCATCATTGTATTTCGACTGGTTATCCGACCTTTATTTTCCTGATCTCGTTGGCGTGAATTGATTTCACTCCTATATTTGTTCCATGCCATATTATTACAAACTGGGACAAATTCCCCACAAGCGCCATACACAATTCAGAAAACCGGATGGAGGTTTATACAGCGAACAACTTTTTTCTACGGAAGGATTCAGCGATGATTATTCCTTATTGTATCACACGCATCCTCCTACGCAAATCATTAAGACAGATACACCCGTGGATGTTCGTCCGCAAGTAGCGGAAGAAAAAATGCTGCAGCATCGTTGCTTCGAAGGATTTCATCTGCCGCCCGGAGGTGATTTTCTCACCAGTCGTGTACCTGTTTTAGTTAATGGTGATTGTCATATTGTACTGGCAGCGCCCATCCAAGGAACCGGTGATTACTTTTATAAAAATACGGATGGTGATGAATTGATATTTGTTCATGAAGGCAGCGGAGTGGTGAAAACTACATACGGACAACTGCCTTTCAGTTATGGTGATTATATCATGTTGCCAAGGGGAACTATCTATCAGATTGAATTTACGGATGAGAAGAATCGCTTGTTTATTGTTGAGTCTTTTACCCCGTTGCGCTTCCCCAAGCGATACATGAGTAAATACGGACAGTTGATGGAGCATTCGCCGTATTGCGAACGCGATGTTCGTCCACCGCAAGACCTGCTCACTTTCGATGAGAAAGGAGATTATCTTATTCGTGCCAAAAAGCAGGGCATGTTGTATGGACTGCATTACGGCACGCATCCGTTTGATGTAATTGGGTGGGATGGATGTTGTTATCCATACATCATTTCCATTCACGATTTTGAACCTATTACAGGAAGAGTGCATCAACCTCCGCCCGTACACCAGACTTTTGAAACCAATGCATTTGTGGTTTGTTCTTTCGTGCCGCGATTGTTTGATTATCATCCGCAATCCATACCGGCTCCTTACAACCACAGCAATATCGACAGTGATGAAGTGTTGTACTATGTGGATGGAGATTTTATGAGCAGAAAACATGTAACCAGAGGGATGATTACATTACATCCCGCCGGTATTCCGCATGGTCCGCATCCGGGTGCGGTAGAGAAAAGTATCGGCGCGAAGGAAACGAAAGAACTGGCAGTAATGGTAGATACTTTCCGTCCGCTCATGATCACGCAACAGGCGCTGGCGCTTGAGAATCGCGATTATGTAATGAGTTGGGCTGAATAATTCCATTGTAAAAATGGTTTGTGGATTGCTTTGTATCTTTGCCTCCTAAATTTTATTTTATGTATCCTGCAGAAATAGTATTACCCATGAAGGGTGAAATGACAGACGGAGGTTTTGAAGAATTGCTTACAGCTGCCGATGTGGATGCAGCATTAGGTGCTGCGACAGGAACCGCATTAGTATTTATCAATTCTGTTTGCGGTTGTGCCGCCGGTTCTGCCCGTCCCGGTGTATTGATGGCTGTACAGAACAGCAAACTGCGTCCGGATCATTTACTCACCACATTTGCCGGTTTTGATACAGAGGCGGTAAAAAAAGTACGCGAGTATTTATTGCCTTATCCACCCAGTTCACCTTGTATTGCACTGTTTAAAAACGGACAGCTGGTTCATTTTATAGAGCGACACAATATTGAAGGTCGTCCCGCCCCCATGATTGCGCAGAATTTGATTGGTGCGTTTGAGGAGCATTGTGGGTGAACGTTGATTTTTTAGCATATCCCCCTTTGGAGGGGGATCAAGGGGGAGGCTCCTAAACCCTAAACCACTCAACGCCTAAACGACTCAACAACTAAACCCATCTCATGTATCCAAACTTATATTATTTCTTCAAAGACGTCCTCGGAGTGGAATGGGGTTGGGCGCGCATGCTTAACTCATTTGGATTCTTTGTGGCATTGTCCTTTGTGGCGGCGGCAGTGGTGCTTACCAAGGGTTTGCAGCGTAGGGAGAAGAAAGGGTGGCTGAAGCCAAAAGAAGAAACTATTATTGTGGGCAAGCCCGCTTCATTCATGGAGTTGTTAATCAATGGTCTGCTTGGTTTTTTCATGGGGTATAAGATTATTGGGGCATTTATGGTTGCCGGTGAGGAGGGCATGAATCCGCAGGAATATATTTTTTCCGCGCAGGGCAACTGGGGAATGGGTATTTTGTTGGGATTGTTTTTTGCAGGGTTGAAATGGTACGAGAAGAACAAACAAAAAACGAATAAGCCCGAAGAAAGAAAGATAAGGGTATGGCCGCACGAGCGGGTAGGGGATATGACAGTCATGGCTGCCATTTTTGGATTTGGCGGCGCAAAAATTTTTCATAATCTGGAAAACTGGAATGATTTTGTGGCGGATCCCATCGGAGCGTTGTTATCGTTCAGCGGACTCACCTTTTACGGCGGTTTGATTTGTGCAGCCATTGCGATTATCATTTATAGCAAGAGACATCGTATTTCACTGCGACATCTGGTGGATGCATTTGCACCTGCGCTGATGATTGCTTATGCCATTGGCCGTATTGGTTGTCAGGTGTCCGGCGATGGAGATTGGGGTATTCCCAATACTGCTTATGCAGCTGAAAGAGACGGAAAAGTTTTTTTGGCAGACAGCAATTCATTTGCGAAAGCAATTGGACATAATCCTATTTATGTGTTGAGAGAATTTGGTACTGCAGATCCCAAGTTAATTCCACATGCAGCATTTAAAGCACCCGGTTTTTTACCAGTTGGATTATTTGCTTATACCTATCCGCATAATGTAAACAGCCTGGGCGTGCCCATTGCCGATTGTCCGGAGACGGAGCATTGCAATTATCTGCCCTTACCGGTTTTCCCAACTCCATTGTATGAAACAATTGTCTGTACTTTGTTTTTTGTGGTGTTATTGATGTTGCAGGGTCGTTTAAAAACACCCGGACTCTTATTTTCCATCTATTTGGTGATGAACGGAGTGGAGCGGTTTTTGATAGAAAAAATTCGGGTGAATACCCGTTATGAAGGATTGCCCTTTCAGCCCACGCAGGCAGAGCTCATTTCGGTTTCATTGATGCTGCTTGGAGCAGGCTTGTTGGTTTATTTTAGTAGAAAAAAAATACCGACAACAGACAATTGATATCCGTTGAGGCGTTTATTCGTTTATTCGTTGAGTCGTTTAGTCGTTTAGGGGTTTAGAGTTGAGACCTACAACGGACAACCTTTTTGGTTTTGCCTTTTGACCTTTGTTTTTTTCACGCAAAGCTCGCAGAGAGGAAAAGCTCACAAAGGTCGTCATGTTGAGCATCAGCGAAACATCTCATCTTTCGAAGCGTTCTAAACCGGGAGATCCTTCGCTTTCGCTCAGGATGACGTTGCCTAAATGTGTTGCGCTGGCAAGAATCCTTTTGAAGAACGAAAAAGATCCTAAAAAGAAGGCATAAAAAAAATTAATCGGACTGCAATGCTTTTGACCTTTGACTTATTGCATCACCCCACGCATGCGCCAAATAAAAATATTTATTAAATTCGCATTATGCCTGTTATAAGCTCCTTCTATGGGTTAATAATTTACATGTATTATTTGGATAACAAACAACATAAATTTCCTCACATACATGTAAAATATCAGCAATATGAAGCTGTTTATAAAATACCGGAAGGCGATATTTTAGACGGCAATTTGCCTGCTGGAAAGGCCAAATTGGTTGCAGCCTGGATTGAACTTCATAAAGAAGAATTGATGGCAGATTGGGAGTTGGCATCTAATGGACAGAATATTTTTACCATTGAACCCCTGAAATGAAATGAACCCTCGAGTTAAACATGTTTTACCTGGAAATGACTTCACATTAAAACTTATTTTTAGTAATGACGAAAAAAAAGTTTTTGATGTAAAGCCTTATTTGAATTTTGGTATTTTTTCAGCACTCAAAAATCCTGATATATTCAATTCTGTAAAAGTTTCTTGCGGTACAGTAGTCTGGGAAAATGGACTTGATATTTGTCCGGATACACTTTATCTTGAAAGCTTGTGTCAAAAGGATTGACAGTTTATTATGTTTATTTGTTGATGCGCCTGTCCGCCTGCAGCGTCAGATCCGGGCGGATTTATTTGTTGATTCGTTTAGGGGTTTAGAGTTGAGATCTACAACGGACAACCTTTTTGGTTTTGCCTTTTGACTTTTGTTTTTTCACGCAAAGCTCGCAGGGAGGAAAAGCTCACAAAGGTCGTCATGTTGAGCATCAGCGAAACATCTCATCTTTCGAAGCGTTCTAAACCGGGAGATCCTTCGCTTTCGCTCAGGATGACGCTGCCTAAATGTGTTGCGCTGGCAAGAATCCTTTTGAAGAACGAAAAAGATCCTAAAAAGAAGGTATAAAAAAATTAATCGGACACCAATGCTTTTGCCCTTTGACTTATTTTTCACCGCTCCGCAGGAGCACGACAACACGACAACCTGCTCCCGAAAACTTTCGGGGCGGCATCGACACCCTTTTCGTTCGCCCGTCTTTCGTTTATCGTTTTTCGAAAAACGACCAACGAAAAACGTACAACGACCTCTTAACCCCCCTGTTCATAAAAAGTCCCCCAAAAAATTGTCAAATCCTTAAAATTCCGTTACTTTAGTGTTAAGTTTTTGTGAATGGAAAATCCAGGAAACTAAAACTTTAATCGCGTATCAATTTTTTATGACCGTTTTTCGTACCATAAACATTGATCCGTTATCCAACCATCCACTGAAAGATCGTTATTTACCGGATATACAGGAAGCAGCTTTGATGTAGTGTGCGTATCCGTTGACAGTCCAATTTCAACTGATCAACCCTAGAGCAATTTATATTGATAATCAATTGCCCCAAACCGATGCGCTATATGTGTACATTTACCACTCCCTCCGAAAACCGGCTTTCTAATCCGAAGTCAGTTGCCCGTACTCAAACCTATTCAGTGGCTAAAGCCATTGCCGTGAACCCTAACAGCCAGGCAACAAGTTTGCTGCGCCGCCGCGCACAACTCTTTCTCCTCCTCCTCATCGCCCTGCTGATGTGCGGAATGAAAGGATGGGGGCAGACGACGGTGACGTATACTATTCAAACTGCAAATTTTAATACACTTAATACAGAAAAAAATAATGCTAGTGGTCCCTATGCAGGTACTTATAACAATACCGCAACTGAAATGGCTCAGTACGCTAATGGCGGATCGCAGAACAATACTCCTGGGGCTGCTGCTTTTCAAACTTTTACAACAACCGGTAATGGAACTTCAGGAACAGCCAGAACTTTAAGAGTTGGAGATAGATTCACTATTACTGTTTATACGGCCTCAAACCCATCCGCAGGAGGTAGAATAGGAATCTCTTTTAGAAATACAACTTCCGTTACTGATTTCTTTTCTTCCACTGATGCAAACACTGTTGCAAGATTTCAGTTGGACAATACGGGCGGATGGAAAATATACAATGGAGGTACTACTGCCGAAAATACAGGAGCAACTTCAGGATCAGATCGTACGCTGTCCATTGAAATTACCTCCTCAAATACTTTTAATGCAACAATAGCTGGAACTACCTATTATGACTTGTCATTTGCTGCGGCCGGACCTATTGCCCAGTTTTGTATTTATACCTACGGCGATAGTAACCCGAACTCATTTTGGAAAAATGGTTCATTAACCAATTTTGGACATTCAGCCGGCGATGGCTTACGCTTTGGTTATGGGTTATCCGGCTCAAGTACTTCCTCCATAACAGGTACTATTTCAGATGGACAGAATACAAATTCTACTTCCGGAACATTAGCAAATGTGGTTTTTGCAGGAGGTTCTTCAGGTACCGCAGTTTCGCTTTCTGGTTCAAATACATATACTGGTGCCACAACCGTTAATGCCAACGGAACTTTAAGATTAGGTGTCAGCTCAACAGCAAGTTCAAGTGGTCCATTAGGTACAACCGCGGCTGGAACATCAATCACTTCAGGTGGTATTTTGGATATGAATGGCTACTCTCTTACATCATCTGCAACAGAAGCTTTGACGATTAACGGAACGGGTATATCTTCCGGTGGAGCTTTAATAAACACAAATTCGAGCACAGGTTCTACTTGGGCCGGTACCGTAGCCTTAGGATCAGCCAGTAGTGTTGGCGGTGCTGGAAATCTTACATTATCCGGCGTTGTTTCCGGTGGATTTGCGCTTACCAAAATAGGAGCCGGAACTTTAACTTTGTCAAATACCAATACTTATAGTGGGGGTACGGTAATTAGTGCGGGAACTATTTCTGCTTCTGCTACGGCTAACTTGGGGAGTGATCTGGCTGCCGGTGCAATAACTTTAGGCAATGGTGCAACCACTGGTACCCTTGATATCACATCTTCTCTTTCCAGACTGCAATTAAATGTAACAGACGCCTCTTCTGCAGGTGTAATTAATGTTGCATCAGGTCAAACTTTTACGCTTACCAATCTTAATACAGCATCAGGCACAAATGCCGGAACGAAAATTGGTAAGTCCGGTGCAGGTACGCTCACACTTTCTGGAGCAGGCACTTATGTGGGTCAAACACAGATAGGAGACGGAACAGTAATTGTATCAAATGCTACCGGCTTAGGTACGAATACATCTACTGCCAACAGAAGTGTTGATCTGGGCTTGAATGTGGGGGACGTATCACAAGGAAATAATGTTTCACTTCTTCTTACAAACGGTGTATCTATTAATAATTCAATCTATGTTGCACCGAATACAAGTTCAGCAACTAGAACCCTTGGTACCAGCGGTGCCACAGCTTCAGGAACTTTACAAAATGAAATCTATTTGGATGGGAATGTGACTTGTGCTCCCGTAACAGGAGGTACATTAACAATCAGCGGTAAAATTACAGGTCCTGCTTCTCCTTCTGTAGGCACAAGCAGATTGATTGCATCATCAGGTATCACTACGCTTACCAATACAGCCAATGATTACAAAGGAACTACCACGATTAGTTCCGGTGCTGAATTGCGTTTAAATCCTTCAGGTAATGCCACTTGTTCTACACAAGTAGTTCTCAATGGCGGTACATTAAGTACAACTTCTATTACATCAACCAGAACAATTACTAGTACTTCAACACTCAGTCTTACTGCTTCCTCTACCATTGCACTGGGAAGCAACGGACACACTTTAACCTTTGCAGCAAGCAATGGCGTTTCATGGACATCCGGACAAATAATTACCATTACAGGTTGGGCCGGTACTCCTGGGTCAACCGGAACGGCAGGTAAAATTTTTGTAGGAAATAGTTCGAGTGGTTTGACAGCCGGACAGCTTGTCCAAATATTCTTTTCAGGTGTAGGACCGGCCACTATCTTATCTACGGGAGAGATCGTGCCCGCTACAGCCTCAACAGTTCAATATCGCTCTAGAATTACCGGTGATTGGGCTACTGCTGCTACATGGGAGCATAGTACTAATGGAACAGATTGGGCAATAGCAGGTAAGGCACCCACTAGTTCCGATGGAGCAATTACAATTCTAAACGGACATACTGTTACGGTAAGTACTGCAATAACTGCCGATCAATTAACAATAAATGCCGGTGGACAAATTACCGTTAATGGGAATACTTTAACAATCGCAAATGGTACAGATACAGATATTACAGTTAATGGTACCTTAAAAGTTTCTACTAACTCAGTCTCTCTTAACGCATCTGCGACCATGACGGTGGGAAGTGGAGGGGTGTATGAACATAATCGAAATTTTACTCTTGGGTTGCCATCTGCTACATGGAGTGATGGTTCCACATGTTTGATAACTAGTGATATTACTAGCTATACTACTTTTAATCAAAGTTTTTGGAATTTAACTATTAATTTTTCTACTGGTACAATAGCTCGAGCATTGAATGCTGATGCGTCAACATTTGGAGTCAGAAATAAATTAAGTATAGTTGCTACCGGTACATCAGGATCGATTGTAATTGGGGATGGAGTAACGGCGGCTGCACTATCAATTGCAAAATTAGAAGTATCAGGAGGGGTATTTAATGTTGGCACTGGTTCAGGTGCTCATACACTAACCTGCAGTGATTCCTTGATTGTAAGTGGTGGAACATTCCGTATCGCGCATGCTTCAAATGCTGGTCAAATCTATACCGCAAGTGCAAAGGATGTTTTGGTTAGTTCCGGGACTCTTGACTTAAATGGATTCAACAGTTTATCGACGAATTCTGGGAGATTGATTTTTACAGGAAATCTTACTGTTAGTGGTGGTACATTAATAAATTCTCCTGGAATAACTTCGGGATCTGCGGGTATCTACTTTAATGGTACTGGAACACAAACGTTTACTCACTCAGGTGGTACGCTTTCAACTGCTTCAGGTGGGGTAGGTCGTCGTTTTTATTACAAAACAACTTCAGGGCCAACGGCTCTTAATGAAACCTACAGTGCGTCAACTGCTCAAACTACAGTTGATGGAACAGAAGGTACCGCTGCTGCTGGTTATTCAGTTTGGCCGACTACAGGATCATTAATTAATAATGTTACCGTCAACAACAGTGCAGGCGTAACCTTAAGTACCAGTAAAGTAGTGAATGGCGCACTCACCCTCACAAGTGGTAAACTAGCTATCGGAGCAAACACTCTTACTTTAAACGGTACAGTTGCTTCGATGTCTGCATCAAATAGTTTGACAGGTTCTGCAACTTCTAATTTATCTATTGGTGGTACTGGTTCATTGGGTACATTGTTCTTTGATCAAACTACGAATGGTACAACAAACAATCTGGCAACACTTACGCTTAATCGTACCTCCTCCGGTACAGCAACCTTAGGTAATGCAGCTACTGTCGGAACTACACTCACGCTGACGAATGGAATTTTAACGACTACATCTACCAACACATTAACCGTTACCAGTTCCGCCAGCGGAGCAGTTTCCGGAGGTAGCGCTTCCTCTTATATTAATGGTCCTTTAGACAGAACCGTTGCGAATGCAACGAGCTACACATTCCCTATTGGTGGTAATACTTCTAATTACCGTCCAATCAGTTTAAATGGTGTAAGTGCGTCGAACACGCCAACGAGCAATCCTGTGGTGCGTGTGACCGTTGCTGAGAGTGGAGCTACAACAGTAGATGGAACTACCCTGACTAATTTGCTGAATGCCCGTAACTGGAATATAGAAAAAATTGGAGCTCCGGGAACATTTACTTCAGCTACGCTTGTTATTACGGAAAGTGGTATGACCAATGGCACCCACGAAATAGGCAAGTCAAACAATAATCAAGCCGGTACTTATGTTTCCTTAGGCTCCGCAACAGTATCAGCCGGCACCATTACTTCTCCTTCTGCACAAGGCGTGGGTTTTTATGCAATTGGTGTAAAGCCTGCCGTAACAAATACAATCACTTTAGGTTCCAATCAACCGGCAGCAGCTTCTCAGTGTCCTTCAACAAACAGAGTAGTACTGCAAAGTTTTAGTCTGATAGTTGAAGGAACAGGCAATCTTACCAATGTGGGCTTTACAACCACCGGTACTTATGTTCAGGCTGATATTTCTAAGTACCAACTTTGGTTCAGTTCCACAAATGATATTTCAGGTGCGTCTCAGTTAGGGTCTGACTTGTCTTCATCGGGCGGTGCAGGTTCTAGAACTTTCTCAGCCTTTACGACCCCTACGCTCTCAAATGGATTAACTTATTATTTCTGGATTACAGCAGACGTTTCTTCAACTACATCCGGTGGTACCATTGCCGTGAATGGCATCAGCACTGCTGATTTAACTTCCACTTCAACCAAGTCGGGCAGCACTACAACTGCAGGAGGCTCGCAGACTTTACTCGGAACTCCCTCCACCCAGGCATCCGGTATTGTTTTTTCAAACGTAACCAGCGGTCAAATGACCATTAGCTGGAGTAGTTCAGGAAATGGGGATGGGGTGATTGTGGTGATGAAAGCAGGTTCTGCTCCTACAGATCCTACAAACGCAACATCATATTCAGCAAGCACAATTTTCGGATCGGGAGCAAATATTAGTTCAGATGGAAGTTATGTTGTTTTAAATGGATCCGGTTCAAATGTAACCGTAACAGGTCTCTCAACTGCCACCAATTATTTTGTAGAAGTGTTTGCAAAAAATTGTACAGGTACAAGTACGAGAATAAATACTACTTCTCCTGCCAGCAACAGTACCTATACCTTATCCACTGAACCGACTTCTCATACAACACTTTCTGCTACTGCGTCTTCAGGGGCAATCACTCTAACCTATACTGCAGCAAGTGGAATTACTAATGCAGCAGGTTACATTATTTTACAGCGTGCTGGAAGTGCAGTGACAGATGTTCCGGTAGATGGAATCGGCTACTCGGTGGGAGATGGCGTGGGTACGAATGCAACAGTCGCTGCCAT
>JAGWWM010000050.1 GCA_018970395.1 Bacteroidota bacterium
TTCGGACAGCTCCCCTCAAAGGGGAGCAGCTAAAACATGAGGACAAAGACCGGCTGCATTTTGAAATCGAACAGCCTGAAACAGGACAAGCATTACTGGCAAAGATCAAAGCCGAAAAGCAAAAACTGATTGCTGAAAAGAAACTTAAGAAAGAAAAAGAACTACCCCCCATTAAACCTGAAGAAATCCCTTTTGAAATTCCGGAGAATTGGGTGTGGTGTAGGTTGGGGGAGATTTGTAATTATGAACAAGGCATTCAAATTGATGTTCATTTACAAAAGTCAGTTTATGAAAATGGCCTTGTAAGATTTTTAAGAATAGTAGATTTTACACAGGAAACCGATGATTTAAGATTTATTAAATCTCCTGGATTAAAATATCATATTAATGAGGACGAATTAGTAATGGTCAGATATGGAGCTACAGCAGGCTTCGTTGGGTCTGGGAAATCAGGCATTTTAGCTAATAATTTATTCAAGATTAAATATAGCTTAATACTTAAATCTTTTTTGACCTACTTTTTTAAATCTCAATATTTTAATTATGAACTTTTGCAAAATACTAAAGGTGTCGCAATGCCTGCTATAAGCTTTAAATTTTTAGATTATTTACTATTCCCTCTCCCCCCATTATCAGAACAAAACCGCATCGTTCAAAAATTGGATGAACTCATGCAGTATTGCAATGAGTTGGAAGCAAGCATCAAAGAGAGTGAATCACAAAATGAAAAATTATTGCAACAGGTTTTGAGGGAGGCGTTGAGTGCGCCAGCCGGCAAGAGGGAGAAAGCGGCAATTTAGAATTTCTAATTACTTTTAAATTAAAACAAATACAATTATGGCAAATACAGTAACAGTTAACATTCCGGATATGAAAATTGGCAAGCCGGATATTTTCATTCAAGCAAAAAATGACGATGGAATTATTGGTACTTTAACTATTAGTAAATCTTTCATCGAGTGGAAATCAAAGAATAAGAAGACCGGAAAAAGAAAAATGAGCTGGAAGCAATTCGACAATCTGATAGCAACCTACTTTAACGACAAATAATTGGCAAAATATTTATGTTAGATAACACTTTTCGTTATCAAAAAAGCTGAGTTTAACTGATAAGTGCAATTTTAGAAACAAATGACTGTCATTTGACCGAGTAGTGCAATCTTTGGATTGTCTATGTCTAAAATTTACAAACAACTTAGTTTGGTACAAAGGTATCAGATTGAAGCCTTTATCAAGGCGGTAACTTTTCTCCGAACTTTTTCGGTTGTTTTTTTTCAATTTAAATGTCACGGTAATACCATTAACATCTTTTTGAAATATCGGAGATGGGATGTTTGCCGATTTACATTCTTCAATAATCTTTAAAGTACCTCTGCCCCAGGTTTCAATTAATCCGGCACGGAAAAAAGCGCTTGCAAGATCTGGATTAAAAGGAATAGTTTATAAAGCCTGTTTCCAAAAATTTAAGAACGCGCAAAACTCATCAGTAAACGATAGTCACCTTGATCTGCTGCTTTCACTGCTTTTAAATAAGTGGAACGAATATCACTATTACCTGAAAGATCAGATGCTCCCCAACTAAATACCGGTTTTTTGTAAATCTTCTCAATAATAATATCAGCCATTAGCCGACTATGTCTGCCATTGCCGTTAGGAAAACAATGTATGCTTACCAGACGATGCTTAAACCGAACAGCCATTTCATCAGCCGGGTAAATCTTGTTTTTGTGCCAATAGACAGCATCATTCAGGAGCGTCCTTAACGCTGTTGGTATTTGCCATTTGTCTGTACCAATATTCTTATTAGTCTTACGAAACTCACCCGCCCATTTCCATACATCCGCATACATTCGCTTATGTATGTTACGGATGAATTCTTGGGTGAAAATATTTTCCGCTATAAAAGAACGACCCATTACCCATTGCATCGCCTGCTCTATATTCTGTTGTTCAAATTCATCCAGCTCCCCGCGTGTGGCAATAGTAGCAATGCGAAGACCCTCTTTTTCATCTTCATCCAATGGCGTTTGTCCATCAATGTAATCGATATCTAATCCCATAAAATTTTAGGCATTTCATTTATTATTGCTGAGGATCTTTCCCGGATAGCTGTTTCAATTCTTTTTTTTGAATTCGCCTGATCTTCCAGTTTCATCGTATTGGCCGTACGCATTACAATTTGAGTAGCCAGTTCGGTTGCCTTCTTTTCAATAAGGGCATCCAGCGATCCGTCTTTGGGCACAAAACCATACACCAGTTCCATATCCATCGCCCGGGCAATTTCTTTTAAGGATTTGATGGTAACAGACCCTTCTTTCTCGCGCTTTTCCATATCGAGTACGGCTTGCTTGGAAACAGAAAGCTTGTTGCCCAATTGCTGCAAAGACATACCAATTGCCGTACGGATAGCTTTGATCCATCCGGTGGGCGGCATCGCCACCTTTTGCAGAGATGCGAAACGCAGCATTTTTTCGTTGAGTTGTTGAAGCTGAAGCGATTTCTTTGCCATAAGGTAAAGTTATAAATTTACTAAATTATTACAAAAGTAAAGTTATTAATTGACTTTTCATTTCAGCTCGACAATCAAATTCATTCCTCCTCCAGCCCCTCCATCAGCACCTCGCTGTGTTTGAGGATGGTTATCATAAGCACACCATTAGATTAAATAAAAATGGTATATATTATCAGGTTAAACTAAATAAAATCCTTTAAATATCTTTTACCTTAAAATATCGCTATGAGAAAAATTATTTATATCACTGTTCCCCTTGCTCTTGTAATACTCCTCTTTACAAATCTCAGATCTCTTAATTGCAATAAAAAAATAATCGGACATTACAGTATTCAATCAGCTTTGTAATGCCATAAATCTTAATCTGCTGTCTTTCAATCATTTATATCCAAAATCTGTAAGCTTACAGATAAATTAGATAGGGGTTTTCTTTTTCGAGCTTTGCATCAATAAAATTATACAACAATGAAAAAACAAAGAACCATCTATCATCTCATCGTGGACAGAAGCGGATCCATGAGTGATTGTATCGAAGCCACTATCAATGGCTACAATGAACAGCTGAATCGCATCCGGAATATGCAGTCTGAATTTCCGGACCAAGACATCCGTATGGGTTTGACCATGTTCAATACCCATATCGACATGCAGGCCGTTGCTAAAGACTTAAAGAATGCCGCTCCTTTAACCAGAAAGAACTATGTCCCCGATGGAGGAACCGCACTTTACGATGCTATCGGTCAGAGTGTTTTGCATCTCGAAGAATCTTTTGCAAGGCAATCGGATATCCCGGCCACTTTTGTGATTGTAGTACTGACCGACGGATATGAGAATAGTTCAAATTTATTTAACTTACAACAGATCCGGGCACTTATCCAAAGACTGGAAGCAACTGAAAAATGGACCTTCAGTTTTATAGGTGCCACATTGGATGCAGTAGAGGTTGCTCAGACCATGGCTATCAAAGCAAACAACAGCTATAGTTTTGAGAAAGAATCCATGAAAGCAGAAGTGTGGGATAAGCTGTCGGATTCCATGCATCTATATTTTAATAAAAAAACCAGGGGCGAAAAACTGTCCGATTTATTTGACAAAGAATAATGAATATACATCTCATACCAGACGAAACACTTGATGAAGAATTGTACACCCGGGTACTCAACCTTTTACAGGCGGTACCCGGTGTCAATCATTTTTATGCAACCGGACGCGGTCGTTTGATTATTTCTGAAGCGATCAAAAAAGAGCAGGAGATTCCTGATAAAGATTCTTTTGAGCATCAGCAGGTTTATTATTCTATGCCCGTGTCTCAAATGATAGAGCATAGCGAGTCAAGCAAACGAGCCTGGTCTTTCCCACATACGCGTAAAGCGATGCGTTGGCGTGATCTGTTCAGTCATGTGGAGGAGTTTCGTAAAGAATATCAAGTGCCAGAAAAAGAGTTTGCCATCTTGCTAACACCCACAGCTAATTTAAAGAACTGGTTTGCCTTACTTGATGAAGAAAAACCATTTAACGGATTTATTCATACCGATGAGTGGGAGCATTTTATTCCCTGCGACCCTGCCTTCCCGATTGCTTTTGAAGTGGTGGCATTGTCTTTACAGAAATATATTTTTGAGAGTTATACTCAGATTCGTGAACGTACACATGAACAGTCAATCGGTTGCGTGAGTGATCTGTGTATGAAGAAGAGTGAGATCATTTTGAAAATGCGAACTGCTGATGTTTGTGCAGATTGTATGAAGCAACTTGAACAATCTTTATCTCTGCCGGAGATTCATCATGCACTTGCTGTGATGGAATCGCTTCGTATGAAAATGCTGTTTGCGCAAAACTTCAGACAGAGCAGTCCGCCCAGCAAACTACTCATCCGCAGAAACGGTCGGATCTATCTGCCGAATTACGCCAATATGGAAATCAAAATACCAACCTTAGAGAAAGCATTGTACATACTATACCTCAAACATCCCGAAGGCATTTACATCAGTTCTTTGAACGAACACCGACAAGAACTATATGATATATATGCCCGTCTTTCCAACCGCGGTTTGATGGAAGATATGCGCAAAAGGATTGATGATATGACGAATGTATTAAGAGATCAGACCAGTGTGAAAATCAGCCGCATAAAAAAATCATTTACTGATGCACTCGGGAATGCACTGGCAGAACACTATATCATACAGGGCGAAAATGCGGAGCGCAAATTAATTAGGTTAGATAGGAGTCTGGTTGAAAATTTAGTCTATTGAGCTATTAAATAAAAATAATCCAAATAGAAATTAGCCGAGATAAAATTATTCTTTAGAAATCATAATTTTTGTGTTAATATTTACTAGGACATCATGTTGAGCGGTGGAGGATTACTATATCCCTTCTGACCCTTCTTTCTAAACTTTCTAAACTTTCTAAACTTTACAAACTATTTTTGTTCTTCTATTTCTGCCCAAACTTTATTTCATGTCTATTGAAGTTCATCATCTCAGCAAAATTTACGGCACGCAAAAAGCAGTGGATAACATACATTTTACTGCAAAACCGGGAGAGATTGTGGGGTTTTTAGGGCCAAACGGAGCAGGTAAATCTTCCACCATGAAGATGATTACCGGATACTTGCAGGCGGATGGAGGGAGCATTCTGGTTTGCGGCAAGGATGTTTCGCCAACCCATACTGAATTCAAAAAGAAAATCGGCTACTTGCCGGAATTGAATCCCTTGTATCCGGATATGTATGTGCGGGAATACCTGAATTTTATGGCCGGTTTGCATTCTATTAAAGACAAAAACGCTGCGGTAGAAAAAGCAATTGAGCTGACCGGCCTGCTTCCTGAAGCACACAAGTTGATTCAACAACTGTCCAAAGGATATAAGCAACGGGTAGGATTAGCGGCAGCTATCATTCATGAACCTGAAGTGTTGATTTTGGATGAGCCCACAACAGGATTGGATCCCAATCAGATTATTGAAATCAGAAATCTCATTCGATCCCTTGGAAAAGACAAAACGATTTTATTTTCCACCCACATTTTACAAGAAGTGGAAGCCATTTGTGACCGGGTAATTATCATTCATCAAGGAAAAATTGTTGCCGACACAACCCTTACAGAAATTAAGACAAGCGGTAAAAGTCTGGAAGAATATTTCCGGGGCTTAACGCAATAAAAAACCCCGGCTGTCGCCGGGGCTTCTATCTGGCTTCTAATTTTTTCTTTCTTACGGTTTTCTAGGGTAAGGAAGCCAAAGTTTTCAGTAGGATGGATTAAAAACGGGCTCGGTTTTTAAATGGGTATTGGATTTCGTTACCTGTTTCAGTAACATGATGTAAAAGTAATCTGCGTATTTACCTACTGGAAACAATTCGGCTGGGCAATTTCACAATTAAGGGTTTCCCTACATTTGCGCTGCATATTCCCCTAAAGGATTGGGATGGCATTAATGAATTGCGAGAGTGATCGCTTATGCTTTTTTTCTCATTTTCTCGAGTAACGCATTCAATTGCTCCGCCTCTTTTTCTGTGAATCCAAGCAAATCATCAAACACCCGATTCATCTCCTGCGTGCTTTTTTCCAATAGTTCCATTCCACTTTCGGTCAGCTGTATTACAGTGTGTCGCTTATCCACTTGATCAACGGCTCTCTTTACCCATTTTTTCGCAACCAACCGATCTATAATGCGCGGCACATTGGAGCCCTTCTCTATCATTCTTCCCGCAATATCTTTCACACACATAGACTGCGGAAACTTTCCCTTCAAAATCCGCATCACATTATACTGCTCTTGCGTTAACCCATAAGGCTTCAACACGCCGCTAAGCTGCGTCTTCAACCACCACGCACTGTACAGCGTATTCAACACTGCCCGATGCGATGCATTCCTGAAATGATTGGTTTGAATGGCTTCCTCAAGTTTCACATTGCAAATATATGTACCTACATGTAGTTCGGAAAATAACTACTGAAGCCCAAGAAGAAATTGCACGGGCTCACAACGCTTGTATTGCTCATCAAGATGTATATAAAATCCGGAAGCATTTTTTCGAAACCATTGCTCGAGCTGTTTCGCTTTCTTTTGTTCCAAAGCACGTGCCGCAATCTTTCCATAATCTTCTCTGAGATTCTCACGGTGCGGTTCGCTTCTTGAAATTAAATATAATATTCTCACCCCTTTCTTTCCCCGCTCATCGGTAAAAGCTGTCGGCTTCGAAAAACCGCCGGGCTGCAAAGCATCAATCAGCGCAACCTGATCCTTGTCAAGCTGATCAATAGTGAGCGCAGACGATCCGTCGGGCGCCATCTTTCTTCCCCCTGTAAATTTCGATTGTTCGGCATCAGAGAATTTACTTACTGCTTCCCCAAAAGTTAAACGTCCTTCTGTCAATAACAGACGAACGCTGTCCAGTTTCAATATTTCCTGCTGAATATCTTCCTGATTGATTTTAGGCACTTTCAAAATATGCCGAACGGTTATTTCTTCTCCCTGCCGCGATACGCACTGAATAATATGATAGCCGAATTTAGACTTGATAACGCGCGATATCTGTCCTTCTTTCAAACTCAAAGCAGTGGTAAAAAACGTAGGATCCCACTGGTTATCTTTTTTATTCAATACATACATGCCTCCGCTCTGCTTACTGCCGGGATCATCGGTATATAAAGAGGCAAGGGTTTCAAATTTCTTCTCTTTTCGTTCTACCATCCGCTTAAATTCATTCAGCTCTTCCTGTGCATATTCTTCCATTTCGCGACCGGCTTTGGGATACACGACAATTTCACCGAGCTCCAGTTCGGTTTCATAGAAAGCCAGACTATCCGCAGGAATTTTTTCAAAATAGGCCTTTACTTCCGCAGGAGTAATTTTGATATTATCCACAATCTTATTGCGCATTGCACCAGCCAGCTTGCTCTCTTTAATGGGAGCCCTCATTTCTTCCCTAAACTGATAGATGGTTTTGCCGGTAATCTGCTCAATCACTTCCTTGGAACCATATTGCTGTATGAAAAAACGAATCCGGTTATCAATATCGGCCTCTATCTCATCTTCTCCTACCGGAATGGAATCTTTATCCGCTTGCAGAGCAAGCAGTTTATTCACGACGAGTTGCTGCATGAGAAAACATTCAGGATTGGGAGGCAATTCCATTTCCTGTCGCTTTGCATCGGCAATCTGATTGTCTATATCCGATTTCAGAATAATCCGATCGCCTACTACTCCGATGATTTTATCTCCCACTACTTTTTTGGGTTGTGCCATTGCTGCATGAAAACCCGTCAACAACAAAAAGCTTAGCAGAATCCGATACATGAATGAATGATTACAGTGTACGTTTTACTTCTTCCTGTTCAAATGCCACGATAGTATCGCCTACATTGAGGTCGCTGAAATTCTTGATGGTCAATCCGCACTCCATATTCGAAGCCACTTCTTTCACATCATCTTTGAAGCGTTTCAGACTACCCAGCTCTGCAAAGGCACCTTCCTGACGCGGATACACCAGTACGCCGTCTCTGAACAAACGGATTTTCGCATCGCGTTTCATTTTTCCTTCCTGCACGTAGCAACCGGCCACGGTAGCTTTATCAAACTTATACACTTCACGAATTTCAACGGTTGCCACTTCTTTCTCCGTAATCTTCGGCTCCAATAATCCTTCCATGGCGCTCTTGACTTCTTCAATGGCATTGTAGATGATCGAGTAGTTTTTGATCTCCACTCCTTCCTGTTCTGCCAGTTTAGCGGCCTGCGAAGAAGGTCGTACGTTAAAGCCAATCAGAATCGCATCGGAGGCGCTTGCCAGGGTTACGTCGGCTTCAGAAATAGCACCCACCGCGCGATGCACCACGGTAACAGCGATCTCCTCGGTAGATAATTTCTGCAAGGAATCTGTCAATGCCTCTACCGATCCGTCCACATCCCCTTTGATGATCAGTTTCAATTCTTTAAAGTTTCCTAAAGCGAGACGACGACCGATTTCATCGAGGGTAATATGTTTCTTCGTACGAATACCTTGTTCTCTCAATATCTGAGCTCTGCGGGTAGCAATATCTTTCGCATCTGATTCGTCTTCATACACTTTGAATTTCTCTCCGGCCTGCGGCGCACCATTCAAACCAAGAATCTGAACGGGTGTGGAGGGTCCTGCTGTTTCGATCCGCTGATTGCGTTCGTTGAACATCGCTTTCACGCGACCGTAATATTGTCCGGACACCACCAGATCTCCTTGTTCAAGTGTACCGTTCTGCACCAGCATAGTGGCTACGTATCCGCGTCCTTTGTCTAGAGAAGCTTCGATGATGGAGCCGGTTGCTTCCCGATCGGGATTGGCTTTGAGATCTAACAATTCTGCTTCCAGCAATATTTTTTCGAGAAGCTTATCTACGTTTAGTCCCTTTTTAGCAGAGAGCTCCTGACTTTGGAATTTACCGCCCCATTCTTCCACCAGAATATTCATCTGAGAAAGCTGTTCGTAAATTTTTTGAGGATTGGCTCCGTCTTTATCAATCTTATTAACCGCGAAAATCATCGGTACGCCGGCAGCTTGCGCGTGACTGATGGCCTCTTTGGTTTGCGGCATCACCGCATCATCGGCAGCCACTACAATTACGGCGATGTCGGTTACCTTGGCACCGCGGGCACGCATGGCGGTAAACGCTTCGTGTCCGGGGGTATCGAGGAAAGTAATCTTTTTATCGCCGGGCATGTGTACCTCATAAGCACCTATGTGCTGAGTGATCCCTCCCGCTTCTCCACTTACCACATTGGCGTTTCGTATATAGTCGAGCAAGGATGTTTTACCATGGTCAACGTGACCCATAATCGTAACGATCGGTGCTCTGGAAACCAGTGCTGCCTCATCGTCTTCCTCTTCTTCCTCTTCCATTGCCAGCTGTTTCTCCATGTCGATGAACTCAACCGTAAAGCCAAACTCTCCGGCTACGAGTTCAATAACTTCCGCGTCAAGGCGCTGGTTGATAGATACCATCAGTCCGAGTCCGAAACATTTAGCCACTACTTCCGTTGGGGAAACGTTCATCAGACTCGCCAGTTCGCTGGCGCTGATAAATTCTGTTACCTGTAATACATTCGATTGTGCTCCTTCTGTTTCCTGACCGGCCATTTCTTCGCGTTTGAGCTTGCGGTATTTGGCTTTCAGACTCTTGCCTCTTCCGCCGCCGCCACTTAGTTTGGCCTGGGTTTCGCGTAGTTTTTCCTGAATCGCTTTTTCATCAATTACTTTATCTTCTCTTCTTGGAGCTGGCCCTCTTTGTCCACCCCCTCTGTAACCGCCGCCTCCTTGTTGAGGACCGCGACGATCGCCGCCCCCTCTGAAATCAGGACGGGCTTTTTTATCTTCAATAGCTGGCTCTCCTCCTTTTTTATCGAGGGGAATTCTTTTACGTTTTCTTTTTTCCCTCTCAGCCGCCGACGATCCTCTGGAGTCGGTACTTACCGGAAGGTCTATTTTCCCCAATATTTTGGGGCCTTCCAGTACTTCTGCCTTAATGTTTTCTATGACTGCTTCCTCAGGGGGAGCAGGAGTGGCAGCAGGAGTTGGAGTCGGAGTCGGAACAGATGCTGATGGTTGTTCCACAACCGGCTCTGCAGGCTTCTCCGGCGCAGGGGCTGTTTTCTTTGGTTTTTTATTGAGCTGATCGAGATCAATTTTGGATACAATTTTGGGTCCTTCTATTTCAGGAGCATCCACCTTGTGTAGGGGCGTTTCAGCAGGAATTGCGGGAGCTGCAGTTGTTTCAGCAATTGGAGCCACAGGCTGTTCAGCAACAGGTGCCTGTTTTTCTTCAGCCGGCTTTGTTTTTTTGCCACCCTTCTTGAAAGAAATTTCTTCCTCCTCTTTTCTCTTGCGAGCTTCTCCCATACCTCCTTTAGGAATCTCAATCTGCTCGCTTTTTTGTTTTACCGCCTTATCGGTAGCAAACTCAGCCAACAAAGCCCGGTACATTGCTTCGGAAAGCTTTGCCGTGGGCTTGAGGTCATCCCTGCTAAACCCTTTGCCCGCAAGAAATTCTATCAGGGTATCTTTCCCGATATTAAACTCCTTGGCAGCAGCCATGAGGCGTGGTGTGTTGATTTCAGACATTAAACGTATTTATATTTTACCCTAATTAATAATTGTTCTTTTCAATTACTAATTCTTAATTATTAATTACTAATTAACCAACTATTCATTCTCGAATTCCGCAGAAATGATTCTGCGCACTTCTTCTATAGTTTCTTTCTCCAGATCGGTACGACGCTCGAGTTCTGCTACTGTTAAATCCAGCACACTTCTCGCCGTATCACAACCGATTCTCTTAAAGGAATCAATGATCCATCCTTCAATTTCATCTGCAAATTCATCCAAATCAATATCAAACTGATTTTCCTGTTCTTCATCATCGCGATAAACATCTATTTCGAATCCGGTCAGTTCAGAAGCCAGTTTGATATTCACCCCTCTTTTACCAATAGCAAGTGATACCTGATCGGGCTTGAGAAACACTTCCACGTGTTTGTTTTCCTGATCAATATCCATGCTGGTAATTTTGGCGGGCGTGAGCGAACGCTGAATCAGCAGGTTGGTATTGTTGGTGAAATTGATGACATCAATATTTTCATTTTTCAACTCTCTCACAATCCCGTGAATACGGCTTCCTTTCATGCCCACACAGGCGCCAACCGGATCAATGCGGTCATCGTGACTTTCCACCGCTACCTTCGCTCTTTCTCCCGGCTCGCGTACAATTTTTTTAATCGTAATCAGTCCGTCAAAAATTTCCGGCACTTCTATTTCCAGCAATTTGGCAAGGAACATCGGACTGGTGCGTGACAGGATAATGACAGGAGCATTGTTTTTGAGTTCTACCTTTTTGATGACTGCACGGATATTTTCTCCTTTTTTGAAATAATCCTGCGGAATCTGTTCACTCTTAGGAAGAATGAGTTCATTGCCTTCTTCATCGAGCAACAATACTTCTTTCTTCCACACCTGATACACTTCGGCACTGATGATTTCACCGATGCGATCTTCGTATTTTTTAACCAGTACATTCTTCTTCAAATCACTGATTCTGCCGGCCAGGGTTTGTTTGGCGGCAAGAATAGCACGACGACCGAAGTCTTGGATATCCACGTCTTCATACAATTCTTCCCCTACTTCATAGTCGGGCTCTATTTGCACCGCCTCTGAATAAGCGATTTGTGCAAGCGGATCTTCCACGGCGCCATCTTCTACAATCGTGCGGCGGCGCATGATTTCAAGGTCTCCCTTTTCGGTATTGACGATTACATCAAAATTTTCATCACTGCCGTATTTTTTACGGAGTAACGTTTTAAAAACATCTTCCAGCACTTTCATCATCGTAGGACGGTCAATGTTTTCCGCATCTTTGAATTCCTGAAAGCTTTCGATTAGATTGATACTTGCCATAACACTTGGTTTTTGAGAGGCTTGGTGATACCCTCGCCGTTAAAATACAATTTGAATTTTTGTGGTTTTAATTGTTTCTGTTAATAAATGATGAAGTATAATTTCCTGTTTTTTTCCTTTTCCTTTAGTTTCTTCGATTTGGATGGAAGTGGCATCCGCTGCTATCAGTTTACCGCTGATTTTCCGTCCGTCCTTGAGCACCACCTCTACCGGTCGTCCCATATTTTTGAGGTATTGGCGGGGTAATTTGAGCGGTTCATCCAATCCGGGTGAAGACACTTCTAATTCAAAATTGCCCGGCTCAAACAGTCCGGCGGCTTCAATAGCAGGGTAGAGTTTTCGGCTGGCCTTGGTACAGGTACCGAGGGAAATACCGGCATCTGCATCCAGGAACACTTGAATCTTATTGCCCGGCTTCAGTCGCACTTCCACCAGAAAACAATCCGTCTCCAATTCGGGGAGAATCGCTGTGGCGAGACCTGAGATGACTTCTATTTTTTGTTCTACCGTCATTGTACAGAAAGCAAGAAGGGAACGAACCCGTTCCCTTCCTCATTGCAATTTCAGATGCAAAGGTAGGGGAAATTGATAGAACTGCGTTCATTTAGAGGGAAGAAAGTTTTGAGTCATTGCTGTCCAGGATAATTATTACATTGAACCCTTTTGAGATTCTGTATTTTTCTTCATTTAGATGCCGCCGATTTTATCGGCGGTTATTTAAATTCAACCCCTTCAGGGTTGTTAGCATACGGCTATTGTTTTCCCCACCGGCTCACGCCGGCGGTTATTAACATAGAACCCTTTCAGGGTTCGTTAGCATAATTGATAATGTGGCAGTATTTAAAATCGAATGCTAAACCCCAACGGGGTTCAATATGAATAGCCGCCGATAAAGTCGGCGGTTATTAACATAGAACCCTTTCAGGGTTCGTTAGCATGATTGATAATGTGGCAGTATTTAAAATCGAATACTAAACCCCAAAGGGGTTCAATATGAATAGCCGCCGACAAAGTCGGCGGTTTATGTAAAGAAA
>JAGWWM010000051.1 GCA_018970395.1 Bacteroidota bacterium
CAGCGCCACCCATAACGGCACCCTCACGGCAAGAATTGCGGCAAGTGGGGTGAACAGCGTGGTTTCTTATACTAGTGGCAACGGAGGGACTTACCTTAAACAAACCATTGCCTCCACGGGTGTGACTGGCTTAACGGCTACCCTGGAAGCAGGCACACTGGCAAATGGCAGCGGCACACTCACCTATTTCATCACCGGTACCCCTTCAGCAAATGGTACGGCGAGTTTTGCATTGAGCATTGGGGGGCAATCCTGTACACTGAACAGAATGGTGAATTTTGGCGTAACAGGTATCACTGCGCATAGTTGCGGCGCCACCAATGTGCACAATCCAACGATACAGTATGGCACCATGACGGATCAGCAGGGAAATATTTACCGAACGGTACAGATTGGTACGCAAACCTGGATGGCAGAGAACCTGCGCACTACGGTTTACAGAAATCTTACTCCTATAGAGAATGGTCTTGATAATACAGTGTGGGCAAGTGATGTAACTGGAGCCTATTGCAATTTTTACAACAATCCATCCACCGATTGCCCTTATGGTAAGCTATACAATTGGTATGCTGTAAAGAACACCAATCAGCTATGCCCCACGGGCTGGCATGTGCCAACGGATGCAGAGTGGAATGTTTTGATTGCTAATTTAGATCCATCCTATAATCCAACGGGGCTAGGTCTAGGTTCTAATAGTTCTACTGCCGGCGGCAAAATGAAGAGCACCGGTACGCAGTATTGGCTTAGTCCGAACACCGGCGCTACGAACAGCTCCGGTTTCTCAGGGCTTCCGGGCGGCTACCGCAGCGGCTTGGGTCCATTCACCGACCGTAACGTTGTTATTGACTACACGCAATTCGCCGACGGTATCTGGTGGAGTTCTACGGAACGCGTTAGTGGCTTGTACCGTTACCTGCGTTACAATAGCGGCGATGTGACCAGAGATGACAGCGGCGGTAAGAATGACGGTTTGTCCGTTCGTTGTTTGAGGGATTAGAATCGTTTTTCGTTTTTTTGAATCTTGATTCAGACAACAAATCATGTTAATCATTTAATCCGCTGAATCAAAGTTCAAGACGTGTAAAGTGATGAGATATGCCGGTCTTATCAAGTCTTTATGACTTTTTACTTTCCACTTTCAACTTTATACTAATTCCAGTTGGACAGTAAGGGGTGTGTCTGTAGTTTATTTTCCCGATAAGGATAAGACTACACTATAATTTCAAAATAGCCCTTCTTGGTTTTGTGTAAATTAACTTCTATCAAAATGCCCAAAATATCTTTTCCTTGTATGGAACGGTATTGAAAATACCCATCATTACCCTTGGCGGCATTACTTATTCGAATCTTTCAGGCACGGAAAGTTATTCAATCCCCGCATTTGTTCAAAGTCCATGAATATGTTTTAAGTGTCAACCTCAAAATCAAGAGGGATTAAGTTAATCTTTTTCACCATTTAAAATTATGAAAAATCGGTCAATTTATACCTCACTGTGTATTCGCAATAACGATCACATCCTCCCACAAAAAGTTCGATCTGAGTTCAGTAAATGGCACAAACGCCCTTCCAACGTAGTTGGAAGGGCGTTTTGCATTGCGAACGTTGCGAGCTTGCTTGCACAAGTGAGCAAGGCAAAACGACCCCACGCACCGCAGGTGCGTGAAGGGCTTTGGGTAAGCCCCTCGCTGAAGTATGTGGATCATTGGAAATAATCCAGTATTGATATTTTTGGGTAAGACCACTCTTAAAGGAAGTCCGAGCGCAGCGAGGACAATCCGGTTCTGCGCTTTTTTTAACCCCCACCCTTAAGGGTGGGGTAAGGGATAAATTATCTTTAAACCCTCAACCCTAAACATCCAAACGACTCAACAACTAAACCCGGCCCCTACTTATGCCAATTATTCAAAATCAATTAATAATTCTTGGTTATCTTTAGTTGAATATAATACTGTATGAATTTGAAAAATATTTGGATTCCAATCATTGCCGGCGTTTCCCTTATTGTCAGTGTAATTGTTTTTTCAGATGCATTTAAATACCGAACCCGATCTTCTGAAACAATTACTGTGACCGGTTTGTCTGAAAAAGAGTTTACCAGCGACCTTATCGTATGGGGTGGCTCGTTCAGTAGGAATGCTTTTGTTTTGAAAGATGCTTATGCCCTTTTGAAACAGGATGAAGCTGCCATCAGATCCTATCTGAACGGAAAGGGAATTCATGACAGTTGTATTGTTTTTTCCTCTGTTACTATGGTCAAGAATTTTGACAGAAGATATGATGAAAGAGGAAACGAAGTGAGTGCAGAATTTAGTGGATATACGCTTTCTGGCAATGTACGCGTAGAATCGAGGGAGATTGATTTAGTAGAAAAATTGTCCCGTGAGATAACGGAGCTTCTGGAAAAAGGAATTGAGCTCAATTCTAATATGCCTGAATACTATTATACCAAGTTGAATGAACTAAAAATTGACCTGCTGGCCAACGCTGCTTCTGATGCCAAAACAAGAGCGGAAACTATTGCTAAAAATAGTGGTACTTCCTTGAAAGGGCTAGTGAAGGCAACGATGGGCGTATTCCAGATTACGGGTAAAAATGCGAATGAAATCTACAGCTACGGTGGCACTTTCAATACCAGCAGCAAGATTAAGGTGGCATCTATTACCTTGAAGGTGGATTATAGATTAAAGTAATATCTTTAAATTAAGTGGGAATGATGACTTGATTGTGGTTATTTCTTACTCTTAAAATCTCCTCTTTTCCAGGCTCTGATAAATTCTGCCCAGGCAAGTGGACTGAAGATCGCCTGTGGTCTTAGCTGTCCGGAATAATAGGTGCTTCTGGCAATATCCCTAATGACATAATTAGATGCTTCTGCACCATCTTTTGGTAAGGATTGCTGCAATATTCTGGATTGGGCAGTAATGGCATTTTGTCGGGCTATTTCAAGCTGATCATCCGGCACTTGTATGTTGACAAAGTCTCTTTCAAACTGCTCTCTTCTGGGACGAGGTTTGATGATAGTAGCCGGAAGATAAACGGTATCCACTACCATCAGCTGAATGATACTATAGCGATTACTTTCCAGATTCTTTGGGATAGTGGCCTGTACCGGCTTGTAACCAACGTAGGTGAATTCAATCTGATCCCCTTTCATAACCACAATGCTGAAAACGCCTTTGTCATTGGTGAATGTGCCTCTGTTTTGGTTTTTTATCTGAATGGTAACCCCGGGTAGCCCGCGTAAACTGTCGGCGGTCATTACCACCCCATACAGCTGAACCAGCGAATCACGAGAAGCAACTGCCTGACCAATCATCTTCAGACAGTAAATGAAAAATATGGATGTAAGCAAGCACTTTTTCATATCCCAAAAATAAGCTCAAAAGATTTTTAGTTTCAACAAAAGAACCAGCGGGTTGTTTAATTTTGCAGTTTATCTGCAAATTTTAACAAATATAATATGACACAGGAACAAGTGCTGGATGCGTTACGCAATGTACAGGAGCCGGATTTAGGAAAAGATTTGGTCACCTTGAATATGGTGAAGGATATTGCGATTGAGGGCAATAATGTCTCCTTTACTATTGTACTTACCACGCCTGCCTGTCCCATGAAAGACTTGATGGCAAATGCTTCTACCAATGCCATTCGTCTTTTGGTCAATAAGGAGGCCAATGTGAAGGTTAATTTCACTTCCCAAACCTCCTCCAACAGAAAAGATACTAAACAGGTCCTGCCTAACGTGAAAAATATTATAGCTGTCGTAAGTGGAAAAGGTGGGGTAGGAAAGAGTACCATCAGCGCCAATCTGGCTATTGCTTTGGCGCAACAGGGAGCTAAAGTAGGCTTGATGGATGCGGATATCTATGGTCCGAGTGTACCGATTATGTTTGGGGTGAGAGGAGAACGTCCGAAAATGACTGAGATAGATGGAAAGCCCATGATTGTTCCCATGGAAAAATATGGGATTGAATTTATGAGTATTGGTCTGCTGGTGAATGAAAAAGACGCAGTGGTTTGGCGCGGGCCGATGGCTAGCAGTGCAATCAAACAATTCATTACCGATGTAAAATGGGGAGATCTGGATTATCTGGTCATTGATATGCCTCCCGGTACAGGAGATATTCATTTGACATTGGTTCAGACCGTTCCGGTTACCGGCGCTATTGTGGTTACCACTCCTCAGGACATTGCACTCGCAGATGCTAAAAAAGCTGTTGCCATGTTTGCCCAAACCCAAATTAAAGTCCCCATCATAGGCTTGGTAGAAAACATGAGTTATTTCACGCCTGCTGAATTGCCTGAAAACAAGTATTATATTTTCGGGAAGGAAGGAGGAAAGAAACTGGCAGAAGAATTCGAGCTTAACTTTCTGGGACAAATTCCATTGGTGCAAAGCATCAGAGAAGGCGGAGACTCCGGTAAACCTATCATGGTTTCAGAAGAAAAAATCACTAAAGCTGCTTTTGAATCTTTTACTGCTGCAGCAGTCCGAAGCATCGCCATGCGCAATGCTTCCATGCCTGTGACGGAGTTATTGCCGACGGTAGGGTGAGTTTCTACGCCGATTGATTATTTCATGCAAAGCTGCATAGAGGCAAAGCTCGCAAATAGAGTCATGTTGAGCGAAAGCGAAACTTATCTTTAATAATATCCTGAACGGATGTTTCGGATATCTTACTCTCCAGCCAGCTAATGATGTCGAGGTAAATGAAAGCGCGACTTTCAAAGCGATCTGCTTCGTATTTCTTCACTTCCTTCAAAAGGGATTTGAACGCTGGCGTTAATTCTTTGGGTTGAAGACTGAAGGATTTACGCAGAAACTGAAACATCGCTTCTTCCACGCCACTCAAATTTTCCATCTTTGCCATAAAGCGATAAACCGATTTTATCAGGTATTCCAATAAATTGAAATGTCCCAATTCATAGTGAGCAATTAAATGTAGTAATCGGGCGTAACACTGGAGATCATTACGTAAATCTGTTTTCCAGTGAATAATTTTAGTGAGATAGGTAACGGTTTTTTCATACTTGCCATTTCCAAAATACAAGCAGGCGATTTTGTAATAGAATACCAGTACCCGATGAAAATCCAGATAGGGCTCGTATATTTTCAATTGTTCTTCCAGATGCGGTACCAGCCGGATCCCTTCATTAAAAGTTCCCTCTAAAAAATGCAGATTGATTTTCGCCTGATAGAGATATTGAAAACAAAGGATTTTGTAGATATCGTTGTGAATTACACTTTTTCTTCTAGTGAATTTTTCAAAATTATCAATGGTTTCGGATAGCTCTGTAGCTTTTTGCAGATCAAAATAAGCCGCCATCAGGTTGTGCATCCCTTTGATATAATGTGCGGTTTCCACCTCAATCATTTCAGGATAACGATCAAAAATCGCTACCCATTTTTTGGAATATCGATAATGCTGCAGAAAATCCTGACGGATGAATGCATACCAGTTCAGTGATTGATAATAATATAATTCTTCATAAAATCCTTTTTGTTTTCCTGCATTTGAGGGTAATTCTTTTTCAAGGAAGGCTTTTACCTCCGCTTCATCTTTTTTATTTCTTGCAACTCCGTTCTTGATGTACCAACCGTATAATTGTAGAGAAAGTCCGGATAGCTGTGAAATGGTTGCCAATTTTTCATTTACCTGCATCGACTGCAATTGTAATTCATCCGCTTTGTATTGCATGCTTCGGGTGATATACAAAGCTTCTATCTTCTTTTCAAAAAATAATATTTGTTGCAAGTAGGTAAACTGGTGATAGGCGATGGCTTGCTCCTTGCATTTTTCGAGTGTTTTTAAACTTTGGATATAAAACCCTTTATTGTACAGAATGCGCGCGAAATCCATCTGCTCGTTGAGTTGCAGGGAAATATTATCACTCTGACGGATAAGTCGCAGGCTAGATAAAATTAATTTCTGCAAATGCGCCTTTAGATTAGATAATTGTGTCTTACTGATTCGTTTGTTTTTTCGCAGGAGTTCCGCTTCGTCATAATGCTTCATCTTATCTAAAGCATCAAACAGCTGAATTACTTTAAGATCCGTGCCGCCGGTATTCCTCGCCGCGTAAAGCTTAAAATTGCGTTTTTCGCTCTTTTCTAGCGATTTAATTAATAGAAATACCGTATCGTCTGAGCGGTTGGGCATCGTAATTGAAATGTTTGCAAATTATTGAAAATCAATTATTTAAATCATTTTTTATACCGATTGTCTGCCGTAGCAAATCGGTGATTTTGATTTTACAACGATGTAAACTACAAATAATTTCGGAGGATTGTTTTCGATGTGAAGGATTTATTGAGTTAGCAAACATTCAACTAAACAGATTTACATGTCCAGTGATAAGATTATCATTTTTGATACGACCTTACGCGACGGCGAGCAGGTGCCGGGTTGCAAACTCAATACGCAGGAAAAACTGAAACTGGCACTGGCACTGGAATCACTCGGAGTGAATGTAATTGAAGCCGGTTTTCCGATTTCCAGTCCGGGAGATTTTGAGAGTGTAAATGAAATCGCAAAAGTTATTAAAAACGCTGTGGTATGTGGCTTGACCCGTGCCCAACAAAAAGATATCGAGGTAGCGGCGGAAGCGCTGAAGCCCGCAAAAAGAAAACGCATTCATACGGGTATCGGAACCAGTGATCTTCACATAAAGTACAAATTCAATTCCACTAGAGAGGCGATTCTTGAAAGAGCCGTACAGGCTGTAACCTGGGCGCGAAACTATACGGATGATATTGAATTTTATGCAGAGGATGCAGGAAGAAGTGACAACGAATACCTCGCTCGGGTGATCGAGGCTGTGATAAAGGCGGGTGCGACGACTGTCAACATACCGGATACAACCGGATATTGTTTGCCGCATCAGTATGGGGAGAAAATAAAATATTTAATCAATCACGTCCCAAATATTGACAAGGCTATTATCAGCTGTCATTGCCATAATGATCTGGGGCTGGCTAGTTCCAATTCTGTTTACGGTGCCATGAATGGTGCAAGACAAATTGAGTGTACCATTAACGGGTTGGGAGAGCGTGCCGGTAACACTTCTCTTGAAGAAGTAGTCATGATTATTCAACAGCATCCTGAATTGGGATTATACACGGATATCAAAACTGAATTGCTTAATCCCGTCAGTCGCCTGGTGAGTGAAACCATGCGCATGCCGGTACAACCCAATAAAGCGATCGTGGGCAGTAATGCTTTTGCGCATTCATCCGGTATTCATCAGGACGGATTTTTAAAACATGCTGCCAACTACGAGATTATCAATCCCGATTTGGTAGGAGCGGATACTTCAAAAATTGTATTGACAGCACGTAGTGGAAGAAGTGCACTCGCGTATCGGTTTAAATTATTGGGATTTGAATTCGATCGGGATGATGTAGATATCCTGTACCAGCAGTTTCTTGAAGTGGCAGATCAGAAAAAAGAAGTAGAGAATGAAGATCTTACGCAACTTGCATTACAATATCAACAAAAACCCGCTTCCCTTTCTTCATTATGAGCAAGACCTTATTTGAAAAGATTTGGGACAAACATGTGGTGTCTGCGATAAAAGATGGCCCATCCGTTTTTTATATTGATCGTCATTTTATTCACGAAGTCACGTCTCCGCAGGCATTCAACGGATTGAATAAAAGAGGCATCAAAGTATTTCGCCCTCAGCAAACCATTGCCACCGCAGATCATAATGTGCCCACATTGAATCAGCATCTTCCTATTCAGGAAGAACAAAGTCGAATGCAGGTAGAAGCATTGATTAAAAATTGTACAGCGCATGGAGTAGAATTGTACGGGCTCGGACATCCTTATCAGGGCATCGTACACGTGATTGGTCCGGAACTGGGTATTACGCAACCCGGCATGACAATAGTGTGTGGTGACAGTCATACCTCCACGCACGGAGCTTTTGGGAGTATTGCTTTTGGGATTGGTACCAGCGAAGTGGAGATGGTATTGAGTACCCAGTGCTTACTACAGACTAAACCCAAACTGATGCGGATTACAGTGGACGGAATTCTGAAAAAGGGTGTAGTGAGTAAAGATATTGTGCTCTATATCTTATCAAAAATTTCCGCCAGTGGCGCCACCGGTTATGCTGTAGAGTTTGCCGGTGCAGCCATTCGATCTTTGAGTATGGAAGCACGGATGACGATCTGTAACATGAGCATTGAAATGGGCGCACGTTGCGGTATGATTGCACCAGATGAAACAACCTATGCTTATATCAAGGGTAGAAAGTTTGCTCCGGAGGGAGTGGAGTGGGATAAAAAACTTACTTACTGGAAGACTTTGTTTTCAGATGTAGATGCCGTTTTTGATAAGGAGTATCATTTTGATGCTGCGGATATTTCGCCGATGATCACTTTTGGTACCAACCCTGGGATGGGCATCCCCATTACCGGAACAATTCCAACAAAAGATACGGTAACAGAAACAGATCGGAACGGATTGGAACAGTCGCTGAGATATATGGGACTTGAATCGGGAAATCCCATATTGGGACAAAAAATTGATTATGTGTTTATAGGAAGTTGTACCAATAGTCGCATTGAAGATTTGCGTATGGTTGCAAATTTTGTCAAAGGAAAACGTAAAGCATCCAATGTAGAGGTGTGGGTAGTTCCGGGAAGCAAGCAGGTGGAGCAACAGGCAATACAAGAGGGGATTGATAAAATATTTGAAGAAGCAGGATTCATATTGCGACAACCGGGTTGCAGCGCCTGTCTTGGAATGAATGAAGACAAAATACCGCAAGGGAAATATTGTATCAGCACTAGCAATCGCAATTTCGAAGGAAGACAGGGGGTAGGTGCCAGAACCTTGCTCGCAAGTCCGCTTTCTGCAGCTGCAGCTGCTGTTACAGGAGTAGTGTCAGATATCAGAGAATGGCTGAATTAACAATAACATGGCAAAGAAATTAGATATCATACAATCACATTTTGTTCCGTTGCCGGTTGAGAATATTGATACCGATCAGATTATTCCTGCTCGCTTCCTGAAGGCAACTACCAAAGAGGGATTCGGGAAAAATCTCTTTCGCGACTGGCGCTACCGTAATAATGATGAAGCACAACCGATAAAAGATTTTGTGCTTAATAATCCTTTATACACCGGTTCTATTTTGGTGGCCGGAAAAAATTTTGGATGCGGCTCCTCCCGCGAACATGCAGCATGGGCTATTGCTGATTATGGATTTAATGTGGTGGTAAGCAGTTTTTTTGCAGATATTTTTAAAAACAACGCACTCAACAACGGCATTCTTCCGGTGACGGTTTCAGAAAGATTCCTCCAACAGATTTTTGAACTCTCTAATGAAGCTTTATTGCGTATCAATCTTTTTGATCAAACAATCATGATTGGTTCGACCGGGGCCTCCGAATCATTTGATATCAATCCTTATAAAAAAACCTGTCTCATGAATGGCTATGATGATATTGATTATTTGTTAAGTATGAAAGATAAAATCCAACAATATGAAATGCCCATAACGAAAAGTCTAAACCAACTGGGATGAATATTCAAAGGGCATAACATATGGCAATTAAAAAAAATAAATTATATACATATGAATCAACCCTCTAATGTCAGAAAAATTGCCTTATTGCCGGGAGATGGCATTGGCCCTGAAGTAACTGCACAAGCAAAAAAAATGTTAGAAGCCATCGCTTCTCACTATCAGCACCATTTTGAATTTTCGGAAGCGCTGATCGGGGCAGCGGCGATTGATGCAACGGGCACCGCTTTGCCGCAAGAAACGATTGATATTTGTCTCGATAGCGATGCAATTCTTTTTGGAGCAGTCGGTCACCCCAAATACGACAAAGATCCTAACGCCAAAGTTCGACCAGAACAAGGCATTCTTGGTATTCGCAAAGCATTACAACTCTTTGCCAATATTCGTCCGGTGACCACTTATGCTTCATTGCACCATCTTTCTCCACTAAAAACTGATCGGCTCGAGGGTGTTGATTTCGTCATCATCCGTGAACTTACGGGGGGTATTTATTTCGGAGAGAAACAAACGAGTACAGACGGTAATCAATCTTCTGATCTCTGCATTTATACAAGAGAAGAAATTGAAAGAATCACACATGTGGCTTTTCAATACGCATCGCAAAGAAAAAATAAACTGACGCTGGTAGATAAGGCGAATGTACTTGAGACGAGTCGTCTGTGGCGTAAGGTGGTTCAGGAAATTGCTGCACAATATCCCAAGGTAGAAGTGGATTATATGTTCGTGGACAATGCGGCGATGCAGATTATGATGAACCCTGCGCAGTTTGATGTAATGCTCACAGAAAATATGTTTGGGGATATTCTGAGTGATGAAGCGAGTGTGTTGACTGGATCGCTCGGTATGTTGCCTTCGGCTTCGGTGGGTAAAGCAACTGCATTGTTCGAACCCATTCATGGTTCCTATCCCCAGGCGGCCGGAAAAGATATTGCCAATCCGATCGGCGCCATTGTTTCGGCCGCAATGCTGCTCGATCATTTGGAATTGAAAGAAGAAGCCGCAGTAGTGAGAGAAGCAGTTGCATGGACACTCAGCAATCATTTTGTTTCAAAAGATATCGACTCGGTAAATTTTTATTTCACTTCTACCATCGGAGATCTGATCGCTGATTATGTAACGGGTAAAATTCCCGGCAGTGTGAAACAGGAAAATATTGAATTGAGAAAATCAACCATTATCTGATGCAGGAATTAAATAAATATTCAAAAGTCCTCACGCAGGATGTTACTCAACCTGCAGCACAAGCCATGCTCTATGGTATTGGTCTGAAAGAGGGGGATATGCAAAAGGCACAGGTGGGTATTGTGAGCATGGGTTACGATGGCAATACTTGTAACATGCATCTGAATGAACTGGCTGCCATCGTCAAGAAATCTGTTTGGGAAAATGAAATGGTGGGTTTGATCTTTAACACGATCGGTGTGAGCGATGGTATCAGCAATGGTACAGATGGCATGCGGTATTCACTCATCAGTCGCGATTTGATAGCGGATAGCATTGAAGCTGTTTGCGGTGCGCATTATTATGATGGCATCATTGCGGTTCCGGGATGTGATAAAAATATGCCGGGTTCGGTAATTGCAATGGGACGTTTAAATCGTCCCTCGATTATGGTTTACGGAGGAACGATTGCACCGGGTCATTACAAAGGCGAAGAACTCAATATCGTTTCTGCTTTTGAAGCTTTGGGGAGAAAAATTGCGGGCACGATTGATGAAGCGGATTTCAAAGGCATTGTAATGAATGCATGTCCGGGCGCGGGTGCTTGCGGCGGTATGTACACCGCAAATACCATGGCGAGCGCGATTGAAGCATTGGGGATGAGTCTGCCTTATTCTTCTTCCAATCCTGCTTTGAGTGCAGAGAAAAAAGAAGAGTGTGTAAAGGCGGGGAAAGCGATTCGACTTTTATTAGAAAAAAATATTTGTCCATCCGATATCATGACGCGCAAAGCATTTGAGAATGCCGTGACGGTGATCATGACCTTAGGCGGTTCTACCAATGCGGTCTTGCATCTGATTGCGATGGCCTGGAGTGTAGGTGTAGAATGGACACAGGATGATATCCAAAGAATCAGTGATCGAGTACCGGTTCTGGCAGATCTTAAACCCAGTGGTAAATACTTGATGGAAGATGTACACAAGATGGGAGGAGTACCTGCGGTGATGAAATATCTTTTGCAAAAAGGTTTGCTGCATGGAGATTGCATAACCGTAACAGGAAAAACCATTGCAGAAAATTTACAGGATGTTCCTGATCTGGACTTCGAATCACAGAAGGTTATTTATCCATTGGAAAATCCCATCAAGCAAACCGGACATCTTCAGATTTTATATGGTAACCTCGCAGAAAAAGGAAGTGTGGCAAAGATTACCGGAAAAGAGGGAGAATGTTTTGTAGGGCCTGCCCGTGTGTTTGATGGTGAACAGGATTTGATCCAAGGAATACAGTCTGGCAGAGTGAAAGCGGGTGATGTGGTGGTCATTCGTTATGTAGGTCCGCGCGGTGGTCCGGGTATGCCTGAAATGCTCAAACCAACTTCTGCCATCATTGGTGCGGGATTAGGAAAATCAGTAGCACTCATTACCGATGGTCGTTTTAGCGGTGGAACCCATGGATTTGTGGTGGGACATATCACGCCGGAGGCATACGATGGTGGTTTAATTGCATTAGTCAAAGATGATGATATTATTGAGTTGGATGCGATTCAACGCACCATGACTTTGAAAGTGAGTGAGGAGGAAATTGAAAAGAGAAGAAGAGCCTGGGTGCGTCCTGAATTGAAAGCGAAGAAAGGACTCTTGTTCAAATTTGCGCAGCGAACGACGACGGCTGCTGAGGGATGTGTGACGGATGCGGTGAAGGAATAAGGTTTTTCGTTTTTCGTCTTTCGTTGATTGTTTTTCGATAAACGACCAACGAATAACGACTATTCCTGTAACTCTTTGTGTCCTTTGTCTCTTTGCGAGCTTTGTGTGAAAAATAAATATCATAATTAATAATATGCAGACTTCAGTATTATCATCTACATCAACACTTGCAGCTCCTCGCCAAATCAGCGGAAGCGTGGCGGTGCTGGATGCATTGGTACAGGAAGGCGTATCCACCATCTTCGGTTATCCCGGCGGTGCGATTATGCCCATCTACGATGCATTGTATGATTATAACGATCGCCTGCAGCACATCCTCGTTCGTCATGAACAAGGAGCAATCCATGCAGCTCAAGGATATGCAAGAGCAGGAGGAAGAACGGGTGTGGTTTTTGCAACGAGTGGTCCGGGTGCAACGAATCTTGTTACAGGATTAGCTGATGCAATGATTGATTCAACACCGCTGGTATGTGTGACCGG
>JAGWWM010000052.1 GCA_018970395.1 Bacteroidota bacterium
TACCAAATCCGCAAATCTTGTCTCTTCCACCAGAGAGGCGATGGGCATACTTTCAACGTCATTGTGAATGCGGTATTCCAATCCGGCATGCATGCATTTTTCTTCGAAGGTTTGGATGTTACGTGCAATTTGCCGGGCATATTGTCCTTCCACCACCGAGGGCATCATTGGCACCGCTTCGAGACCGGTATAGGTAATGATTTTCGAAACATCTACCGGGCTAATAAAAACACCCGTCAATAACAAAGGTTCTTTGAGATGCCATTCCGCCGCCAGCTCAAAAGCTCCTTTCGGAAAATGTTCACCATCGAGCGCGAGTAAAACTTTTTTCATTTGTTAATGATGTGTGTGTTGTGTAGAGCAAAAATAGGGTCGGCGATAGTCGTTATAGAATGACTATACACATCATAAAACGTGATTGCGGTCAGGGCGAGGTTAGCAGTTATTTCTTACCAGCCCAATATCCATGCAAACATTAAAGGCGCTACAATTGTCGCATCGCTTTCAATGACATATTTCGGCGTATGGATATCCAGTTTACCCCAGGTGATTTTTTCGTTGGGCACAGCACCTGAATAGGAACCGTAAGAAGTGGTGCTGTCGCTGATCTGACAGAAATAACTCCAGAAGGGTACATCATGCCATTCGAGATCCTGATACATCATCGGTACCACACAAATAGGGAAATCGCCGGCTATACCACCGCCAATCTGAAAAAACCCAACCCCTTTTCCGGACGAGTTATTCCGATACCAGTCGGCCAGCCATACCATATATTCAATCCCGCTTTTAACGGTATCCGCTTTCAATTCTCCTTTAATAACATAGCTCGCGAAAATATTACCGGTCGTACTGTCTTCCCATCCGGGCACTACAATGGGAATATTTTTTTCCGCCGCCGCAACAATCCAGCTGTTTTTAGGATCAATTTCATAATACTGCTGCAGATCGCCACTCAAAACGGTTTTATATAAAAACTCGTGAGGAAAATACCGTTCTCCTTTCGCCTCCGCTTCTTTCCACTGCCGATGTAAATGTTGCTGCAGTCGGCGAAAGGCCTCTTCCTCCGGAATACAGGTGTCGGTTACTCGGTTATAATGGTTCTCTAAAAGATCCCACTCGTCCTGCGGTGTCAGATCGCGGTAGTTAGGCACTCTCTTGTAATGACTGTGCGCCACCAGATTCATCACATCTTCTTCCAGATTAGCGCCTGTACAGCTGATGATGTCCACTTTCCCCTGGCGAATCATCTCCGCCAGCGAAATGCCCAGCTCTGCCGTACTCATCGCCCCCGCAAGGGTAATCATCATTTTACCTCCCTCCAGCAAATGCGCCTCATATCCTTTTGACGCATCTACTAATGCTGCTGCGTTGAAATGACGGTAATGATGTTGGATAAACTGCGAAACGGGGCCCTTATTCATAATAGAATTTTTAAATTTTGTGCAAATGTAACACAAAGGGGATATTGGCTGGTTGTTAAGAATCCTGCTGCAACAACTTTCTCCGCTTCTTCTTTTTCTTCTTCTCCGGCTCGTAGATATCGGCGGCTTTCAATACCAGCTCACCCATTTCTTTTTTCCAGAAATCGGTAGCGGTTAAAAGATGCGCAGTCTGTTTTTTCAAATGATCCCAGCTGCTGTTCTTAAGATATTTTGCATTGCGCAGTAACATGCCAAATTCCGCTACTGCCGCTAAAAAAACATAGTTGCTGTCTAAAGAAGGGAAAGGCTTGTAATTATTCCAACAATAATATTTTTCTTTTTGAACCGCTCCCGTATCGGTTAACTGATACGCTAATTCCATCGTGCCCAACAATTGGCTTGAATCTGTAAGTCCGGGCTTAGTCTCAATTTCAAAAACGGCAGTCACGGTATGTCCGGTGCCAATCTCTCCCCCTTCGAGTATGCGCTCTTGCTGATTTTCATTCATCACCGGATTTTCATACCCAATCAATCGATAATACTTTACACTCGAGGAATCAAATTCCACATTCGCGGAAGCATTGTGTGCGACTACATATAAGGTTTGCATCAGCTCATTTACAAGTATTTTTTCTCCTTCTTTAACGTTGTCAATATACGCGAAATTGCCATTCCCCTTTTTCGCCATCACTTCCAGCTTGGAATCTTTATAATTCCCTACTCCTACTCCCAGACAGGTCAGAAAAATACCCATCTCTTTTTTTGCAGATACCAGTTCCATCAATGCCTGCTCGGTGTATTTGCCTACATTGAAATCGCCATCGGTAGCAAGAATGATGCGGTTCAATCCGTCTTTTACAAAATTGTTTTTGGCATACTCATACGCAAAGTTGAGCGCGGATTCTCCGGGCGTTTCACCACCCGGACTCAGGTTCTCAATGGCCTTGTAAATTTTTTCTTTTTCATACCCCGGCGTGCGCGGCAATTCTACCATCACGCCTCCTCCATAAGAAAGAATGGAAAGAGTGTCGCACTCGCGCAGATTATTCACCAGCATCCTGAAAGCGGTCTTGAGTAAAGGCAGCCGGTTAGGCATATCCATTGAGCCACTTACATCCACCAGTATAATCAGATGTGAAGGCGGCAGAAAATCAAAATTCGTTTTTTTAGTTTGCAGTTGCATGAACAGCAATCGTCGTTCTTCGTTCCACGGAGAGGGCGTAAGTTGCGACTCGAAATGAAAGATGCCTCCGGGCGGAATGTATTTTTCCTTTTGCGGAAAATAATTCAACATCTCTTCAATACGCACGGCATGATTCGGCACAATTGAGTTAGACTGAATAAATCTTCGGATATTGCTGTAAGATGCCTTGTCTATATTGAGAGAAAAACTGATGTTGGGAAATTTGGCAGTCTCTGTTTCCTCATGCTCCACAATTTTCGAATAGGTTTCACCGGTTTCAAATAGCAAAGGATTATCCTCTTCTGCTTTGTTTTTGATAATCGAAAGCAGACCGGTTTGCTTTTTTATTTTTCTTTTGGAAGAAGGCAGCAGCTGAATCGTGAAATAACTGGTGGCATCAAACAACACCGTTACTTCTTCATACCCATCAAGCGAGACGGTCACACTATCCTGTTTAAATCGCGAAGGGAATCCAAATGCTCCCGAGGATCCGGTATAATAAAACTGATTGGTACTGAGCACATGCAATTGCACAAAGGGGAGTCCTTTCTGACTTTGATTCACCACTTCTCCCTTAAAATAATATTGAGCAAGTCCGGAAAAATGACACAGAATACAACAAATGAATAGCCCAAAAAAGTGGGTCGTCAGTGATCCGACGAAAAAGGTTGAGTAACGCGGCTGGTTAATAAAAATGGTTCTCCTCATCAGGGATAATTCGTATCGAGCTGATAAATATCCCGAAGGTTTCTGCCCAACCCATCATAGTCGAGCCCATACCCCAGCAGGAATTTATCGGGCACCGTAAACCCAAGATAATCAATTTTTACGGGAAATTGAGTGGCTTCGGGCTTATGCAGCAAAACAGCCATAGAAACAGAGGCCGGTTGCTGGTGTCCCAACTGCGGCAAAAATTCATTCATAGTTTTGCCCGTATCAATAATATCTTCAATCACAATCAGGTGTCTGCCCACAATATCCGTATCGAGTCCGATGGCCGTGATTACCTGTCCGCTCGACTTAGTGCCTTTATAGGAAGCGAGTTTAATGAAACAGATTTCCGCCTCTATGGTCAGCCTTTTAAACAGATCGGAGGCGAACATGAAAGAGCCGTTGAGAATAGCAATGAAGAGCGGCTTTTTTCCTTTGAAATCTTGGTTAATCTGTTCGGCAAGGACGTTTATTCTGGCAAGAATGGCAGCCTCGTCGAGGTAAGGAACGAATGATTTATCGTGAACGCTGATAGATTTCATAATCTTTTTGGCTGATGATTAATTCCATGTCAGGCTTAAGTTCATTTTCCGCAATCTTATTCCATTCTTTGAGTTGGGTCACCGTAACGCCATATTTTTTAGCGATGGAACGAAGGGTTTCTTTTGGTTCTACCACATGGATTTCATATTCTTCTCCTGTAGATTCTTCTGTCTCTTGTTCAGATACAATGGAGACATTGGCAGCAGATTGTGCGGGATTAATAACCGTAATCTCTACCGGTTCATCTGAAATGGCAGGTGCTTCAGGGGCGACAGTAGTTGGTGTATTATCTTCCGATTCTTTTACTTCTTCTGGGGGAGCAGGTAGTTTTCCAAGCGCCATCAGCGAATAATCGTTGAGTTTATAAGTTTCAATATGCTTGATGAGAATGGCGGGGTATTTTGGGTTCGTGGCATAGCCCGCTTTTTTGAGTCCATACGCCCAGGCTTTGTAATCAAGCGGATCGAGAGAAAAGAGGAAATGATAGTGTTTTCGGGTTTTTAAAAAATCGGAATGATCAATATAGGATGCTATGGCATCGGGGTATTTGCGGAAACATTCTTTAGGGGCATCATCGTCGTGACTTACGGTAGGCCCTTTCCAGGTTTCCTTACATTTTATTCCGAAATGGTTATTGGATTTTTTGACGAGCGGACTGTTGCCATTCTCTGTTTCGAGGATGCCTTGTGCAAGCTTGATGGCAGCAGGAACGCCTGTGCGCACCATTTCCTTCATTGCGATATCCTTATAGGTTTGGATATACTCCTCGATGGTGATTTTTTGTGCGAAAAGGGATATGGAAATAAAGAGAAAAAAACTAATTGAAAAAATCTTATTCATCGGATGTTAAGTGGATTTAAGTTAAATTCGGGAATAAAATTAATCATTGCTACTCAATGTAAAACTCATTTAACGAAAAATTATTTTTTTCGAATCAAAAAAAGTCCGTCTCTAAGGGTAAGCATGATTTTTTCAACGCGATCATCTTGCGAGACCCTTTCATTGAAAGCGTGAAGGGCTTTGGCGTTTTTCCCCTTTATGTTTTCTTCCAGCACTGCACCATGAAACAGCACATTATCAGCAATAAGCAGGGCGCCTGGGCGCATGCGGGGAATGAGGTATTCGTAGTAATCGAGATAGCCCGTTTTATCAGCATCCAGGAAAACAAGATCCCACGTGTATGATAATTGCGGGAGTATTTGTAATGCATCTCCTTCATGAATACGAATACGGTCGGATAGCCCTGCTTTTTGAAAATAGGTTTCTGCAATGCTGATATCAGCTTTTCTTTTTTCGATAGTATGCAGCTGGGCGCCGGGCGGAAGTCCTCTTGCAAGGGCGATGGTGCTGTAGCCAACCATAGTGCCGATTTCTAGCACGAAAGAAGGGCGTATCCACTCACAAATCCATTGGAGGAATGTTGCCTGGATGGTGCCGCTGAGCATGTGGGGTTCAGGGTGATGGGCAAGGGTGTACTGATGAAGCTCCGAAAGCAGCGGGTCTTCCGTTGAGGAAAAGCGGGATGCATATTCTACAGCGAGTGGGTTGAGGAAAGTCAATTGATTTTTGGAGTAAAGTTAAAGAAGATAAAGTTTGTCGTCCCGAGGACATGCCATTCATCGAATCACGAAAGTTTGTTTGATAATATATTTATTAAACCGTAATCTTTCTAAGGGTAAATACTTATTTTTCTAAATCATTCCGTATTTTCTCTGTTGAATAGGGTAAATTGCCTGTCCGTTTTACCGTTAAACAAACAGTAGAATTACCTTGATATTTCCTAGACTACAACTATGATTGCTGATCAAATTATATATAATAACAATGCATGGGAGGGTTGGGACAGTTTGCAAAAATCACCTGCTGATTATCAGTTGATTCTGGTAATGGGCGATAAGTCCCTGGTTGCTGATGCAAAGCTGCTCCAAAACATACGGGATCGTTTCCCTGCTGCTCATATACCGGTTTTATCTACTGCCGGTGAGATCTGGAATGGTATTGTCCACGACAATTCTCTTTTGGCTGTTGCCATCCATTTTGAAAATACGCCGCTTAAAGTGGTTGAAAAAAACCAGAAAGATTACAATGATTCCCACGAACTGGGAGTTGCCCTTGCCAATGCTTTACCTAAAGAAGATTTGAGCTATGCATTGATCCTGTCCTGCGGCAGTTTGGTCAATGGCGAAGACCTGATACACGGCATTACAGATATATTGGGCAATGAATTGCTGATTACAGGCGGCATGGCGGGAGACGGAGATCGTTTTCAAAGTACAATGGTAGGTTGTGCGGATCATCCGCAGGAAGGAAATGTAGTGCTCATTGGTTTTTATGGCGAACACATTAAAGTAAGTACAGGGGTGAAAAGCGGCTGGACTTTCTTCGGTCCGGAAAGAACCGTTACCCGATCCGAAAAAAATGTCTTGTACAGTATAGATAACGAAAATGCGCTTGATCTTTATAAGAGATACCTGGGTGAATTTGCCAAACAATTGCCTTCTTCTGCGCTTTTCTTTCCTTTGGCCATTCTTTCAGAAGATACCGATGTGCCGCTGGTAAGAACCATATTGTCGGTTGATCATGAAACGGGCTCTATGACTTTTGCGGGAAATGTACCTGAAGGAGCAAGGGTTCGATTGATGCGCACCAATACCGAACAGATTATCAATAATGCGGGGATGGCCGGCACCCAAGCGGGGGTCAATAATCAGAACGCAGTTCTTGCGCTTGCCATTAATTGTATCGGAAGAAAACTCGTACTCGGTCCGATGGCGAATACAGAAATTCAAAGCATTCAAAAAAATATCACGCCGCAAACCTTGCTGGCCGGTTTTTATTCCTATGGAGAATTTTCCGGATTCTTCAGGCCGGTCAATTCCTGCGAATTGCACAATCAAACCGTCGTTTTAACCTTATTTGACGAGCGCTGATTTATGCTGCATCCTGTATTATCGCAACTCATCGGGGAGCAGGCTGATCTAACGCCTGAAATGCAGGAACATTACGGAAAGCTATGTGAAAAAATCAGCAATTATTTTTATAGTTACGAAAGAGATATCAAAATCCTTGAGCATGCTTCCAATATTGCGCATGAAGATTATGAGAAGGTTAATCAATCCTTGCAGGAACTCAATAAAAAGCTGAAAGAAATTGCTGCTGTCAGCACATCGGAGCGGGATATCATGGCACAGTTTCCTTTCGAAAATCCGAATCCTGTCTTACGGTTGGATTCGGAAGGGAATATCGAGTACTTGAATCCGGTTACCAAGGAGCTGAAACAAATTGAATACAATAAAAAGACCTATGAGCCCGCTCATTTTTTTAAACTGCTTCATAAGCGGCTTGCGGTATCAGGTCAGATAGAATTCAAGTGGAGCGGAAAGGACTTTCTCTTCAACTATAAGCAAACAGCCAACGGTTCTAAAATTAATTTTTATGGAACGGATGTGTCGGAGCTTACCGCCCTTCAGCAAAAATCATATGAGAACTTTTACCGGCTGAGCAATTTTCTTGAATCCACCGATGCGGTGCATTATATCATTTACAAGAACAAAAAGGAAAATAATTTCTTTACCAGCCGATGGCCGACTTTTTTTGGATTCAATCCCACCAAATCAGAGCATCCTTTTGACGAAAAGAAAAAATGTGTTCTGCCCGATTCACTGAAGGATTATGAAAAAGCACTGGAGGAACTGGAGAGTACCGGTACAACCCGGATGCGTTATCAGGTTCGGAATCAGCTTTCCAATCGCAGGTTGTGGATGGAAGAAGAAGTGAAAAAGAAATATGACCCGTATATCGACGATGAAGTGATTGTAGGCAAAATTGTGGACGTTACCCAAAACGAATTGTATAAAGCCGCAGTAGAGGAAACAGAGAATCGCTTTAAAAATATTACTGAGTCGATGCCCGTAATGTTGTGGGTGTCCGACATGAACAACAAAGTCATTTACTCTAATAAAGGCACGAAAGATTTTTTTGGGAAAGGACTGGAGGAATTCAAGGACTCCAAAGAGTTTGAAGCCATCATGCATCCTGATTACTTGCAGAGTAAAAACCGTCACTGGTACGAGTATGTGGAAAATCAACAGCCCATCACACAAGAGTTTCTGATAAAAAATAAAGAAGGACAATATCGTTTTTTACAGGAAAGAGCCATGCCCCGCTATATGGCAGGCGGTGAATTCATCGGCTATATCGGCGCGTTTTTTGATCTTACCAACGAGTATGAATATAATCTTCAGCTGGAGAAGGATAAAAAGCAATTTGAGTTGATTTCGCTCAACTCCAATGATGTAGTTGTGATTACTAATAAAAAGGGGGTTATCAATTATGTTTCACCCTCTGTCACAAGAGTGCTGGGTTATACGGTGGAAGAAGTGCAGCAGCACAATCTTTTTGATTACATGTGTTTGGAATGTCAGGAAAATTTGCAGGAAAGGCTGGTCGGCAACGCTTTTGAAAAAGAAGAACTGATGACTTTTTCATTTCGGCTTGTGCGTAAAGATGGCAATGAGATTTGGTCGGAAGGAGTGGTAACTCCGGTGAAGCAAAGCAATAATGAAGAATTAATTTGGCATATCCGTGATGTGCACCAACAGCATTTGTCTATTCAGGCATTGCAGCGAAGTGAAGAAAAATATCGTACCATCTTCCAAAACATGTCATTGGGTATTATACAGGTGGATGCAAATGAAAAAATCATTTTTGTAAATGAGGCGATGGAGGATATTACCGGCTACACCGCCGAGGAAATGATGGGTCGGTTTGCCGATGAACTTTTCCTTAAGAAGCCCGAGCACCAACAAAAGATGCTGGATATAGTAGAAGAAAGGAAAAAGGGCTTGCCCGGCATTTATGAGATTGGCATTTCAAATAAGGCCGGAGAAGAACGTTTGCTGGTCATCAGCGGCGTGCCGCAGTTTGATGATGCCGGCAATTTTCAGGGCTCTACCGGCATCAACTGGGATGTGACTGAAATCAGAAAAATAGAACAACGATTGCAGGAGGAACGCATCAATCGCGAGAAAGAAGTGTTTGAGGCAACGCTGCAGGCGGAAGAAGAACAAAGAGCCGTTATCGGAAGAGATTTGCATGACGGGGTTGGACAGATGCTCGCTTATATGACTTTGTACATCAACATGATTAAGGCGAAGGGAAATTACACCCTTCACGAAATCGGAGAACTTGAAAAATCGGTGAAGCATACGCTGGAACAAGTGCGTACTTTGTCGAGAACTTTAACGCCCCCTGCCATCCGGGATCTCGGACTGAGAGACGCGGTGATTGAGCTCGTCAACAGTTATGGAATTCTGGAAAAACCCGTTTTCAATCTTAAAGTCTATCAGCAGGAACTCGATGCCCGCGTGACCATGGATAAGAAGCACGTGATTTATCGGGTAATACAGGAGTTGCTGAACAATGCGTTTAAATATGCCGACGCCAATACCATTCAGCTGGAATTGAATGTGGAAGAAAATTTCTTCAAATTGTTGTATGCGGACGATGGAAAAGGGTTTGATACGAAGAAGATTAAGAAAGGGGTAGGGTTAGACAGCATGCGCTCCCGCATTCGTTTTCACAACGGAGACATTACCATTCAAACGGCTCCCGGCAAGGGCGTGAAGATTCAGTTTAAAATACCGTTATCATAAAAGGATTGAAAAAGATATGAGCACACAGGACACTCTACAGGATTCAATAAAGACAACTACTATCGTTATCGCCGATGATCACGTGCTGATTGCTGAGGCGTGGTCTTTTCTGCTATCGCAGTTTAAAGAATTTAAAGTATTGAAGCTTTACGATAACACACAAACCTTACTGGATGAACTAAAGGAGCTGAAGCCGGATATTGTGATTCTGGATGTAAATATTCTTCCCTTCTCCGGACTGGAAACCACTTTGCTGATCCGTGAAATACTCCCCGACACCAAAGTGATTGGTATATCCATGCATAACGAGATTGGTTTCGCCAATCGCATGCTGGAGAATGGCGCCTATGCTTATATCACCAAGAATTCCCACCAGGATGAAATGTTTCATGCCATCCGCGAAGCGCTGGAAGGGCGCACCTACATCTGCAAGGAGATTCAAGATAAGATGAAGTAGGGGGGTGATTCGTTGATTTGTTTATTCGTTGATTTGTTGAGGCGTTGAGTCGTTTACTTCCAACCTACAACCTCCAACATTTTTCCTTTTCATACTATGCATTTACAACATTTAATGTTATATTTGCATACATGATACAAAGAGAGCTGATCCAAAATATTGAGTATTTACTCTCTGTTACCCCATCGGTAGCACTGCTCGGTCCTCGTCAGGTAGGCAAGACCACGCTGGCGCATGCGATTGCTGAAAACAGATCCGCGATTTACCTTGATCTCGAAGATCCGCTGGATATCCGGAAAATACAGGATATCATGAGTTTTCATGAGACCAACAGAGACAAGCTGATTATTTTAGATGAAGTTCAGCGTATGCCCGAAATCTTTGCGCCTGTTCGAAGTATTATTGATAAGGAACGAAGGAAGGGCAATAAGCACGGACTGTTTTTGTTTTTAGGTTCCGCATCAGTAAATCTCTTACAGCAATCCGGCGAGTCGCTTGCGGGCAGAATTGCTTATGCCGAACTTTTTCCGGTGAACGCACAAGAGTTTGCCGGTTCAAATCTGAAAAAAATAAATATGCTTTGGTTGAGAGGCGGATTCCCGGAAAGCTTACTTGCCAAAAATGATGCAGATAGTTTTACATGGAGAAGAAATTTCATTCGCACTTATCTCGAAAGAGATATTCCTCAGTTAGGTCCTCGTATTCCAGCTACCACACTACAACGTTTCTGGATGATGCTCGCCCATCATCAGGGTTCGGTGATGAATGCAGCACATCTCGCCAGAAATCTGGACGTGTCGGGCACTACCATCGCCCGCTATCTTGATCTGATGTGTGATCTGTTGCTGGTACACAGACTGCAACCTTGGACCTTCAATGCAGGAAAGCGACTGGTACGCTCTCCTAAAATATTCGTGCGCGACAGCGGACTTGTGCACACACTACTCAACATCAAAGATATCAATGAATTGCTCGGTCATCCCGTAGTAGGAGGGAGTTGGGAAGGCTTTGTGATTGAAAATATTTTATCCGTGTTGCCGATAGAAGTGCAGCCATTTTACTATGGCACACCCGGAGGTGCCGAAATTGATCTGATCCTGGAATTTTCACCCAAAGAAAAATGGGCGATTGAAATAAAACGCAGTGCTGCTCCTGTAGTTTCGAAAGGATTTCACCACGCTTGTGAAGAAGTAAAACCAACCCAAAAATTTATAGTGTATAACGGAACCGACCGTTTCAATATGCCCGGTGGTATCACAGCTACTTCTTTATTGGATTTGATGGAAACAATCCAATTGTTGATTCGGTTTTAAAGTAGGGTGGTGATATATGAAAATAAATTCGTCAATAATTTATGGAATTACCACTAGCCGAAGATATTGTTTCCCATCTACCTGAATCAAATAGATGCCCGTAGTACTACTCGCTGGCATTTCAATGGAATGTACCGTATTGGAAGTATTGGTGCTGTGAATGAGCTTACCTGCTATATCCATCACCAGAATCTGGTGCGACATTCCTTTTTTCAATCCGCTTAGGAGGAAATGATGCTTGGCAGGATTGGGAAAAAGTTGGAGTTGGTTTCCTTCGCCATTCACCACCAGCCGGATACCGGAATAGGAAAATTTCCCGTCTGTATCCACTTGCTTCAACCGATAATAATTATTGCCTATAGCAGGTTTTGCATCCGTTGCGTAATACTCTTTTTTAAAATTTGAGGTTCCGTGCAGTTCTTGTATTTTTCCAAGAGAAGTCCAATGCCTGCCATTCACCGATTTCTCTACCTCAAAATAGGCATGATCTATGGCATCGCTAATTTGCCAGTAAATATGTACCACTCCTGCTTTCATGATTGCTTCAAATTGAATCAGCGTTACCGGAAGAATGATAGAAGAGCCTGCTTCAAATGCGCCAATGGTTGCAAAAGTGCGGGAGGGATTGTCCGTAATATCCGTGTTGGTAAGATTGCCGTATATGAATTTAATGCCGCTCGCTGAAAGGTAATCTTTGTTGGGGTAATTGAAAGGCCAGAAAGCATCCGGCAGCAGATCGAGATCGCAATTGGCGGGATTTTCCCAATTGGGCGGATAGAAAAAAGAATTGGCATCATTCGGCGGATCATTGTTCACATACAATACCGATGCCATAGAAGGCGCACTCCAGGAACTGTTGCTTAACGCATAGAAATTGCTACCGATTTTCGCTACCCTGCCCGGATCGTTTTGTGCATTGTAAAATAAATTGCTATTGCAATAACGAAGATTGTCAGTTGCGTTTAAACCGGAATTGCTTTGAAAATTTAAACAAGCGGCAGTACCCGAATTATTTTGCGTGTAAAGAATATTATTCCGGATATCCCAGTCTGCCTGAGAGAAATTAATGAATGCTGAAGTGCCGAAATAGAGGCAGGATCCATTGGTGAATACGGAATTGTGCAAAAATTGATTGCCGTCGTTGTCCTCAATCGTGGTGCTGGTGCCGCCATCGCTTTTGCTCATCGCTTCTCTGTATAATCCAAACAAGGAAGCGCAAAAATAATTGTTCTGCACGATGAGGTTTTGTACAGCATCTTCAATATAAACACCTGCGTACCCGCCCGACAAGCGATTTTTCACGATGCGGAAATTCTTGTCAAAACTGCCGCAGCCTCTTAAATAGATGGCACTGTTATATTGATTGGTAGCCGCAGTAATGGTAAGGGTATTGGAACTGACCAGATGGTCAGTCATCATGCCTCTGTTGCGCGATCCTGCGGGTGTCGGGAGCGGTACACTTGAATAATAATCCAATGCGGTTGAAGCGCAGGAGATGGTATTTTTGAATACTGTATCCGTTACCGGCCAGAAATAATCGGTGTTTTGAGCATACCTGAAGACAATTCCTTT
>JAGWWM010000053.1 GCA_018970395.1 Bacteroidota bacterium
TGCGCTTCTTAAGCAAAAAGAACAAGCACGGAGATTACCGATTCAAAGTCTTTACCAACAAAAAATATCGTCCGCATCGCTTCCACTATGAAGGAAAAATATGGGTGCTCACCGGAGGCAGTTCCTTCTCTGCCACATCCATGCTGCTGGCCAATATCAAAGGGCTTCCCAATGTACAAATCATCGGAGAAGAAACAGGTGGCGTTGCTTATGGAAATAACGGTGTATTTATTCCTGATCTTATTTTGCCGAATACCAAACTACGAATGCGCTTGCCCACCTATCGCATCATCAATAATCATCGTTATGCTAACAATGGCAAGGGCGTATTGCCTGACATAGAAATCAAACCTACGCAGGCAAGTATTCTCTACAATAAGGATATCAAAATGGAAAAGGCGGTGGAGCTGATTCAACAGCAAAGATGATAACGCTAGGCAAGTTGCATTTCCAATATTTTTTTTATATTAGTATTCGTTAATGCCCAACTACTTTATTCATTCAACCAAAACTAAAAAAATGAAACCTTTTTACAACAAATGCTACTTGTTTTTTCTGATGACTTTTTTTTCAAGTATTATCTCCAATGCACAATGGCTGCCAACAAAAGGACCGGGAGGAGGTGAAGTGAAAGCGCTCTTTCAAAACAACAAACGCATCTTTGCAGGCACTTTAACAGGAGGGATGCATGTGAGTGATGACGATGGAAAAACCTGGCAATGGAAAAACAGCAACGCCAATATGGCTTATCAGGTATTTTGTTTTGTGCTCAATAACGGTATGGTGTTTGCCGGAACCACTGATGGCGTTTATGGATCTGCTGATAACGGAGACACCTGGACAAAATATTCTACCGGACTGCCAGGCAAGGAGATTAAAGCGATGGTTGTAAAAAACAATGTGATTTATGCCGCAGCTAACAGTGCAGGCTTGTATAAGTCAACCGACAACGGCAAAAACTGGACCAGTGTTCAGGTTGCTAATTATCAAAATCCAGGCTTAAGTTTTCTTTATGTTGATGGAAATAACCTGTATGCAGGTATTGATGTGTTATTGCGTTCAACCGACAATGGCATCACATGGGCTGCTCTGGGAATGGCTGAAGGAGTATTTGGGAACCCTTTGTGCATGACGCGCTCAAAAAACAATCTGCTGATTGGAACAACTATCGGAAACTATACCTCGGCTGATAATGGTTTAAAATGGACAAAAATTCAGAGTGCTCCAACCCCATGGTCTTGCCTGATTACATACAATGATACAACCTATAGTGCCAGAGCCTCTATTACTTATTCAACTGATGGTGGCAACAACTGGACCGCTTTGCAAAATATGCAGGGAGATTATGTAAATTCCATCCTTAAATATAAGAACCGAATTTTTGCCGGTACGTGGCTGGGTATAATGGCCAGCAATAGTCAGGGTGATTTTCAAGAACTTGAATCTCTGCCCACTTCTCAGGTGACCTCCATAGCTGAATTAAATGGGCGGATTCATGTGACGACCAAAAACGGAATTTATTACTCTGACGACCAATGCACCAGTTGGAAGCGCAGTTATTATAACCCCATTTTTGGCGCAGGATGCCTTATAAGTGATGGAAGCCGATTGTATGTAGCGACAGGAGGGGGAACTATTTCTAATAGGGGAAATATTAGCGTGTATATAAGTGATGACAATGGAATCACTTGGACCCCATCAAACACAACCGGCTCCAATGGGCTTCCGGGAGGAGTTCAGGCTATAAGCGATCTGGTGGAAAACGATGGGGTTATTTTTGCAGCTTATCGTCCCAACACCTATTATAAAGCCTTATTTAAAAGTACTGACAAAGGAGAAAACTGGACTGTAATTGCAACCCTTGGTTCAAATGCTTATATTTCAAACGTATATAACCTTTTTAAGGTAAAATCTGAAGATGGAAAATCTGCGGTAATTTATGCTTGCACAAATTTGGGTTTCTTTCGCAGTGCCGACAATGGAGTCACATGGGTTAATCCAACCGGAGGAACTGTCAATATGACCAAATCAAGTAATTACGTTCGTTCTATTATTCGGGTTGGCAATGAATTGCTCGCCAATTCTCTTTACCGCACCCACCGAAGTGTTGATGATGGACTGAACTGGACCGATGATCCTTTAATCGGTGGCAGTACAGGACTGGGCACCACAGAAAACATGATTGAAGACAATGGTACCATTTTTGTCGGATCTTTTGGTTCCGGAATCCTTATGACGAACGATGCTGGCAAAACCTGGACACAGGATAAGCAAAACTTTCCCCTTAACATTGACCAAACGATTGCATTCAATGGTTTCTGGCGTATAGCAGGAAAGGTATTGCTGGCTACCGATGGCATGGGCGTATGGGCGCGAAAAGGAGATTTGCCTTTAGCGGTTAGCAATATTGAAGCCGGTGTCAGCAATAAACGTCTGATAAAAACTTTTCCTAATCCAGGAAGAGGAACCATTCACTTTACCTTCACAACACCCGTTCAATCATCCGGAACTATTTCCATAGTTGATATTTCAGGAAGAAATATAATTAGCCTTCCTGTCGGAAAGAATGGCGCTCAATGGGAAACAGAAAAATGTTTGCCCGGAATATATTTTTACAACTACCAGTCAGGCATGAAAAGAGAAACCGGAAAACTGATTATTGAGTAAGTCAGAACAGATTTCTTTAAAAAGGCTGTCTCAAAAGGGCAGCCTTTTTTATTGCTTATGCCGAATAGTTTTAGTTCTTCCTAATAATCCCTAACTCATCAAAGCAAAGCCATCGCTGTCATTTAAAAACTGAAATTGGGTTCTCGTTTCATCGAGCAAGCTGCGTGATAATTCAATAGCGTGAAGCGCTTCTCCGCCATCCTGTTCCCACATAATATTCCCCAGCGGATCCACCACCATGCTGCAGCCGTTATGCTCAATACCATGACCATCTTTCCCGACCCGATTAACAGCTACTACATAACATTGATTTTCGATGGCGCGTGCTATCAGCAAACTCCGCCATGCATTGATTCTTCGCTGCGGCCAATTAGCTACGTATAACAACACATCATATTCGGGAATGAGGAGATTGCCTTTTTGTTGTACCTGTTGTCTTGCCCATACGGGGAAACGCAAATCATAACAGATCTGAGGAAGAATCTTCCAGCCTCCAACGGAGAAAAGCTTTCTTTTAATGCCGGAAGTATAGGCTTTATTTTCTCCTGCGAAAGCAAATAAATGCCGTTTGTCATAAAATCCGGATTGACCATCGGGCTGCATCCAGATTAAACGGTTAAAATATTGCTTTGCTTCTTCAACAATGATACTTCCGGTGAGAATGCAACGATGCTTTTTTGCCATTTGCCGCATCCATTCAACCGTATTTCCTTCCATTGTTTCTGCCAGCGGGGATGGCTGCATGCTGAAGCCGGTGCTGAACATTTCCGGCAATACGATAATATGACCGGAAAATGTATTGCCATCCAGCTTTTGTTGCAGTTGCATCAGGTTGGCGGTTTTATCTTCCCAGCTAAGATCGGTTTGTACCAACAAAAATTTTAGTGAAGACAAGTAAATTCTATTTGCTATGTAATTAATATTTTTTTGTTTTGTTAACTTAAAACTCAAAAGCTTTGCTGTCCGAGGAAAATTTGATTTTTCTTATTTTAAAAATTTTTTCCTGTGAGCTATGTTCAAATTTAGCAATTTTGGTTGCTACAAGCCGTCATTTCTGTATCAACCTAAAATTATACTACTCATCCATTCAAATTTTTAATTCTTTTTTTTGAAATTGTTCAAAAAGATAAAACGGCTGTCCGGACAATTATTACATTGAACCCCTTTGGGGTTCTGTTTTTTCTTCATTTAGATACCGCCGATTTTATCGGCTGTTATTTTAATTCAACCCCTTCAGGGTTGTTAGCATACGGCTATTATTTTCCCCACCGGTGGCTATTAAAATAGAACCCTTTCAGGGTTTGTTAGCATGATTGTTAATATGGCAGTATTTAAAATCGAATGCTAAACCCCAACGGGGTTCAATATGAATAGCCGCCGACAAAGTCGGCGGTTTATGTTAAGAAAGAAGATCAGAACCCTGAAGGGGTTCAATTTGAATTTTCCCCGGACAGCAACGGATTTGAATTTTTACTTTTGACTTATCCTTAAGTCATCTCATTTCCACCTCAATGTTTGAATCAGCCGCTGCATGTCCTGATATAAAAATTTTTCCGCCGGCTGTAAAGAATCGAAATTAGGAGTGGCCTCAAAATACAAAGCGCCCCGAACGAAATGACGGGTGCTGTCGGTCACATAAAATTGTTTTCCGGTCGCTACATTGCCGCCTACATCAAAAATAAATCCGCTCACGCCGGCTTGTCCCCGTACCGGTATTTCATCAATATAAGAAGCTTTGATGCTATGCTTGCCCGTCATTTTAAAAGCGTCGTTTATCAGCAATTCAATTTTATTGCTGTCGCCAATCATTTTATAACTCAAATAAATTTTGGCGCCAAATTGAGGAAAATCAATATTTACCCAATACGGATTTTCAGGAGTAGTTTCAAAAAAAGTACTGTCCTTCACCACCGTTCCATAAGTAGGATATTCGAACGCATAAGGATAGCCTTCCTGCTCAAAGACCACATATTTTTTTTCCGGAAAGTCTATTTTGAAATACCCTTTAGGACGCGGCGTAGTTGCTTCACGGCAAGCGCAGCACAAAAAAACAAAAAGCATCAGGAGCGGCGCATTAAGCTTCATGCCGGTAATTTTTAGTTGGGTCGAATGGTCACCTTTACTTTTCGAATACGATTCTGATAAAGTTCTAAAACCGTAAAAGCAAAGTCGCCCGATTCGATTAATTCATTTTCTTTGGGAAGCCGTTCTGCAATTTCAAGCACGAGTCCGGCCAGCGATTCACTGTCCCCTTTGACGCCGTCAAAAGTATCGGCAGGAAGGTTCATGATTTTACAGACTTCATAGATCATAGCTCTTCCATCAAACACATAATTGTAATCGTCCATCCTCTTACTGATGGCTTCTTCTTCATCAAACTCGTCTTTAATATCTCCAATGATTTCCTCCTGGATATCTTCCATCGTAACAATACCGCTTGTGCCGCCGAACTCATCAATCACAATTGCAATATGAATCCGCTTTTGCTGAAATTCCTGCAATACATCTTCAATATGACGGTGCTCCGGTACAAACAATGCGGGGCGTACCAGTTTATGCCAGTCGAAATTATTGGGCGCATCAAGATGAGGCAACAGATCTTTCGTATGCAAAATGCCGGCAATCTCATCAATATTTCCTTTGTACACCGGCAAGCGACTATAACGCAATTCATTCACCGAGCGAATGATTGCATTGTAGGGAAGACTCCATTCCAGACCACTTACATCTATCCGGGAACGCATCACCTGCTTCACGGTTATATTACTGAATGTCTGAATGCCTTTCAGGATTCGTTTTTGCTCAACGGAGGCTTCTTCCTCCGACATCAGATCAATTGCATTATCAAGTTCTTCCTCCGAAATCACATTCGAGGCATGCTTGTTGCCGGACTTTTCTATTTTTCCGGTAATCGAATTAATCCATACCGTAGAAGGTTTGCACAAGGGAATAATGATAGATTCCAGCCACCATCCTGAAAAATACATAAAGGAATAATTGTGATGATGCGCCCAAACCTTAGGAAGCATTTCAACAAAAAAAAGAATGACTGCGGAAATCAATAAAATTTTAACCACTACTTCGAGCACAGGAATGGCATGCTGAAAATTGAGAAAAGCGTCTATTAGATAATTCAGCACCACCACAATACTCAAATTGAAAATAATTTGAGCCGTCGTCAATACTGAGCCAAGCAATTTAGGTTGTTCTATCAGTCGCACAATCCTCCTGGAATCTTCATCCGCTTTCAACTTAAGGAGATTGATATCTTTATACCGCAGAGAAAAAAAAGCGACTTTAGCGCCGGCCGCAATAAAAGCAAGAAAAAATAAACCGAGCAGTAATACTGAAAGGAGCGTAACGCCCTGGCGATTGATAGAAAGGAGTAAGCCGGGTTCCGTCATCAAAAACATGATATCTGTCGTAGCCGTCATTTGATTCATCAGAACGCAAAAGTATTGATTAAACTTCAATCCCTACAAGCACCTGCTTACAACGGATATTTTCCCTTCTCCCGCAAGCGTGCCGTAATATTTCTCCGTGCCGCTTTGGCGTTGAACGGCGGATGCTTGGTAAATCTTTTCAGTCCCATCATCAGCATCATCCATTCTTCTCCGGTTGCAAAAGCGCTCAAAGCCTCTTTTCCCGATTTGTGAATAAGATCAGCAGCTTCGTAAATATAGATATGCGTCATCTCCCATTCCATAGTGCCGGCAATATCCCCTTTTTGTTGCGCCATTTTCATCAGCCGCAACAAAGCACTCTCCGCATTGAAAGTCAGTATGGCCATATCTGCTATATGCATCAGCACTTCCTGTTCTGCTTCGAGTTGTTTCATTAATTTTTGTACTGCCGCGCCTGCAACAAGAATAATCGCTTTTTTAAATTGTGCAAGCATTTTGAGCGAAGCAGCAAATGGAGAATCTTCTCCAGCACCGAATTCAGGAATACTTATCAGCTCCTGCTGCACTTTCATGGCAGGCCCCATCAGATCAAGTCTCCCTTTCATCGCCCGCTTCAATACCATATCAACGGTGAGCAGGCGATTGATTTCATTGGTGCCTTCAAAAATACGGTTGATCCTGCTGTCGCGATACGTGCGCGATACCAGATACTCATCACTAAATCCGTTACCGCCAAAAATCTGCACGGCCTCGTCCGACACATAATCAAGCACTTCACTGCCATCTACTTTAAGGATGGCACATTCGATGGCGTATTCTTCTGCAGCAGCCAGCATTGCTTCATTGAAAGGTTTGCCTTCTTTTAACAAAGCTTCTTCCTTCTCATCAATCCATTTGGCGGTACGATAGACGGAACTTTCCAATACCCAGATGCGCGTTGCCATCTGGGCAATTTTATGCTGAATGGCACCAAATTGAATGATGGGCTGTTGAAACTGCTCCCGCGTCTTCGCGTATTCTAAGGCGAGATTAAGGGTTCGCTTCGCACCGCCAAGTGTTGCCGCTGCCAGCTTGAGTCTTCCAATATTGAGAATATTAAAAGCGATAACATGTCCCTTCCCTCTTTCTCCCAAAAGATTTTCAACCGGCACTTTGCAATCCTGAAAATACAATTGCACCGTAGAAGAACCTTTGATACCCATTTTATGTTCTTCAGGACCTTGGGTAAATCCTTCCATGCCACGCTCTATGATAAAAGCAGAAAAATCTTTTCCGTCAATTTTTGCAAATACGGTGTATATATCAGCGAAACCTCCGTTGGTAATCCAGCATTTTTGTCCGTTCAAAATATAATGCGTGCCTTCCGCATTCAATTGCGCGGTGGTTTTGGCACTGAGCGCATCGCTGCCGCTGTTGGGTTCGGTTAATCCATAAGCGCCTTTCCATTCACCGGTAGAGAGCTTGGGAATATATTTCTGTTTTTGTTCCGGTGTTCCGAAATACAGAATAGGCAAAGTGCCAATCCCTGTATGCGCAGCAGCCGCTACAGAAAAAGAATAGGCGCCGCCGAGGGCTTCATTGATGAGTGTACCGGTGATAAAATCTTTTCCCAAACCACCATACTCTTCGGGCGTAACCGCACCAAGCAAACCCAATGCGCCTGCTTTATCCATTAAGGAGGGCATGAGTCCGGGTTCAAGTTTATCAATACGATCAATCAGGGGAAGCACTTCTGTTTCAAGAAATTCAGCACACATCTCTTTGACCATGAGCTGCTCTTCCAAAAACTCTTCGGGGGTAAAATTGTGGGCGGTGTCAGTAGGAGTAAGGAGCCATTCGGCACCTTTGGGCAAGTGAGGAGTCGCGGGCATAGGATTTTAATTTAATCTTGTTATGGCAATGAATTATCCCTAACAAGATACAACAATTTATCGGTCAACTCCGCAAGCTCCTGATGGATTTTTTTATCCCGCCTGGGCTGTCATTTGCTTGGCGGCGCGTTTGCGATCTTCTTCGTTGAGCATCACCTTACGCATACGAATGAAGTTGGGCGTTACCTCAATACATTCGTCAAACTCGATATACTCCATACACTCTTCGAGGGTCATCAAAGTTTTGGGAGCAATATTGGTAGCAGCATCACTTCCGCTGGCACGCATATTGGTAAGCTTCTTGCCTTCTATGGCATTCACCACCAGGTCACCCGGCTTGATGTGTTCAGCGATGATTTGACCAGCATAAACTTCTTCTCCCGGATCAATAAAGAAAGTTCCTCTGTCCTGTAATTTATCAATGGAATAACCGGTCGCAGTACCGCCTTGTTTGGCGAGCAACACCCCGTTGTTTCGTCCGGGTATTGGGCCTTTCCATGGTTTGTATTCGCTAAAACGATGCGCCATTACTGCTTCACCTGTTGTAGCGGTCAACATTTGTGTACGCAATCCAATCAATCCGCGGGAAGGAATATCAAATTCCAAGTGTTGCATTTCACCTTTTGTTTCCATCACCAGCATTTCCCCTTTTCTGCGCGTTACCAGGTCAATCACTTTGCTGGCAAATTCCTGAGGAACATCTACGACGAGGTTTTCGTAGGGCTCGTATTTTTTCCCGTCTATCTGTTTGGTAATTACTTGCGGTTGTCCAACCGTCAATTCATACCCTTCTCGACGCATGGTTTCAATCAATACGCCAAGGTGAAGAATACCGCGCCCATAGACTATAAAACTTTCTCCTCCTTCGCTGTCGTGCACTTTTAACGCCAGATTTTTTTCTGTTTCTTTCATCAAACGATCGCGCAGATGGCGACTCGTTACAAATTTTCCATCACGACCAAAAAAAGGAGAGTTGTTGATGCTGAACAGCATATTCATAGTGGGCTCATCCACACTGATGACCGGCAACGCTTCCGGATTCTCTGCATCTGCAATGGTATCTCCGATATTAAAATCTTCCAATCCAACTACTGCGCAAAGATCTCCGGCTTTTACTTCCGCTACTTTTTTCTTGCCCATCCCTTCAAACACATAAAGCTCTTTCACTTTTGATTTCTTATGGGTACCATCCGTCTGCACCAAAGTAATCGGCTGGTTTTCGCGGATATTTCCACGGCTTACTTTTCCAACAGCGATTCTTCCGAGGAAAGAAGAATAATCAAGAGAAGTAATCTGCATTTGTAAATTTCCTTCTGCAACACGAGGGGGATGCACATATTTTAAAATGCCATCCAATAAAGGAATGATATTGTCGGTGGGCGTTAATGAATCATTGAACCAGCCATTCTTGCCGCTGCCATAGTAGGTAGGAAAATCCAGTTGCTCTTCGGTGGCGTCGAGATTGAAAAAAAGTTCAAACACTGCGTCGTGTACTTCATCAGGACGACAGTTAGGCTTGTCAACTTTATTGATAACAACGATCGGTTTAAGGTTAAGTTGTAAAGCTTTTTGCAATACAAAACGCGTTTGCGGCATCGGACCTTCAAAAGCATCTACCAGTAAGATAACACCGTCTGCCATTTTCAATACCCTTTCTACTTCACCACCGAAATCGGCGTGACCGGGCGTATCAATCACATTAATCTTCACGTCGTTATATACCACCGCCGCATTTTTAGAGAAGATGGTGATGCCTCTTTCTTTTTCGAGGTCGTTGCTGTCCATAATCAGCTCTCCGGTTTCCTGGTTGTCGCGGAACACTTTAGTGGCATGAAGAATTTTATCTACCAGAGTAGTTTTTCCGTGATCTACGTGAGCGATGATGGCGATGTTGCGAATATTCATTACGGGCTTCCTTTTAAGGGCGCAAAGGTACGGCATTTGAGAGGGAGGGCAAAAGGTTATTTATATTTGATAAATTACAGCATGTTACTGCATATACATCCAAAAAATCCGCAGCCGCGGCAAATCAAGACCGCCGTGGAGACCCTCGAGAGAGGGGGAATTATCATTTATCCCACCGATACGATTTATGGAATTGGTTGCGACATTCTAAATCACAAGGCGATTGAACGCATTTGCGCCATTAAACAGATCGATCCGCAAAAAGCACAGCTTTCTTTTGTGTGCAGCAATCTGAGCGATCTCAGCAAATATGCGCGACAATTATCCACACCGGTGTATCGCTTGTTGAAACAGTATTTGCCCGGACCATACACTTTCATTTTGCCCGCAAGCAAGGAAGTACCCAAAATTTTAAAGAGTAAAAAAGATACGATTGGACTACGCGTGCCGGATCATCCGATAGTGGAAGCGTTGGTAGCAGCACTAGGGCGACCCATCTTAAGTGCTTCGTTGCCGGAGGAAACGGATGGAAGTTATACCGATCCTGAAATGATTCATGAGCAATTTAAAAATAGGGTGGATTTGGTGATAGATGGCGGAGTGGGAGGAATGATTCCTTCGACCATTGTGGATCTCACGCAGGAAGTGCCGGAAGTGATTCGAAAAGGGCTGGGTGAATTTGTGCAGTCAGAATAAGGAGGATTGGGTAGGAAGGAGACGGAAAGATTTTCGGTGATGAGGCGTTAGTCCATATTGGGCTAAGGCGGCGCGATGCGCCGCCGTGCCATATCCTTTATTGGCTTCCCAATCGTAATGCGGGTATTGTTCATGCAACAACGTCATGTATTCATCCCGATAAGTTTTAGCTAAAATACTCGCAGCGGCAATAGAGGCATATTTGCCATCTCCTTTAATGATGCATTGATGCGGAATGCGGTGATATTTTAAAAAGCGATTGCCGTCTATCAGCAACAACTCAGGCTTTTTTTTCAAAGCATCAATGGCACGATGCATCGCCATGAAAGAGGCTTTCAAAATATTATACTGATCAATTTCTTCCACGGTTGACTGCGCCACTGCAAAAGCAAGAGCGTGGGTTTCAATATAGGCTCTCAGCGATTGCCGGTCTTGGAGTTTTACCTGCTTGGAATCATTGAGTAGCGGATGATGAAAATCCTTGGGCAAGATTACCGCCGCTGCAAATACCGGTCCTGCATAACAGCCTCTTCCGGCTTCATCGCAACCGGCTTCGATAACATTTTCTGAAAAACAATTGAGTAAGGCGGGCATGGTTCAAAATTAAATGATTCACCATTTCACACAAAGCTGCAAAGAGGCAAAGCTCGCAAAGGACAAGACGTCATGTTGAGCGATAGCGAAACATCTCATAAATCGAAGCGTTCTCAAACGTGAGATCCTTCGCTTACGCTCAGGATGACGCTACCGAAATGTGTGGCGCCGTCAAGGCTGAACGCGCGGGTAGTTTCGTTTCTCGTCCATCGTTTTTCGTTTTTTCGATAGACGATCAACGACCAACGATAAACGAATATGGTTTTCCCGTCATGTTGAGCGGTAGCGAAACATCTCATAAATCGAAGCGTTCTTTGTAAAACCGATAACCTATAAGCAGCAACTTTTACCTATTTTTGAGCTCTTAAAACAAATCATTATCGAATAAATTAAACAGCGAAAGCTGACATATCATATTAGCGTTTAGCATTCTGTCGTCGAAAACTAGGAATCTTTGAACTGTACAAGAATAAGCATGAACGCTCACGTCAAGGCGTGGGCTTTATCTTATATGTACAGTGGGTATCCTAGTACCTCGACGGCATTAAGTTAACTGTCCCACGCTGATTTTTTATTAACACCTACTGCGGGACAGGGTAGAAAAACCAAATAAAATGAAAAATAAATTACTCGGGCTCATGGCAGTAGGACTGCTATTCTTCACACAAACAACCAAATCCCAAAACATTCCCTCCTATGTTCCCAAAGACGGCCTCGTGGGCTGGTGGCCTTTTAATGGCAATGCCAACGATGAAAGCGGAAACGGAAATAACGGAACAGTGAATGGGGCGACGTTGACTACGGATAGATTTGGGAATGCGGGGAAGGCTTATAGTTTTGATGGCAGTGATTGGATTGAATTAAATTCACTAAGCGCGATAAATAGCTCTAATGGACTTGCCGTTAGTACCTGGGTTAAATCAACCGGATTTAATACAAATACTAATTGTACTGTTGGTTGCGGACAATTTTATTTTTCAAGAGGATTCGATGGAGGAAATGGATTCTATTTATTAGCTAAGCAAGGAAACGGCCCAGGATTTCAATGTAGTGTAAATGGTCCATTTGCAGGAGGTAAAGGAGTAGTAGACCCTAATGTAATTGAAATTCCACATACTCAGTGGTATCATTTGTTAATAAATTATGATGGAAATAAAATCAATTTGTATGTTAATGGGAAAATAGCAGGAACAACTCCTTATTCTGCGCCTATAGGTATAGACAATACTTCGAAAGCAGCTTTTGGCAGACAATTCGTGCCAGGATACCCATATTTTGCGGTTGGGGTGATTGATGACGGCGCCATTTGGAACCGCGCCTTATCCGAGCAGGAAATCAAAAACCTTTATACCGGCAATATCTGCTATCAGAATGTATCAGTAACAGATACCCTGTTCATCAATTCCACCATCACCAGTTTCAATCCCATCACCTATGAAAATACAATCAAAATTTATCCTAACCCTTCACAAGGACAACTCACGAT
>JAGWWM010000054.1 GCA_018970395.1 Bacteroidota bacterium
TCCCATTCGTTCCGCTACTTGTTCTTGCGTGTAATCAAGCTCATCCATCAGTCGTTTGTAACTCAGCGATACTTCGATGGGATTGAGGTTTTCGCGTTGCAGATTTTCCAGCAGGGCCAGTTCAAGCAGTTCGGCATCGTTCGCTTGACGAATATAAGCGGGGATGTCTTTCAGCCCGGCTAATTGAGAGGCCCGCCATCTTCTTTCTCCGGCAATCAGCCTGAATTTTCCGTTGGATAGTTTAGATACAGTGACGGGTTGAATGATATCATGCAGGCGAATGGAGGCGGCTAATTCTTTGAGCGCCGTTTCATCAAAATCCCTTCGGGGTTGTTTGGGATTTACTTCAATATCCCCGATGGGTATACGCATGATTGACAAAGAGGCTTCCGCAACCGAGGGCTGCAATTTGCCGGAGGTTGTTTTTAGATCTTCGTCAATGTTTTGGAGGAGTGAACGAATTCCTTTTCCTAATGCATCTTTTTTGGGCGACTGACTCATTTCGATACAAAGATATAAAAAAGGCTGTCGGGATAGACAGCCTTAATGATTCGTTTTAAAGAGGGATTACGCTTCGGCCATGAGGTCTAAAGTTATTTCCGCTTCATTGCCGTTGGCGAAATCAATTTTGGCTTTGTAAGAACCCAATTCTTTCATTTCTTCCGGAAGATGGATTTTACGACGATCGATTTCGTAGCCATATTGCTCACGGATAGCACGGGCTACCATTACCGTAGTGATGCTTCCGAAAATTTTTCCGCTGGTACCTGTTTTTACAGCCAGACGCAGTGGAGCTTCAGACAGACGAGCAATAACAGATTTGATTTCTGCCAGCATCGCTGCTTCTTTTTTAGATTTAACTTTCAGTCTTTCTTCCAATTGTTTAAGGTTGGAAGGAGAAGCTTCTACTGCGAATTTCTGAGGAATCAGAAAATTACGCGCATAGCCGTTTTTTACTTTTACCACTTCGTTTTTATTACCGAGGGTATTCACATCCTGAATTAATATAACTTCCATGATGGTAGATTTAGTTTCCCGTCACCCAATCTTTCGATTTGACTGTCATCCTGCCGATTAAGGAAGGAATTAGGGAATGGTTACTAATGAGGTTTATTTTAAAAGATCGGTAACGTTAGGTAACAAAGCCATTTGGCGGGCTTTTTTAACCGCATCACTAACCTTACGTTGATATTTCAGAGAAGTACCGGTAAGACGGCGGGGAAGCAGTTTACCTTGTTCATTTACAAACTTCTTAAGAAACTCAACATCTTTATAGTCTATGTATTTGATTCCATACCGTTTGAAGCGGCAGTATTTTTTTCTGGGCTTATCAGTTTTGATGGCCGTCAGATATTTGATTTCGTTCTTTGCCATGGTTTATGCCTCCGCTTTTTTGTTAGGTAATAAGCCTTTACGCTTTTTGTCATTGTACTCTACCGCATATTTGTCGAGTGCTGTGTAGAGGTGACGAATTACTTGTTCGTCGCGGTGTAACTGTACATTCAGTTTCGCATTGAAGTCTGAAGCAGCTTTGTACTCCACCACCCAGTAAATACCGGTTGTTTTTTTGTTGATGGGGTACGCAAGTGATTTAAGTCCCCACGGATTGCTGTCAACGATTGATCCGCCTTCAGCGGTGATGAGATCAGTATAGCGTTTTTGAGCCGCTTTGAAATCATCTTCGGACAATACCGGAGTAAAAATCACCATCATTTCGTAATGTTTCATTACAATAGAGGTTTAAAATGAACAATTGGGTTTCTCCCACTGGATCCCGGTTTTTGATTCCCGGGAAATCTGCCAATACAGATTTGGGGTTGCAAAGGTAGGGGAAAAGGGGGGATAAAACAAAACGCAGGTTGTCGGGTTGTCGTGGAGTTAAAAAATCTTTATCTTTATTATCTAAACGATTTTTTCTAACTAATTAAATATGACTACGATGAAAAAAATCCTTTTATTGCTTGCGTTTTGCCTATGTACTATTCAGTTTTTTGCGCAGGCGCCGCAGCGCATCAGCTATCAGGCGGTTATCAGAAATGTCAATAATGTATTGGTGGCAAATGCTCCTGTCAGGATGCGTATTAGTATATTACAGGGGAGTATAACGGGCAACTCAGTTTATAGTGAATTCCACAGCGCTATCACCAACGCAAGCGGTGTGGTATTTTTAGAGATAGGAGGGGGCACAGCTCCTACGGGGAGCTTTGCTTCTATCAATTGGGCACAAGGGCCTTTTTTTCTACGCTCTGAAACAGATCCAAATAATGGTACTAATTACAGCATCGTGGGTACAACTCAACTTTTGAGTGTGCCCTACGCTTTGCAATCCAATCGTTCCTCAAGAGCTGATAGTGCCAATAATGGATTGCCTGCCACTACTTCTTATGGAGTATTGCAGTTATTCAATTGCAATGGCGTGGTTCAATATGTACCCTGTTTGCCGCTACTTACTACTGCTTCAGTTGATTCAATCTCTCTAGTATCGGCAGTAAGTGGAGGTAATATCAGTACGGATGGTGGGGCATCCGTTACAGACAGGGGAGTGGTATGGAGTACTTCTGCAAATCCGACTATTGCACTTGCAACCAAGACATCAAATGGAAATGGTACGGGAGTTTTTAAGAGTAACCTTTCCGGATTAGCTGCGGGTACAACTTATTTTCTAAGGGCATATGCCACCAATAGTTCCGGTACTGCCTATGGGAATGAATTGAGTTTTCGGACAGGCGGAGCACTGCCCATTCTTACTACTTCCAACATTAGCTCCATCAGCGGATTTGGCGCAAACGCCGGAGGAAATGTTACCAATGATGGCGGATCTGCAGTAACAGAGAGAGGCGTGGTTTGGAGTACTGTGGCTAATCCAACCGTCATGCTTTCCACTAAGTTGTCAAACGGTAGTGGGGTTGGAAGTTTCAGTGTGAGAATTTCTAATTTGACACCAAACACCTTATACTACGTGCGGGCGTACGCAATTAACTCATTCGGTACCTCATATGGAAATGAGATAAGTTTCAGGACTGCTAGAATTCCGGTGTTGACTACCTCTCCCATCACATCCATAACTTCGACCGGTGCTACAGGAGGGGGCAATATAACAGATAGCGGCAGCGCAACTGTAACGGCGAGAGGCATTGTGTGGAGTACGAGCCAAAATCCTAACGTTTCATTATTAACTAAAACGAGTAATGGTACAGGGGTTGGAGCTTTTGTTGCCGGCATAACTGGATTAGTTTCCGGCACTACTTATTTTGTGCGTGCTTATGCAACCAGTAGTGCGGGTACAGCGTATGGAACCCAGGTGAGCTTTACTCCTGCTGCACCATCTCCCTATCCTACAGGAACTGTTCATTGTAACAATACGCCTACTGCAATTTCGGATGTGACCAATCCGTTAACCGGTAGAACGTGGATGGACAGAAATCTGGGTGCAAGCCGTTCAGCTACTAGCAGTACGGATGCCGCTGCATATGGTGATTTGTATCAATGGGGCAGAGGGGCTGATGGGCATCAGTGCCGAAACTCTATGACAACTACTATGTTAAGCAGTACGGATCAGCCAATGAGTGGGGGAGTATTTATTCTATCTCCCAATCATCCTAATGATTGGCGCAGTCCTCAAAACAACAACTTGTGGCAAGGTTTGTATGGAATAAACAATCCCTGCCCGACCGGATATCGTTTGCCTACTCAACAAGAATTTCAAGCGGAGCTTACAAGCTGGGGCTCCAATCAAAATGCTGCAGGTGCTTTTGCCTCCCCGCTGAAATTTACAAAGGGGGGTTATCGTGACCCCTCCACTGTCAATGGAAGTATTCAAAATGCAGGAGGCGGAGGGGATTACTGGACAAGCACCGTTAGCAGTACTGCAATAATACTGGAGTTTTTTGATGACATTGCTTACATATCCGGTTCTTTCAGAGCACAAGGGAACTCAGTACGTTGTATCAAGGAACCGACATCGAATAGATAGGAAATGTCTGCTAATATCTGAACTTTGTTTGATAAAGATTATCTTAATATCTTGTAGGTCTGCACGCCTTGTGGAGTGGCTACACTTAACATATAGATACCCGAGGGTAATTGCCGTATTGGAATAGAAATGGTGGAGCCGATGGAGCTGCCGGATAAATCTTTTACAGTATGTAAACTGCCATCTGCGCCCAGCAGTCGCAGTTGAATCTTCCCATAGATTGGTGATAGAAAACGAATAAGCGGGTCAGTATTTGGTGCTTGCAATACCTGAATAGCTTCTTTGATGCGGACGGGAGTGCTGAGGTTGGTAATGATGTTGGAGGTAGATTGTCGGAGATTAAAACGAGCCATTACAGGGTAGTGATCCGTCAATTCCGATTGATAATTTGCAACCCAACTAGCAGCATCTTTTCGGATAATGCAGGAAAAAGGCACATAATCATGATTCATTTCGCTGCTTAACAGAACATGATCAATTACATTGTCATATCCAATGTAAGAATTATCTCCCCTTTGGGTATTCCAGTAAGAGGCGGGGATAAATTGAAAATCATCCGACATGAAAGGGTAGTAGGGAGTGAGTGAAATTGGTGCGACCTTCGAAATTGTTGAATCTAAATCGTCATTAAAATCGCCTGCGACTAAAAAATGTTTATTTAAATCTTTATTTGATATTGAATCATGCATTAATTCCGCTGCTCCCTTTCTTCTTAAATAATTGGTGGGGTCATCTCCTACTTCTGACTTAGCATGAAGGGTAATAAAACAGATTCTTTTGCGAACGCCATCAACGGATACATCGGCATCCATACGAAAGGGATATCTTCCATTCGACCAATTGTAATAATTAGTAGGGTTATTATTTACCGTAAATCCCCGTGAACTTATATTAGAGAAATGCCCTTTTCGATAGAGAAAAGCAGTTTTTTGACCGATTCGCCAGTTGCCGCTGCTCATACCGGAAGCATTGGATGCATGTGGACTTATCAGATATTCGTATGGGCCGTTTTGCAGATTACGACTCAGCCAACCAAGACCGGCAGTATCCACGATTTCCTGCAGGAGATAGATGTCTGCATTCAAACTGTCCATCACGGTTTTGGCATGTTGTCTTTGCAGCAGATCATCCACCGGATTATTATACTCGCTGCCAAACCAGCTGATATTCCAGGTAACTACATCCAAAGTAGCAGATTCAGGAAGAGAAGATGCTGATAAATCAGGTCTTTCCAATACAGCCCCGGCAGTACTGAATCGTAACGAACCGCCATAACCTTTATTCGAAGTCAAAGGTCGAAATCGAAGAAATAAGGTTTGAAAAACTCCGTCTTTGAGTTCAGTAGGGGTATAGGAAAGACTATTGGAAAAGGAAGTGTTGGTTTTACCGATTTCAAATCCTTCAGGTGCTGAAATTTGCAGAGGAGCCGTCAGTCCGCTTACTTTAAAGCGAATGGATTTGATAGCACTGGTTTGTCCGGCATTGGTAACCGGGAAAAACTGAAGTAAGGGTTCGCGACTTGATAGTTCAATCGTAGTTTGTGCTTTCAGTGCAAGGGGTTGAATGAAGAGCATCATCATTGCAAGAATCTGTAATAGTCTATCCATGGATACCGTATTTAAGGTGTCTGGATAGGGGCAACAAAAAACCTCCGGATTTCCGGAGGTTTAAAGATAGATAAAAATTCGAATTATTTTACCAGTTTGGTGGAATAGATGCCATCCTTCGTTTGAATTCTTAAGATATAAACGCCGTTTTGCTGATTGGATAAGTCCACTTTTTCAACTTGACTTGTTATTGCATTTTTAATCCTGTTATTTACGATTAACTTGCCGCTCATATCCAAAATTTGCAAGGACACTTCTCTTTCAAAGGATTTAAGAAACTGTACATTGAAAATTCCATTGCTGTTGATGTTGGAAATGCGGAAGTCGTTTTTATTCAGAGATACGCTGGAAACACTCGCAGTAGGATCGTTGAAAATTTCAATGTCGTCAATGCCAACCCATTCGTCAGCCCCGGCTGCATTCACCGTCAGGATTCTGAGTTCTACTTTTTCCTTGTTGCTACATTCGTTGGGTAATATTACATCAATTTGAGTTACTTTACTGCTATCGTTCGGTCCCGATGTTGCATCCTCAACAAAGGCAGCAGGAATATTTGTGTAAACAGAATCAGTCCCGACTTTGTATTGAAGTGCATATTTTTGGGTGGCAGTGTCAATCGTTCCATCTATGTCTCTGAGTTTATATTTCACTCTCACAAAATTTACGCCCACAGTATTCAAATAAATGACAATATGAGGAGCGCTTGCTGATGATGAACCCAGTAGCGCAATAGTTGGGTCAGCAATTTCAAATTCTCCTATCCCGCCTGTTGTTATGGAGGACACTTTGTAATTTCTTGTAATGTTAATCGTCGTTTTACTTCCATCTTTTAAAATGGTATCAGGAGAGGCTCCGGATCTTGCCAGTCTATCGCCTTTGTAGCCAATAATGCTTAGGGTAGCGGGCCATGTGTTATCAGCAGTAAAAAGACTAGTATCATTCCAATCTTGTTTGAAAGGTTTTTCAGCAAGACTATAATAAGTTTGGGCGGAAGCATTCATCGTTCCAAAGCTTATCAAAGCGATTAAAAAAGCGTAAAATTTCTTCATGTAAAATATTTTAACTTCAAATTTAGTAAATCTTGAGGATTCTGCAATAGGCGAAAAAAAATTAATCAAAAAGAAATACAAAGGAGATGTATTGGTTTTAATTGTTATTTACTAACTATTAATTACTAATTATTAATTACTAATTGTTAATTCCTAATTCCCACCACTCACATCCATCACCTTCAATTGCAGACTGGTTACTCCGTTATAGTTATTGGGTTCAAGGGTGTACACCACATCTATTGGTTGATTTTTTACCGTCTCCAAAAGATGCCCTGCTCTGAAGAAAATGCCGTTTTGGGTATGATTGTTTTGGCGGAGTGAAAGTTTTAGATGGACTTCTTTCACAATTTTACTTTGACCGGTATCTCTTGCAGCTCTGGTTACAAATATGGGTCGGGGATTATCCGGACCGAAGGGTTCCATTTGTTCGAGAATATTATAGAAAGGCATGTTGACGGAATCAAAAGACAGTTCCGCATCCATCATGATTTTGGGGACGAGCTGGTCTTCGGTGATTTGCGCAGCAACTGCTTTTTCAAAAGATTCGCTGAAGGCGTCGAGTTTTTCGGGGAGAAGGGAAAGGCCTGCCGCGGCAAAGTGCCCTCCATAACCGAGCAACTGATCGCGGCAGGCGTGTATGGCTTCATATAAATTAAATCCCTGCACACTTCTCGCACTTCCGGCAATAATGTCTCCGCTTTGAGTTAATACTACCGTTGGACGATAATAATGTTCGGTCAGTCGCGACGCTACAATGCCCACCACTCCTTTGTGCCAGTGCGGTTGAAAGACGACGGTTGTTTTTTGAGTAAGTTTATCCGGACTATTTTTAATAATCTCAAGGGCTTCTTCGGTGGTGGCGCTATCTTCTTCCCGTCTGTCGTTGTTATCGGCATGCAATTGCGCCGCATATTCCATGGCCTCCGTTTCGTCTTTGCTGATAAACAACTGCACGGCTTTTCGGGCATCATCCATTCTGCCGGCTGCATTCACCCGCGGCGCGATCAGAAACACCAGATTGTTAATCTTCATCCCGCTCATCGCGCCGCTGATCTTCATCAACGCCTTGATGCCTACACTCGGATTTTCATTCACATGCTTCAACCCATGCCATGCCAATATTCGGTTCTCACCGGTCATCGGTACAATATCAGCCGCTATGGCTGTGGCTACTAAATCGAGATAAATGATAATCTCTTCAAATGCCATTGCGAATGTTTGTGCCAATGCACTAATCAGTTTGAAGCCCACCCCGCAACCACACAACTCTTTATAAGGATACGAACAATCTTTTTGCTTGGGATTCAGTATCGCAACGGCAGGGGGAAGGATGGCATCGGGCAAATGGTGATCGCATACAATGAAATCCACTCCCTTCTCTTTCGCATAACCAATCAACTCTACTGACTTAATCCCGCAATCCAAAGCAATGACTAAACCATAACCGTTGTCAATTGCATGATCCACGCCAAGTTTTGAAATACCATAGCCTTCTCTGTAACGGTGCGGTATATAATAATCAAGCTGTCCGGGCGTTGTGAGTTTCGACAAAAAACGATACATGCACGCTACACTCGTCGTACCATCCACATCATAATCTCCATACACTAAAATCTTTTCGCCTTGCTCCAGTGCATACTGAATACGCTCCACAGCTTTGCGCATATCTTTCATCAAAAAGGGATCATGCAATTCCGATAATGATGGCCTGAAAAAACGGCGCGCGGATTCAAAATCTAAGATGCCTCTTTGCACCAGCATCCGGCATAATATGGGATGTATTTTTAATTGAGATTGGAGCGATTCGACCAAGGTGGTGTCTGCAGGTGTGAGTATCCATTTTTTTTTCATCGGTTCATCAGTATTTTCTTTCGGTGGTGTAATGTACCAGCGAAGCTAAGCCTTTTTTATATTCATTGTCGGGCATGGTCGCTAAAATTTCCAAAGAGCGATCGCGGTGCTCATTCATTTTTGTGATGGCGTATTCAATACCCCCTGCTCGCTTTACTTCGTCAATGATTTCAGCAATGGATTGCTTCTGCTTGTTTTTATTTTTAAGGATATAAATCATTTCTCGTTTGCGTGAAGCAGATACCTTATTCAACGTATAAATAAGCGGCAAGGTGATTTTCTTTTCTTTGATGTCGTTGCCGGTTGGTTTTCCTATGGCTTCATTGCCGTAATCAAAAAGATCATCTTTGATTTGAAATGCAATGCCTGCTTGCTCCCCGAACTGCCACATCTGTTCGGTCAACTTGGGATCTTGCGTGGTGGACCATGCGCCTGCTGCACAGGAGGCAGCCAGCAAGGAGGCGGTTTTGTTGGTAATGATTTCAAAGTAAACCGATTCGCTCAGATTGAGCGAGCGAGATTTTTCCATCTGCAACAATTCTCCTTCGCTCATTTGCTTCACGGCTTTCGATAAAGTTTTGAGGACTTCAAAATCATTGTTTTCGAGGGAGAGCAGCAATCCTTTTGATAAGAGATAATCCCCCACCAGTACAGCCACTTTATTTTTCCAGAGGGCGTTGATGGAGAAAAAGCCCCTGCGCTCGTAGGCTTCGTCCACCACATCATCGTGTACCAGCGTGGCGGTATGCAATAATTCCACCAGCGCCGCGGCTCGATAGCTGATATCGTTAACGGGATTAAACAGCCGCGCGCTGAGCAATACAAACAGCGGACGAACCTGTTTCCCTTTTCTTTTAATGATATAATGCATGATGCGGTCGAGCAGGGAAACCTGACTCTTCACCGCGTCTTTGAATTTTGTTTCAAAGATCAACAGCTCATTTTCAAGCAATTGCTGAATGTTTGAAATGGGATGCATGCGGCAGCAAGTTACGGCTTGCATTTCATATCTATATTTTTTGATAGTTTCATTAATTAGTTAGTAACTTACTTTTCTATGAATCGTCATGTTAAAAAAGTAGCCGTACTCGGAAGCGGCATCATGGGCAGCCGCATTGCTTGTCATTTAGCCGGAGCAGGTCTCTCTGTTTTACTCCTCGATATCATTGGAAAAGAACAAGAGAACAGTGAAAAAAAATCAGAACGAAACCGCTGGGTGAATGAAGCATTGCAATCCGCGGTAAAATCGAATCCAAGTCCGCTCTATCATCCGGAACTTTTGAAAAATATTTCTACCGGAAATTTCACAGATGATCTTCCTCGCATTGCCGATTGCGACTGGATCATTGAAGTAGTGGTAGAAAGACTGGACATTAAAAAACAACTCTTTGATCAGGTAGAGCAATACCGCAAATCGGGCACTTTAATCAGTTCCAACACTTCGGGTATTCCCATTTCCATGATGGTGGAGGGAAGGTCAGAAGATTTTAAAAAACATTTTTGCGGAACGCATTTTTTCAATCCGCCCCGCTATCTGAGACTACTTGAAATTATTCCCACTGTACACACTGATCCCGAAGTTGTACAGTTCTTTTTGCATTTTGGAGAACTCATTTTAGGGAAGGCAACTGTGTTATGTAAAGACACGCCCGCATTCATTGCCAACAGAGTGGGGGTGTTCTCTATGTTAGCCGTGATGAACACGATGGAGCAGTTGTCTCTTAGTATTGATGAAATTGAATTTTTAACGGGCACGCTGATCGGAAGACCAAAGTCGGCTACTTTCAGAACTGCTGATGTCGTAGGATTGGATACTTTGATAAAAGTAGCGGATGGTATTGTAGCGAACTGTCCCAAGGATGAAGCTAAAGCGACATTGTCTGTTCCGGCATGGGTACGGCAAATGCAGCAAAACGCATGGCTGGGGGATAAAACCGGACAGGGTTTTTTTAAAAAAATAAAAAAAGAAAACGGAGAGAAAGAAATTCTTACCCTCGATCGGAACACGATGGAATATCGGGCTCGTGTAAAACCGGCCTTCCCGGAACTGGAGCCTGCAAAAGCATTAGATGACTTGCATTCCCGTCTCCAATTTATTGCAAAAGCTAAAGGTAAAGCGGGCGATTTTTTCCGAACCTTTCATTATGCCTTGTTTGCTTATGTGAGTCATCGCGTTCCTGAAATTTCAGACACAGTCTATCGCATTGATGATGCCATGAAGCATGGATTTGGCTGGGGGATTGGCGCTTTTGAAACCTGGGATCTCTTAGGGGTGGAAGCCACCGTGAGTGCGATGAAAGCAGCGGGTTATACACCCGCACCATGGGTGGATACGATGTTGCAGCAGGGCTCTACTTCATTTTATCAACTAACCGGCGGACAAAAGAAATTTTATGATATCGCTGCAGGAGGATATGTTGCTGTTTCCGGAGATACCACTGCCTTTATTGTGATGAAAGATTTTGCGGATCAGACGTTATGGAAGAATTCTGCCTGTCGTTTGTATCATTTGGGAGAGGATGTGCTTGGATTGGAGTGGAATACCAAAATGAATACTATTGGAGGGGAAGTGTTGTCGGGTATTCAGACTTCCATTGAAAAAGCAGAAAAAGATTTCAAGGGATTGGTGATTGCCAATGAAGGCGCCAATTTTAGTGCAGGTGCCAATATCGGAATGATTTTTATGCTAGCTGCTGAACAGGAATATGAAGAGCTGGATCTGGCGGTTCGTTTCTTTCAGCAAACAGTATTGCGTGCCCGTTATGCTCAGGTACCCGTAGTGGTAGCGCCTCATGGATTGGTGCTCGGAGGCAGTTGTGAATTGAGTTTGCATGCCACGGCCTGTTGCGCCGCTGCGGAAACTTATACCGGACTGGTGGAGTTGGGCGTAGGATTGATACCCGGAGGCGGAGGCACCAAAGAATTTGTGTTGCGTGCTGCGGATGAAATGCATCCGGATGAACCGGAAACCATTACGCTGAAGAATCGTTTTCTCACCATTGCCACTGCTAAAGTGAGTACTTCCGCAAAAGAAGCTTTTGATTTGGGTATTTATCGCAAAGGAGTGGATCAGATTGTGATGAATCAGTCGAGAAGAATCAGTGTAGCGCGTGATAAAGTAATAGACCTCTACGACAGAGGATATGTGATGCCTGTATCGAGAAAAGAGATACGGGTATTGGGACAGTCTGCATTGGGCGCTTTGTACGCCGGCATTCACGGAATGTGGAGAGGAGGATATGCAACGGATCATGATGTACTAGTGGCCAAAAAACTGGCGTATATCATGTGTGGTGGCGACTTAAGTGAGCCTACATGGGTCTCTGAACAATACCTTTTGGATTTGGAGCGCGAAGCTTTTTTAAGTTTATGCGGAGAGCGCAAAACATTAGAAAGATTGCAAAGTGTATTGAAAGGCGGAAAGCCGGTGAGGAATTAGAAGAGGAAGTTGTAGGTTGTAGGTTTTTTCTAAACCTTCAGCGCCTCCTCAATAGTTGCATAGCGGAATCGAAATCCCGCTTGCTGAATTTTCTCAGACGACACCGTACAGCTTTTCAAAACTTCAATACTCATTTCCCCCAAAATTATTTTAAGTAAAAAAGCGGGGACATAAAACGGAATGAAGAAGCTGCGATTCGTTTTTGCCAATGTGAGCATCAGGGTTTTGTTGCTGACCGGATTCGGAGCAACCGCATTATACACGCCTTCTGTCTGTGGATTTTCAATGGCATATTCAAACAAACGAATCAGATCCTGTATATGTATCCAGCTGATTATTTGCCGACCGCTGCCCAGTATGGGGGCGATGCCAAAACGCAATGGTTTTTTAAATTCTTCCAATGCTCCTCCTTCATTGGAAAGCACGATACC
>JAGWWM010000055.1 GCA_018970395.1 Bacteroidota bacterium
TGCGTTCCTGCGATATCGATTTACCCAATAATAAAATATCCGCCCACTTCACTTTATTTCGAACTCTATCCACCGAATCAAGATAATGAGGGTCTTTTCTTTTTTGCTCCAGACTGTCTTTCTTCACATAATCCAGCCGCTCTTCTTCCGATAATGACAAAGGGCGAATATTGTCCCAATAGGCAAACGATTTCTTATTGCTTCCGTTTTCATACCGAATGAATACTCTGTCAAAAAACTTTTTATCAAATACAGGTGCTGCGTTAAAGTGGCTATATACGTTGGAGAAACTGCCGTACGCATCAAATCCGAAAAATTTTATGGCAGGATAAATCACCTGATTTTGTATCACCCAAAAATCTTTTCCCTGTTGCTGATACAACTGCTCAATGCGAAGTGTATCCGCAAATGCCATCTGACTTTGTTTGGTAAGATTCAATTTTAAGCTATGGATACACCAGGCATCATCCACTATCTGAATCGTTCCACTGAAACAAGGTTCAAATTTTCGGCGAGGCATCACTCGAATGGAATGAATTTGTTTACGATCTTCAAAATAAGTTCCTTCATATTTATAGCGATACATGCTCAGTGCATTATCGGCAATGGGAGAAACAAATCCGCGCGGATTGAGCGCTTCCCCTAAATCAATCATGTTTTCATAAAAAGAAATAAACTCCGCCGCCGCGAATCCAAATCCGTCCTGCCTGCCACTTACACGAGTACTCAGTACTTCAATCTTTGTTTTTTCTTTACCTCCCACTGATAATTTAGAAACGGTTTCAGCCAAGTAGAGCATTTTTTTCTTACTGGTATCTCCGTCTTCAAAATCTACAGGTTTACCCATGAAACTTTTGGGAAAGTCTCGGAGTTGCATCACGCCCTTGCTATACACTTCGCAGGTATAGGCTTGCTGATCGGACAAATAGGATTTTCTTTTGCGAATGGCATTGCGAATAATTTCATAGGCAGGATCTTCGGCATCCGCTTTGATCACAACTTCCTTAAGCTCAATCTTCTGCGTGGCAAGTATGATATTCAATTCCTGCGGCTCATTGCCAATGTTGATTTGAATTTCTTTTTTTTCATACCCAACGTAGCGACAAAATAAAAAGTAGTTTCCCGGCGCGAGATCAATAAAATATTTTCCTTCCTGGTTAGCAGCCGTAGAAAGATTAATATTTTTAATTGTTATAGACGCAAAAGGCAATGGTTCACCTGATGCATTAGTGATTACGCCATAAAGACGTGCAGCAAAAATTGGAATAGATATTATCTGGAGCAAGACAAATATCGCAAGACAAGTTTTCTTCATGATTGCCGCAAAATTAAACAATGACAGCAGGAGAACAGTGATCCTTTTTTTGTTAGGAAACCTTTCGAATACCTCGCGCCAATGCGCCGGTAAGTGCAGAGAGTCCGCCCACCAATGCACCCGTTAAGGCTGTAACCAGGATTAATAAAGTGGATGCTTCTTTTTGAAAAAAGATCGTGGAGATTTTTTTCGAAAGCAAGTGATTATTGGCAACATCCATTTGCAGGGCAAGGAGTCCCCACAAGAGGAACATGGCCATGAATCCGCACAGAAAAGCCCATCCGGGCTTAAGAGCTACGAAAGCATAGAGCAGTATCAGCACCGGTATCATTCCCCACCAGGGCAAGAAGATGCCGCTGATATAAGCGAGCAAAATATTTAGAAGTATCGTTATGAATCCTTTCAGCATATATTTAATTTTTCAGAAAATATTGAAGTTTTATCCAGCCGGCTGAAAATGCATTTTCCATTTGATGGCAGCATCATTTTCTTTTCCTTTTTTATACACCCATGCTTTATAATAACGACCGTTGCTCCAGGTATCTACAAACTGCTGATAGTAGGGGCTGCCGGGATTTCCGTTTTGTCCACCCGGATAGACCACATACGCAGAAGTTTCACCGCTTAAATCCACAATCATTTTCCAACTGGGGCCTTGATCGTGCTGAATCGCATTGACCACATGTTTTCCTCCTCCTACCGGCAGATGAGCAACGGCGAGGGGCATTAGCGTGGGACCCAGCAAATGATAGAGCGTTGTGTTTTTATAATCTTTCCACACGAGTTGTTTTTTATTTCCCAGCTGGTTCGCAACAGGGATAATATTTCGGAATGATTGTGCAACGATTTGATCCCAGGTTTCTTTTTCGGGTGTGCGGACATTGTCAATGAATACAAAATCGGGGTTTTGCAAGACAGATTCGATGAGCGTTGGTTCGGCGGGATAGAGTCCTTTTTCTTTGAGAGCGCCCAGTTCATCGTCGTACACAGCTGCTTCGAGGGAATCGTACCAGAGGGTGAAGAGGGTTGGTGCAATGGTATGGGGATCGTTATTGAGATTCCATTGACGGAGCGTATCCATGAAGGCGCGCGCTTCCCCAAACGTGGCTTTTTTCTCCATTACACTGAGCAGGTGGGGAAGCGCAGCGCCGGCCAAACCATTGTAATTATCATTCTGCAATCGCATCATATCGCCAAGACCGGCATTCGTTAACCCTTCCAATACCCGATTGATCCGAAGCCCCCGATACAAATAATAACTCCCCGGAATGAAGTAAGGATAACTGCTATCCACCGGTCGCTGATTGCCACTCGCCACAAATCCGCGCGCCGGATTCAAATCATGCGGATGCTCTTCATGAGAAATTTCTCCCTGCCATAAATAACTGCTGTCCCAACCGGGCATCACATATAAGCCCTGCCGATTCCATTTCGCAGGGAAAGCGCCCTGTTGCCATAATGCGATATCTCCATTCTTGGCTGCAAAAACAAAATTCTGACCCGGACATTCGAAATACTTGATCGCATTTTCATAATCTGCATAATTCTTGGCATGATTCAATAACCAAAAAGCTTTGGCTTCATTGGAAGGATCATGCGCCTTCCAGCGCACAGCGATTGATTTGCCGTTTCCTTCACCCGGAAAACGATCATCAAAAATCACCGGACCGAAAACAGTGTAAGCGACTGTATCATAAAAAACAGCACTTCCTTTCACCCCTATCTTTTCGATACGTTGCTGAGCAGCTTTCCATGTACCGTTATACCAATATTCGCTGCGTTGTTCGTCCTTAAATCTGATTTCATAATGATCCATCACATCGCGCTCCGAGTTGGTCACCCCCCATGCAATATGATCATTGAATCCGATCACAATACCGGGAATGCCGGGGAAACTGCTGCCATACACATTGATATCCGGACCCGACATTTCCATCTCATACCATACACTGGGTAAACTCATTTTCAAATGCGGATCATTGCAAAGCATCGGCGCACCGGTTTTGGTTTTAGATCCTCCAATCGCCCAATTGTTGCTGCCGTTTTCAGGATCGGGTTTATCCTGCATCAAGGCCGTCGCCATGGCATGCTTGCGCAAATAAACGGAGTCTGCATCAGCAGGTGGTTGCGGAACAACCGTGGGTGGTGTAAAAAGCGTTCCCTTCGGAATGATCGGATCTAATGAAGGATCAATATCCGGAAAGAGTAATTTCATCTGATCGTCGGTAAATACCGATAATGCCATACTTCTTTCCAAGTCATCAGAATAAGCAGACAAGTTTTTCGTCATCGCTTTTACAAACAAAGCAATTTTAAGATTATTCCAGCGCTCGGGATGATAACTCAACAACTTATACTCAAGCGGAAGATCCGCCTCACTCAATTGATCGATGTAGGCATTGACGCCGGCGGTATAGGCATCACATATTTTTTTCATCATCGGATCTGCTTCCATTTCGCGCAACATATTCTCAGCGGCAAATCCCATCCCCAATCTTCGTTGCTGACGATCATAATCCAATGCCTTCTCTCCTATGATTTCACTGATTCTTCCCGCCGCGGCATGCGTCTGAAACTCCATCTGCCACAATCTAAATCGCGCATGCAAATACCCCTGCACAAATACCGCATCCTCCTGTTGTTCAGCATACACATGCGGCACCAATCTTTCATCAAGATAAACCGTGGCTTCTCCTTTTAATCCTTTGAGCGGAAGCGTCAGATTAAAATCTTTCCCAACCGGCTCTGCCTGTTGCCAAAATCCTTGGTGCGGACTGAAAAACTTTCCCCAGGCAGGAATTTTTCCAAAGGGAGTATTCATCACATAAGCAAGCAGGGTAGTAACTATCAGTGATAATAAAAAAGCAAGGAGTCGTAATGGCTTCATGAATGATCTCTTATTTCTTAAAATGAAAATTACTGAAAAGATGACAGAGTTGTAGTCATTAAGCAAAATAAAGTCAATCCGCAAAGGAAACCTAATTTTGCAAGCAATATATCAAGCATCAGCAATGGAAAAAGAATCCGTTAAAAACATATTGGGACTTCAACTGCCCACCGATCCGCGCTGGGTAGATTTGACTGCTTATTCGCTTGAAGCCATCCTGACCGATCATGCTTACTGCGAGCAGAAAGCGGCTACTTCCTGTATTTCACTCATCCAGAAATACAGTCATCTCGCTGAACTCGTAACTGAGCTCGCACCCATCGTAACGGAGGAATGGGGGCATTTCAGAGCGGTATTGAATGAATTGAAAAAAAGAGGACTTAGCCTCGGCAAGCAACGCAAAGATGAATATGTAAATGCGCTGATCGCTTTTCAGGTGAAAGGCGGACATCCTGATGATCGCTTGCTGGATCAGTTGCTGATGATGGCATTGATTGAAGCAAGAAGTTGTGAACGTTTCAAAAGATTAAGTGAAGGATTGAATGATGCCTACCTGCGAAAATTTTACCGCCACTTCATGGAAAGCGAAGCGGGTCATTACACTTTATTCATCACGCTGGCTGAGCATTATTTACCTAAAACAAAAGTGCGCAAGCGCTGGAAAGAATGGCTTTTATTTGAAAAGAACCTAATGCATGAAATGGAGCTGAGAGGCGACCGAATTCATTAACGCAACGCCAAATCAGGCAGACAACTGATTATACATTTTTTCTACCAAACGATAAGTGGCCGGACAGTATTCTACATTTTGTTTATACACATGCACCCATTCCGTAAAATCCTTTTTGGTATGATGTGGAAATCCGGCGCAATCTGCCGGACGAACTGCATAGATGGAACATTTATTGGTTTTCTTATCTAAAAACTGGCAGGGTTGTTTGCGATTCATCCAGTCGCCTGTACTTCTTTCCTTATACAACCATTTATCCCGAAAATCATCAGGTGTCATTTTCAAATGAGCAGAGATCCTTTTAATATCTGCCGTTGTAAAGGTTGGCGTCATCGTTTTACAACAATTAGCGCAGGCAAGACAATCGGTTTCTGCCCATACTTCCTTATCAGCTTTTTTGACCATTGCCGCCAGTCCTTTGGGTTTTTGCGTTTCGAGGCGGGTTAAAAAGTATCTGTATTTGCGACGATTACGCTGCATCATTCTTTTAATGGCAGGAAGTGAAAATTGACCCTTTGACATACGTATTGGTAACATTAATGAATTGCGAAAATATAGTTTTCCGAGGGGATTTGAAGACTTATTCAATTATTTCCAACAACCGGATTGTGATAAAATATTTTTCGACCCTAACTTTACGGCATCTTAATAATTAATGATGGCATTGATTTTACCTGTAGAAGGAGCCCATCCTCAGTTTGGCGAAGATTGTTTCCTGGCTCCCAACGCTACGATTGTAGGAGATGTAATAGCAGGCAATCAGTGCAGTTTCTGGTTTAATGCCGTGGTACGAGGTGATGTGAACAGCATCCGGATGGGACATAAAGTAAATGTTCAGGATGGCGCAGTGATACACGCCACCTATCAGAAGACAAAAGTCATCATCGGTAATCATGTAAGTATAGGACATAACGCCATTGTGCACGGTTGTATCATTCACGATCATGTGCTTATTGGAATGGGAGCCATTGTAATGGACAATGCTGTAGTACATTCCCACTGCATCATTGCAGCAGGCGCTGTGGTGCTGGAAGGAACGGTAATTGAAGCAGGTAGCATTTATGCGGGCGTGCCGGCAAAAAAAGTGAAAGACATAAGTCAGGATTTGATCCATGGAGAAATAGAAAGAATCGCGAATAATTATATCCATTATGCGAGTTGGTTCAAATCAACTGACCCTTCATCTAAATTATAAAATCTGTTATATGACAAAAATTATACGCTCCCTGTGCATTGGTTTTTTATTGACAGGTTTCATTGCCTGCAAATCCAATAAATCCGCCGCTACCCCTTGTCCTTCAGATGGAAAAAACATAGGCGCGGAAAGATTTTTTTCCGGGGAAAAACTTCCTAAAGCAAAGAAGTTTAAGGGGTGATGGAAGTGGTTGGCTTCAGCGCCGCCGCATACGCATCCAGGCAACGCTTTCGTGCCAGTTCGTGATTTACTATCGGAGCGGGATAATCGAAGCTGTCAAGTTCAGGAACCCATTGACGAATATAGGTAAGCTGCTCATCAAATTTTTGCGTTTGTAAATAAGGGTTGAATATTCTGAAATAAGGAGCGGCATCGCAACCGCTTCCTGCCGCCCACTGCCAGCCGCCATTGTTGGCTGCCAGATCAAAATCCAGTAATTGCGCTGCAAAATACGCTTCTCCCCAACGCCAGTCAATCAGTAAATGTTTAGTAAGGAAAGAAGCTACAATCATCCTTACGCGGTTATGCATATATCCTGTTGCATTCAGCTCGCGCATGCCTGCATCTACAATGGGATAACCCGTTTTCCCTTGACACCATTTTTCAAATTCCGATTCATTATTACGCCATTGGATGGCATCGTATTCTTTTTTGAAAGAAGCCCCCTTCCCTACCTTTGGGAAATGCCAGAGGATCATGTGATAGAAATCGCGCCAGATGAGTTCATTCAAAAATTTCTCACTCAACCCCATCGCCTGTTTCACTAGCTGCCGAATACTGATGGTGCCGAAACGCAAATGCACACTCAATCGGCTGGTGCCGGGAAGCGCAGGATAATCGCGCCTTTCGCCATATTGCTTTACTTCCTCCGCATCCCATTGCCTGGAAGGAAATGCGGTGGGCGTTTGTTCAAAACCCATGGATGACAAAGAAGGCAGCTCATATCCATTATGCTGATACAAATTTGAAAAGTAAGGTTGAGGACTGTAATCAGGAATGCCCTTTTCTGCCAGCAGTAATTTCCATTTTTTGCTGTAGGGTGTATAGACCGTGTAGGGACTGCCATCGTCTTTCACTACTTCCGACTTTTCAAAAATCACCTGATCCTTGAAAGTATGAAAAGCAATGCCTTTGGTTGAAAGCAATTTTTCAACCGCTTCGTCCCGCTCGAGAGCATAGGGTTCGTAATCGTGATTAGTATAGACTTCTCCAATGGTAAATTGCCGGCTCAGCTCATCAAATACATCCAATGGAAATCCGTAACGAACCATCATACCGCTACCCTTAGTTCTCAATTCAGCATCCATTGCTGTGATGGACTCATGAATAAACTGCACCCTTCTGTCTGACTTATTTGACAGCTTATCCAGAATGGATTTATCAAAGATAAAGAGGGGCAGAACAGGGTTTTTCCCTTTCAATGCTGCAGCAAAAGCATGTTGGTCGAAAAGTCTCAAATCTCTCCGAAACCAACAAATACTAATCGTAGGTTTTGACATAAATGCTTAACGAAACAAAAGCAATTTTGTTCGTTATGCTTACCCTTTCAATGCTTCCAGTGCCTTTTTGATACGACGGTAGGCTTCTTCAATTTTTTCCAGACTATTGGCAAAAGATAACCGAATGCAATTGGGAGTGCCGAAAGCTCTTCCTGTAACGGTTGACACATGTGCAGTATTGAGCAGATACATACAAAGATCGTCTGCATTTTCTATCTTCTCTGTTCCATTACTTTTTCCGTAATAAACGCTCACATCCGGGAATACATAAAAAGCACCGTCGGGTTCCGCGAGTTTCCAGCCGGGCACTTCACTTACGAGTTCAATGACTCTTTTTTTCCGACGCTCAAATTCCTTATTCATCTCAACCGTGGGCTGCTGGTCTCCGATTAAAGCGGCAATGGCTGCACGCTGTGTTACGGCATTAGTGCCGCTGGTAAATTGTCCCTGTAATTTCTCGCAGGCTTTGGCAACAGCTACCGGAGCAGCAATATATCCCAAACGATAACCCGTCATCGCATAGCCCTTACTCAAGCCATTCACAATCATCACACGGTCTTTTACCGAAGCGAACTGCGCAATACTCTCATGCTTACCGACGAAATTGATATACTCATAAATTTCATCAGATATGATAGCAAGAGAAGGGTATTGTTCAAATACATTTACCAGTTGCGCCAACTCCTCACGGGAATAGACCGAACCGGATGGATTACAGGGAGAAGAAAAGAGAAACACCCGACTTTTGGAAGTGATAGCAGCTTTTAATTCCCCTGCGGTAAGTTTAAAGCCATTTTCCATTTTTGTAGGAATTATGACCGGAACACCGCCTGCTATACGAACCAGCTCAGAATAAGTAACCCAGAAGGGGGCGGGAATGATGACTTCATCTCCTGCATCTACCAGTGCAAGAATGAGATTGGCCAGACTCTGTTTGGCTCCCGTTGAAACCACAATATTTTCAGCGGCATAGTCCAGTCCGTTATCGCGTTTGAGCTTAGCACATACTGCCTCACGCAGATCCAGATAGCCGGCTACGGGGGTATAATGGCTATAGTTATCATCTACCGCTTTTTTGGCGGCCTCTTTTATATGGATGGGAGTATCAAAATCAGGTTCTCCCAGACTTAAATCAATCACATCTATTCCTTTTGCTCTCAGCTCCCTACCCAGCTTTGCCATTTTAAGGGTTTCGGGTTCCGCAAACCGATCCAGTAAAGAAGAAATTTGTATGCTCATAAAGTTTAATTTTTCGGGCGCGAAAGTATTACATCTATGGCATTTATTGTCAACCTGTTCAAAAATTTAACCAAACGCTGGTTCCATAACTGAGTTTCAATGCCAAAACCCTATCTTTGCCAACCTTAAAACGACTTTAAAAATACTTTTATGGCACTGAAAGGCTTGGTACGGTTTTTTGCTATCGCATTAATCTTTATTTCCTTATACCAGTTAAGCTTTACCTGGATCGTCAACAATTTTGAAAGTAAACAAAAAGACAAGGCTGCCCGCTTTGTGAAAAACAATTTCGGCAATGCGCCCAAGTCCACGCAAGACTCTGCCCTTAATGCTGTTTACAGAAAATATATTGACAGCTTAAAAGAAAAAGAAATTTTCAACATTCCAGTGCTTTATCCTAAGCTGTCTTATCAAAAAGCAACAGAACAGGAACTGAATCTAGGTCTTGATTTACAGGGGGGGATGAGTGTTACACTGGAAGTAGGCTTGGATGGTCTCATTCGCTCAATGAGCAATAACCCCAAAGATCCTGCATTAAACAATGCCATTGCTGCTGCCAATAAACAAAAAGCAAACAGTGATGCCGATTTCGTTACGCTATTTAAAAATGCTTTTCAACAGGCAAATCCTGGCGCAAAACTGGCAGGTTTATTTGCCGGTGCACAAACCACTAATATCAAAGTAACTTTTAGTGATGATGAAGTCATTGATGTGATTCATACGGAAGCCAATCAGGCGGTGAAAAGAACCTTTGACCGTTTGAGTGCGCGTATTGATCAGTTTGGAGTAGCACAACCCAATCTGAATCTGGATCAAGCCAAAGGCATTATTACAGTTGAACTGGCGGGAGTAGATAACCCCGAGCGTGTCAGAAAATATTTGCAGGCAACCGCGAATCTGGAGTTTTGGGAAACCTACAATGTGGATCAAAACTTTTTCGTGCAGACTATTCAGCCGATAGATGCGAAAGTTAAAGCGTATTTATCTGGCGCTACTGTAACAGATACCACTTCAAAATCGGATTCAAGTGTTGTTGACAGCGTCAAAAAAATTGCGGCTCCAAAACCGGCAATCGGCAACGATAATCCCTTCACTCAATTATTGCAAAGTCCGGGTAATAATGTACAACCAAGTTCAATGGCAACCGTTGGGTTTGTACTGGTAAGAGATACCGCCAAATTCTCTGCTTATACTCAAATCGATGCGGTTCGAGCCATACTCCCTTCTACTTTGAGATTCTATTATGGTGCCAAACCCGTAAAAAATAAAGCCGGAGAAAGTTTACTAGAGGTGTTCGCCATCAAAACAGTAGCCGGTTCAGATAAGCCAAAATTGAGTGGTGAATCAGTCATTGCTGCCGGACAAGATGTGGACAGTCGCAACGGCGAAGTTCAGGTTACCATGGGCATGGATGCCAGAGGCGCACGTCTTTGGGAAAAACTGACCGGTGATAATACCGGTAAAGCAGTTGCTATTGTATTGGATGATTATGTGTATTCCGCACCCCGCGTGAATCAGGCTATCTCCGGAGGAAACTCTGTTATTTCAGGCAACTTCTCCATTCAGGAAGCGCAGGATCTTGCAGCTATTTTAAAAACAGGTAAACTACCCGCTCCGGCAAAGATTGTACAGGAGCAAGTAGTTGGACCCACTCTAGGTGCTGAAGCCATTAAAGGTGGCGCACTGGCGTTTCTGATTTCTTTCGTAGTCATTTTCCTCCTGATGCTCGTTTATTACAATACCGGTGGATGGATTGCCAATATTGCGCTTATTCTTAATCTGTTATTTACGGTTGGCGTGTTAAGTTCACTGGGTGCAACCCTCACCGCTCCAGGTATTGCGGCATTGGTACTTACGATAGGCATGGCGGTTGACACCAACGTAATTATTTTTGAAAGAATCAAAGATGAACTGACCCGCGGCAAAAGTTATCAGATGGCTGTCAACGAAGGTTATCTTCGTTCGCTGGCTCCGGTGTTGGATGCGCATGTTACCACACTCCTCACTGCGATTATTCTTTTCTATTTTGGATTAGGACCTGTGCTCAACTTTGCAACCACGCAAATCATTGGTATCCTCCTCAGCTTATTCTGCGGTATTTTAGTATCTCGTCTGGTAACAGATATGTGGACGAATAAATCCAGACACTTTGAATACTTTACTTCCCTCTCCCGCAGCATCTTCAAACACGCTGCTTATAAATTCATTGAATACAGAAAAATTGCTTACGGCATTTCTGCCATCGTATTGATTTTGGGCGTGGCTTCTGTTTTCAACGGTTTCGATTACGGAGTAGAATTCAAGGGAGGTCGCAGCTATACCGTTGCCTTTGACAAAGCCATGAACAATGATGAAGTAAGAAATGCTTTACATAAAACATTCGGAAAATATCCGGTGATTAAAACTGTAGGAACAACCAAACAACTGAACATCACCACCGATTATATGATCGAAGAAACCGGCACACAGGTGGATTCAGTGGTGGAAGCAAAATTATATGAGGGCCTGATCGGATTCCTGCCTCAGGGTACAAGTCTGGAAACTTTCCGTAAAGAATACAAGCAAAGCTCACAGACTGTATTACCCACCATCTCCGATGACCTGAAGAAAGGTGCGTTAATGGCAACCATTGTGTCGCTGTTGGTGATTACACTTTACATTTTCTTCCGTTTCCGCGACTGGCGTTATTCGGTTGGAACCATCGTGGCATTACTGCATGACGTATTCGTTACCTTAGCCGTATTTTCTTTCTTAAGGGAAATCGTACCCTTCCCGCTTGAGATTGATCAGCACTTTATTGCAGCGGTGTTAACAGTAATCGGTTTCTCCATGAATGATACGGTTATCGTATTCGACCGCGTTCGCGAATACAGTCGTCAGATGTTTGGAAAAGATAAAACGACTATTCTTAACAAAGCGATCAACGATACTTTATCACGTACTATCATGACCTCTTTAACAGTATTCCTCACCCTGCTGATCCTCTTCATCTTTGGAGGAGAAGTAACCAGAGGCTTCGCTTTCGCAATGTTGATTGGAGTAATTACGGGCACCTATTCTTCCATCTTCGTGGCAGCACCTATTCTGGTAGATGTTGCAAAAGATAAACCATTAGGCGAACCGGAAAAAGATAAAACCCTCGCCAAAGCGAGACATACATTAGGTTAGTGGTTATAGGTTGTAGAGATGCACAATTGTGCGTCTCTACTTTCCCCAGACAGCAATAACCTACAACTTACAACTTACAACTTACAACTTACAACTTACAACTTACAACCTGTTGATGCCTAAATAGCGTTGACCGTTTTTATTCAACCATCAACCTGGATTTATGTCATTTTTGCAGAGATTACATCCAGATCTTGAGGCTTTGTTTGTTTCAATCGA